>CALVEM010000006.1 GCA_944326605.1 Candidatus Gastranaerophilales bacterium
TCAGGTGCATTAATTACTAAACGGGATGATGTGTCGGTATTTTCTGCTCTTTCCTGACCGAGCATAGCGACCTGTGCGTCACCTAAGGCATAATATGCATCTGATCCGTTACTTGCCCACTGCCAGGGGGAAGATTGGTCAATCTTATTTCTTGTTGTCATGACCGGTGCCATCGCTGCCATAATAATACTCAAAATCAGCATTACTACCATCATTTCCGCTAATGTGAAGGCAGGGTGTTTCAAGCCGGTAAAATTACAACAATCTTTACGTGTAATATCACAATTACATAACCCCAAAAAATCTGCAAATGCAGAAAACTTACTATTGTTCATTAAGTTACCTCTTTTGTTTATTTTAACATTCCTTAAATACATTATAAACTATATTCTTATGTTTTTCAACAGTTTAATAAAATTTCATTATAAGTTTTAAAATGAGCTTTACAAACTTCCTTTAATTTTTCTTTCCCGTATTTTTTTACAAATTCAACAGCATCAGCCTTAACAAGATTTGAACAGCCTTTTTGAAATTTTATACCGTAAGTATTCTCCATAGACTGTATTTTCTGAACAAATGCGGCACGCGCAAGAACAGATGCTGCAGCAACCGCAATATCGCTTTCCGCCTTGCACATTTGCTCTAACCTTATACTTCTGCCATTTTTCATCAAGGCGGATTTGATTAAACTTTCATCCCCGAACTTGTCAGACAGAGCATACTCACAGGTACTGCTGTTTAATATATTCTCTATCGCTCTTGCATGCCCCCAGGCAAGAAGCCTGTTAAGGTTTCCTATCTTTGTATAAAGTTCGTTATATCTGGTATTTGTAATCATTATTATTGAATGCGGTGCGTGCTGTTTTATTTCAACAGAAAGAGAAAGCATTTTTTTATCAGTCAGCTTTTTACTGTCTTTAATACCTAAATCTTTAAAAAGTTCCGCATTCTTTTCATCAACAAGCACGCCTGCAATTACAAGAGGACCGAAAAAATCTCCCTTGCCCGATTCATCTGTTCCGATATGAGCCGTAAAATCTGTCATAATACCTCCCATAAAACTAGTGAAGTGAATCCGGAACAGCCATAGGTATAGGAGCTGAAGCCGGTTTGGACGGAACAACAGGCTTTGCGGCAGGAAGCGGTGTCGGCTGCTGCTGTTTCACCGGTTCAGCTTTTTTACCGGCATTAATAGTTTTTACAACATTTTGAACAGCTTCCTGAGCAGTTTGCGCGGTTTGTTCATCAAGAGTGTTAGAATTATTTGTCGCTTGCTCTGTTGTTTCCTGAGCTTCTTCCTCCTCGCCAATAATTTTTACGTTAGAGCCGGCGGCAAAAGGCATTAATTTAACTTCCGGATAATTAAATTCAGCTTTCCCGTAAGGTTCTGTAGCAACTTTCATCATATCCCGCCAGATAAGAGCAGGAACAGTACCGCCCTGAACACCTTTTGTCATAACCGTATTATCGTCATTACCAACCCAGACGCCCGCTACAATATGCGGTGTATACCCTACAAAATAAGCATCTTTGTTATCATCGGTCGTTCCGGTTTTACCTGCGGCGGGTTTGCCGATATTAGCAGCTCTACCCGTTCCGTTTGTTATAACGGTTCTCATCATAGCCGTCATTTCAGCAGCGGTATTCATACTCAACTGATGTGAAATTTTTGTTTTCGGTGCTCTATAAATGACTTTACCGCGCGAAGTTTCCACTCTTTCTACAGAATAAGGCTGAACAACGTACCCGCCGTTTGCAAATGCTCCGTATGCCCTCGTAAACTCAAAAAGTTTTACGCCGTTTGAACCGAGTGCAATTGTGTAGTCATATTCCAGAGGTGTTTCTATTCCTAAAACCCTTGCTATTTGAATAACAGAACGTATTCCAACTTCTTTGATAAGTCTTGCGGCACAAACGTTTGATGATACCATCAAAGCTGTATAAACAGGAATATTACCCCTGTATTTGTTACCGTAGTTATGCGGAGACCACTGACCGATTGTTATCGGTCTGTCTTCAATCATATCGTTAGGGCTTATACCTTTCTCCATTGCAGCAGCATAAACTATAGGTTTAAATGCAGATCCCGGAGGTCTAACTGCCTGCGTAACCCTGTCATACTGGCTCTTTGTATAATCTTTTCCGCCTGAATAAACAAGTATTTTCCCGTCTATCGGGCTGTATGCAAATACGGCAGCCTGATTTTTTTCTCCACGTAATCCCCAGTTGATAAGATTTTTACGAATAGCTTCATCAGCAGCTTTTTGAGCTTTATAATCCAATGTAGTTACGACTTTGTAGCCGCCTTGAGAAATTTCAGCTTCATCAAAGCCTAAACTTTCAAGTTCTTTCAGCACGTAGTCACAAAAGTATGGGGCTTTATTTGTTGTATAGAACTGGGGAACTTTTGCGAGATGAACTTTTTCTTCTTTAGCTTTTTCATATTCATCTTTTGTAATATAGCGCATTTTAAACATTCTCAAGAGCACCTGATTACGTCTTTGTACAGCCAGATCCATGTTATTAAACGGATTATAAACCGAAGGAGCCTGAGGCAAACCTGCAATCAGTGCAAGTTCCGCTAAATTACAGTCTTTTAAGTGCTTGTCAAAATATATCTGAGCGGCAGCCTCCACACCGTAAGCGCCTGCTCCGAGATAAACATTATTCATATACATTTCCAAAATTTGATCTTTGGAAATTGTTTTTTCAATTCTTGCAGCAATAAAAAGTTCCTTTAACTTTCTGTCAAAAGTTCTTTCATTATTCAAAAACAAAACTCTTGCAAGCTGCTGTGTAATAGTACTTGCACCCTGTACAACACGGCCTGCTATAACGTTTTGCACCATTGAACGCGCCAGACCTGTCAGGTCATAACCGTGGTGGCGGTAAAAGTTTTTATCCTCGGTTGCAATCAAAGCTTTTTTTAAATTATCCGGAATATCTTTAAGCTCTATTTTTTCATAAGTATATGCAGTAAATGTTTTTATAATCTCATCATCAGAGGAATAAATTTTTGTAACAATATTCGGCTTAAATTGCTCTAAATTATTAATGGGCGGAAGCGATGACAGGTAAAGCTCCAGCGAAGCAACTCCCGCAAGCAGACACGCACATCCCATTATAAAAATAAACTTTAACGTCGAAAAAAATCCGCCGCTCTTTTTTGAATTCTTTGATATATTAGCTTTTGCCATTTCTTTTGCTTTTGAATTTCTGTTTACATAGTATTTTGTCATCAATACTCCCTCATCAACTTTATAATTCTATTATAAAATAATTTTATTGGCAAATATAATGTGATATTATAGAATTATGTTTGATTTCTTATTCGTAATTATAAACGAAATCCGCTCATACTTTGTACCGGAAAAAGTAACTTATGAAATTACCGGAGAATGTAAAAAATGCGGTAAATGCTGCAATTATATGTACAGCTATGACACTTACACCGAAAAAGAATTCAAAATAATGCAATTTATTTTTCCTGCATACCGAAGATTTTATATAAAAGGCAAAGATGAAGAAGGCAATCTTATTTTTGCCTGCAAGCTTGTTACAAAAGAAGGTTTATGCTCTGATTACGAACACAGACTCCCGATGTGCAGAAAATACCCCGCAAAAAAAATATTTTACCCCGGCAAACTTCACGAAGGCTGCGGGTATAAAGTTAATATAAAAAGTTTTGATGATTATTTGAAATAAATTTTTTGTATTACTCATCTATCAGGTTAAAATCTTCACCCAAATTGCTCTCTATATGAGCAAATAATTCAGACACACTCCAATTAAATCCGTTAGCAATTTTTTTCAAAGCAACGACACCGCATTCACTCTGCCCCTGCTCAATCCGTGAAAGAGTTGAACGAGGGATATCGTTTTCATAAGCAAACATACACAAACTTTTGTCTGTGTATTGCTGTCTTAGACTTCTTATAACAGATCCTACAGCCTTATAATATTCTTTTTCTTTTTCTTGATTTGCCATATCAAATGTAAAAAATCAATTTCCTGACTTAACATTTTGTTCCATATTCGGGATTATAAAAGTATAATTTTTGTGTTGTATCCCAAAAATGGGATAAGGATTATTTTATGTATTTTCTCCTCAAATTCAAAAAAATTATATCTAAGCTTCTTACCTGTTGGATTTTGTCCAAAAAAGCCCGGAAAAATGCCAGAAATTTTCTGTTTTATTTTTCCTTGGCGGATTATATCCGCTTTAAAAAACCAAATTTCTACATTGTATCCCTCGGACATAACTGTCTGCCGCGTGTGCTTGCAACAGTAGTTAAATTAAAACCACGAAAAATGTACGGTGAAAAAACATGCCCGTTTGATTTGAGCTTAAACTTTGATATAAATAAAATTGCGGAATTAATTAACAATAATTTCGAAAACTTTTTTGATAATTTAGAATTTAATGAAACTGATAAAAGATGGGAAAACAAATATTTAAATTCAATATATGTTCACGATTCAAAACTCAGCAGAAAACAATTCCAAGTAAGATACAGCAAAAGAATAAACAATTTTTTGAATATTATAAATTCAGATAAAATAATCTATTTTATTTATTATCCGCATTCTAATGAATCATTAACAAAAGAGAATATTTTAACTTTATACAATGCCTTATTCAAACGCCGGAATAATAAACCGTTTAAACTTATCATCATAGTTCCAGAATTTATTAATGACATAAACGAACAAAACATCTGTCAAATTGTTGAAAGCTGCGATCTTGAGCCTGACTGGTTAAATGCATTTATAAACGAGTACGGAGAAATAAACAATAAATATACACAATTTGTCCAACAGGCAGGGAACAAACTGAAAAACATCATACTAAATTAAAACACATCAGTCTTAATAGGGTTTTTAAATTTCGTAATATTGCCCTGAAACAGAAGTTTAACAGTTCCGACAGAACCGTTTCTGTGTTTTGCGATTATTACTTCCGACTCCCCTTTGGAAGCAGCCTTTGCCGCAATATCTTCTTCACCGTCTTCGGCTTTTCTGTAATATTCATCACGGTAAATAAACATTACAATATCAGCATCCTGCTCGATTGATCCTGATTCTCTCAAATCTGACAGCATAGGACGTTTGTCTGTTCTGGATTCAACTGCACGCGACAATTGAGAAAGCGCAAGAACCGGAACATCAAGTTCTTTTGCAAGAATTTTCAAGCCTCTTGAAATAGCCGATATCTGCTGCATTCTGTCTTCCCTTCCGGCACTTTCCATCAATTGCAGATAATCAATCAAAACAAGCCCGAGATTTTTTTCTTCCATTTTTAATCTTCTGCATTTTGCGCGAATATCTGTTATTGTACAGCCTGAAGTATCATCAATATATATTGGTGCCTGAGCAAAGGCGTTCATTGCAGTTGCAAGTTTTTCCCAATCTTTGCTCTGCATATTGCCTGTTTTTACCCTTTGCGAATCTATTTCAGCCTCAGAACACAACATACGCTGCATCAACTGATCCTTAGACATTTCAAGAGAAAATACAGCTACAGGGGTTTTAGCTTTCAACGCAACATTCTGTGCAATATTTAACGCAAGTGCGGTTTTTCCCATTGCAGGACGCGCCGCAAGAATTATCAAATCAGATTTTTGCAGACCGTTTAAAATAGCATCAAGTTCGTAAAAACCCGTCGGAACACCCGTCAATTCATCCTTATGCTCATATCGGTATTCAATCTTTTCATAAGTATTCAAAACCAAATCTTTTACATGAACCAGATCTGACGTCGCTTTTTTAGATGCAATATCAAATATCAGCTTTTCCGCATTATCAAGAGACTGGTCAATCGGATTTACGTCATATCCGAAAGAAACAATTTCCGAACCCGCATTAATAAGTGCACGCTTTATCGCTTTTTCCTGAACAATTTTTGCATAATATTCAATATTTGACGTTGTAATTGTTTTATAGCAAAGATCATTTACAAAAGCACGTCCGCCTATTGTTTCCAGCTTTGAATTGTAGCTTAAAACATCAGAAACCGATACTATGTCAATTCTTTCATTAGTATTAAACAACTGCAGCATTGCATCATAAATATATCTGTGGGCTGGTTTGTAAAAACTTTCCGGTTTCAAAATTTCAACAACCTTTGTTATCACATTCGGATTAACTAAAATTGCGCCCAGTACAGCTTCTTCCGCCTCAATATTTTGAGGAAGCATCCCGAAATTATTTTCTTTTTCTTTTACTGCCATGCTTTTATTTTCTCCTGTTGCTACATGATATTACATAAAAAATAAATTTGCATGTAAAATTTTATTGACAAATAAAATTTATAAAACAAAATCAAATATATGATAAAAACTATTTTGAACCTAAAAGCATTTTTATTGAGTATAAAATCTGATACACATGAAAAAATAGGAAAAATTCTGTTGAGAAATGCACTGAAAATATCGACTGCAGAATCATGTACAGGCGGACTTATAAGTTCCAGATTAACGGATGTTGCCGGCAGTTCAGCCTATATCCATGCAAATTTTGTAACTTATTCAAACGAGGCAAAAAGCAGATTTCTTAATGTGTCCGGCGAAACACTAAACCAATACGGTGCAGTAAGCGCCGAATGCGCCCGAGAAATGGCAGAAGGACTTTTAAAACTTACCGGGAGCGACATTGTTCTTTGCACAACAGGAGTAGCCGGACCTGCATCAAGCGAACAGAAACCGGTAGGATTAATGTTTGCCGCATGCGGGTATAATAATAATATAAGCATTAAAGAATTTAGGCTTAACCCTGATTATAACCGTAAAAATATGAAATTTATGTTTTCCGAAGAAGCTCTAAATTTTTTGCTTACTACATTGAACACGTGACATTTTGCCCTTTAACAGCCCTGTATAAGCAGCTATAAAAACAGCCTGTGCTCTGTTTCTGGAGTTTAATTTGCGTAAAATTCCGGTTACAAGAACTTTAATAGTATGAGGGCTCAAAAATAAAACAGCTGCAATTTCAGCATTAGAATGTCCATTAGCTATTAAATACAAAATCTCAAGTTCTCTGGATGTTAACTCTTTTGACATTTTATAAGTACTCACTAACTAAATAGATATTTATAAGTATCCTCTGTGTATAATTATAAGTTACAAGTAAAATCTTGTCAACATCTGTAAAATAGGCATATATGTATAACGATAAAGAAATATTAAAACAATTTGGCAGAAACGTAAAAGCAGAGAGAGTCCGGCTCGGTTACTCTCAGGAAACACTTGCGGAGAAAATGAGTGTTAATCGGGAATATATCAGTCGTATTGAACGCGGAATGCAAAACATGTCACTTGCAAGAATTACTATTCTGGCAAATTACCTTGAAACAAATATTAATAACCTTTTAAGATTTTAAAAAAATTAATACTATTTCATAATTATATCAGCCATAACTTCCGGAAATTCATTCATTAAAATTTCCGCAAATTTTTCCGTATCAATTTGAGTAATAACGATTGACAAAAGATCATTCGGCAATTCTTCAATCATTTTTTGAATATGTTCGGGCTCAATTACCGACATTGCCTTAATAACCTCAGGTTTTTGTTTTTCACGGTTGATAATCGTTGTATAAGCGTGTGCATCAAATAACTGAAACCATTCGTTATGTTCTTTTGCTAACGAAAGTACAAGCTGTTGTTTTTGAGTCGGCTGAAAAGCTTTCAGTGCATCTTTATATTCAAGAGGATTAAGCTCGCCGAACTGCTTGCTCAAATCAATACTGTTCATACTCTCAACAGCTTCTCCGGTAATCTGCTCAAGCACTTGAGCGACATATTCTTCCGGAATAGATTGAATATGTTTTAAAATTTTATTTTTATCAATGTCACTGCTTGTTAAAAATTTATCCAGCTGCTCATCAGGCATCAATTGAACAATTTCCTCCTGAGAAAACATTTCAAAAACAGTATTGACCAACTGCTCAGGCGGTAATTCTTCAAGCATTTTCATTAATTTATCATCCGTAAAGAAATACAAACCCTGCAATAAGTCTTTTTCCTCCATCTGAGGTAAAAATTGACGAAGCTGTAATGCTGTCATTTCGCTTAAAATCATAAACTTATTGTTTGTATCCGCAAGATCAAACAACTCCATAACAAGGTTAACATTAGAAGTCAATTCTTGAGCAAGTTCTATTGCAAGCTGATTACCTGCAGCAGCTTCTGCTTCAATAATTTCTTCAACAGACATATTTGCATATTCTTCCTGAAATTTGACTGCACTAATATGCAAAGCCGTTTGCAGATATTCAACATTAGAATCAATAACTAAGCTCATAATACTCCTGATATTTATACTAAAAGTATTAACGGCAATAAATTTCAAAAACTTTAAAGATTGTAACTTTTGTTAATAATGTAAAATATTATTAAATTTTTCACATTTTTCACATTTTTTCCAAAGTTTTTTTAATTTAAACCGATATTAACCAAAAAGGTTAAAAATATGGCTAAATTTCAAATATTAATCAAAAATTTATAAAATTATTTTCATTTATTAATAAGGAAGGTAAAGTGGATGATATCAACACTTACTACGGACAAAAATGGAGCAATGTAAAAACAGATAATAAAACATTAAATTCCATTTTTAATGCTGTTGATAACGGAGACGGAATTGTTCAGGCAGAAGAATTAAATCTGTTGAATAAAATATTAAACTATATTGATAACCTGTCAAATAAGGATGAAATTATAGATAAACAGGAAATAGAAAAGTTCCAAAAACAACTTGATAAAGGTACAACCAGTATTGAAAAAATAAAAAACAACCGGGAAAAATCTCCGAAAATAAGCTGGTCAGAAGGTTTAGATCGAAATATTACGACAATTCAACTAAGTAATCAATCTGAAAAAAATTCAATGAAAATTATTGAAAATGAACTTAAAGCAATTGGCGAAGAACAGGGATTTACGGTTGAAAAAATTAACAGCGGGGAAAATATTTGGATTGAAGATACCAGCATAAGAAGAGCTGACGGGAAAATTTATGTTCCCTACCACTCCTCGCCGGAAGAAGAAAAAGCAACTCCGGAAGGGGCATTTACAAGTATTAGAGGAAATGAAAATGCAACCGGACAGGGAACTATTTTGGAAAACGGCAACGCATTTGATATAACAGTGAATACAAATGACAAATACTACGGCACAAGTTATCTGGAAGGCGGTAATGTTTTAAACACAAAACTCAAAGACGGAACTCCGGCAGCAATAGTCGGAGAAGGTTCTATAGGAATGACTTTAGAGGTAATGGGACTTGAAAAAACACCTGAAAATATTAAAACGGTGAAAAAACAAATTGCTACAGATCTTGGTTTAGAAGAGGATCAAGTAACATTTATTCCGCAGCATGAATTCCATATTGATATGATTTACAGACCGCTGCATAACGGAGAAGTTGCAATTCCGGATTATGAACAGGGTATAGCTGTTCTTAAAAATCTTAGAGATGAAGTACAACAATCTTTCACAGAACAAAGTGACAGTACTTCTCATCAAAAGATACTTACACAAAGGAAATTACATAAATTAAACAAACAAATTGACCAATTACAGGAGCTTTCTGATAATACAAAAGAACTAAGACAAGAAGCCAATGATAATTTAACAGCCGCTGGATACAAAATTGTAAAACTACCTTGTTTTACAGCCAATTCAAATGACAAGACCAATTTTATGAACGGGGTTGGCGGGACATCTGCCAAAACAGGACAAACTTTTTATATAACCAACAAATCTGAATTCCCTGAATTAGAAAGTGTTATTGAAGAATCCTTAAAAAAAGCAGGTATTGACAAAGTATATTTTGTATCAACACAGCACGCTCTATCCTCAAAAGGAGGACTTGACTGCCTTACTCAAGAGAAATAAGAACCCTTTTTATGGAGCGTAGGGGATTCGAACCCCTGACCCCGACACTGCCAGTGTCGTGCGCTACCAGCTGCGCTAACGCCCCGGATAATAAAATTTCCCAAAATTATTATACTACAAATTTAGAGAAATATTACACAAAATATTAAAACATTATCAAATTTTTGTAATAAAAAAGAACGGTGAAATTCAGTCCTAACTTTTATATGGGTGCGCAGCGGACTGTCTTGCTCACTCGCATTTAACGGCTATTCCGCATTTTATTTTCAGTGATTTAATCACTTCAAACAAAACTGCTCCAGCCTCAGCTCGTTAGCGCTCAAACCACAATAGTGCTTCTCGTCCTGCTGCAGATATTAAAAAAGACAGGTATAAAACCTGTCTTTTTTAATATGGACTGTACGTGTAGAAAATCGAACTTTTTGAAGTATATCAAAGAGTTGATAGAAGAACTCAAACGGTCTGAAACTGTCTTATTTTTAAAGTATTATGAAATTATCCTCAAATCTAAGTTTTTATTCAAACAGTGAAATATATTTTGTAAAGCATATTGCAGAATGTTTACGATTTAATTTTTCAGCTTTGAGTTTTATTGAACAAGCTTCCACCATTCTTAAATTAATTAAATCTTGTGCCAAACTTTTGGCAGTAGGCATTGTTATATTTAATTTTTTAGCAATTTCACTAATAGCCAAAATTGGAGTATTGTATAATTCATCTAAAAGTTTTTGTGCATTTTGGGCTTTTGCTCCCAGTTTGATAATTTGATCATTACATTCTTTTTGTAATTCATTAAAATCGTGATAAATTTTATAAGTATTTTGTGCTGCACTATTTAAAGAATCAATAAAGAACAATATCCAAGATTCAATATCACCTGTAGTATTTGCATTTTTTAAAGCATTTGTATAATTATCTTTATTTCGTTCAAATATATATGAAACATTAAACCATGGTTTTATTAACTGTTTTGCATCTAATAATTGAGCTAAAATAAGCAAACGACCTATTCTTCCATTTCCATCTTCAAAAGGGTGAATTGTTTCAAACTGATAATGAAATAAAGCCATTTTTACAAGTATCGGTAACTTTAAACTATCATTATGCCAAAATTTGTATAAATCGTCTAATAATAGAGGTAATTCACTCCAGTGAGGTGGAATAAATTTTGCACTCTTAATAGAATTGCCACCAATCCAATTTTGCACCTTTCTAATACAACCAGGTTTTTTATCAGCACCTCTGACACTATTTAAAAGAGTTTTGTGTAAATTACACATAAAACGTTCACTTATAGGGAGTTTTTCAAGTAAATCACTCATCTCAAAAGTCGCTTTAACATAGTTTAAAACTTCTTCTCTATCTTTTGTTTTTTCAACATCTTTTATGATTTGTTCAGGTAATAATATTTCACTAAAAGTTGTCCTTGTTCCTTCTATTGAGGATGATTTTACTGCTTCTTGCTTTACAATCATTCGCAAGAAAACATCAATATTTTTCAAATTTTTGGAATCCGCATTTAACTCTGCAATTGTTTTTATTGCATTCTCAGATAAAAGATATATATCTGGATTCATGATTTTAAAACCACTATTTAATAAATGTGGGAAAAAATATTCATAAGATATTCTTTCATACTCATTTTTTTCATTTCTGAATAGCTCTTGTGCCTTTTTTATTTCACCATACATAAAATTTTTCCATTAAATTTTTCACATTGCTACCACTCATTAAAATTTTAGACAATAAATTTTAATGAGTCAATATATAATTAAAATTTTTTAATTCAAATTATTATGAAATTTTATTTATAAAAAAAACAAGTTTTCTTTTGTCTAGACTTTTCTCTGTATTAACAAGAATTGCAGAAAAAGAAATCCCTGTAGAGTATATACAGAAGGTGTTTTCACCCGATTTTTGTAAAAAATTAAACTCCAAAATGGACTCGAACTCTGAAAATAGTTAGTACAAAAGACTTTTGACGATTTTTAAAAATTTGATTAAAAATTTTCAATCGCCGATTGAAATAAACGATCATTATAAGATTCAAAACACAAGAAGATGAGATTGATTTAAAAAAATAAAATTTACCGTACGGTAAATTATGCGGTAAAAATTGTTCCTAAGTATGTATTTTTTACCGTTCGGGAAAAAATGTTGATTTTTCTATGAAAATATTGTAAAATTTTACCGATAGGTAAAAAATGAATATAACAGATACTAAAAAACTGGGAACATATATTAAAAATGCCCGTAAGGAACAACATCTTACACAAGCAGATTTGGCGATTGCTGCTAATGTCGGTGTAAGGTTTCTTGTTGATCTGGAAAACGGGAAAGAGACTGCACAAATTGGGAAAGTCATAAATGTTTGTCGTGCCTTGGGGATTACAATAGATGTAAAATCTCCTTATGAAAAAATTTAAGGGGTAAATGTTGGGTAATTCTTTGAATGTATTTTTGAATGATAAACATATCGGAATATTAGAAAAAGACGGCAATGGCGGCGTAATTTTTCAATACTCGACCAATGCGGATAGAATCTTATCTTTGAGTTTGCCAATTCAAAAAGCCCCTTTTGATAATAAGCAATGCAGAGGATTTTTTAACGGATTGCTGCCTGAAAGCGAACATACAAGAATTGCTATCGGGAAAAAATACGGGATTAATCCAAAAAACGATTTTTCAATTTTGCAAGCAATAGGTTATGACTGTGCGGGTGCTGTTTCATTTTTTGACAGTTCTGATGAACAAACACCTTCAAAATACTTGCAAGAAGCTTATGAAATTGATTATACGGCATTAGAAGAAAATGCACTTGAAAAATTGATAAACGAACTTCCCCAAAAACCATTGGCAACAGGTGTTGAAGATATGCGCTTATCTTTAGCCGGCGCACAGGATAAAACCTCTGTAATAGTTGTTGACGGGCAAATAGGAATTCCAAAAAGTAATGTGCCGACAAGCCATATTTTGAAACCGGCAATAAACGGATTTAATGAAACTATTGAAAATGAATTTATATGCATAAAAACCGCGAAAGTTTTGGGCATAAATGTTCCCGATGTCAAAATCGGCTATGCAAATAAGACAAAATACTTTTTAATTCAAAGATATGATAGAGAAATAATTAATAACAAAATAAAAAGAATTCATCAAGAAGATTTTTGTCAGGCCTCCAACATTCCAAGCGCATACAAATACCAATTTGAAGGCGGGGTTGATTTTAAAAGATGTTTTGAAATTTTAAGAGCCACATCTCAACCAGCAGTTGCAATTAACCAGTTTATTCAATTAATGATTTTTAATTACTTGATAGGAAATAATGATGCCCATGGCAAGAATTTTTCTATACTGCATTATGACAATGGAGAAATAAAATTTGCACCTGCATACGATATTTTATGCTCTCAAGTTTATCCTGAATTATCAAATAAAATGGCAATGAAAATCAGCGGACATTATAAACATGATGAGATTTTATTGAGGCATTTTGAAAAATTAGCAAATGAAAATGATATAAGTTTTACTCAGTTAAAAAAGGTTATAAAAAAACAATGTGAAAATCTTCCAATTATTGTTGAGAGTGTGATAAGCAGTTTAGACAATAAAATAGGAAAAGATATTTTATCTGTTGTACAAAAAAATTGTACTAAAATGTTAAAAGAATTTTAGTTTGAGTACAACTTTTTGCATTTTTCCTGAATATCTAAGGCAATATCTTTAGCAGATTTTTCCTTAAACCCTATATTTTTTGCAACCGCTAAAATATCATCCAAATCAGGATTTTTGCCTTCGCCGTTAATCGTTGTTGCATGTTCTCCGTTAAAAGAAGAACTGTAAGTCAGGTCATACGCGGGAGATAGGTGCCATTCTTTTTTATTGCCATCGTAAAGATAAGAAAAATTCTTTGAATGGTCATCTCTATTATGTGCAAACACATTGAAACACATCAGCCTGAATAAGTGCTCAATATCTTCATAATTTCTTGTAAGCTCAAGCGTAAGTTTCATCAATATATTATAATCAAGGTTAGGGAGTCTGTGGCTTGTTTCTAATAGCCCGCTTGCCGATACCATATGAACTTTTTTACAGTTTTTGCGGTCAAACCTTTGGACTCCAAAATACCCCGAACAAATTTTTGACGAAAAGAGGCGCGTTTCCGGCATATATATTCCGCAATCTTTTGCACACAAAGAATATTGATACTCTTTTTCGCCAATATTTTTAGGGTCAACAGATGACGGGAATTTAATTATCCAGTCTTCATCATTTATAGAAGTCAAAATCTTTGGTCTTGCACCGCCGGAGGAGCCTCCCAGTTGAAAAAGTTCATCTAAATTGTCCGAATCCTGCGATTCCAGTATTTTTGAACACTCTTGAGCAAGAATGTCATAATCACAAATTTTGTTTTCAGTTTCAAATATATGTTCAGGCTTATAAGTCAAAGCTCCCATTCCGCTTTGCTGAACAACTGCAAGACGATTAAGATTATCAATTTCGGCAGGGTCTATTTTGTTTTTCAAAAACAATCTGTCAACCAGTAATCGCCCCCAGCCGTCTGGTAAACTGTCATTAAAAACACCGAATAGCCCGCCAAATGGTTCATATTTAGGGATAAAAACTTTTTTGATGAGGGGCAGGCTAAAAGGTGAAATGCTAAAACCGTTATTCAACCAATCCGAATCATATTCAAATGCAACAACCATTTCGGGAGTTTTTGCAAGAGTTCCGACTAAAATATCGTTATAAAAGACTTTTAAATATTTATAATTATCCATTTATGACCTCATCAATGGAAGCATAGTTTTTTTGCGTAAACAAATTTTCTAAATCCCTTTCTAAATTGAGAGCAATCAGAATTTTTATAAAAGAATTCAAAGAAATTTCATACTTTGATTCAAACCTTTTGATAGAGCCAAGGCTAACACCTGATTTTGCAGCAAGCTGAATTTGTGAAATTTTAAGCTTTTTTCGCTGCTGCTTAATTTTTTCAACCAATTCTTTTGCTATTTCATTAGGAGTTTTAGGGTTAAACAAAAAACTGTTCATAGATAATATATTATACTATTTTTATTAAAAAGTCAATATTTAGATAATATATTATCTAAAAAGATATACAATCTTCCCCAAAACAAAATACAACAAAATGAAGTTGTGTTGTATTTTTGGGGTAAATGTATAAGGGTAGTGTAAATAGATTTTTTGCAGGCGGAAGTTTTTGAATGCTATTTAAACGATATTTAAACGCTGTTTAAATGGTGTTTAAATTTTGTGTCATAAGACTTTACTTTTTATAGGAAAGAAGCAATCATTGTCTGTGATTAAGCGAGTTTAAAAATGAATGTAGTACAACCTATAAAAAAGATAGAAGATATTCAAAAGATTAAAAAATATTTGGCAAAGAAGCCAAGAGATGCACTGCTTTTTAGTTTTGGGATAAATACGGGACTCAGAATATCTGATATATTATCGCTTGATGTTGGGGATGTAAAAGGCAGGGATTATATTGAAATTAGAGAGAAAAAGACGAATAAGTATAAGAAATTTCCGCTTAATAGGTTTTTGAAAGAGGAGATTGATTTATTTGTTGAAGGATTGCCGAGTGAGCAACCGCTTTTTTATACTCAAAAACATTGCAGGTTGGATAGGGCACAGGCGTATAGAATTTTGAATAAGGCAGCACAAGCCGTTGGGGTGAAGGAGAGAATTGGAACACATACACTGAGAAAGACATTCGGATATCATCATTATAAAAAATATAATGATATAGTACTCCTGCAAAAAATCTTTAACCACTCTTCACCATCAGTAACACTTCGCTACATTGGCATTGAACAAGACACAATCGACGAAAGTTATATGAATTTCTATTTATGAAAAATACTTTACAAAATGTGGTGTAATGAATGTTCTTGAATTTGCCTGTAGATTTATATTAAAACAGCAATTTTTATGCTAGTATAAATATAGTGCAGGGGTTTCTATGAGCAATTTTGAATTCTTAAAAAATGAATATCCTGAATTGGCTGAACTTGGAGCTATAGCAGAGGAGTTAATAGATACTGATGCTGCATCTTGTCTTACAAAATTGCGTTTAATTGCAGAATATATCGCAAAAGATATTTATTTTAGATATTTCCACGAGAAGTCATATGAAAAACAAATAGATCTTTTAAAAGAATTAGAACCCTATATTGATTCTAAATATATGGATGTGTTTCATATTATAAGAAAAAAGGGGAATTCAGCAACTCATGCAAATATTGGAAGTAAAGAAAATGCTCATATTCTTCTAAAATATGCTTGGGGATTGTGTGTTTGGCATTATGTAACTAACTGTGGCGGAGAGAGCTCTCTTATCAAGCCTTATGAAAGACCTGTAAGTAGAAAACTTTTACTTGAAAAAGAGCTTGAGGAAGCTAAAAAAAGAAGTGCTGAACTTGAAGCAGAACTAAAAGTTAAAGAAGAGCAGTTAAGTAAAGTAACAGCTTCATCTAAAGAAGAATTTATAAATAATCAAAACGAAAACAGAGAAACTACCGATAGACTTTGTGATTTAACTGAAGCTCAAACAAGAAACTATATAATTGATGAAATGCTTATTGAAGCTGGTTGGAACATCAAAAAAGTTGAAAATATTAATAAAGAGATCAAAGAATACGATACAGAAGAAGTTAAACGTGAAGTTGCAGTAAGCAATTTGCCAAATACTCCTTCCGGAAAAGGTTATATTGATTATGCTTTATATGATTCAACTGGTAAAATTATCGCAATTATAGAAGCTAAAAAGACTAGGAGAGATCCAAAAGAAGGTAAAACACAAGCCTTCTATTATGCAAATTCTGTTGAAATGGAAACTGGTTTTAGACCATTAATATTCTATACAAACGGTTTTGAGACGTATTTCTGGGATGATATTAATTATTCTCCTAGACGCATTTATGGAATGTTTTCTAAAGATGATATTGAAACAAGACTTTTCCAAAGGCAAAACCGTATGCCGTTAGAAAACGTTGAAATTGATACATCAATAACAAACAGAGATTATCAAATTTCTGCTATCAGAAAGACCTATGAAGCTTTTAGCGTAGGTCAAAGAAAAGCACTTATTGTAATGGCAACAGGAACAGGTAAAACCAGAACTGCAATGTCAACTATTAAAGGCTTGGTTAATGCTAATTGGGTTAAAAGAATTCTATTTTTAGTAGATAGAGATGAATTAAGGAAACAAGCTGATAGAGCTTTTAACAAACATTTAAACTCATTATCAAGAGTTCTATTGAATTCTGAAACTAGAGGCAATATGAATTCAAAAGTCTATATTGCAACTTATCCTGCAATGCAAAAGGCTTATCAACTATATACACCAGGATTTTTTGATTTAATAATTGCAGATGAATCACATCGTTCAATTTATAATGTGTATGGCGAAATCTTCAAATATTTTGATGCTTTTCAAATCGGCTTAACTGCAACGCCTGTTGATTATATATCAAGAAACACATTCTCAATGTTTGACACAGAAGATGGAAATCCGACTTTCAGCTACGAACTTGATGATGCGATCAAGGAAAAATATCTTGTGCCTTATAAAGTTCAAAAGGTTCAAACTCAGTTTCTTGAAAGAGGTATCAAATATTCTGACCTAAGCCAAAAACAAAAACAGGAATTAGCTGAACAAGTCGAAGATCCTGAAAAATTTGATTTTGAAAGTAGTGAACTTGAATCTCAAATAACAAATAAAGATACCAATAGAAAAATCATAAAGAACCTTATGGATAATGGTCTAAAAGATTCCAATGGTAGACTTGGTAAAACAATAATTTTTGCAAGAAACCATAAACACGGTGAAATTCTTGAAGATTTATTTAATCAAATGTACCCTGAATATAAGGGAAAATATGCAAGACTAATTGATTCACACGATCCTAATGCATCGCTTTTACTTGATGATTTTAAAGGAGAAGAACAAGAGAATAATATCAATATTGCGATTTCTGTTTCTATGCTAGATACAGGTGTTGACGTCCCTGAGATTTTGAACCTTGTATTTGCCAAGCCTATATATTCAAAAGTTAAATTCTGGCAGATGATAGGTAGAGGCACAAGGCTTTGCGAAAACTTACTTGGTCCCAGCAAAGATAAAGAATACTTTGTAATTTTTGATCATTATTCTAATTTTGAATTCTTTGGAGAAAATCCGGAAGGTTATGTTCCAAAAGAACAGCTATCCTTGTATGAAAGACTTTTTATGTCAAGAATTTCTCTAGCAGTAACTGCAAAAGAATTAGGCGATGAACATATTCTGAATAAGACCGTTGAACAGTTAAAAAATGATATAAAAACACTGCCTAAAAAATCAGTTGATGTTCAAGAACACGCAATGAAACTTGATGAAATCTTAAAAACAGATTACTATTGGCAAGATTTGGATGATGATTTTTTACATGTTCTTGATACTATTGTAAGACCATTGATGAAAAGACATCAAACAACATTTTCGCAAGATAGAGCAATGCAGTTTGAAATTAATGTAATTCAACTGGAAGTGTTGGAGCTTGAAAGGTTAATTCTTCAACAAAGACAAATTGAAACAACGCAACAAGATAAAAAAATAGAACTTGTAAAAAATAAAATAAGAAAATCAGTTTTCCATCTCAGAGAACCTATTAACAAGGTCAAGGAAAAAACTGAGACGATAAACAAAGTTAAATCTCAAAATTTTGGTACACCTTTTAATTTTGATGAAATGGAAACTATCAAAGATGAACTAGCTCCGATTATGCAGTATAGTCAAAGAAGTGCATTGGATGATGATATTATAGAAATTGATATTACTGATGATGTCGAGATTAATGAAGAACTTCAACTAAATCTTTTTACAGCTTTTGGCGAAGGCTTTAAATATAATATAGAACAATTCTTGAATAAAATAGCGAGTGAAAATATAGTTCTTCAAAAAATCAAAAGAGGGCAAAAAACAACAGAACAAGATATTCAATCACTTGTTTCAATTGTTCTTGAACAAAACCCGCATTTTACATTGAAGCAACTGGAAAAGCTATACCCGGATAAAGCTCAAGATATAAATTTGCTAATCCGCTCAATTATTGGCGTTGATGAGAATGAAGTTCATTCAAGAATAAAGAATTTTATTGAAAACCATACAACACTGACATCTGTACAACTACAATGTCTAAAACTAATTGAAAACCAATTAAAAGCAAATAATTACTTCAATCTCGCCTGTTTATATGAGCAACCATTTACAAGGTTAGGTTATGATATCTTTACGGAAGAAGAGCTAAACGAACTAATGCAAGCATTAGATGGCTATGTAGTAAAACAACAAGTTGGTTAAGTTATGACAGATAAAGAATTTAAAGCGATTATTGACGAATTATGGGACAAATTTTGGTCCTCAGGGATAAGTAACCCAATATCAGTAGTAGAACAAATGACCTACTTGATATTTTTTAAGATGTTTGAATCTCAAGAGGATTTGAAAGATAAAAAAGCAAAACATTTCGGCAAAACAAGAAAATCCTTTTTTGAGGATAGAGAAAACTTGAGATGGAGCAATTTCAAACAGCTATCTGCTGATGAAATGCTAAAAACTTATCGTGAAAAAGTTTTTCCACTCTTAGGCGAAATCAATCCTGCACTAAAAGATTCTGTTTGTTTAATTACAAAACCGTCACTACTTGATACCGCAGTCCAAACCCTTGATAAAATGGATTTTTCTGACGGGAACGACAGAAAAGGCGATATTTATGAATATATGCTAAAAAAAATTTCAACAGCTGGCGATAATGGACAGTTTAGGACCCCTCGCCATATTATTGAAATGATGGTAAAACTGGTGCAACCAGCACCACAAGACAAAATTTGTGACCCAGCATGTGGTACAGGTGGTTTTTTGTGTGGTGCTTACAGATATATTTTAGAACAAGGTACATCTGATGATTTCAAAGAAATTTCTCCTATCTTTGGAGACATGCTGAGTGATGAAGATAGAAAAAACATCGATGATAACGTCTTTTTCGGCAATGAATTTGACCCTAATATGTATAAAATTGGTCTTATGAATATGATTTTACATAACATAAAACCTAAAAATATAAAATTGCAAGATTCTTTATCAAAAGACGCTGATGAAAAAGATAAATATACTCTGGTACTTGCAAATCCACCATTTAGCGGAAGCTTAGATGAAAATGATGTATCAGATAAATTAACATCAATCGTAAAAACTAAAAAGACAGAACTCCTTTTTATGGCAAAATTTATGCGAATGCTTGATATCGGAGGCAGAGCTGCTGTAATTATTCCAACAGGTGTTTTATCTACTGATTCAAAAGCTCATAAAACATTGAGAGAAAAACTCATTGAGCAAAATAGGCTTGATGCAGTAATTTCTATGCCATCTGGAGTTTTTAAACCCTATGCAGGTGTAGCAACCGCAGTTCTTATTTTTACTAAAGGTGAACCAACTAAATCAACTTGGTTCTACGAAATGGAAAATGATGGCTATACTCTTGATGATAAAAGAAATGAAATCGAAGAAAACGATATTCCTGATATCATTGAAAAATACAAAACAAAAGCAGAATCAAACAAATCTTTCAATGTCTCAATAGAAGATTTGAGAGAAAAAGAATACAATCTGCTCCCATCAAGATACAAAAAAATAGAATATACTCCGCCAACTTTTGAGCACACGCCGCTAGAGTACGTTCAAATTCTTTTGGATTCAGAAAGAAAATCAATTGAACTTCTTGAATCCCTAAAAGAAAAACTTGGAGGGAAACTAAATGTTTGAAAAAATTAAGTTAAAAAATTTAGTAGACCTACGTGCAGGGATTGGATTTCCAAATAAATATCAGGGAAATAAAAATGGTAATATTCCATTTTATAAAGTTGGAGATATATCAAGAGAGTTTCAAAAGTGTAACTTTTATATAAATAATGCCGATAATTATATAACAGCTGAAATTTTAGCAGAATTAAAAGGCAAATTATTTGATGAAGGAACTATAATATTTGCAAAAGTAGGTGAAGCCTTAAAATTAAATAGAAGAATTATATTAACCCAAAAAGCAATGATTGATAATAATATTTTTGGAATAAAATCTAACAATCCTCGTTTAAATAATAAGTATTTGTTTTATTTTTTATTACAGTACGATTTAGGTAATATTTGTAAAACAGGAGCAGTACCATCAGTAAACCAATCTGATATATATTCTATTTCTATTCCACTTCCATCAACATTGGAAGAGCAACAAGAGATAGTAGATGTATTAGATGCAGCGAGTGAAATAATTCGTTTACGTACTGCCTGTATCGAAAGTGCCCAATCCCTCATCCCCGCCCTCTTCCAAGAAATGTTTGGAGACCTAGAACACGATACAACTTTAAACACACTAATTTCATTAGAGTACGGAAAAGCTTTAAAGGCTGAGGATAGAAATAATGATGGAGAATATCCGGTTTATGGTTCTAATGGGATTGTTGGCTATCACGATTCTTACATAGTAGAGGGACAAACAATCATAGTTGGTAGAAAAGGATCTTGTGGAAAGTTAAATTTAACACAGAAATCTTGTTATCCAATTGATACTTGTTTTTATATAAAACAAAAAATTAATATTGATTGGACTTATTTATTTTACGCTTTACAGGAATTGAATGTTGAAAATATGCTTAAAGATGCAGTTATTCCAGGTATTAATAGAAATGACTACTTGAGAAATAAAATTAGACTAGCCTCAGAACCACAACAAAAATTGTTTGCAGCAAAAGTGCAAGAGATAGAGACATATATAAAAACACAACAAGCTGAACTGGAAAATGCCAAAACCATGTTCCAATCTCTCCTCCACCACTCCTTCACCGGCGAACTAACAAGGAGAGCTTATGGAGAATAAAGATGTACTAAAATTAATATATATAATATCTGAAATTTTCTATAAGAATGGCAAATATGGCTTAGAACGTATTTCATTAATTTGTAGAATAATTAAACAAGTTAATGATTGTAAAAAATTTGGTACATTTGATATTTCACAAGATATTCAAAGGCTTGACGATTTTGAAATTAAGGCTTTGCTAGAAGATTTATATGAAGATTTATTTAAGATATTTAACCGAGTGCAAATTAGAGAACTCCTATATTACATTATTGAATTAATTAAAAATTTTTCTCCAAAAGATATCGCACAAGCAATTCAACAATTAGTTGATAATGATTCAAAGTCATCAAATCTTATCCCAACGGATGATTTCTCAATAAAAATCATGCAAGCATTTGCAAAAGAAATGAATAGTGGATATTATATTGATCCTTGCGTAGGTTCAGGAAGATTGCTTTCTGGATTAAATGCAAAAAGCTTGATTGGTTATGATATTAATACATATTGCAAAGATATTGCTGAAACTTATTTAGGTTTATTAGAAAATACAGAAGAAAAAAATAGATTTAGCTTAAATTTATCTACTGAAAATTTTTTATATTTAAATTTAAGATTAAATAATAGTTTTATAGGAAGAACATTTATATTTGATCCTCCACTTAATGACCAATTAGAACTATATGGAGAAATGTATCAAAATTTGAGTGCAAATAACATATATAGTGCAAATAACAATATTCCTTCTGAGTATGCGTTTTTATCCAAAATATTATTTAGCGTTCCGGATAAAGAAAACACTAGTTTTATATGCGTATTTGCAAACAACTTTTTATCTGCCCAAGATAAATTTAAAATGACATTTAGACGATATTTAATGGATAAATCATTAATAGCTGTAATACAATCTAATTTTTCAGAAAATAATAAAATTCAAAAATTAATTTTAGTTGGAAAAAACAAATTAGATAATCCACAAAATAGCTTACGATATTTCATAACACCAAAAGATAAAAATATTTCAGAAGATGATATTTCAAGAATTGTTCAAAAATGCCTAAATAATGAGACTTTTGATGAAAAAGAATTTTATAATATAGCAAAAATCAAAGCTTATACATTACAAGAAATAAGAGAAAATGATTATCAGATTTCAATGCCTCAATATTTTGAGGATGAAATAAATCCAAATGAAATAAAATCATTAACTGAAATTGTTGATGATTTAAAAATTTCAAACCAAAACTTAATGGATGCATCAATTGATTTAGAAAAATTATTAAACAACTTACGAAAAGGGGAGAAAAATAATAAAAAGCCTACTATACCGCAACAAAATAAATATACAACAAAAGGTAAAAAATGGTACGAAATAGAAAAATCAGAAGAAGCTACTGTTCTAAAAGAAATAATTGATAAAGCCCAAGTAATAAACGAAGACAAAAACTTAATAGAAGTATGTTTTGATGTAGAAAAAAATTCTATAAAACAAATACTTGCAGGAATAAAAATATTAAATAAATATAATAGAATTTGTACAAAACCAGACAGATTATATATTGATATTTCCAAAAAATGTAATAAAAATAAAGAAAGACTGTATAGTATTATAAAAAGATATTATGAGAAAAAAACAGAATTTCTATCTGAAAAACAATTTAATATATATAAAACATTAGTTTACTATTATTTAAATTATAAATTTAATAATAATAAACATACATTAAGTTTAGAACACTATTTTGAGAGTGATATTTATTCAACATTATATACTTTAAAAACACTTGGAATTTTGCAACAAATTCCAGTTTCTAACAAGAACATTAATATAAAAGATCTTGATTTATTATCGGAAATGTATTTACCTTTCAAAGGAATAATGTATTGGCATGATTTTGAGGAAGGAGAAAAATAGTGGAACAAATTACTGAAATATTTATTAAAGATTTTAGGTGCTTAAAATATTTTTCTTTAGAACTTTCTCCGAAGGATAAACTAAATATAAATGTTTTTGTTGGCAAAAATGGTTCAGGGAAAAGTACATTACTTGATGCTTTATTTGAAATAGGGAGTAATTTTAAAAGTCCAACAACAAAATTTGCATTTTACATAAAAAATAAAGACAAAATTATACTCGGCAATAGAACCGAAAATAATTTAGATAATGTTGAAGAAACTGAACTTAAAAATGAAATTTGGAATAAAGTTTTTCGTTTTTACACAGGTGGGACTGAACGCTGTCTTGAAATAAGAGAGAATATTAATAAAAATGCAATATCATTTCAGGGCAATAATTTAAAATGGATTTTATTTTCAACACTTTTATCTGGGGCATGGAAAAATCCTCAAAATGAAAAATTAATAGAAAAATTCAATTCATTATTATTAGATTTAAAAGGATTTACTTTAAAAAACATATATGTTGATATTAAAAATGAAGAAAAAAATGAAGATATTTTAAATTTGATAAAATTAGCTGAAACAACAGATAAACTTTCAGATAATGTTACTAGATACATTATAAAATGGGATGATATAAAATATGAAAAAGATTTTTCTACATCAATATTAGAAACTTTTACAAGAAATGATAATGTTCTTGATACAGGTTTTTGGTATACAAAGTTACATTCGGGGTTATTACATAGTGAAACATTATCAGATGGTGAATTGGGTTTAATAAGAAGATTTTCTCTCATTTTGTTACTTAAAGAATTAAAAAGAGAAGAAGAAAGATCTTTAGTTTTACTGGATGAACCAGAAACTCACTTTAACGAAAACTGGAAAAGGCATTTTATTTATTTAATAGAAGAGGCGCTCAAAGATACATACCACGATGTTTTTATAGCTACACATTCTGCTATGTTAATTACTGATGTAAAACGAGATGAACTATATCACTTTGAACTTGTAAATGATAAAATCAAAACATTCCCTGTAAGTTTAAATACATATGCAACAAATATTGTTGATATAGGTAAAGCTTTATTTGACCTTGAAGCAGATATTGGAGAACGATCAAAAAATGAATTAGAAAATTTAATTAAAGGAATTGATAAAACTACAAATCAAAGATTTAAAACTATTGATAAACATAAACAAGCTTTACTGAATAAATTAAAAGAAGTAGGACCTGGTGAATGGCGTTGGAAAATCAGAAGTAAAATTAATCAATTAGAAAAAGCTGATAGCTGTTGTAATTATAAAAATAAGGAAAACAATGATCATGACAGCTAAAAATAAAATTTTAGGAATTGCTGATGAAATAATTAATAAATTTAAGCTTTTATCTATTGATGAAAAAGAACTTGCAATATCTGATTATGAACACGACAATACTTATTTTAAATCGCTTTCATGCGATTTCTTATTTACGCGAGATAAATCAGATGCTCATGATAAATTGAGTTCTATGTTAATTGATGGATATGAGAAACTTTCATCTGATATTAAAAAAGAATTCAAAAGAGATTTTTTTAGAAATGTAGAAAAACGCTGTCCGTTTTGTGGTCAATTACTTGAAACATCTGGGAAATCGGCTTCCGATGTGCCAACAGCTGACCTTGATCATTTTTTTCCAAAACATAAATATCCTCAATTTGCATTAAATCCGCAAAATCTAATACCAACTTGCATGGAATGCAATAGAATAGAAAAACATATTAAAACGATTACTCCTCGTGAATTTAAAGAAGCATTAGAAAATCTAAAATTATATAAAGCCTTTCAAAAACATCCTGAATCTCATTTCAAAATATATAATGCATTACATTATGACTGCAATAGTCCTAATATTATAAATGAGAAAAACGTATCGGTTCTAAAACTTATTGATTTGTATGGTTTAGAGGATAGATACAGAAACATAAAAAACAAGTCTTTTAATATATTATTAAATATATTAAGAAATTTTAAAATTAACACTCCAGAATCTTTAGAACGATTGCTTGAAAATATGGCCTCAAGCAATTGGCATGAAATTAATGATGGATATTCTTTAAATAATAGTCCACAAATTTGGCAAGAATTTATTGAAAATATTTTGTATGATGAATGCAAACTTATGGCTCTTTGGGACGAAATAAAATCTATAAATATGAGTATTTTAATTTGAACTAATAAAATTTTTCAATCATAAGTTTACACCAAGCACATTTTTCTCTATTTTGTCTTTTGGTTTTCTCATCTGCATTAAAATTTTCTATTTCTTCAAGAACATCAAAAGCTTGTTTGCACAATTCTTTATCTGGTCTTCTGTCATTTATACCATTTGTAGCTTTAATCATTGATTTAAATACTGATAATGCATTTCGATATATTTCTAAATTACAATCAAAATGGTTTTCAATAAAACAAATAATATAATTCAATGTTTCTAAAAACATTTCTTTAGTTACAGTTTGATTGCCATATTTTATTGGGAATTTTATATTCATAAGGATCTCCTTCTACTAATTATACCATATTGATAACAATAAAAATTAAAAATTTGTTTACAAAATTCAAGTTAAGAACAACTTCTGCTATAATTGTCATATGAAAAATACTGCAAAAGCCCACTTTTCAGAAAAAGAAAAGAAACACACCAAAATAAAGCATGATTTATTTACAGAAGCTCTTAAAACAAGTTTGAGTATTGCAAATTCTTTGAATTATAAAGATAACTCCAATATTCCATTTATGTATATTGACTTATATGCAGGTGCAGGTAAGTTCAACAATGATAAAGAAGGCTCCCCATTAATTGCTCTTAATTTAATTTCTGAATATTTGGATAAACGATCATTTGAGCATTTTGAATATATTGTTGCTGAGAATGACGAACATAATGCTAAATGTCTGGATGCAAATATTGAGAAAAAAAGAAAAGACCTAAATATAACAGATAAAGACTTAAAAATTGCATTATATTGTGGGCATTGGGAAGATTTAACGAATGAATTATCCGACTACGTACAAGCACGAAAATGGGGATTTGTATTTGTTGACCCTTTTTCTTTAGAATTAAATTTAGAAGAATTAATTAAGGTTCTTAATCATAATATTTATTATAAAGATATCATGATTTTGATTAATAAAAATGCACAAGAAAGAGTATTGGGTAAGCCGGAAAGTCCAGATATACAGAAGATATGTAAATATTTCAATATTGAAGAAAAAGCATTACAAAGATTAATAAATCATATAAAGAAGAATCAAAAAGGAACTAACGAAGATATTATTCAATATTTAACTCAAAAAGCACTTAAAAATGTAGATAAAGATTTCAAAATATATGCAGGTATTTCTAGAACCCGTGAAGGAGAATTGGAAAATGCTGATCGATTTTATTTAGCTTTATTAACAAGTTCAATAGGTGTAGCTGATAGCTTTTTATATAAATATGCAGAATTGCTTGAAGAAAAAGAATTTAACAATAAAGGTGGGCAACAAAGCTTATTTGATACCTCCCCACAAACAAAATATACAAACTTAGAAGAAACCGTACAAAATATTATTTATCAAAATACAGAAATATCCTTATATAAGTTAACTAAAACATTGTTTAATGTTTTTCTTTCATGGAAATATACAGAAGATAACGAAATTCCGCATAGGCGAGCGTTAACTGTTGCATTAAATAATTTATTAAGCGAAAATAAGATTCAGTTTGAAGTAATTGGTAATTTGCCAACTGGATGTGTTAATACTACTAGAAATACAGTATTAGCAAAGGCTTTTAATTCAAAAGAAAATTTAAAACACATCAAGATTAAAGTTTTAAACAGGTAATTCTTTCCATTGACGACCTTGGAGAGTACACCCCGCAAGTTTTTTATTAACTCCACCCCATTGTTTAAAAAAGAATGGTATATTATGTTCTATGCAATTATCCCTTATAGATGTTACCCAGTTTTCTTGTATTGGGCGAGCCCCTGGCCCACTTTCTCCACCAACTATAACCCAATTAATATTTTCTAATGATAAATCTTTAATTTCTGTTATCATTGGTTCTATAGATAAATATTTGATATGTGCTGGTGTATTTATCAAATAAGGAATACGTTTTTTTTGTTTATCAGATTCAACTGTTACTCCTAGCCATATATTTTGTGTCCATTTAAGTTTTGGAGCTATGAGTTCCAACCTTTCTGCTCTTTTGGTAAGAACCTGAAAAGTATGCCAATGTGCTTTGTTCATTACATCAAAGACTTTTATTATAAATTCATCAGGAACATTTTTATGAAATAAATCACTCATGGAACAAACAAAAATTATTTGAGGCTTTTTCCAAGTTAATGGTTCATTAAGACAATCTTCATGCATAGTAACTTGAAAACAATTTTTATATTTTTCTTGTCCCATTGCATGTAAACGCCTAGCCATTCTTTCCGCATAGCAGTGTTTACAACCTTCACTAATTTTTGTACACCCAGTTACAGGATTCCAAGTTGATTCTGTCCATTCAATTTTTGACTTTTCTGCCATAATATAACAATTATATTTATTATACAAAAGTATTAAACCATCGTTTATATGAAATTTAACTTGATTTTATTCCGACTTTAAGTGATGAATACGACACCTAAAAAGGAGGTCGTATGAGTAAAAGTAAAAAATATCGCATTAAACAAAAAGATTTTAGGAAGTTAGAAAAATTAGCTGAGCGGATTTACAACACAGTCACTGTAATTGATTATTTTTGCAGGACACAACAAGAAATTGAAGAGCTATATAATCTTGCCACAATCGTAGAAAATTTAAGGCGAGATACTGATACAGTAAACGCATTTTTTATAAATTATCCTGACAACAAGAATTTTTAAGTGGTATTTAAAAGTTGTTTAAATACCGTTCCAAAAGTGTTCAAAAAATGATTTGTGTCTGAATGATACGTTTTGCGTGGCCTCGCTTGATATTCAATTCGTTTAGAGTGATGAATGTCATTGCTGATAAGAGGTAACAATGATTGAATTAGGCAAAAAATACAAGCTTAAAAAGATTAAAGGTTTTAAGAGCTCTGATAATGAGTATTACAAAGTAATTGGCTTCTACAATTTCGACACTGTAATTTGCGAAAACACTTGCGGAGAAAGGTTTGTATTTATGAAAGAGTTTTTAATAGACCCACAAAAGCCTGATGATATCTATTCAGATTTGATACTTGAAAGGAAAGAATGATGACAGAGAAAGACTATGCACTTTTTGGTACAAAGGTTTTGAATTTAAAAACACAAGAAATCGGTTTACTGATTTGTATTTGGAAAAATAAATTTGCCGATGCTGAGATAGATTACGCAACTTGCGTTGATAAACAAGGCAAAAGATACAATATAGAACTTGATAGTATAAGAGGGTTTGAAGATGATTTTGAAAAATAAACTAACAAGAGAAACCTTAGAGATAACTTATCCTGAATTTAGAAAAAAGTTTGCAAAAGAACTACAAACAGCTTTTGAAAGTTATCGCAAAACACAATTAAATAAGTATTCTTATAACTTTAAAGATGACAACTCTATGGAATACAATTTTTATTTTCAATTACTATGGAATTTTAACCATTTTGGAAATTCTAATTGGTATATTGAGAAAATTTGATGTTACTTGATAAAAATATTTTCTCTATGGTATTTTAGATATTCTTTTTGCTTATCAGAAACAATGCTTATACAACTATCTTCATTTATATTCACAAGAGCCTGCTCCTCTTCATTTAATTCTTTTGAGATTAAAATTTTTCCATTATCATCAAAAGAGATTAAACCTTTATCAAACAAGGCATCATGCATTGAACAAAGTAACAGTATATTTGCATTATCTAGCTTTTCAAAATTATCCGATTTTGCCCAAGGTTTAATATGACTTGCTATTAATAATTTATTATGGCTTAGCCCACAAATTTCACACTCACCTTTTATTTTAATAATGTCTTCTCTTAGTTTGGAATGACCAAGACGGACTTTTATTAGGGCTTGTTTTTCTGTCTCTTTTTCTTCTGAATGTTCAATTTCTTCTATTATTTTTTTATTTTCTTTTTCTCTAAAAGTATTTATAAATTTGCTAAATTGAAAATGATTTAATTCATATTTATTATTTTGGTTTATATCTATACCCCATTCCGGTTCTGATTTTAATCCTTCATAATCTCTGTCTTTAAGAATATTCCATTTACCTGTATTCCATTCAGATATTGGAATTAAATATAAACTTATAGGCTGTTCATTTTGCCATTCCACAAGGGCAATTAAAACATTCTCTGATAATTCAGGGATTTCTGATTTGGTTACGAATGTATAGTTATTATTATAAGTTCTACATTTTAATAAATATTTGTTATCACTAAGGTTTATCTCATAAAAAGAATTTTTTAGGCTTTTATATTCAATATTATTTTTTGATAATTGCTTTTTTAAAAATTCGTTTGATATTTTGTTTTTGCTTTCGGTTTTATTTATATTAGCCAATTCTTCAGCCAAAATTTTCTTACATTCGTGTATTGTTTCTATTGGGACATTTGAATTTGATATTATTTTGAGAGCCTCAATATTCCAACTATTGTTAAAAATCATTCTTGCATGACCAGTACGAGAACGTTTTGATTTTTCAGTATAATCTTCTTCAATAATATCAACTATATCTGATACTGAATAATTTCTACTATCTTTAAAATAATAGTAATATTTTACAAATATTTGTTTACCAACAGCTTTAAACAATTCTTGTAAATTCATAAAACCTCTTAAATTATTAAATCGAATAATAATAATTTTTAATTTTTTCTGCCATCATTTTTCGACGTTCTTGTAAAAAGGTTTCATAATCCCCTGCTTGCATTGTATAAATACCCTCCGGAATACAATTAATTTTTAAATTATTCATTAAGTCGTATTCATTTAAGATTGTACCAATACAACATTGCCCATTTAGGCATTGCTCCTTAGCTTGTGCAAAATATTCATTTGGTGCTTTTTTGCCAATGGAAATATTTACACCTGTATCAAGATAAGTATAGTTTGCAACTTGATTATATTTTGCCTTATCTTCATATCCATTTTGTTTTAAATATTCTTTTGGGAAAATATGATGTACATCACCCATAACCGAAATTAAATCAGCAACTTTTGTTGTATTTGAAAATAACGAAGCTTCAGCATTCCATACTTGTGCAGCGATGTAAGTATTAAAATATGGACTATTAATAGAAGAAGTCTCTAAATTCTGTACTAAACCAACTGTCCAAAATGTTTCAGATAATTCAGCTTCTTCTACTTCCCTAAAATATTCTTTGAAGCCTTTGGCTGCAATACTTCTCAAATCTTTATCCATTTGAGATTCTGGAGAGCCTATGTATCTACTTGTCAATGTTGACATAATAAACCATTTTTGGACAAGACGTTTTACTTCAATTTTATCAATATCTTTTGAATTACTTAGCAGTAAATATAATGTATATGCGAAATCTAAAGTCATTTGAGAATTTAGTAATTTTTCGCTTATAAATCCGCAACCTTTTATAGCTAAAACAAAATTTTTAAAATTATATTCATTCATGAAATTTTTAACGCCTGCTGTTAACTTTGCAAAACTTTCATCAGCAATTTCTTCTTTGTATGTTCTTGTTTCAAAATCTCTACCTGAAAGCAAACTTACTAAATCACCTAATTTACCTCTACCAAATTTATGCATTAAGCAAACTCTCAACATATCATTATATTCAGGATCATAGATTGCTTCTTTATCGTCTTTTAACCATTTTAATGAACCTGCAAATTCGGATTTCATAAATTCATCATCTGTTGCAGATAATTTTTCATAAAAATTAGGATCGACAGCTAGGTGACAGAAATAATCAATCGCTTTTCTAAGAATATTACCACCATATTTTGAGTCAGCAGCAATTTTTGACATTGCAAAGTCTGCTTCATTCAGACGCTTACCTTGAGAGTTGATTCTTACAAATATTTCAGTAACTTCATTTATATCCAAGTCAGGAACTAAAATAATCGTACCCATTTGACAGGTTCTGATATCCAATAATTTTTGAATAGCTCTATTTATAACATCACTTGATGTTTCTGGGTTGTTTTGAATATATTCATTTATAAAATTAAAAGCATTAAAATCAGGTTTAAAGACTACTGAAATATCCGGAATCCAATTTTTACTTTTTACATGAGCAGGAGTTTGAACGGCAAAACGTTCTTCATCATCATTAGCTAAAGGATTAAACGCTATTTTATATGCTTTTTGTTCATAATCCTCTGTTAAAATTTGTTGTCCAGCAAGTGCAGTCATTAACGCAGTGACACGTTGCTGTCCATCAATTAATATTTTTGTTCCGCCTGCTTCTCTGCCATCTTTTAAGCGTACAGTTGGATTTTGCCATATGATTAAATATCCCGTCGGATAACCATTATACAAAGAATCAACCAAATCTCTTACGTTCTTAGGTTTCCAAACAAATGGTCTTTGAATTTCAGGAATAGAAATTTCCCCGCTATTAATAAAACCTAATATGTTATCTACTGAATATTGTGCGACAGAATATTTGTTAACCATACTTCACTCCTTTTCTACAAGCATAGCATAAAAATTTGCAGGAGCTACTCTATACCTAAAATTTCACGCTCGATTTGGCGGATGAAGTCCGGAGAAAGTTCGGTTTTTATTTGTGGTATTTCGTTTTGGGTATTATTTTCTTTCAATTCAGGGAGAAAGTTCAAAATATTCACAAGGGAATAGTATTCTGCTTGGCTTATCTGGCAGTTAGTTTTATTACTGTTTGCAATTTTATCCATAAGTTTCTGAGCAAACTTTTGCAAATCCTCTTTGAACTGGGATTTATCATACATTGATTCTTTTCGCTTTTTATCCCAATCATATTGCTTTTTCCAGTAAAACAAAGTTCTTTTTGCAATTCCAAGATCTAAAGAGATTTCACTAACGGTCAAACCTTTTAAATACATTTGCTCTGCTTGTTTAAATAATTTCATTTTGCTCATTAAAATCCCTCAAAAATTAAGTTTTCTATTCCAAAATGGTTTTTGTCTTGTACTTTTTTAACCTGATAAACGCAACTTCTATCAATCACTCCAAGGTGTTGGAAATATTTTATCAGCTGATTTAGAAGTGCCATTGTGTTTTTAATTCTGCGGGGCTTTAGGCGTCTTAATTCGCAGACTTTAAAAAGTTCTTTTATCGACTCAATATCAATTTCATGCAGGTAATAGCAGTTTATAAACGGTATAATATTAAAATTAAAAATCGCGTTATAGTTCCTATAAGTCTCGAATTTGCAGTATTTTTCAACATAATTTTTCATGAAATATTCTTTTGCATCTTCTATGCTAATTTTTATCTGTTTATTCTTTAGCGGGCTGAATATTTCATAATTTTCACCCGTTTTCGTTTCTTCATTGTATTTATAAATTCCATTTTCAAAAAGTATTTTATTGCTGTTCAAAAGCTGTTCAAGCTCTGTTTTGCAATCACATTCTGCAATCATTTCGATTTCATCAAGGGTAAATTCTTTTAATCTTTTTGCTAATTTTTCAATATTCATAGTACCTGCTCCACTATTTCTTTCGTAATCTCGGTTAAATTATTATCTTTGGCAAATATTTCCATTTGATTTATAAGCTGTACTATTTGTCTGAATCTATTGTATTTTTTGTGGATGTATTCTATTGAATCAGGTGTAAACGGGATTTCAGAGAGTTGACTAAAAATTTGACTCAAATCTTCTATTTCAAAGGTCTCAAATTTTACAATCTCACTAAATCTGTCATACAGGTGCTTGTATCTTTCAAGTTTTCTAAGAGCCAAGCCCATTCCGACAAAGATTATCGGACAATCGGTTTTATCGTGGATGTCTCTTAGGGTTTCAACACTTTTGTAATTGTTCATCAGGTAGTCGATTTCATCTACAAAAATAATTTTTGGCTTTTGAATAAGTTTGCTAATCACGACATTAAAGTTGTCCGAGGTCAAATACCGAGGAAGTTCATCCATTTCTCTAACAATTTCTTCAACAAGCCACCTGCTTGTCATAAGATTTGAGGCTCGAATATAAATCCCGTCATATTTGCAGGCTAGCCAAAGTGCCGTTTGAGATTTTCCAAGCCCCGGCTCGCCATATATAAGTCCCATTTTAGGAATGTTTTTGGGTTTGCTTTTCAGGGCTTCAACTAAGCCTATAAAATTCCTTACATTTCGAGTTCTGACAAATGTTTTATTCATATAACAGTTTGTACTCCTTTGTTTGTTTAAATTCTGCAATCCAAGTGTCGCTTGGGTTATGTTTTATCAAATATTCGTACTTTTCTGAATTGTTTTTGAAAATCGGGAGTGATTTTTCTCCGTTGTTTATTTTTTGAACCCCATTTGAACGAGGTTTGAATTCTTTTTGAAAATTGTTAGAATTTTCCATTTCTTCTTGGTTCGACCTTGCTTCAATCAGTTTTATTTCATCATTAGTTAATAATTTTTTAACCGAGTTTATAGTTTTTCGTTTAAGTTTTTGTTGTTTTTGGATTTTTTGTTTGTAATCCTCTAAATCCTCGACCGTTCCTAAAATCTTTGCCATCGGGTGAGTTTCGGTTACTCGCTCTGCTGTGCATAAGTATTCACCTTTCGGAGTAAAAATTTTTACATTAGTTAGATCAAACAGGTTGTATTTTACTAAAACTTTTCCTCTAAGCCCGTATAATCTTTCGTCAAAATAGTCGCAGTTTAGGAACCTTACACCATTTCGCTGAATTGTTTTAACTTCAGTTGCTAGCATCAAACCGTCAAGCAAGCTTTTATCAATATTTTGTTTCTTTCGATTTTCCAAAACCTCTGCGATTGTCATATTCGGTGCATTTGTGCAGGGCTGAGAGTTTTTGAACTTAAGCCACATATCAATCATTTTGATTGTTTCTTCTATAGTTGGGATGTAGCGGATTGGCGGCAGAGGGCTGGAGTCAGCTCCGCTGCGTGCCCGTTTAACGCCGCCAACCAAGAGGGCATTATGCAGGTTGGAGTGGAATTTTTCGTTTCGTTTCAAGTATGCGGGTTTGTTGATAATTGATGAACCAACATAACTTGGCATTAGTTTTTCAAATCCTTCTTGAAATTCTTTAAAGAACCTCTCAATAACCTTTGACCTTGCGTTATAAGGTCTTGCAAATACCGTTTCAATCCCAAGTTTGGCATAAAGCCCATAAAAGCCTAATTCACCAAATCCTTTGTCATCTGTAAAATATTTTGCTCTAAATGCTCTGCCGTTGTCTTGATAGACAATTTTAGGTATCATATCTAGACTTATTATTGCGTTTCTTAGGGCACTTGCAATACATTGTGTGTTTTCTTCAAGCATAATTTCGTACCCGACCAGTGCTGTTGATTTCCAGTCTAAAAATCCGACTAAAGTCGCCCGACAAGGCTTGCCCGTAAACGGATTAATCACTTGAAACGCCAGCTTATGCCCGTCTGCGACTAAAATATCCCCAACATCAAGCAGGCTCGCGTCTCTTTTAATATAAGGCTCGACTTTGTCAGAAAGTGCTTTTTCACCGTCTCGAGCGAGGACCCATTTATCGTAATTGTTGTCCTTAAACCATTTCGCATAGCGTCTGAATGTAATATCTGCAGGGATAAAACTTTGACCTTGCTCTTTGAGCTTATATTTTGTAAGTGCTATTGCTTTGCCGATACAAATTCTATTCGGGTGCAGGAGCAAGCCCATAAATATTTTAATTTCTTCATCCGTTAGACATGTTCTATATTCATTTACAGAAACGTATTTGTAATTAGGAATTAGCCTTGTGTAATCCTCTGTTCCGTCTAAACTGGCTTTCCAACGATGCAGGCTTCCTCGTGAGATTTTACCTAAAACACTGAAAAGGTAAGAATCTGAACTGTTATGCAGTTTGACAAAATCATAGTCTGCTTGAAGTTTGTTGAAAGCTTTACGGCGAAATTCTTGCCATTTGCGGATTAAATCAAGTTTTGCAAGAGCGTTTTGTTTTGCCTTCTCAGGGGTGTATTTGATTGTCTCAACGTAGTTTTCCATCGTCTCAAAATCCTTGTAATGCTTTGTGCAACACATTCATCACTCGTTTTGAGACAGAAGTCAAGTGTTAAAATTTTTATAATTCTATTTGCGTATACATTATTACATGTAATAATTAATTCTAATAAAAGAACTAAGGAGTTATAAATGTTTAAACAAACAACAAAAATAATAATAGCTATAATTATATTTTTTAATCTTAATACGATTGCAAATGGGGCTGAAACAATTTGTGGTAGTTTGACACAATTTGTTTATTTCCCTAATTCATATCCTCCTAAAATGGGATGTTTGTACATATATAATCCATATGATAATATGAATCCATTAACATTAAGAGTTTTGCAGTCTATTAATGGTGGTATTTTAGTTTCTGCTGATCATTTATATTATGGTCCAACTTTCCCGGATACAAAAAATATTTTTATTCAAACATCTAAACAATTTGTTGATGGGCAGTTATTAAGAGATAAGGAAATTGTAAAATACGTTGGTTATTATGATTATATAAGTGCGTTCGGTGTTAAACGAAAAGTTTATAAATTTTACAGATATGGGAAATATGAAATTGAAAAAAATGTGGATAAATCTGCTTTAAAAAATTATCAATATGAGCAAAATCCAATAAAAACTATAAATAATACAAAGGATTATATAAGCACATACGAAGTCGATGAATATTTTAAGTCTTTAAAAATAGCTGAAAATGAATTTAAAAATACTATAGATAAAATTCCAACAAGAGCAAATGATGAGAAATTTAGAATATTTTTATTTAAATATTATGAAGTTATTGAAAATCTTAATAATTTTGTTCAAGATGGTATAAACCAGTTAACTTATGAAGATGCAAATAATACAGACAATTTTGATGATTGGAGTATAAGAGCAAAAAAAATAGTGAAATATTATGAAGAACATGGTGTTTCTGTTGTATTTATTGAAGGGACTTTTGTTGCAACTGCTAAAACTGATTATTTGACATCATTTTATAAATATTTAACACCACAATACAAAAAATGGTTAAATTTTGAAAAAAAATTAAATACTGAAATTGGTATAGTTGATAATAGTCAAAATAAATTATATGAAATTGTAAAAGAAGGAAAAGATTATTATAAGAATTAAAAAGTATCTATATCCACATCTTATTGATAATTCGAGCTATCCTAATTTGCAAGTGAAAATAAAATTGCACTTTTTTGCACTGGCTTTAACTTCAAACACCAAGGCGATTTGAGCCTAATGTGGTTTTAAAATTTTGCAAATGGAGTGCAAAAGAGTGCAAAAAATGAGTAGTTGAGTGCAAGAAAAGACCCATACATCTCAATACTAAAAAACAGCCTCAATCGTGCTGTCTGTTTGATTTTTTATTAAATTTTTCTCTGTCTCAATGTCCCAGAAACCTATTAGCCATTTTAGTCTGATGTGGTTTTAAAATTTTGCAAATGGAGTGCAAAAGAGTGCAAGAAAAGAGTACTTGAGTGCAAAAAATGTCCCATACATCTCAATACTAAAAAACAGCCTCAATCGTGCTGTCTGTTTGATTTTTTATTAAATTTTCTCCGTCTCAATGTCCCAGAAACCTATTAGCAGCACTACACAAATATTACACAAAACTCTAAAAAAGTCCCAAATTTTTGCAATAAAAAAGACCCCTTAAACTAGGAGTCTTCTTTAATCTGGGCCGCAGTGGACTCGAACCACCGACCTCACCCTTATCAGGGGTGCGCTCTAACCACCTGAGCTAGCAGCCCGTAACCGTTATTTTCTATTTTATTGTATTAATTTGTCAAATCAATTATTGTTTGTTTTGCGTGACCCTTATCAGGCCTCTCGCAACACGTGACATTTAGTCACCTTTTGCTCGGCACAGTGCTCTAACCACCTGAGCTGGCAACTCGCAACTTCGTCAGCAAAATTAAATCTATCATGAACATTTTTTAAAATCAACCCTTTTGTTGAATTCATAATTTTTATACAAAAAGGCAGGGTATAAACCCTGCCCTGACATATATCTAATGCCTGTGAAATTATTTTACGGTTAATTTCTTTTTAGCTTCTTTGTCAGCATATTTCTTAGGTGCATGGATTTTTAATACACCGTGTTCAAGTTTTGCTTCTGTCTTATCAACATCTATTTCTTCAGGGAAGTAAACAGTTCTTGAAAATTCACCGTATCTGAATTCTGATTTCTTATAAGATTGTTCGTCTTCTGTTTTTTCTTCCTCTTTTTTAGCATTGATTACAATGTAATTTTTGTCAATGTCGATATCCAGATCTTCTTTTTTTACACCCGGGAGTTCTGCTTTAACTTCATAATCACGACCTTTATCAGACATTTCTACAGGCATTGAATATTTATCCATTTCTTCCCAGTAAGCTGCTTCCGGGAAATAGCTGTCAAAATGTCTGTTCAATAAAGAACTTATTTCATCATTTACCGTTCTTATAAAGTTCTCCGGAGCTTTTCTAACTAAAAATTTCATATCTAACACTTCCTTTCAAATAACTTATTATCAATTACATTTACATTATTTACCCTATTTGAAAGAAATCCCGTTTTTTTAACCAAAATTTAACAATTATAAAAACTACTTTTTATACCAGACTTCAAAATTTTCAATATCTTGAAAAAGGTCATTATAATTGCCGTTAAAACATACACATCTGTCGTCAACAAACAACCAGCAAAGCTCTTTTGTATTTGTAACCCCGCTTATAAATTCGTTTAAATTATTTTCAAGCAGCCACATGGCTGCCAGCATTTTATTACGGGTTGTAAAAAGTTTTATTTTATATTTTGCGGAAAGTTTTTCGACAAACTGCCTTGCTCCATCGCGTAACGGAGGAATATAATCAGAGTTATAATCCCCGCTATAAGTATTTATAACTCCGTCTAAATCAAGAAGAATTGTCTTTTTTCTATCTGTCATATTAACTCCGCTTATTATCTTGTTCGCGAAAGCGATATTTCAAATATACATTTAAAATAAAAAAATGCAAATTGATGAGAAAAAACAAAAAATTTTAAACTCACTTGCAAAAATAATAAAAAAGTTAAGAGGCAGACAAAGCCAGTTTATGCTTGCAAGTGAGAATGATATTTCAACATCAATCATCAGCACGGTTGAACGTGCACTGAAAGATCCGCAGATGACAACTTTTTTCAAACTTGCGGAAGCTTTAAATATTAAACCGTATAAATTAATGAAAATGATTGAAGATGATCTGCCCGACGATTTTACATTAATTGACAGATAACCGCTGTGTGCTAAAATAAATTTATGATTTTTGAAGAGCAAATTAAAGTTAAATATTCCGAAATGGATTATAAACTTGCTTTAAAACCATCGTCTCTTTTAAACTTTTTACAGGATCTGGCAAGCGCAAATGCCGAAAGTCTTGGATTTGGATATTCATATATAACACCGAAAAATCTCGGGTGGTTTTTGCTTAAATACAGAATGGAATTTAATGATTATCCCGTGTCTGTATATGATTTGACCTTAAAAACAGAACCCCGCGGATGCCAGAAATTATTTGCATACCGTGATTTTTATATTTATGAAGGTGAAAAACTTCTCGGCAAAATTTCAAGTATATGGGCTGTCGTTGATATGACTACAAAAGCTCTTGTGCCTGTTCAGCCTGCACTTAATAACGAATACATGCCGCTTTACCAGAAAAGAGAAGATGATTTAGCATTCAAAAAACTAAGGGCATTGGAAAAAGTTGATATTGAAAAAATTTTTGAAGTGCGATATGAAGATATAGACGTAAATTCTCATGCTAATAACGGAAACTACATAATCTGGGCATTTGAACCTTTGAATTTTGATTTTAGAAGCACTCATAAAATAAAAACACTCGATATACAGTTCAAAAAAGAAATAAAATATGGTGCACAAGTAGTATCGCAAATAGAATTTTTAAACGATTTGACAACCCTGCATTCAATAAAAAACATACAAACTAATGAAGATTTATGCCTATTGGAAGTTTCGTGGGAAAAAGAATGACAAAAAAATTTTTTTTTATGTTTTGGTAATATTACTTAAAAAATCATTGAGGTTGACGCCTTAAAATACTATAATAATAAAGCACTAAAACTTGAAAGGAATTATGATGGTTGCAGAAATGACATTTCCTCAGTTAGAACGAACAATTAACCCGACACATGACATAAAACTTTTTGCAGGGCGTTCTAATATAAAACTTGCGCAGGAAATTGCGGATTATCTTGGCACAACAATAGGTCCTATGATTGTAAAAAACTTTGCTGACGGAGAAATTTACGTTCAGGTAAAAGAAAGTGTCAGAGGAGATGATGTTTTTATTATCCAACCTTTGTGCAACCCCGTTAACGAAAATTTAATGGAACTTTTGATAATAATCGACGCTTTCAAAAGAGCCAGCGCAAAAACAATTACGGCAGTAATTCCATATTACGGATATGCAAGACAGGACAGAAAAACCTCCGGACGTGAAGCAATTACCGCAAAACTTGTTGCGGATTTATTGACTACCGCAGGTGCTGACAGAATTCTTGCTATGGATTTACATACGGGACAAATTCAAGGGTTCTTTAATATTCTTGTTGACCACATTTTTGCAACATCAATTTTAACTAATTATATTAAAAGTTTAAACATCAACCCTGATGATATGGTTGCCGTAAGCCCTGATACGGGTGGAGTTCAGAGAACAAGACATTTTGCCAAAGCAATCGGATGCCCTCTTGCGATTATTGACAAACGACGTGACAAACATAACGAAGCAATCGCATCACACGTAATCGGCGACGTTAAAGATAAAATCTGCGTTATGTTTGACGATATGATTGACACGGCAGGCACTATCTGCGAAGCTTCAAAACTTCTGAAAAAAGAAGGCGCAAAAGATATATATGTTTGTGCTGTTCACCCTGTATTTTCAGGTCCGGCTATCGAAAGGCTTGCAAACGCACCGATAAAAGAATGTATTGTGACAAATACAATTCCTTTAGATATGGACAAAATGCCTTCTAATATCAAACAGCTTTCTGTAGCACCGCTTTTAGGAGCTGCCATTGCAAGAATTCATGACGATGAGTCTGTCAGTTCGCTGTTTGGTTTTGAAAAAGAAATGCAAGTGCAATAGGAGCGTAGCCGCTTCACCCATAACAGCTTACGGGATTGCATGAGAAGTAGGTTGGGCTTTCAGCCCAACATTAAATGATTTTGTTGGGGTAGAAACCCCAACCTACTAACTACTAACTTCTTAAAGATATTCTTGTTATCGCTTTGTTCAGGTAATGCACTCGGGTAGTATTGTCATTCCGAACTTGTTTCGGAATCTCCTTATCACTTGCATCTGTTTTGCTTTATATAAATTGATAACGTAAGAAAAAGCGTAGCGCGAGTGAGCAGAGGGCGAAGGAAGCACACGGCGGCGATGAGCCGGCGGAGCATTCCGTAGTCCCGTTTATCGCGATACGAGCAAGAGGCCGCTCCACCCATAACAGCTTACGGGATTGCATAGAACAGCTTTTCACGTTTAATGCAAACCTATGCGTCTAAACACAAAGTGTAAAAAAAAGCCATTCTTTTTAATGAAGAACGGCTACCAGACTTGGGGAGGAGGTATGAAAAACGATATGTTTTTCATATCTAATGATTTTTTACACGACAGAAGAAAAATAAAACTTTCGTTCTTTATAAAAATCTCATACAAATGATGTAGAATTATTTCCGGCAAATATTTAAAAAAGATTAATTTTTCTAATACAAAATAAAAACTCTGTTATAATACGTTTATGAATGATAAAGATTATGAAGATTTTATATCAACGGTAAGCCATGAATTAAGAACGCCTTTGACATCTATCAGAGGATTTTCGGAAACCATGCTTTCGTCATGGGATAAACTGGATGATGACAGCAAAAAAAAATTCTTGAAAATTATTGTTGAACAGTCAAACAGACTTATCAATCTTGTTGAAAACATGCTTTCAGTTACAAAGCTGCAAAACACAAAAGGTTCTCTTATTTTAAAAGAAATTCAGATAAAGCCTGTTGTTGAAACTATAGTTTCAATTGTAAAAAATCAATATAAAGACAAAAATTTCGTTCTTGAAATAAATTCTAATACTTTGCCAATTCTTGCCGACAAAGACAAATTTGAGCAGATTTTAACAAATATTATAGAAAATGCGGCAAAATACGGTGATGAAAATTCTACAATTGTTATAAATGCGGATAATTCAGACAATTCGGTTTTAATAAAAGTAACAAACAAAGGAATAGAAATTAAACAGGAAGATTACGAAAAAATCTTCACGAAATTTTCAAGAATAGATAACCCGCTTACACGCAAAGTTCAGGGCAGCGGTCTCGGGTTATACATCACAAAAAATCTGGTCGAAAAAATGGGCGGAAAAATCACCGTAAAATCAGAACACCATACCACAACTTTTGAAATAACTCTGCCTGCATCAAATATTGAACTTCAAGCGAGGGAAAAATGCAGCCGGTAACGCTTATTATTGATAAAAGACGCGAAATTTCCGTCAAATACAGAAAGCTTTTGAAAAGCAGTAATAACTCGGTTATTATTACAAAAAATCTTTTGTCTGCGCTGAAAATAATTCAGGATAAAGAACCTGATTTAATAATAATTTCCGACAGTATAGACAGTAACCTTGCGGATTTTTGCAAGAAAATCAGAGCGCTTACATACAATATGCGACCTGTTATTATTGCAACTTCAAAATCTGCTGAACTTTCAGACAAAATTGCGGTACTGGACAGCGGTGCGGACGATTTTATATCGGAACCTGTTAATCAAGAAGAATTTTTGATGCGTATAAAAGCTCATCTCAGACGTGAATTTGAGTCAAATATGAATACGAAAGTATGCCTGCCCGCCAAAAATTACTCTCTGCGCGCCCTGAAAAGAATTCTTTCAGAAAACACTCTCTGGGCTGTAATGTATATAACTATAGAGAATTTCAATAATTACAAAGAAACTTACACAGAACTTGCCTCGGATAAATTGATGCAAACTTACTGCGCGATCATGAATTCCGTACTCTCGGAGGCTGATTATCTCGGAATGATTTCTGATAATGAATTTATAATTATCACAGACGGTCTGAAAGCCGAAAAAATAGCTAATTTTTTAACTTTTGCGTTTGATTCTGTTGCTTCTAAATTTTACTCGGCACAGGATAACAGACGCGGATTTATGATTATGCGGGGAGACGAAATCGCCGGAAGGCGTTCAAATTTTGTACATACAACAATAGGAATTATTACAAATGAATTTATTCAGTACAAAAATTCCGGTCAGCTGACTTCTGCCCTTTTACATATTCACAGAATGGCTGACATGCCTGACAGGTCAAACTATTTAATAGAAAGACCTAGAATTACTGCAGAAAATGCAATTGATGATGAAGTAAACAACAGAATATTCATAATTGAAGAAGACGAAGCAACAAGGGTTCTTTTGACAACAATACTGGAACTTCAGGGATTTGATGTAACAGTATTGCAAAATATTTCAGAAATTACCACAATTCCTGCCATGATAATTCTTGATGCAGGAGATACGGACGATTTTAAAGGACTGGAAATCTGTAAACAGTTAAGGGAAAATGCTGAATACAACAGGACAAAATTAATAGTCACCTCATCAATTCATGATAAAGAACTGGTATTGAGTGCAGGCGCAGATCTATACATTCCGAAACCTTATGAAATTTCCAATCTTATCCAATGGGTGCAAAAACTTTTTCGGGATTAACCGATTAAATTTTCAAGAAATTCCGCATCTTTTTCCGCTTTTTGCGTGTTAATATTTGAACGTTTCATATAAGATCTCAAAGCTTCGCGGATAAGTTCACTTCTGGTTCTCTGTTCATTAACCGCAACATTATCAATCTTATGTAAAAACGCATCAGGCATAGTTACTAAAATCTTAGCCATAATCATACTCCGTTAATAAAAACTTCACACTTGTTACTATCATAATAACACAGGTAATCCTTTTTTTCAAGTGTATTAGCCCGATTATACAGTTGACATAAAAACATAACTTTTTATACTTGTATTTGTAAATTATAACGAAAGGAGTTTCTAAATGGAAGAAAACAACTATAGACATGAGGACTTTGATGACTGTTTCCTATGCAAACATCCCGCATTAAGACATGTTTTAACAGGGTTGCTTGTATTTTTAGGTTCATTTCTGGCATTTTATGTAGTAGCCGACTGGCATTTCAAACGGATTTTAGACCCGTCATTCTATATGAGAAGAGTAGACAGAGCTGTTATGCAGCGCGAGAAAAATTTTGACAAAATGGAACGCAGAGCACTAAAACAGCAGGAATGGCTTGACAAAAGAACAATGAAAATGCAGCAAAAAATGGCAGATCAGGCTTCACAATTTATACATGTAGAAAAAAACGACGACGCATATAAAATTATTATTGATTTAAGACCTTTTGACAATAATGAAAAAAATGTTGAAGTTAAAACAGACGGTAACACAGTTATAATCAATGCAGCAGGAGAAAAGAACAGCCATCACAGACAGGAAATTGTAAAATACAGTCAGGCATTTGCATTCGGGGATAATGTTGATACATCGGAAATAACAAAAGTCCGCGAAGGTGACAAATATATCATAACAATTCCGTTAGATGATTAGAATTTGCAAATAAGCGGTAACAAAATGTTACCGCTTATTTTATCTTAATCAAGTATTGCCCAGGATGTATAATTTCTGTCATCTATCTGCGGGTAATACTGTGCATTTTTACGTATCCTGACAATAAACGTTATATAATCAAGATCAATTTCTCCGGGCAGCGGTTTAAATACCAGCTTTTTATAAGCTTCCATCAACTTTTTATCATAAGATTTTGAAGAGGTACTTTCAAGCAATTTTATATTTTTAAGTTTTCCCGCTTTTGAAACAGTAACTTCGAGTGCTACAGTAGTAGGCTTAAAAGACATCGAAAAAGGAGTTTCATAATAAATAAGTCTTTCAATACTCCTTCTGTATTTATTCAAAGCGTCATATTTTTCCTGTTTTAACGGTTTTGCAGTAAATATAAAGTTTAAATCCTTTAGTGCAATACTTTTATCCGGAACTTCAAAAGTATGATTTTTTATTTTGTCAATATAGTACGCATCATATTCCTCAGAACCGCATGACTGCAAAATTATTGCGTCATCAACCTTACCGTCTTGATTAATTTTTACATAAGCATGAATTGTTTTTGTTTTGAACGAATTCCACGGATTTAATTCTCTATTTATGACATCTGCTTCCTTATCAATAGCTTTGATATATTTTTTTAATTCATCATTGTTTATATTAACAGAATTTGTATTATAAATTATGTTATTTGCATCTGTTATGTCAGTAACGAAAAAATTCTTGCGATTAATAACCATTCTATCAATATCGCCTTTAGAAATAGCATTTTTTTCATAAAGATTTACTATTGATCTTGTAATTTCATCACCTATATATTTTTTAGTTTTTAAGGCGCTATTCACAGTTCCGTTCTCAAGATAGCCGAGATTATTAAAAACCTGCTGCACAGCTAAATCAAAATCTTCCCCGCCGGAACGCAAAAATTTTATATCCTCTGTTTTTCCGTCATATCCAATACTGTATGCAACAGTAGCGCTTGCAGGAACTAAAGATTGATAATTCAAATTTGATTGAATAGTAAAATCAAAACTAAAATCAGGATTTTTAGCACTTGTAACTCTTGCATAACAGCAGTTTGCAAAAATTACCATTACAGAACACAAATAAAGTATCTTTTTCATAAAACTCCTTTCCTAATAAATTAGGCACAGTTCATTTAAAACGACGCATCATTTTCATGGCTTTGTTCATGGCATGTTTTCCCATTTTGCCTTTAAAACCGCCCAATCCGCCAAGATTTCCCATCCGGCTTAAATCCGGCATACCACCTGCCATTTTGCCGAACAAACCTTTCATATCGGTCATGCCTTTCATCATTACCCGCATTTGTTCGAATTGTTTTATGAACGCATTCAATTCCGCATAATCCATACCGCAGCCTTTTGCAATACGTTTTTTACGGCTTGTATTGAGTAAATCAGGATTTGCACGCTCTTCAGGAGTCATGCTTGATATAAAAACTTCCATTTTCTTAAACTGCTTTTCACCCTCGTGAGATATTTTATCCCTATCATCCTTTCCTATATTTAACCCTAGCATGCCAAGCATATTTCCCATTGAACCAAACGCCTGCATTTGCTTTTGCATTTTTAAAAAGTCATTAAAAGAAAAGTTGTTTTTGCTCATCTTTTCTTCAAGCTCGCGTGCCTGTTTCTCATCAAAAACTTCCTGTGCGCGCTCAACCAGCGATACAATATCACCCATGCCAAGAATTCTTGTTGCCATGCGCTCAGGATAAAAATCTTCAAGAGCGTTAAGTTTTTCGCCAGTCCCTGTTAATTTAATCGGTTTTCCTGTGCAGTAAGAAACGCTCAAGGCGGAGCCCCCGCGGCTGTCACCGTCAAGTTTAGTTAAAACCAGACCGGTCAAACCCAACTGTGCATCAAAATTTTCAGCAACATTAACAGCCTCTTGACCTGTCATGGCATCTATTACAAGAAGTTTTTCCGCAGGATGAAAAATTCTGTCAATTAAAAGAAGTTCCGCCATCATGTCAGTATCAATCTGCAAACGACCTGCAGTATCTAAAATTATAGTATTAAAGCCGTTTATGTTTGCATAATCAATTGCACCCTGAACGATTTTTTGAACATCAGTACAGTCAGGTATTGTAAAAACATCCGTTTCAATTTCTTTTCCCAAAGTCTGCAACTGCGAAATTGCAGCGGGTCTGTAAACATCACATGCGGCAAGGAGAGGTTTTCTGCCTTCTTTTTTAAGCTTGACAGCCAACTTCGCTGAGGAAGTTGTTTTACCAGAGCCTTGCAACCCGAGCATCATAATTATATTTGGATGACCCGAAAAATCAAGCGGCTTTTGCTCTTTACCAAGAAGATTTACAAGTTCGTCATGAACGATTTTAATTAACTGCTGTGAAGGATCAACACCTTCAAGAACTTTTTCACCTTCCGCCTTATCTTTGACAGATGAAATAAAAGCTTTTACAACACGCAAATTAACATCAGCTTCCAAAAGTGCACGCCTGATTTCACGCAGAGCTTCCTGCATATTGTCCTGCGTAAGTTCCTGATTGCGCGTTCTGCTTATAATCCCTTGTAATTTTTCGCTTAAACTGTCGAACATAATGTAATTATAGCACAAATTTTAAAACATCATACAAATTTATGATTTCATTTCAAATTTCGTCTGCTAATATATAACCATACTCCTTAGAGAACTAAGATACACATATCCCTAATCAACAGCTATGCACTTCAATGTACATAGCTTTTTTTTGGGAACGTAGCCGTTCCACCCAACACTTAGGTTTTGCATAAATTTGTACAGAGAAGTAGGTTGGGCTTTCAGCCCAACATTAAATGATTTTGTTGGGGTAGAAACCCCAACCTACTAACTAACTAACTTAATATAAACTGAAAATATGAGAAAAAGCGCAGCCGCACGATTGCTGATCAGCTACGCTTTCCGCAATGACGAAAACTGTTTATGGGTAATTAAGCTTAGTTTCATACTCTCTTATCTTACTATCTTCTAAATAAACCTGCCCTCCTGCCTTCCTGACATCAGAGCTTCCGACTAGTTTCTTTTATACCTGCTTGACAACAAAAATTTATTACATACAATAGAATACATCCGACAACTGTATGGAGGAGTGCCAGAGCGGTTGATTGGAGCAGTCTTGAAAACTGTCGTACGTTCACGCGTACCGTGGGTTCGAATCCCACCTCCTCCTCCATTTTGAAAGAGCCTGAAAAGGCTCTTTTTTAGTCCGTTTCTGTCCTGTCCCCGTGTATTTTGTAATGAAGTTTGTAGTTTGTAGGTTGGGGTTTCTACCCCAACTAATATCAAAAAAATTTTAGAGTCCGATTAATGTCCAATTTATTGTTGGGCTAAAAGCCCAACCAAAGGCTATAATTTCATATATAATAATGGATAAGGGTTACCCTGCTCATCTGTTTGTGTTCTTTTATACACCTGAAAACCATTCTTTTCATAAAATCTTTTGGCATTTGGATTCTGCTCATTAACTGTCAATTCATTTATAGAACATTCTTTAATCCCATACTGAATTAACTTTGTGCCAATCCCTTTTCCCCTTTCTTCAGCTCTTACAAATAACATTTCAAGTTTTTTGTTTGTAATCCCCATAAAAGCAATAGGAATATTGGTCTCATTTACAACTACGATTAAATATTTAACTTCTTTTAGTGCTTGAGGAACGTATTGTTTAATATTTTTAATTTCACGTTCAGACAAAAATGAATGCGTTGCTTTTACAGAATCTTCCCATACCACAGTAAGTTGCTCAATCAACTTCTGTGATCTTCTGTTTTTATCAATATTCTTAATTTCCATATTATAAATTATACTACAATACGATTGATACGAAACCGACATAAAGACAAGTTTGCAGATTAGGGTTTCTACCTCAACTAATATCAAAAAAAATTTAGAGTCCGATTAATGACCAATTTTATTGTTGGACTGAAAGACCAACTAAATCACATCTTTTATTGGATTTAGTAAACTGTGATTATGGAATATCTCCGACAGAATGGCAAAAATCTCAATTTCCGAAAGAATTTCAGCATAAAATTCGTGTAATACATGAAGGAATTGATACAGAAATATGTTCTCCTGATGAAAATGCCGAATTTAAATTTAAAGGAAAAGTATTTACAAGAAAAGATGAAGTTTTAACCTATGCAACACGCGGTATGGAAGAATACAGAGGTTTTCCCGAATTTATGAAAGCTGTTGAAAAATTACAGAAAACAAGGCCTGATTTGCAGGTAATAATTGGCGGAGAAGACAGAGTTTGTTACGGACGACGTTTAATAAATGATACTTTTAAACAAAAAATGTTGAGAGAACTGGATTTAGATTTATCTAGAATTCATTTTGTCGGGAATTTATCTTATCCTGAATATATAAAACTACTGCAGATTTCAAGGTGCCATGTTTATTTGACTTATCCATTTGTTTTGTCGTGGTCGTTACTTGAAGCTATGTCTGTCGGCTGCTGTGTTGTTGCATCTGATACAGCACCGGTAAAAGAAGTGATACAAGATAGTTTCAACGGTATTTTAACAGATTTTTATAATATAGATTTACTTGCACAAAAAATAAATTCTGTTCTTGAAGAACCTGAAAAGTATTCAAATATACGGGTTTCAGCTAGAAAAACAATAAAAGAAAAATATGAATTACAAAAATTGTTAAAGGAACAGATTGATTTCTTAAATAGCTGTAAAATACGAGCTTGACAAAGTTTTCGGCATATAGTATCGTGTACTCAAACATACTTCAAAAAAAATATAGACCTTTGGCTAATAGACATATATTTTGTTTGAAGTATGTTTGAATAATGGGTAAGAAGTAGAATGGAATGTTTATTATTTTAGGTATCAAAATGTGAACTTATAGGTTCTAGTCATGACTTAAAATATATTTTATTCTATTTAAAACTGGGTTAATGAATAAGTGATGAAAAAAATTAAAAGTTTAATAAGTATAGTATTATTAATTTTTGGAATATGCTTTATATTTCCAAATATTGCTGTTGCTTTGGATTATGAAAATGGACATTTTGAAAAAATTCAAACTAATTTAGAAATAAAAGGCTGTCCTTTAAAATTAAAGGATGGTAGGATATTAATTTTAGATACTAATAGAAATTATATTTTTAATCCAAAAAATAATACTTTTCGAGAAACAACTCCCACTCCATTTGGCTTTTCATATGTCTCTAATGGTGGGATGTTTCCTGCTGTTGTTTTAAATAATGGAAAAGTTTTTATAATAGGAAAGATATTAGAACCACCCTTTGATAAGTTTAAAGATGAATTATATGAACCCATAAAGGCTATATTTACACGTGATGAGCTTAGGAATAATCCTAAATTTGCTAGTTTAAGTGCGGAAGAACGCAATAGTATAATTGTGTCACGTTGGAAGAACTTTAGAAAGCTTCCTGAAAACGAAAAGGAGCAAGTGTATCTTCCTATAATAAGAAAAAATTCTGATTTATTAAATCGTTATAATCAATATTGTCAATTAAGGGAAAAATCAAGAAAACCTTTATTATTTGATCCAATTTCAGAAACTTACAAAACTATTGAAAAACTAAGACTTAATGGGGACTATTCAACCTTATATACTCCATTTGTTAAATCAAATAATGAAATTTTAATTTTTTCTAATCATGGTGAAATTTACGAATATAATCTTATTAATAACGATTTTACTATAATAAATTCAAATAAAAATCTTGGTAATATAAAATATGTACAACAATTGAACAATAATGAACTTATATTAATATCATATGGAAATAAATACTGTATTTACAATCTGAATACAAATCAATATTCAAATATTTATGAACTGCAAACCCCATTAATAACTGATATTATAAAATTACCAAATAACAAATTCTTGTTATTTGGTAATAGAGATGACCAAAAAATATATGAATATGATATTTTTAGTAAAGAAATAAAACCAATATATACTTTTTTATTTAAGCGTGCATTGGCCTCTTATTTCCCATTAAGACCTATAATTCTTGATGAAAACCTAATGATTATTTTCGGTGGGTTTAAAGATGAATATAATCCAGGATTATTTAATACCAGTTATAAAATATCTAATAAAGCAGAGATAATAAATTTGCAAACTTATAAATCAAAATTACAAAATATGCATTATATGCATGCTAGTAATCCGAGTGTAATATTAGATGACGGTAGAATTTTAATATATGCTGGTAAAAATAGTGAGTTATACATTCCAAAAGGGTACAAAAAGGATTGTTTATGATTTTTAATAATATAGAAAAACTATATATATATTGTTTTATATTGATTATTTATTTTGAATACTTCTTTATTAGATATAATAAAAAATTTATATTAAACTACATTAAAGTGAATTATCCTAATGAATATATCATATTAAATATGCATTTACATCCACTAATTTATATTTTCCCGTTTGTTATTTTTATAGCAACTTGTTACTATTTTCAAATATATCATTTTATCAGCCCCCAAAACGCTTTTATCATTGGGATATTGCTTATATTCTTGTATTTGAGCAGTATAATATCACTTTCGCTTTCTTTATGTCTTACTAATAAGAGAATTCTAAAAATTTATTCTATTAATATATTCAAATATTTAGGTTCTGAAATTAATTTGGCATACGAAAATATAAATAAGTTAAGGATTTACAAATACGGATATAGTACAGAAATATTAATAGATGACAATAACAAAAAACGATATCGAATTGGTGGAATTAGTAATATAGATAATGTATACAAAAATATAAAAAAACTAAGAAAGGAGTAAGTTTGTAGGTTGGGGTTTCTACCCCAACAAAAATATTTGATGTAAAATTATAGAATGAATTACAGACGTGTTTTTATACCAAACAGTTATCTGCATTTAATTATTGTCTCTTACAACAGAAAAAATATATTTATTAATAACATTGAATTATTAAAACATGCATTTAAAAATGCAAAACAATTTTTTTGTTTTGAAATTATTGCAATTTGTGTTTTGCCGGATCATATACATGTAATACTGAATCCTAAAAATATTAAAGAATATCCTAAAATTATTACCTCAATAAAATATTATTTTTCCAAAAATTATAATGTCGGAGTAGAAATCCCAACCTACGGTTATGTTAATAAAGGTGAAAAAGGGATATTCCAACGCAGATTTTTTGAACACACTATTACATCTCAAGAAGACTTAATTAATCAAATAAATTATGTTCACTACAATCCAGTTAAACACAGACTTGTTAACAAAGTAAAAGACTGGAAGTATTCCTCTTTTCATAAATTTGTAAAGCAGGGTTTATATGAAAATGACTGGGGAAATGTAAAAGATGTTGAACATATTATTGATTTAAATTTTGAATAGGATTTATCCCTTTTACTTTCCATCAAACCAACTGTTAATTTACATTCTAATCAGAAAGGAAACATAAGTGAACAAAACATTTAAAAATATTATAGATGAATTTAAGCACTTCCCACAGGTACAAGCTATTGCTGTCGGCGGCTCGCAAAAAGCAAATACCGCAGATAAAAAATCGGATATAGATATTTATGTTTTTACTGATAGTGATATCCCGGTCAAAGACAGGTTAGCATTAATAAAAAACTACTCCTCAAAATATGAAGCAGGATGCGAATATTTTGGCGCCGGTGACGAATTTTTTGTTGATAAAATGAAGCAGCAGCTTGATGTTATGTATTTTAATCAAAAATGGATGGAAGATACAGTCGAAAATATCTGGAAAAAACATTATCCTTCTAACGGATACACTACCTGTTTTTTGTTTACATTAAAAAATTGTGAACCTGTCTATGACAAAGCAGGCTGGCTTGCAGGGCTTAAAGAGCAATTGAACACACCCTATCCGCAAGAATTAAAACAAAATATTATCAAAAGAAATTTAATGCTTTTAAAAGACAAACCTTTCGCATCATATTATGATCAAATAGAAAAAGCCCTTGAAAGAAATGATTTGAACAGTGTTAATCATAGAATTGCAGCCTTTATGGCAAGCTATTTTGATATCATATTTGCATATAATGAACTGCTGCACCCGGGAGAGAAAAAACTCGTTAAATATGCACAGGAACATTGCAAAATTCTTCCGGAAGATTTTGCCGAAAATATAAACAAATTACTCACACAGCCCAACCATCAAACTTTAAAAATATTAGATGATATGATTGAAAAGTTAAAAAAGAGTTTATCAAAAGTTGTAAACCGGTAAACGTGATTTAATGATATTATGCTCATCAGGTATTTTTAAATATTTAATATAAGTATTTGCTATTTAAAAAAAATAGTAAATAATGAAAAATAAAGAAAAGTTTTTTTGAATATAGAAACGAGGTGAAAATGATAAAAAAACTTTTAATTTGTTTATCGGCACTTATGTTAATTCTTGGAGGTACAACAATGAGTTTTGCAAAAAACAATACAGACGATAGCTGGGACAAAACTTTTAAAAAGAGCGGCAAAGTTAACGTTCAAAAAGTAAGTTTCAAAAACAGGTATGGAATAACACTTACCGGAGATTTATATACCCCGAAAGAAAAAACAGATGAAAAACTGGCGGCAATTGCAATAAGCGGTCCTTTCGGTGCGGTAAAAGAACAGGCATCCGGGCTTTATGCTCAAACTTTAGCAGAACGCGGATTTATAACACTCGCATTTGACCCTTCTTATACCGGAGAAAGTTCCGGTGAACCGAGAAACGTTGCATCACCGGATATTAATACGGAAGACTTTTCGGCGGCCATTGATTTTTTAAGCAATCAAAAATATGTCGCCCCTGAAAGAGTAGGAATTCTTGGCATTTGTGGATTTGGCGGCTTCGGTTTGAATGCGGCTGCAATGGATACAAGAATTAAAGCAACCGTTGCCGTTACAATGTATGACATGACAAGAGTAAGCGCTAAAGGCTACTTTGATACAATGGATGCAAAAGCAAGATATGAACTGAAACAATCTCTTAACAAACAAAGAACCGAAGACTTTAAAAACGGTACTTATGCAAAAGCTCCGGGACTTCCTGAAAAATTGACAGGGAACGAACCGCAATTTGTACAAGATTACTACGGATATTACAAAACTCCGCGAGGATTTCATAAACGTTCAATAAACTCAAACGGCAACTGGAATACAACATCATCACTGTCATTAATCAATATGCCTATACTTGCATACAGCGATGAAATCCAAAATGCTGTAATGATAGTTCACGGAGAAAAAGCTCACAGCAGATATTTTGGAGAAGACGCTTTTAAAAAACTCAAAGGTGATAACAAAAAACTGTTGATTGTAAAAGATGCAAATCACGTTGATTTATACGACAATATGGAAAAAATTCCTTTTGACGATATTGAAGCCTTCTTTAGAGAGTATTTGAAATAATAAAACTTCAAGCAAAAGAAGCGGAAATAAATTTATTTCCGCTTCTTAATTTTTCAAAACTCTAACAAAGTTCCGCATCACCGAGCCCGAATTGCTCAAGAGAATTTGTTTTTGCCTGAACACAAATAAACTGAAATTCTCCATCCGATGTATTTTCTATAGTTCTTGAAGCTTCCGGAAGGATTTTAACAACCGAACCTTCTTTTACGTTTACCGCAATACCGTCAACAGTAATTATCCCTTCACCTTTGAGAATGATATAAACTTCTTCATTTTGTTTGTGTTTATGGTTAAACTGCACCTTAAAATCTTTACCTGTTGTATTAACCGAAATTTCACAGCCTGTCAAATCAAGTAAATCATGCAAAAATACCTTTCCGTTTTCTTGATTGATAAGATCATGAATTTTTCCGAGTTCTGTTGTTTTGTAGTTAGTCATATTTACCTCCTTTTTTAATTCGATATCTAACTATTTATCCAAAAATTTTTTGGTTTTATTTAAATCATTTTTTCCAACAATTTGTCTATTATTTGAGCCTCTTCTTGTGTTAAATTTTTGTATAGCAGCTTAGTTAAATCTTTTGAAATATTATCAAATAGCGGCCTGAACTGTCTGCCTTTTTCTGTCAATGTGATATATGTAATTCTGTTATCATCTAAAGACTTTCTTCTTTCGACATATCCGAGTTTTTCAAGTTTATCAGCAAGCACAGTTACTGTCGGTTTTGTACGATGAATTTTATCAGCAATATCCTTCATAGTTAATTTTTCATATTTGTATAACAGAACCAAAATATCGCCATGGCTCGGCACAAGACCTTCTATACCGTTTTCTTTCAACCGTTCAACTATAAAACGGTTACCTTTTTCGTGTATTTTTGATATTAAAGACAGTGCTTTTTTCATGATACAAAATTATTATAATTAGATATCTAACTATTGTCAAGTTTTTATTTTTTTGCTGATTTTATTTGACAATTAGCCCTCAAATTTATATAATAACTTTATGACAAAAATGATTAAAGTACTCAAAGGAACAAAAGACATTTTACCTCAGGAAGCCGGACAGTGGCAAAAGTTAGAGCAGAATGCTCTTGAAATTTTTACCAAATACGGCTATAAAGAAATCAGAACTCCGATTTTGGAAGCTACGGAACTTTTTGCCCGCGGTGTCGGCGATACAACCGATATAGTAAACAAAGAAATGTATACATTTGAAAAAAGCGACCGCTCAATTACACTGCGTCCCGAAAATACGGCAGGTGTTGTCCGTTCATTTATTGAAAACGGCATGGCAAGACTGTCAGCTCCTGTCAAACTCTGGTACAAAGGTCCGATGTTCAGGTACGAACGTCCGCAGGCAGGCAGACAAAGACAATTCCATCAGGTAGGTGTTGAAATGTTCGGAATTAAAGAGCCGACAGCCGATGCGGAAGTTATTCTTCTCGCTGTAGATTATTTAAAATCACTCGGCCTGAACGCTCTGGAAGTTGAGATAAATTCTTTAGGATGCCCGAAATGCCGCGAGGAATATAAAAAGAGAATTAAAGAAGTTTTAAAACCCGAATTTGAAAACCTTTGCGAGGATTGCCAAAACCGTTATGAAAAAAATCCTCTAAGACTTTTAGACTGCAAAGTAGAATCCTGTAAAGAAATTTTTGCCAAACCGGAAATCCAAAAAGTTATCCAGTCAGATTTTATATGCGAAGAATGTGCAAAACATTACAGTGACTTAAAATTATACTTAAAAAGACTAAATGTTCCGTACATTGAAAATAAACTTTTAGTCAGAGGTCTGGATTACTATAACAGAACGGTTTTTGAGATAAAATCAAACAATTTAGGCTCGCAAAACGCTGTCTGCGGCGGCGGGAGATATGACAGTTTAGTTAAAAATCTCGGCGGGGAAGACACTCCTGCCGTCGGCTGGGCAATGGGTATGGAAAGATTAAATTCGCTTCTGCCTGACGTTGAACCGGCAAAACTTAACGCATATATTGTCTGCAATTCCCCCTCTGATGCGTTTGAATTTGCACAAGACCTCAGAGAAGAAGGGATTAAAGTTGAATTTGATCTTGCGAATAAAAAATTTACCAAACAGCTTGAAAAAGCTTCAAAAGTTGCCAAATATGCACTTATTTTAGGTGAAGACGAAATTAAATCAAATAAAGTTTCAATCAAAAATCTTGAAACATCCGAACAGGTTAGTGTTGACAGAAATGATGTTGTAAATAATATAGGATAATTGTTATGGCGAATTCGGTTGATGAAGTAATTGTAAGACTATCTGCAGCTTTTAATCGTATATTCAACGATTTCAAAGGGATGTATCTTTTCGGCATTCACACTGACGGGCAGATGCATGAAGACGAAGATATTGAACTTGCAGGGATTTTTGATATTGAAGATAAGTCAAAACGCGAGCAGATATGGCCGATTATCGGAAAAATTGAAACAGATATGGATGTTTGTATAGATTTTTATCCGTATACCGAAACAAGCTTTAAACAGGATGAAGAAATATACGAAGAAGTAATGCAAAATGGTATATATTTTGACAAAAATGGAAAAAGAATGAAATAAAAAGGAGAAACTGAAAATGGAAAAAGTAACAATCCGTTCAGACAGAAAAGACGATTACAAATTTTATTACAAAGGCGAAGAAGTTATACTCGGCGCCGGAAAGATTATCGGTATAGCAACAGGGTTGAATGATGTTGTTCTTCCGACCTGTGCTATGAAAATTATTAATAACCTGATAGTTATTAAAGAAGATGTAAAACACCACAAAGAGGAAGCGTAGCCGCTTCACCCAACACTTAGGTTTTGCATTAATTTGTACAGTCTATATAGCCGCTTCATCCATGACAGCTTACGACTTTGCATGAGAAGTAGAAGTAGGTTGGGCTTTCAGCCCAACATTAAATGATTTTGATTTTGTTGGGGTAGAAATCCCAACCTACTAACTCCACCACAATAGCAAAAAATTAATCCTCTACATCAAATATTTTTGATGCGCTTATATCCAGTGCTGTCGAAATTCTGTATATCATTTTAAGACTGATATTTTTACGTCCGTTTTCAATTAAACTCAAATAGTTGACTGAACAATCTATTTTTTCAGCTAACACCTCTTGTGTTAAATCTCTTAGATTTCTGTAAAATTTTATTTTTAGACCTATATGTTTTTTAAATTTTTCAAAATTCATTATTTAAAATTTAATATATTTTATAGTCTAATTTAATTCTACTATAGTATGTATAAATTTGACTAATAAACAAATAATAAGTACTAACAGACAAGATAGGACTTTATATAACACAAACAAAAGATAAATACAAAGAGATTGAAAAAAGTATTATAATAATTCAGGAAGCATTAAGCAATATTGTTGAAGTTAACAGTGAAGCAGTTGTTGAAGCCCGTTCTAAATTAGATTACATAAAATATTTGCTAAAATGCAGTGAAGAGAACATATAATTTATAAAAGTATTTGCGTCCCTAAAATAATTCTGTGGCTGTCCTCTGTGTTTTCATTGTCGCAGAAAACATAATTGAGAATTAGCCTTAATGCCTGACCTTTAATAAAATAATTTAAACCAACCGAATATTCACGACGGTTATTATCCGCAATATCGCGGTTCGGGTCAAACTGGTCATAACGAGCCAGAATATGCAGTTTTTGAGTAATTCTGTAAGCAATTGTTGTATAAAAACCCTCTGCTTTATCAGTACTTCTATATGTTCCGTTGTAGCCGTCGGCTATTGCATATTCAAAATTTGCCATAAATTTTTTGTACCTGTAACTTGCATAAGCACCGCCGACAGTGTAATCAGTATCATTGTGCCCTGCATTTAAACCGCCGCCCAGAACAAGTATTCCGTACTTTCCGTCAGTTTTGCCGAGAGGTTTAAAGTTCACCCAGCCCGTGAATTCCGCACCCGGGAAAAAAGATTTAAAAAATCTGTCCGAACTGTTCAATGCTAAACTGTAGTCTACTAAATCATAGTCGCCTACAACCCTCAGACCGAGCGCCCTTGTGTTGCCGAAAGTTCTTGAAATCTGCGAACGCATTGCAAAAGGAAGTACATAAGATCCCATACCGCCCTCAAAACCAACCTGATTTCTGGAATTGCCGACAATGATTTTATGGTGCGGGATGCGGGTGTTCATTATGTAAGCATCTGTCACAAGTCCTTGAAGATATGTTCTGTTTTCACCCGGTTTAAAATTGAATTGTAACTTAAAGTCAGTGTTTTTGTCTTTAAAATCACCGACAACACCTGCTTCCATAAACCCGAAACCGTAATCAGTGTCGTAATCTGCACCTTCAAAGTCAAAACCGAAATTCCCCTGATATGCACCGTAAAATTGTACTCTGTCTACCGGTCCTTTTTTATATTTGAATGTAAGTTCATCCTGTAAAAGGAATGAGGGAATAGATGTTCTCTCCAGTTTTTTCTTATAAATCCTGCCAAACAAAGATTCTTCCTCAAACTTGAACGGATGATCAAAGTCTTTGTCCGTATCAAAAAGATGATCAAATATAGAGAACTCTGTATCAACGTTATCTCTGATAATGTCTTTCTGTACCCAGTCGTTATTCTTTCGGGTATCATCATCAGCAGCTTGTTCCGTCTCATTTTTTGTAACATCAAGATGAATGACTTCCTGTTTTTCAGCAGGTTTAACATCTCCGTGTTTATTTTTTCCGAATGCAAACACAGGCGGGGCACATAAAAGCAGCAAATATATTACAGCTGTTCTTAAAAAATAGTTCACAAATATTAATGTAACACAAAATATGTGCAAAAAAAAATTTTTTTAGTGTATATTAATTATTATGACAAATGTAACAAAAAAAGCTATGAAGAAAACTTCAGAAAATAAATATACAAAAGTTAAAGCCCCGATTGTAGAAGCCCTGAAAAAAGCTTATGAAACCCCGTCTTATCAGTTTCATATCCCAGGTCACACAAGGGGAAACGGTTCTTTGCCCGAATTCAAAAAACTTATCGGAGCAAAAGCTCTTTCAATTGATACAACGGATGAATTTGACGGTCTGGGAACACTTCATCCTGCAACAGGTCCGATAAAAGATGCACAGGAACTTGCAGCTCAAGCTTTCGGAGCTAAAAAAACTTTCTTTTTACTTAACGGTTCAACAGCCGGGAATCTTGCTCTTGCAATGGCTTTGACCGGTAAAGGCAAAAAAATTATAACAAACCGCAACTGCCACCGCTCAATTTTAACAGGTATGATAATTTCAGGTGCGGAACCTTTATGGCTTATCCCGAAAAAGTTTGACGAATGGGGTATATGGGGCAATGTTACACCCGAGAGCGTTGAAGAAATGCTTGACAAAAACCCGGATGCCTCAATGGTATGGATTACCAACCCGACCTATGAAGGTGTTGTATCGGATATAAAATCCATATCGGAAATTTGTAAAAAACACAACGTTCCGTTAATTGTCGATGAAGCACACGCATGTCTTTGGAACTTTAACAATCATCTGCCGACATCTGCTCTGAAATTAGGTGCCGATGCGGTTGTTCATTCACTTCACAAGACAGGCGGAAGTATGAGCCAGAGTTCTATGCTTCATATTGCCGAAAATTCAATAATTGATTGCGATGCTGTTGAAAAAGCTTTGAAATTGCTGCATACAACAAGTCCTTCATTAATGCTTCTTGCAAGTTTAGACGCTGCGCGTGCGAATTTAGACAGCCAAAGAGGCAGAAAACAGCTTGAACGTGCGGTGCAGAACGCAAAATATTTACGCCGCGAAATCGACAAACTTGAACATATTCATCATCTCCAGCCTGATTTCGGCTACAAAACAGATATTACAAAGGTGTTTATACGTGATGACAGATTATCAGGGAAACGTCTGGAATCAATTCTTGAAATAGACTTTAACATAGAAGTTGAAAGCGCATCTGACGCCGGACTTTTGATACTTTCAAATATCGGCAACACAAGAGCTGATATGCAGTATCTTGCAAAATGCTTACAGCAGATTGATAAAACGAATTACACAGACATCTGCTATCTGGAAAAGAAAAAACACATGCCGATGCTGGAACCGATTATCAAAATGACACTTAGAGAAGCTTTTTATTCACATAAAGAAGTTATCCCGAAAGAACACGCTGTCGGACGTATTGCGGCAGAAGTAATTGCCGAATGTCCTCCCGGGATTGCGGTACTGCTTCCGGGGGAATTGATAACGGAAGAACATCTGCCATATCTTGTGGATTACGACACGATTGAAGTTATAAAGTAAAAATATTTATGATTATAAAAAATAATCCGAGAGAATATTCCAAATTAGCCGTTGTATTTTTTCTTACAGCAGGAGTAATTGTAACAGCCGGACTTATGCTGTTATACAACTATTTGAATTTTCTGGCTATAGGACATTATACTCTGGATGGTTTTGTCGGTTGGTTCGGAATATTTCTTCTATTCCCTGCTATTTTATATATTTGTGGAATTATTGCATTAATAAAAAGACACCAGCTGATTAAAAAATCATTTTCAAAGAAAAATCTTACATCCATAGATTTTTTACCAGATAGAATAAAATTTAATTTTGTTGACAGCAAATACAATTTTGTTGCTGCATATAAAGATCTGGAGCTGCTTTTAAAAATAGAGACAAAATTTGTCTCAAGTCCAAGTTATCGTGAATTAAAATCTTATATCATAAGCGCAGTTAATCTTACTTTTAACATTAGAAATCAGGCATTAGCACGAATAATAGGAGAAAGTATTTCTTTGAGAAATTCTTCCACATTCAGAAAAATGAAACTTATTTATCAAATTATTGATTATGAAAAAAAGTTTGAAAAATTTAATTACTATATTTCAGATCCCGGACCGCGTGCAAGTATTACAGAACAAATAGAAACTTATCGCAAAACAAAACACAAACAAATATTTACCTGAGCTGACAGAAGAATTCTTAAATATCTCTCAATATCTATATTTGTATTGTTAATGGTTGGCAACTTTCTTATGAAAAAAGATTTGAATTTGGAAACAGATTTTGCATTCTTTACTGTATTTATCTCAGCTCCAATATTAACATTCATTTTAGACACCTTTATGCTTTTGGACAGGTCTAATGAAAATGATAAGTTTTTTATAAGAAATATTATAATGTTTAAGATTATCCTGCTTGTAATATATGCTATTTATTAAAGATGTATATTTAGTCTAAATATATGATTACAAGACATTTTACATAACCTATAATTTTTGAGGAGGTTATGATAATGATTTTAACAAACATTGAGTCTGTTCCCGGAATGGTAATTACCGCACAATACGGTCTTGTTGCAGGAAGCACCGTGCGGGCAAAAAATGCGATTAAAGATTTTGGCGCAGGTTTGAAAAACATGGTAGGCGGAGAATTAAAAAGTTATACCGAACTTTTGACCGAAGCCCGTAAAGAAGCTGTTTCACGTATGGAACAGCAGGCACAGAGAATGGGCGCTAATGCCGTTATTAACGTAAGATTTGCAACATCTTCGGTTACAGTCGGCGCTGCAGAAGTTTACGCTTACGGTACAGCCGTCAAAGTGCAACCGAAAGGATAATCTAATGGGCGATGTATTATTACTGCTGATTATTCTCGGATTTACGTTTATGACCGGCACAATTATTGAAAAGAGACATTTCGAAAATATTAAAAAACGAGAAATCGCACTTATTAAAAAACCGATTATAAACTTTGGCGCAAAAAAGTGGGATACTAACAGAAAAATTAAAAAAATTGAACTTGTTACGGGTGAATGCGTTATAAGCGGAGACTATTTTAAGAATTTTGTTGCAGGATTAAAAAATTTGTTCGGCGGAAGGCTTACGACGTTTGAATCCGTACTGGACAGAGGCAGACGCGAAGCAATCCTGAAAATGCGGGAAAAAGCCCGCGGGGCTAATTTTATAATAAATGCACGTATAGAATCTGTTATGCTAAATGATACTTACGGGCAGGAAAGTGTTCCTCAATGCGCGATAATTGCGTACGGAACAGCCGTAACCTATGAATAAAAATTTAGAAGAAAAATATTTAAGTGTAATAGAAGATAATGTTAATGTAGGCAGCTCAAATGCCCTCACTGAATTTTTTATTCTGGTTGCCGGCATAGCAGTTATATTTTTTTTGTTATATATGTTTGCTGATGCTATCGGCAGTTTCTTTATAGACAGAATGTCAAATGAAACTCAAATGAAGATTGAAAATGCTTTTTCTTTCGGAATAAAACCTCAGGTATCGACCAAAAATGAAAATATAATAAAACTTGAAAACATAAGAGATAAAATCGTACCGCTTGATAAAAATTTACAGGGGAAATCAAAATTCCCTATTTATGAATATCCTGAAAAACAGATTAACGCGTTTATAACACCAAACGGAAATATATTTTTTACTCAGGGGTTGCTGACTGAGGTAAAAGACGAAAAAGTTTTAACTTTCATTATGGCGCATGAACTCGGGCATTATGCACACAGAGATCATTTAAAAAGTATGAGCAGACAAATAATTGTCGCACTTATCTCATCAATTTTTGCATCAGGAAACAATAATATAGATTTGACAGTAGGCAGTATCTCTGATTTAAACGGACTGACATATTCAAGAAAACAGGAGAGGGAAGCAGACAAATACGCAAACCAAATTGTATACAAATTGTACGGAAATAATAAAGGTGCTGTTGAATTTTTCAAACTGCTTGAGAAAAAAGAAAAAGCACCGGAATTTCTTCAATATTTTTCAACCCATCCGTCAACAAGTCAAAGACTTAAGTTAATACAACAGGAAAGGTAATTTTTATGCACATAAACAATGTCTCAGCAAAAACTTCAAAAAAATACATATTACTTTTTTCATTAGCTTCAATTTTATACACAGCCGGAATTATTCTGGCGTATGTATATCTTTCTGCGGATGTACAAAAATCAATTTCCGGATTTTTTTCGTGGGTCGCATTCTCTTTTGATGCTTTATCAATAGCAAATCCTGAGGATCCATGGATTTCCTGGATGCTTTTTATTATACTTCCTGCAATATTCTATATAGGTCTGATAATTTCAATAATTCAAAGATACGCAGGACTTAAAGAACTTGCCTCATCACTAAATCTCAAATCAGTCGACTTTTTGCCTGACAGAGTAAAATTTAATTTTAATCAACCTCAATATAACTTTGTTTGCGGGTACGGAGAGATAAAAAAATTAGAAATGGTTTTAAATACAATCATTGTCAGAAGCAAATACAGTTCATACGTTGCATTAAGTGAAGTTGAACTGAATTTTACGGTTATGAACAATAAGAATTTTTCTTTGAAAAATACTCCTCTAAAACCTGTTAATTTTATCTATAAGGTAATTGATTACGGTAGAATGGCAAATAGTTTTTCTTATAGATTTGCAGGTGTGGGAGAACAGGCTGATTTAAAAGAAAAAATAGAGGATTATCTGCACAAAGGTATAAAGCCTGTCCTAACAAGCACGCAAGAATTGAATTTTAAATGGATGTCAATAGTATTTTTCACTATAGGCTTAATATTTACAATAGCTTTTAAAGATACATTGGATGACTGTTTAATGAGGGGGTTCTGGGTGCCGTTCGCGTTTATCGGAGGATTTGTCGGAGTTTCATTTATATTTGATATCATCCTAATTATTGACAAAATTAAAGAAAAGAATTTCAGAGGTTACAATGGATAATAATGAATTAGACGAAATTTTAGAAAATCTCGGCAACCTTGTTGAGAGCGCTAATAAAAAACCAAGCCAGCAAGAAAAACAAAAAGTTCTTGATCAAATTGACGGTTATCTTAAACAATATCCCGAAAATACCGATATACTTATGTGGAAAGCATTATATTACGAAGCAATCGGAGATTATAATAACGCAGCACATGCATACCGGTATATTTTAACAATCGCTCCTAATAATGTGCTTGCTCAAGACGGTTTAAAAAACTGTGAAGAAACCAAAAATCTGATGGAAAATATATTAGCAAGGCACACTGTTCCAAAAATAGACTATTATGCTCCTCAGCCGCTTGAAAAAGTTCCGGCAGGTCTTCTGGTAACACTAAAAATCATTATACTTGCAGTTGCTATTTACTTTTGCTGTCCTGCACTGATTTTCTCTTTTAATGACAGCAGGATTTTAAACATTAAGGATACATCTGGATTTCAGACAATAAAAGTTAATCCTTTGAGTGAGTATGATTATTTAACAAAACAACAAATTTATGACATAAGAAAAAATCATGTAAAAAATTCGCTTTTTGCAAGTAAAAATTATGAACCTGACAACTCTGTTTTTGGCTCAATAGTAGACAACAAGCCGTGGTGGGGAACGAAAAGATGCGCTGAATTGAACTACACAGGCGATTACCATGAACGGATTGAAGGTCCGTCAAAAGTCAGTGCACAGATGAATAACCCTGATGCACTTGTGGGCTTAAGCCTTCCGTTTTTGCCATGGGATCAGGGCTATAATAAAGACTTCTGCACCGGCGAGTATGGCAAATTTTTGCCCGTTTCTCTTCAATACAGTAAAAAAGATAATTTAATAATTGCCGGATACGAACTCACGCGAAAATTTCTTAAATTTCGCGACAACGTAAACGGTAAAATGACCAGATATCCGATACAATTGTCAGGATTGAATGCAAGGGATTTCGGGTATAATTACGTTTATATATATGACAAAAACAACATAAAAATGTTGTCCGAACATAATAACATAACAGAGGATGTAAACAGGTTTACGGACTACATTCATCTTGGCGGAAGCTGCCACTATAAAGACGGATGCAATAATATTTCGCCTATGCAATATGATAAAATAATTACGGTTACAAATCTTCCCGCAGAAATTAACCTTAAACTCTGGAAGAAAAAGCCTGCAAATCCGTATATGAAAGCCGATATGTATTACAGAATTATATTTGATACAAAATAAATAACCGGTAGTTATATCGTAGTTTACACTAATTATAGGTAAAAATGTCATGCTAAACTTGTTTTACAAAGCGAACCAAAATTTTTGTCATCCTGAATTTATTTCAGGATCTTAAAAATTTTGAGTGAGCCTGCCTTTACGAACCGCAGCATATCTATATAGATCCCGAACCAAGTTCGGGATGACGAAAATAAGAATATGAGCGTTATGTTGAGTGTCAAATTGACCTCTGAGCTTCAGCATCTTTCAACAGTTAGACCTGCCCTGAATTTATTTCAGGGGTGACAATTTAGATGTTGTTTGGTGTAAACTGTGATATAAGTAAAAATAACCCGCCTTTTCAAGGCGGGTTATTTGTTTTACTGCCTGGCGATTAGTCAAAAACGTAATCAATAATAGCAGCTTCTCTTGCGCGTTTAATAGCTTTGGCTACCATTCTTTGATGTTTTGCGCAGTTGCCTGTAATTCTGCGGGGAATAATTTTCCCTGCTTCAGTCAGGTATCTTTTCAACTTTGCAGCATCTTTGTAATCGATAGCTTCAACTTTGTCTCCGCAAAGACCGCAATTTTTACGTTTTTTCTTTTCGTCGTTGTTTTGTCTTGCCATTTCGTTATTTAGCCTTTCTAGCCGTTTTTTATCTACTACATCAATATATCATCATCCATAAAGCAAAACAGGTGCGAGGGATAAGGAGATTCCGAAACGAGTTCGGAATGACGATAATACCCGAGTGCATTGACATGCAAAAGCGACATTAAGAATATATTGAAATTATTTCAGTATCAATCAAAAGCGCTTCATGCAAAGTCGTAAGCTTTGTTGGCTGGAGCGGCTACGCTCCCTAAAAGGGGATTTCGTCTTCGTTAATCAGTTCGTTTGAAATATCATCCGATTCAAATTTAACGATTTCTTCTGTCCCGAAATTAGAATTTGAAACAGAACCTTCACCCATTTTTTCAATAGTATTGGCGTCAATTTCATAGATCCTTTTTTCGGAACCGTCATCCGTTTTCACCGTTGCCGTTTGTAATCTGCCTTCAACAAGAACTCTGTCGCCTTTATTTAAAGACGACACAATCTCGTCAAGTACATTTCTTTTTGAAAGAACTCTAATAAGAGTTTCTTCTCTTTCGCCGATATTCATAACAAATGCAGACACCGCAACGTTGTTTTGAGTAAAACGTTTTTCGGGTGTTCTGTATACTGTTCCTGTTACTACTGCTTTTGCTAAACTCATTATCGCTTCTTTCCGTTTTTATACAGAAGCTTTAGAAGCTTCTAAAAACATTGTTCTTAAAATATTATCACTCAATCTCAACTGACGTTTGAATTCTGCAACTTTGTCAGCAGGAAGGCTGATAACAGAAGTTACAAAAAATCCGTCTCTGAAATTCTGGATATCGTAAGCCAATTTTTTTCTGCCTGCTTTGTCTGTAGATTCAACTTTTCCGCCTGCTTCAGTTACGAAAGCGTTTAATCTTTCCAGAGCTTTATCTACTTCTTCTGCATCTAAATTCGGTTTAAATACAGTTAACAATTCATAAGTTTTCATTACTATTCTCCTTCGTTTTTAGTGTATGAGATAATAATACCATGGAAATACTATATTTTACAATATATACTCTGCAAAAAAGCTGTAATTTGCAGACCCGATTAAAAAGATATCTTGATTTGTATCATCCTTAGACCCTTGCCATTCAACAAATACAGGTCCGCCAAGAAGATTAACTTTAACCTTATTTTCTGTTAAGTTATTTAAAACACATGCAACCACACTTGCGCAGGCACCTGTTCCGCAAGCTAAAGTAATTCCGCATCCACGCTCATATACACGCATATCAATTTCCATATTTGATTTTACTTTCACAAATTCGACATTTGTTTTTTCGGGGAAATATTCATGTTTTTCTATTTCCGGACCGTATTTCAAAGCAAGTTCCATAGGATCATCATCCGTTATAATTACACAATGAGGATTTCCCATAGAGACAGGGGAAATTTCAAATTCTTTATCCAGAACTTTTATTTTACGTTCACCCCAGAAAGGAATTTTTTTATCTTCCAGAACAGGTTTTCCCATATTAACCTTTATCAAGCCGTTTTCGAGCAATTCCGGTTTTATAATACCTGCAAGTGTCTGAACGCTGAAAGATTTCTTATCAATCAATTTATTATCATAGGCGTATTTCGCAAAACATCTCATGCCGTTTCCGCACATCTGAGCTGTTGAACCGTCAGAATTATAAAAATACCAGCTTATATCGGCTGTTTCATCGTGTTTTTCGCAGTGTGGAATTATCATTCCGTCTGCACCGACTCCAAAATGTCTGTCACAAATTTTTTTTGCCAGCTCATCCATCTTCATGCCTGTTTTTGCGTATTCAGGGTAATCAATTATAACAAAGTCATTACCGCAGCCGTGCATTTTTGTTAATTTTATTGTTTTCATGTTTTTTCCTCTTTGAGAATATTATAACTTAAACATAAATCTATAACTGCAAATGGGCGAAGCCGATTTAGAAGATAAGAGAGTATGAAGATAGGCTTAATTACCTGTAAACAGTCATTGCAGACAGCGAAGCTTATCCGCAATCATATTTTTTGTCGGATTTGTAAATCCGACCTACAAACTCCTTCCCTCTCCTCGGGAGAAAATCAAGCCTTCCCTGATTAGGGAAGGTTTGGATGGGTATTAATTAGATGCAAAGATGTTAAGATGCATAGAGGCTAAGCTATTATCAAAAATAAATTTTGTTGCAATTTTACTAAAATAGCTATAAATGAAAACAGCCTGCCCTCCTGCCCTCTGAACTTCTCTTTCTCCGACAGTTACCCACCCCTACCCCCTCCCTTATCAGGGAGGGGATTGCTGCCACGCTCCTTCTTATATTTTCAGTTTATGTAAAGCAAAACAGTTAGTAGGTTGGGGTTTCTACCCCAACAAAATCATTTAATGTTAGGCTGAAAGCCCAACCTACTTCTCATGCAAAGTCGTAAGCTGTCATGGGTGGAACGGCTATGTTCCCCATTTTTTGGGGTCAAAACGTAAATCCTTTACGGTCATTTTAAGAGATTTTAAATAGGGCTCAAATTTAACTAAGATTTGAGTTTTTCTCAAGGTTAATTCCTGCGCAACAATTGCATTTTCGCAGGCAATTATCATAACACCGCCTGCAAGCATTGAATATGGTTTTGATCTTTTGCCGAATTTTGCACCCGCCGCTTTTTCCCAGAATTTATAGAGGTTGCTTCGGGTAATTGCTTTTTTTATCTCTTTATTTTCAAGCAATTCTTCAACTAGCGATTCGGTTGTTACAAAATCAGTGTAGAGAACTTTTTTCATTTTTAGATTTTTGCACCATGTTTTTTTGTGTTACCATTAAGAAATGAATTACTCTAAATTAAATGATATCATAAAATCCTCAAAAAATATACTGATATTCTCTCACATTAACCCTGACGGCGATACTTTAGGATCTATGTGCGGACTTTATTCAGTTATTCTTGATAATTATAAGAAAAAATGTGATATGGCAGCGATATCAAAAATTCCTGATGTTTATTCATTTTTGCCCCATATTCATGATGTCAAACATATTGATGATATTGACAAATCCAGAGAATACGATTTAGTTATAAATGTCGATGTTGCATCAATCGAAAGAATTTGCGACGGTCAAATTCTTTTTAATAAAGCTAAATCAACTGTAAATATTGATCACCACAAAACCAACAGCGCTTATGCTGATTTAAATTTTATAAACCCTGACGCAAGTTCAACAGGCGAAGTCCTCTGTGAATGTTTTGAAAATATGGGGTTAAATGTCAATATGGATGCCGCAATTTGTCTGTATACGGCAATTTTAACTGACACTGGCTCATTCAGATTTGACAATACAAAACCTGCAACTTTTGAATGTGCTTCAAAACTCGTTGAAAAAGGCGTTAACCCTTCGGACATTTATAAAAAAGTTTATGAATCGGATTCTAAAACCCTTGTGATGTTTCAGGCATATTGTATAAGCAAGGCAAAATTTCTTGACAATGATAAAATAGCTTATACAATTGTTTATAAAAAAGATATGGAAAAATTTTCGGCAAATGATGAGTGCATGGAAGGTCTGACCGAAAAATTGCGGGCAATAGTTTCAACACGTATTGCATTTGTTGCAAAAGAGATGAAGTCAGGTGCAACAAAAATTTCTATGAGAAGCAAATTTGCGGATGTAGCACAAATTTGTGAGGCATTCGGCGGCGGCGGACATAAATTTGCATCGGGCTGTACAATTAAGGCTCCGGTTGATGAGGCGGTCAAAAAAATTCTTGCCGAAATTAAAACAAGAGAGATATAAAAGTGAGTTTTAAGGGATTTGTAAGAGGTGTAAAAAGATTAATCATATCTGTCATAAAAAACGACTTCTACGGAATGGCGGCAGAAATGGGTTTTATGATGGTTATCGGGATTTTCCCTTTTATGCTTTTGTTGACATCAATTTTCGGCTGGATGGGCAATAAAGCTCTTATGACACCTATCTTACGTTTTCTTGCGACATTTATGCCCGAACAGGCAATGGATTTGATTTTAACGGTTTTATCAGAAGCCATGATTTTTTCCCACGGAAAACTTATGGCAATAATCGGTTTTTGTGTAACGCTTTTCCTCTCCACAAACGGAATTGCAGTAGTGCTTAAAGGATTAAACAGAGCCTACAAAGTAAATGAAACAAGAAGTTTTATTTATACAAGAGCTTTATCATTACTTATGGTTTTCGTTGACACTATGGTAATGTTTTTGAGCATCAACTTAATCGTTTTCGGGAAAGCAATTATAAATCTGCTTGTAACGCATTTTCACATGGCAAAACATGTTGCAATCACGTTATTAACCCTTCGTTGGCCTGTTGCTTTTGCAGCATTGTTCTTTATGGCGTTTTTAAGTTACTATATTCTGCCGGATTTACGCGGGAATGAAGCATTTAAACGTAAAAGTGCAATCCCGGGAACCTGGTTTTTTACGACCTTCTGGTTAATCGGTTCGTGGGGATTTTCGATTTACGTAAACAATTTAAAAACATACAACATGGTTTACGGAACAATCGGTGCATTTGCGGTTCTAATGGTATGGCTTTATTACACATCTGTATTGATTTTGATAGGCGGGGAAATAAACTCTCAGGTTTATAATAAGCTTGAGAGAAAAGCGCAAGAAATCAGGGATGATTTTGCAAGACTTTCTGTTATTGAAAAAATTGTTCAGAAAGTTAAAAAGAGTGAAGAGTAATAAAGGGACATCTGAATTGATTTAGGTATCTCTTAATTAAATGCAAAGAGACCAAGAGGCGAAGACGCAAAGCTATTATCATTTATATATTTAAAGACAGCAGGATACTCTATATAAGCAATTTTAAGTCGGATTGAGCGGCTACGCTCTTTCTTTAGTTTAGGCAGTATACGTTTATGCACAATCTGATTGGCCGGGTGGAGCGGCTACGCTCCTTCTTTAGTTTAGACTGTACAAATTTATCCAACACCTATATGGCGGGTGGAGCGGCTACGCTCCTATTTAGTAAAAAACGGCTGAACAAGGACATATATATCGTTAAACAACACGAATACCAGAAGAAGTATTAAAAGTATGAAAAACACCGTCATAACTTTGTTCATTATCTCTTCGTCAACCGGTTTCCCTTGAATTTTTTCAATCAAAAGAAACAGAAGATGTCCTCCGTCAAGTGCCGGTATAGGAAGAATATTAAGGATTGCAAGGTTCATTGATATAACAGCCGTCAGCAATAATCCGTAGAAAATTCCGTCAGAACTTATTATGTCTCCGCCCATTTTTGTAATTAATACAACTCCGTGCATATTTTTCAAAGGAATTTTGCCGGTAAATAACTGTTTCAAAACAATCAGCATTGATTTTGTTTCATTGTAAAGGTAAGTATAACTCGCAGAAAAAGCCGACTTTATCCCTGTTACAGGCACAAGAATTTCTTTTCTGTCAAGAGTAATTCCGATTAACCCTTCTTTATCAGGGTAAATAGTCCTGAGTTTAACTTCTTTACCGTTTCTCAAAACAGTAATTTCAAGGGGTTTAACACCGTCTGTGATTGCATAAGCAATGTCTTTAAGTGTATATCCGCCCGTTGTTTCAATAAAATTTTTACCCTTTGCATCATCACGCAATTTTATTTGAACGTCGGAAAGTTTAACTTCAACAGGTCTGAAAAGTTCAACTGCGTTCAAAACATTCTGGCTTAAAATAATTTTATTTTCATAAGGAATAGACGGTAATTTTACCACAATACCTGCGGGAATAATTTCATCTTCCTTAAACGCCGGATTAAGTTCTTTTAGTTTTTGGTAATTCTGTTCCGCATTAACTTCATTAACTTTTCCGTCATCAGCCGCACTGTACATCGCATAGAGATTGATTGCATATTTGGATGTAACCGGAGATGAGTTGATTTCGATAATCTTATCGCCTTTTTGCATGCCTGACTGCCATACTGATTGTGTTTTTTCAGCGACTATATCATTAACGTAAGTATCAAATTTGCCTGATGGCAGATTTCCCCACATAAAAGCGGTCAAAAGTACAAGCACATAAGCACAAACAACGTTTGCAAGAACACCTGCAGAGAAAATAATTGCCCTCTGCCATGCCGGTTTGTTCATCAGACGTGCGGGAGAATTTTGCGGAAGATCTGAATCTTTGTCGTCATCAGGGAATGAAACATAACCGCCGAATAAAAACGCGTGAACAACTAAAGTTATACCGCCGACTTTTCTTTCCCACAGTGTCGGACCTATCGGCAGACCTATACCGAATTTATCGACTTTTACCTTAAAAAGCAGAGCCGTTAATAAATGTCCGAGTTCGTGGACAAGAATTAAAAGTCCGATTAACAAAATCATTATAATGACTGACATTTTTCTCCCTCACAATTAATGTGTTTATATTTTAACATAAAAAACAAGCAGATGCAAAGAGGCTTAGCTGAGAACTTATATCAATGTTTACACCAAACACTAAATTGTCACCCCTGAAATAAATTCATGATGACAAAATGTGATAGGTATCCCCTTAGATGCATAACCCGTTTCTGTGCGCAAAGCGCATGTAAAAGACTTTGCCTCTATGCCTCTAAGCTTCTTTGCATCTATTTACAACAATTCTTTCAGATAATTCGGCAGGGCAAAACGTGCATTGTGGTAATCTTTATTATATATTTTGCAGGTTTTTACTATATCCTCATATCTGTCATCAGCAAAGTATGATAAAGGCTTAACTTCCTCTGAACAGAATGCCCATGCCCAGTAGCCGCCGGGGTAAGTCGGAATGTTTGATGTGTATGTCGAACATACCGGAAATACTTTTTTCAACAAATTATACATTTTTTTGATTTCTTCCTTGTTTACAAACGGACTTTCCGATTGTGCAGCCACAATTCCGCCTTTTTTCAAAGAGTTTTTAACGTTTGTGTAGAATTCTTCAGTAAACAAACCTTCCCCGGGTCCCATCGGATCGGTTGAGTCGATTAAAACAATATCGTATTCGTTCTTTTTGTCTTTAATAAATTCTATTGCGTCTTCAACTTTAATTTCAACACGCGGGTCGGATAATCCGCAAGAAATTGTAGGTAAAAATTCTTTGCACGCATCAATTACCATTCCGTCAATTTCAGCCAGTACAACTTTTTTTACTGATTTATGTTTCAGAACTTCTCTAACTGTACCGCCGTCGCCGCCGCCGATTACAAGAACACTTTCGGGATTTTTGTGGTGCATCATAGGAATATGCGCAATCATTTCGTGATAATGATATTCGTCGCCTTCGGTTGTCATCATTAAATCATCCAGCGTTAAAACTCGTCCGAGCGCACTTTCTGTTTCAAAAACTTCGACTTTTTGGAAGTCAGATTGTTTTGAAAATAAAACTTTACCTGCTTTTATAGCAATCCCGAAGCCTGCGGGTGTAATTTCGTGATAATATCCGTTTTCTATTCCGTTTTTAATCATTTTTTGTAGTCTCCTTTTTTTTGATTATACAATAAAAAAAGAAAACAGGTTTGAGGTGAATTATAATAATTTTAATAATAGTTACTTTTTTATGTTATCAGCATAATAAAATGTGCCCTAGTGGTAATAGGACACATCCTGCTAATAATAGCTTCGCTATTGTAGGGTCTGTAAAAAGGTATCTCGCAGGATACCCTACCCTGATTATATTATAATATACGTGTTTATGAATTTCAAGTCTGTTTAGATAAATATGCCAGTTAATTTTAAAATTATTGCATTAATTTGATTTTAATATATAATATTCTTGTAGGGCTTAGCATATACGCTAACTTCCGTCACACGCAATTTACGAAGAAATTGGACGAAAGGAGGCTAAGCTATGATTGACAAAATAATAATGCTACTAATTTCATTTGACTTACTATTAGTAGCATTAAAATTATTAGTTAAATCGTAGGGTGCGAAGCAAGTCCTTAACAGGTGCTTAAGTTGTTGAGGACTTCGCCCTACAACTATATTATTTATTATTTTCAATAATTTGTCAAGGGTTTTTATCTTCAACGAACTCAATGTGGTAACCTAAAACACGTAAAATATCTTGAACCTCATCAAATTTGATGGTTCCTCTTCTTAATTTGTTAGTAATATTGTTAGGTAAAATTTTTTGTTTTTTTGTAAAAGCAAGTTCTTCACACACTTTTTTTAATGTATAAGCCTTTTTAGCAATTATACTTTTTAATTCACTTTTGACATCCATATTTGTTTAATTATAGTGTATTCTTGACATAAGTTATTCTAAGAAGTATTATCAAACTATAATGCAATTTTAGTGTCGCCCAAGTTATTTATTATTAACATTATGAAAGGAAGATTAAATGTAACTATTTTTTCAGAGCAATAATGACGTTGTAAATTCTTTCAACAAAATCTTCATTACAATCAGAAAGTTAACGGGTAATCTCCTTTTTCAAATTCTTTGTTTTATCTGTATCTTCAATAAATGTTGATTTGAAGAAAACAGTAGGCTGTACATTAAAAAAGTTTGAAAGATTAACAAGAACCTCACAGGAAATAAATGTTCTGCCTGTTTCAATTGCCGTAATAGATTTACGTTCCAATCCAATAGCTTCAGCTAACTGTTCCTGCGTTAAGCCTTTAGCAGTTCTCAACAACTTTACATTTTTGCCAATATTTTTATTAACCTGATTGACATTTAACATATTAAAGACATGTTAAACTTTTTCTTTTGACTTTTCGAGCTTATTTCATTAGACTATACCTAATATAATACGACTAAGGAGACAACAATGCTTAACCCTCTAAAACTAAAAATGATACTTTGTAAAATGCTCACTTTCTGGATAGTTCCTTCAGCTAAAAGAAAGCTTGTTAGAGAATTTTTATTCTGGTTTTCGTTTGAGGATTATTGCAGGTTTAAAAATGCCTGTTACACAATCGTTTCACTGGGTAACAGCTGTCTGACCAGAGCTTTGTCAGTTGCATCGGGCTTAAAACCGCGGCGATTTTACGGAGAAAAATCCTGCCCTTTTGATTTGTGCAGATGTAATGATATTAAAAGAATAACAGAGCTTATTGACAATGACTTTTCGGATTTCTTTCAAAGCATTGATTTCGGTGCATTTCCGCATGATTTGGAATTGAGTTTGACACAGTTCAAAAAACGGTATCAAACAAGAATACAGAATTTTCTCGATATCCAAAATTCAGAAAAAACAGTTTATTATATCTATTCTAATTACGACAAAGTACCCGATACCGATGAAATAACAAGGTTATATCAAGTGTTAAAAACAAAACGGGGCGCAAAATCGTTTGCACTTGTCATTTTGACAAACAGTTATATTGATGTTCCCGAAATTATCCAGATACCTTATGACATACAAATTAATGACAGCAAAGCTATTGAGTATATTATTAACAGGTATCAGAATTATAATAATAAATATACGGTATTTTGTGATTATATGAAAGAAAAGTTAAAAGAAATTATTCACCCATAATATGTAAATGAAGGTGAAAAACTTCCTGACCTGCTTCTTTGCCTGTGTTAATCAATGTTTTGTAAGATTTTAAACCGATTTTTTTAGTTGTTTCTCTAACAGCTGCAAGCAATTCGCCCATAAGATTTCTGTCCTTGAGTTCGTTTAAAGACGCAACATGAACCTTTGGAACTACAAGCAAATGCACCGGAGCTTTCGGATTGATATCTTTAAACACAACGACATATTCATTTTCATAAATAAATTCCGTATTAAATTCCCCATTAATTATTTTACAAAAAATGCAATCTTCTGACATATTTCTATTATTCTCCTATTTATCTTAGCGCCTTAAGGCCTCAGTATCTTAGTAGCCTATTAAAATTATATCTTAAAAAAATGTAAACTGACTTGCCATTTTATTTTATGTAAAGTAAAATAAATATTACAGGAGAAAATCCTTTGGGGAGGAATTAGATATTTATGCCGGAATTAGCAAGACAACAGTACAATAACAGCTATACCCGATACACTTACCCGCGTCAAAGTATTCAACATACTCAAAGACGCACGCAAACACCGGCACAACCGGTACACATAAGACATAAAGCTAATCAAAAAAAAATTGAACGCAACTATTTTATACACAGAATTATTTCCGTTGCAGTAGTTGCTTTACTCGGCTTTTCGGTTCTTCCTTACGGATTTAACAAGGTAACCAGATTTATGCTTAATCCTACGCCTTATAAGGAAGTCAAAGCAGACTATCAACAAATTTTATTTCCGACATCAAATTACCTTGCTAACCACTGGTTTTTGGGAGAAAGATCTCTGGAGGGAGCAGAGGTTAAAAAACCGCAAATGACCGCTTTAACAGAAGGTTCAAGGCTGACAGGACTTGAAAATCAGCTGGCAAATCTTGCTTCAATGTACCCGTCAATTCATCCGTCAATTTATGTTTGGGATTATGAAACAGGGAATTATGCTGATATTAATGCAGATGAAATTTTTCCGACCGCAAGTATTATTAAATTACCCGTACTTGTACAGCTTTTCCGCTCAATAGAAAAAAATCAGCTCACAATTTATGATGAAATGCCTCTGACAGAATACTACAGAACAGAAGGTTCCGGCAGTCTGCAATTCAAGGCCGCAAATTCAAAATATTCAATTGATACCCTTGCCAGAATGATGATAACAGAATCTGATAATTCGGCAACAAATATGATTATGTCAAAACTCGGGGCTATGCCTGATATTAATTCCGGCATAAGACAATGGGGGTTGAAACATACTTATGTAAAAACCTGGCTTCCTGATCTGGGGGGAACAAACCATTCAACAGCGCGGGATATGGCAACAATTCTTTATAACATAGATAACCCTAATTTCTTGAGTACATCCTCCCGTGAAAAAATATTTGATTATATGGGGCATGTTCATAACAACCGTCTTATTGCGGCAGGTTTGCCGTCAGGTGCAAATTTCCTCCACAAGACAGGCGACATCGGAAAAATGCTCGGAGATGCCGGAATTGTTTATGCGCCGAACGGTAAAAAATATATTGTTGTAATTTTTGCACACCGTCCGCACAATTCTCCGCTCGGAAAAGAATTTATTGTAAAAGCTTCTGAAATAATTTACAACAACATGGTGTACTAATATGCTAAAGGAGCTTTTGGACAGCGGAAAATGTTTTAAGCTTGTATGCGGAGCAGGCAATGAAGACGCTTTGGAAGTTGAAAAACTCGTTGCTTTATATTCAGCTGCAGGCTGTAAATTTTTTGACCTTTCTGCAAAGCCTGAAATTGTTGATGCCGCAAAACGAGGACTTCAAGGAAGAGAAGGTTATTTGTGTGTAAGTGTCGGGATAAAGGGAGATCCGCATATCAGAAAAGCACAAATAGATTACGAAAAGTGTTCAGGCTGCCACAAATGCGAAGAAATTTGTCCGCAAAAGACAATTAAACACTGTAAAGTGCTCGCGGCTCGCTGCATCGGCTGCGGAAGATGTTTTTCGGTTTGCAAACACGGAGCAATTTCTTTCAGGGAGGAAAATTTAGACCTGAAAGAAATTCTTTTACCCCTGATTGAAAAAGGAATTGACTGTATAGAACTTCACGCAATGGGGGAAAATATTGAGGAAGCTCTTGAAAAATGGAATTATATAAACGAGATTTATTCGGGAATACTGAGTATCTGCACTGCCCGCGGACATTTGAGCGAAGAAAAAATGCTTGAGCTTATCAAAAAAATGACAGAAAACCGCAAACCCTGCACAACAATCGTTCAGGCGGACGGATTTCCGATGAGCGGCGGAAAAGATGATTACAAAACAACTCTGCAGGCAGTTGCGACAGCCGAAATTGTCCAGAATGCAAAACTTCCGGTCTATATAATGCTTTCAGGCGGAACAAATTCAAAAACTGCAGAACTTGCTAATATGTGCGGAATTAATTATAACGGAATTGCTATAGGGAGTTTTGCCAGAAAAATAGTCAGCAAATATATCGAAAGAGAAGATTTTTTAAGAAACAAATACGTGTTTGATGAAGCTGTTAATATTGCCAAAACACTTATTCAATCTCTTTAAAATACCCGCCCGCAGCAAGAAGAAATACTGCATTTATCCTGTTAACAGCTCCGAGTTTATTCATAATTGATGATACATAGTATTTAACCGTATGGCGGCTTATGTGTAAAATATCACCTATTTCAGCATTTGTGTAACCGTATTTTAACTGCTCTATAATTTTTTGTTCAATCTCTTTAAACGCAATATGTTTACTGTAGACCATTATTTATTTCCTTTAAGTTTTAAAAAGTATACTGGCAATATATATAACAATATTACTACCATTTAGTAATTGCTTAGTCAAGATTTTATAATAAATTAACCATGATTGACAGGAATACTTATAAAAAACTTGGTGCTAAGATAGCTTATCTAAGAAAAAGTAAACGGTATTCTCAAGAAAGATTCGCAGAAAAAATAGACATAAGTGAAATCTACATGGGACAAATAGAAAGAGGCGAAGCAAATCCTACTCTGGAAAAACTGATTGCAATAGCAGGAGCACTCGGAGTAGAGATGAGAGAATTGTTTACTTTTTCGTTTTAAATTATCTAAACATTTTTGATTTTAAATTTAAGCAATTGTATAATTGGTTAATAAGATAAAAATTTAATTGTCAATCACGTACGAGAAAGGGTATAAAAATGCTTTTAACTGACCATGTTCAGGCAATAATCAAGTCAGCCAAGTCAATTGTCGCCGCAAGAAATTTTCCGGAACTTGCGCCGGAACATTTAATGCTTGCTTTAATGCTGGATCAAAATGACTTACCCAAAATTTTGTTTGAACGTGTAGGTGCCGATAATCCGCAAATTGTTGACAGGTTAAATAACTATCTTTCCAAACGCGCTTACTACGCAAGAGGCAAGTTTTCCGATGTGAGACTTTCCGCTGATACCATTGCCGTTATGAATATCGCAAGTAATGAAGCTGAAAAAAGAAATGATGAGCAGGTCAGTATTGAACATCTTATGCTTGCACTTTTCAGAATTGATAACAAAATCTTAAATTATCTCTGGGAACAGAGCGGAATAAACAGGCTTGAACTATATGAAAAAATGACCGAGGAAGTTAATAATATTGTAAATGTTGAAGAAACTCAAACAGATACAACAGGAACAGCGCAAACGGACAAACCTGAACCAAAAACCGTTAAATCAGATATTAAAAACAGCAAGAAAAACGATGCACTTGAAAAATACACAACAGATCTGACTGAATGTGCAAAAAATAACAAACTTGATCCGGTTATAGGCAGAGATGATGAAATCCGCCGTACAATACAAATCTTAAACAGACGTTCCAAAAATAACCCTGTAATTATAGGCGAACCGGGTGTCGGTAAAACTGCAATTATAGAAGGACTTGCACAGCGTATTGTATCAGGAGATGTTCCGGAAAGTCTTAAAAATGATAAAATACTTGCACTTGATTTAGGAGCAATGCTTGCCGGTGCCTCTTACAGAGGGGAATTTGAAGAACGTTTAAAATCGGTTTTAAAAGCAATCGAAGAAAAATCCGATGACTTAATTTTGTTTATAGATGAAATCCATACAATTATGGGAGCGGGTTCATCAGAAGGCGGAGCGGATGCGGGCAATCTCTTAAAACCGATGCTTGCAAGAGGAGGAATAAGAGTAATAGGCGCCACAACAACAGACGAATACAGGCAGTATATTGAAAAAGACAAAGCTATGGAACGCCGTTTTCAGCCGGTTGTAGCCGACGAACCGTCTGTTGAAACAACAATAAGCATACTTAGAGGCTTGAAAGATAAATATGAGGGTTACCACGGGATTAAAATTATGGACAGCGCAATTGTGGCTGCCGTAAAGCTTTCACACAGATACATTGCAGACAGACACCTTCCCGATAAAGCTATTGACCTGCTGGATGAAGCAGCGTCGGCTCTCAGGATAGAAATTGACACAATGCCCGAAGAAATAGACGCTTTCATCCGCGAAAAAATGCAGCTTGAAATGAATAAAAAAGCTCTTGAAAAAGACGGTTCCGCAGAAGCTCTGAAAAAAGCCGAAAAGTTAACTAAAAAAATATCTGATATTGAAGGCAAAATAAATAAATTAAAAGAACAATGGCTTAATGAAAAGAAAGTAATAGATTCTACAGCAGCCGTAAAACGTAATATTGAAAAACTAAAATCGCAAATTGAAATGTCAAAGAAAAATCCTGCAATGACAGCATCACTTGAGGTCAAATACAGCCAGATGCTTGATATGGAAAAAAAGCTCAATCAGATTCAAAGTCAGTCAGGTAAAAAAAGACTGATTAAAGAAGAAGTCGATGAGGACGATATTGCCTCAATTGTTGCAAAATGGACAGGAATTCCGGTTAACAGACTTATGGAAGACGAGTCAAAAAAATTAATCGGTATGGAAGAAGTTATGCACAGACGTGTAATAGGACAGAACGAAGCCGTTACAAAAATCGCAAACGCAATACGCCTGTCACGTTCAGGACTGCGTGATCCAAAACGCCCGATAGGCACATTCTTCTTCTTAGGTCCGACAGGTGTCGGGAAAACAGAACTCGGCAAAACACTTGCCTATATACTATTTAACGACGAAGACGCACTTGTGCGCATTGATATGTCGGAATTTATGGAAAAAGCTGCAATATCAAGGTTAGTCGGCGCTACCGCAGGTTATGTAGGCTATGAAGAAGGCGGTCAGCTCACAGAAGCCGTCCGGAGAAAACCGTATTCGGTTGTTCTGTTTGATGAAGTTGAAAAAGCACATCCTGATATATTCAACCTTATGCTTCAGATGTTTGATGACGGACGCTTAACAGACGGTCAGGGAAGGCTTATTGATTTTAAAAATACGGTTATAATCATGACAAGCAACCTCGGAAGCGATATTATTCTTAATGAAAGCCTCCCGGAAAACGAAAAAAAAGAGGAATTAAACAAGGCTTTAAGACAAAAATTCAAGCCAGAATTTCTGAACCGTATCGATGAAATCATAATGTTTAAGCCGCTGACGCTTGAAGAACTGAAAAGCATTGTAGATATTCAGACAAATTCACTCAAAAAGCGTTTGCTTGAGCAAAATATTGAGCTTGAATTGACTGATACCGCAAAAGATCATCTGGCAGATGAAGGTTACGAACCGCTTTTTGGAGCAAGACCTTTAAAACGTGTAATAAGACAGCTTGTTGAAATTCCGCTTTCCATGAAAATTCTTGAAGGCGAATTCAAAAAAGGCGACAGAATAGAAGTCGGACTTGAAAATAACAAGCTTATATTCAGTAAAATTTAAACAACAAAAAGCCGGTATTAAATACCGGCTTTACAAATCCTAATCAACTTCTATGCTCTGCAATTGTTATTTGGCAATTGCATCTTCTGTCTCTTCAATCTTTTTCATAACTTCATCAATCTGTTCACGGAGATATTCCATGAACATTCCGATTTCTTGCTTAAAACTGTATACTCCGGGCCAAGATATATATCCGTACATATTGCAAATCCTTTCTAACAGTAAATGAAAACTGTTTTTTGTCTAACCTTTCAACAATTTATGTATCGGATATTCTGCAGAAAAACTTTAGGGATTTAATCAATCATTTAATAATTTGTTACAATATTCTTTTATGTCATTACATCTGTATTTAGGAATATAGTCAACCGAATAATTTTCAGCAATTTGTCTTATATTGCCTGTTGCGGAAATTATAATAATTTTTGTATTTTTATATTCTTTGAAAAATTTTATCTGTTTTATAAACCATTCACCTGCATAAAGCGGGAGGAAATCTGGTTCCATCTGCATATCAGTTAAAATAAAATCATAGGGCGCATCAATTGATGACATTAACTTTTCCACACCCTCTTTTGCTGAGGATGCAGTGTCAATTTCAACATCATTTTTTAAAACTTCTCTTACCGCATCTTTATGATACAGTATCCATTTACTCGAATCATCAACGATTAAAACTCTTTTTTTCATACAATTTATTATAACATAGTTTTTAACGTCTACAATGAACGAATAATTGCTTTAATATTTATATCGGAAACTTTTAACAATGCAACGGTTTTTGCGGTTTCGTCAAGCGCACCGAGTGATTTTAAAACTTCTGCGGTTTTCAATATAAGAGTTTGATTGCTTGATTTTAAAAGTTCTTTTACAGCAAATATGTCAGTTGCAAATTCAAGTGCAGTATAAACAAACGGACTGTTCTCGTTCAATTCTTCGTTTACATATTTTTCGAGATCTTTCTTATTCACACTTTTAAGCAGTTTTTTTATATCCTGAACTTCATTTTTTGTGTCTTTATCTTCATCAAACAGATATTCATCATTTTCAGTCAGAACATCAAATTTTTCTTTAGCGTTCAAAATAACGATTGCACCTTTGCTGTCGTTAAAGTTGTGGATTAATCGTTCAAACACGTCAAACAGTTCATAATCAAAGACAACAGAAAGCGGAAAAATTTCGCCGAGACCGTTTATAATATTATTTAAAACAAGCAGACCATCCTCATACCGGTTGTCAAGAAGTTCAAAAATACTGACTAAATATGGTATTTCTCCTGCAATATTTTCAGCCATAGCAGAATTTTTCATAGCATCAAGAATAGCACTGACAGCTTGTTTATCTCCGTAAGAAACGAGAAATTTTACAGCAGACAGCTGTTCAAAATCATCAGAACTTTTGAGTTTTTCTAAAGCTTCATTATAGGCTTCTCTGTCATTAGAAGCGCCGAGAGCCGCAGCGCAGTTATGAGCAAGGAATTCATTATCCGAGTATGCGTATTTTTTTAAACAATCAAATGCAAGCGGGTCTTGAATGTATGTAAAATACTTTGCGGCATAAGTTTTTTCATCAACCGTGCCATTTTCAAACTTTTCGAGCATAATATCGGTTAAATCGTCATCCGCGTATTTTACAAGTGAATTTACTATGACATCCTCATAAGACGGTGAATAATATTTCAAAAACTGAAGAAGATTTTTGTAATTAGTTTCATTAACGGCATTTCCAATCCTTTCAGCCGTATTTTGTTTCACAAAATCAAATAAAAAACCGTCGCTTTCAATGAGTTCATTAAAAAGCTCAACGTCCGGCTTATTTACCAGATCCTGCGCTGCGGCTTCATAATCACTTTTATTCTTGCCGGTAAGTTTTTTTAATTGTTCGGTCATAAAAAATCCTTTACAAATTTATTATACAGGTTTTCGCTGAATATTTCAATGTTATTATCATTTCATATGGAGCCAAAATGTATTCAAATGTTTCATAATAATTTAAAATAATAAACTGCAATCTTGATATTCAGACAAAACTCTTAAAATACAGATTTTATCAGCCTGTATATTATAAACAATTGTATAACCCCATTTTATTGTAAAAAATAAGACATCTTCATCTGTATATTCAGGTCTTTTCCTGCCCATTTTAGGAAACTCAGATAAATATATAAAAATCTTTTTTAAATTTTTTGCAAACTCATAAGCAGATTTTTTATTGTCCGTTCGTATATATTCAACAATTCCGCTAATATCTGCCTGTGCTTCGGCGGTCGTTATAACAGTAAGTTTACTCATATTTTTTAATTAATTCATCCATAAAAGCCAAACCGTCATATACTCTGCCGGCTTTAGCATCATCAAGTCCTTTTTTTATCTCGGCTTCTATAACCTCTTTTCGTTTTTTTGCCATAGAAGTTTGAACAATCAATATTTCTATATTAGCATTAATTGCATCACTCAAAGAATTATAAATTCCCGCTGCAATTTGATTTTGCAAAAAATTTTTTACATCAGGTGATAAAGACACGTTATCCATGCATTACTCCTTTATTCAAAACAATTGTAATTCAATTATAGCAAAAATTTCAGGAAAATTCAAGGCAGATTGATAGGAACTTATATCAAAGCGAATTTTTCAGACTAATCCAAATAGAATACAGTAATGACTTTATGCCCTTCTTCAGCGTATTGAACGGCGTTGTGTAAAGTTTTACTTGTATGAGATAAGAAGCAGATTAACTGGTTGCAATCGTCTATAATTTCTCTGTTGCATACTCTTGATGCATCGGCAAGTGTCATCATAGCGCGGTCAGGGTGTTCAACGATATTAGGGACGCCGATAAGCTGATTTTGAACGTCAGAAGGCTGTTGGCCGATAGTCTGCGGCAAAATAACTTTTAATTTATCTGGATTAGCCTTCATCGCACCGCGGATTGCTGCAGCGTTTGTACCGGACGAACCGCCTGAGGTAATAATTGTATTGCCCTGCATAACAAGCGCTGTTGCAAGGGTTTCAATCATCTGCTGATGGGTAATCGGCAGGTTACGGCTTCCGATAATCGCAACTCTTTTTGCAGACTGCTGAATGGTAGCAAGTTCCATTGCAAGTTCATCAACGGTATCAGGAGAATTTGAAGAAACTTTATCCATATCATCGTCAATCGGAACTACAATTGAATTCTGTTTTTCTTTATTCTCATCATCTGAACCCATCAATATTTCTTTCATGTCAATTTCTACCATTTTTCTCACTTTCTGATTGCAATCTACACATTTTTAGTTTATGCTGATTATATCACAAAAATTTTATTTTGGGAAGGGATATGGAAAATATACTTGATAATCTTAATACGGAACAGAGAGAAGCTGTCAAAACCGTAGAAGGACCGTTATTGGTTTTAGCAGGTGCGGGCAGCGGAAAGACAAAATTACTTACCTCAAGAATAGCATATTTAATAAAAGAATGTTGTGTACGCCCCAGAAACATTCTTGCCGTAACATTTACCAACAAAGCCGCAAAAGAAATGAAGGAGCGTCTTGGTAATATCTTAGGCGAAAACACGGTAAAATACATGTGGGTCGGGACTTTTCACGGCATTTGCGGAAGGATTTTGAGAGAAAATATCGAAAATTACAGTTTCCAATCCGGAAAAAGATTAGACAAAAATTTCACAATTTATGATGAGGCGGATTCTAATGCCGTGATAAAGCAGGCAGTAAAAAAGCTTAATCTTGATGATAAAATTTATGCTCCCAAGCTTGTCAAAGCGGTAATTTCAAACGCCAAGAACAAAATGCAGGATGCATATACATTTGCAACCTTTGCAAGAGATTTCAAATCCCAGAAAATTGCTGCAATATACGAAGAATACGAAAATTCTTTAAATAACAACAATGCAATCGATTTTGACGATATGCTTATGCTTACCGTAAAACTTCTCGAGCAGTGCAAGGAGGTTCGTCAGCTCTATTACGACAGATTTCAACATATTCTTGTTGACGAGTTCCAAGATACCAATATGGCACAATACAAACTAGTTAATATGCTGTATACAAATCTACAGTCTGAAATTCCAAAAGAACGGTCATTATGCGTTGTCGGTGATGTTGACCAATCCATTTACAGCTGGCGCGGTGCGGATTACACTATTATTCTTAACTTTCAGAAAGACTTTAAAAAAACAAAATTAATCAAACTTGAACAGAATTACCGTTCGACCGCCAATATACTTAATGTTGCAAATGCAATAATTGAAAATAACACCGAGCGTGTTGATAAAGTTCTTTATTCAAACAAAGGCGAGGGTGAGCTTATTGATTACTTTGAAGCTCAGGATGAAGCCGATGAAGCAAACTTTATCGCAAGCCGTATAAAACAGGATTCGGGCGGAGATTACAACCGTTATGCGGTTCTTTACCGTACAAATTCACAATCCCGTGCAATTGAAGAAGCATGCATGGCAGCTGGTATTCCCTACAAAATCTACGGCGGGCTGAAATTCTACGACCGTAAAGAAATCAAAGATATTATCGCTTATTTGAGATTAATTTATAATCCCGACGATTCCCAGAGTTTCAGAAGAATTGTAAATGTACCGAAACGCGCCATCGGTGATACAACAATAAAAAATCTCGCGGATTTTGCTGACAAAGAAGATATAAGCCTCTTTGAGGCATGCCAGCGGATTGAAGAAGCAATCGAAATTCCGCCGAGAACAAGAGCAAAGCTGCGCGACTTTTCACAGCTTATTTTGAAGTTTAAAGATGCTGTAACATCTTATACTTTGCAGGAATTTGTAACCCTTGTGATAGAAAAAACAGGTTATCTGGCAGAATTACAGATGCAAAATACACCTGAAAGCGAAGCGGATATTGAAAACCTCCAGGAACTTGTCAACGTTGCGGGCGAATTTGTGCCCGAGGAACAGGACAATGCACTCGGTGAATTTTTGCAGCAGGTAGCACTTGTTTCAGATACAGACGCTCTTGAAAACATAAGCAATAACGTAACTTTAATGACCCTGCATTCCGCAAAAGGGCTTGAATTTCCCGTTGTATTTCTTGCAGGATGCGATGAAGGCGTATTTCCTCACCAGAGAACCTTCAATAACCCCTCGGAACTTGAAGAAGAACGCCGTTTGATGTATGTAGGCGTCACCCGTGCGGAAGAAAAATTATACCTGACATCCGCCAAACGCCGCCAGATGTGGGGAGAATACAAATATTACAACCCTTCAAGATTTATTGATGAAATTCCGCGCCAATTGCTTAATTCTATCGGGTTTGAAGGCTCAACAAGCGGAACTTCAACCTTCCAGAATGCTGTTTCAAAAGCCAGAACAGGGAAATCAGATTTCTCATATTCCGCAGCTCAATCTGACAGTTACGGATATGTTAAACCGTCGTCGGGTTTTGGCAAAGGTTTTGTTGCCCCGACGCGCGGACTTGCAACAGGAAAGCATATGCAGCCGCAAAGCGGATTGCGAGCTGAGGGCGGTGCCGGCGCCGGTTCGCGGGAGCGAAACGAGCATGGCACAAGACCCGTTAATCGCGAGCAACCAAGAAGAACCGCCTCCCGCACAATTCTTGTTAAATCAAAAGAGAACAAAGAACGGGATGATCAAAAGGTAAAAGAATTTTTCAAAGACAACGCAATAAAACGTATGCTTGAAGAAAAGAAACAAAAAGAGCGTATACAACAGGAAGCAGAAGCTAGACGCCGGAAGAAAATGGAAACAACAACCCCGATTGAATACGTTTTTAATGAGGGGGAACGTGTTTTCCACGACAAACTCGGTATCGGGCATATAAAAGAAGTTACCCGCGTGGGCGACAGTATGATGTATACGATTGATTTCGGGCGTCAGGGAATAAAGGCTATGGATGCAGCTTACGCTAAACTCAAAAAGTTTTAATAATCCATAACCCAGCCGTTTTCCATTAGTCTTGCAGTACATCCGGAACCTAATGATGTTTCGGTTGCAGAACATTTCAAATCCCACTTCCCTGTGGTTTTCCAATACTCATTTGAATTTCCGTTTGCATAGACTACTCCTGCCCTTGGATAGATAGAAGAAGGGCTATCTCCACATTTTATATGCCAGTAAAAAACATCTCTACCCCAGGTATTTGGAGCTTTATCTCCATTTACATCAACAATTAAACGTCCCCAAAAATCAAGATCTCTGTCCATTTTTATATTCATTTTCATTCCGTTTTTTAAATATAACCAATATGCATCCGGTTCTACTCCACCATCATTTATATTTGATGAATTAAAATATTTAATGAAACATGTTTTATCAGAAGAATCGGCACAAACATAACTTCCTGTAATTTCTATATATTTCCCCAGTGTTTTAGGCAAATAAATTTTGTATGCTTCATCATCATTTTGCGGATAATTTGATATAAAGCTTGTTTGACAAATATCTGTTACCTCTTCATCTGCAGCCATTTTGTTAAAAATTCCGCCGAGTAATGAATAAGCTTGTTTTGCTTGCTGCTCCAGCACTTTTTTTTGATAATCAGCAATCAATGCAGGCATAGTCATTGCAGCAACCACGCCGATAATTCCGAGTGTTATGAGAACTTCTGCCAATGTGAATGCAAATTTTTTCTTCATTTTCAAACCCTATAATAAGTATATCTAATTATATAATTAGATAATACAAGTATGCAGTTAGATTGTCAAGTTTTTGTCAATATATAGTAATGGAATGAAAAATGAATATATTTTGTCAAAAGATAATATAAGAAATGTAATCAAACTTTTAACTGCATTTGAAGGCAAGACGCTGACAAGGTTAAAGGTCGATATAAATCATAAGTACAATAAAACGGATTCTTTAGAAAATCTGACAAATAAACTTCGAAACGGCACAATAAAAGTTTCGGAACTTCTGGAAATTTTTGATATTCTCGGGTATGACATTATTGTAAAAAAGAAATAAACCGATTTACAGTAAATTATTTTATTGAAACCATTTCATAAGCGGTCTTATTTCACCGCATTCAAGCTTATATTCTTCTGCAATTGGACTTCTCAGGATACTGTCAATACATAAACGCGCTTTTACGGGATTCTGCAGAAAAACTTCCCCTGTTTCACGGTCAAAAACTTTACTGTAGTTTAACCCGAGATTAACACAATAGGGAAGTTTTATTTTCTCCTCATCCTCATCATACCATGCAAGCCCATGGGTTCTGCACACAATTCCGCGGTATTTATAAACAGAGCATAAGTGATTAATTAAAAACGGACATCTGTAAAATTTCGGGGTGTCCTTCTTTAATTGTCTTATATTTTCTTTAATCTGTTTCTGAACGTCAACCGGAAGCTTCACAAAGCCTGACATTAAATATTCGGCTTCCAGACGCGAAAAAGGATATTCTCCGACCTCGCAGCAGGCGGAACAGCCGGGTTTGCACTGTATAAATTCGCACTGTTCTTCAAAATATCTTTCTAATTTTTTATCAAACTTTTCAAGAAATTTTTCATATCTTTTCAGCATTAATGAACCTTTATCAGCGAATATTTTCTTCCGTCCAAAATTATATCAAAATCCAAAGTTTCATCAACTTTAGGCATTTTGCGCTCTCTGACAATAACTACAACATCCCTGTCATCAAGCATCTGTCCGAACTTTTTCATTTCTGCCTCATCATCCTGCGATATGAAATAAACATGTCCGCCGTAATAGTAAAGGGCTGAATATTTGCGTTCGTCATTCAAAATAACAAGTTTTTTGTTATGCTCTTTTGCGTATTTTGCAAAGTACATTAAATCATTTTGCCCGAATTCATAATCCATATTGTAAAAAAGTTTTGTCCCGAATGCGGATGTTATAAGAACCAGAAGCACATAACACGCAAAAACACCGATTTTCCTATTAAATGCCGCACATAAAATACTTGAAATTCCAAACACCCAAACAAGAATTATACAGAACCACTTAATCATCAAAATGTCTGCATAAACCTGTACCGGTAAATAATATTTCATAAAACAGGCAGCTATTCCTGCGAAAATACAAACACCGCCCAGAATATAAACCGAAAGATTAACGGATTTTTCATATTTACCTTTAAACATATAATCTTCCCAGAGAAACGCCATTATACACGCGGTAAAAAAGTAAACAGGCAGAATATATGTAATAAGTTTTGTGCTTGAAGCCGAGAAAAACAGCATAATTACAAAAAAAGCTATTACATTAAAATACAAGAATTTATGCGGGACATCCAAATCCTTTAAAGAAAACTTTTTGAGATTTGTAAGCTTTGCAATACCTGCAGAAATTGCCGAAAATATCCACGGTACAAGCCCCCACAAAATTGTAATTATATAAAACCAGAAAGGCTGTTCTCTATCAATCTGGCTTGATGAGAAAAATCTGTTTATATGATGTTTCATAATGTATTCGTTAAAGAATAGAGGATCGTGGATTTTAAACATAATCAAATGCCACGGCAATACAATTAAAAAGAACAGGAAAAATCCGGGCAGAATATACTGAGGTTTGAAAACCTGTTTGAAAGTTTTATTAGCAATTGTTACAAAAAACATAACCGCAAACGGAACGACAAACCCAGGCAATCCCTTTGCCATAACAGCAAGTCCTGAAAAAATATAGAAAAGCCACCAGAAATATTTTTTGTTTTTATCTTCAACAAACTGCGTCAACAAACCGAACATTGAAGAAAATCCAATACATGTAGTCACGACAATATCAAGAATTGCAAACTTTGCAAGCATAACAAATTCTAACGTTGAGCCCAAAATTATTGCATAGATTAAACCGTATCTTTTGGATACTATCTTTTTCCCTACGAAATAAAGCAAAAATACAGACAAAGAGCCGTATAATGCCACAGGAAATCTCGCCGTAAATTCGTTAACTTTGCCAAATATTGCAAAAGACAAACACTCACCCCAAAAATACAAAGGCGGTTTTTCAAAGAAATAATCACCGTTTAAATAAAGAGTGAGAAAATCTCTGCTGTGAAACATATCTCTTGCCATTGCAACATATCTTGTTTCATCAACATCCATCAACGCATAATTGCCGATATTAAAGAAAAACATAAAATAGCAAAATATAGCCAGACCAAGCAATATAAACCATTCATTATGTTTTTTTACAAAATTTATAACTTTATCAAATTTTTCCATAAGTTCTCCATTAAATCACACCGGAATATTCTACCATAAAATTATCTAAAACTTACAGAATTAATATGAGATTTATATAGAAGTTAACACTAAACAATATCTAAATTGTGACCCCCGAAATAAATTCAGCAGCAGGTTGGCATTACTATACCAACATCAATTTGCCGGATTAGTAAATCCGACCTGCAAACTATTCTTTCTTTTTCCCCTCCCTTGAGGGGAGCGCGAACGAGCTGAGGGCGAAACGGCGGCGCGCAGGCGACGGCGTTGCAGACCAGTTGTCCGCGAGTGAGTAAGACAGGGGAAGTAAAGGGGTGGGTGATATAAATATAGGAAGATAAGAAGGTAGGAGGGTAAGAAGATAAGCCTGACATCCTGCCTTCCTGACCTCTGTTAGTTATAGCAATTATGCGATTGCGGATCAGCTTCGCTGTCCGCAATGACGCATAGCGGCTACAAACTTCCCTCTCCTTTACAAGAAGAAGGGTGATTGAATATATGATTAAAAATCAAATGCTGCTATTGCTTTTTCAAAAATAATTATTTAAAATATTCTTATGAAAGAAAAAGCTAAAAAAGAACTTGAAAAACTTCTGGAAGGCAACAAAAATTTTGTAAACGGAACGCCTTCAATAAAAAATATGGCAGCGGAAACTTTGAAAAAATTTGCGTTTCATCAAGAGCCTTATGCGTGTGTTTTGACGTGTTCCGACTCACGTGTTGTTCCTGAAATCATCTTTGACTGCGGAATTGGCGAACTTTTTGTTGTAAGAGTTGCAGGGATGACGACAGGTCTTAACGTTGTGGAAAGTATTGAATATGCTGTAAAAAAACTTGAAGTGCCTTTGCTTATACTTCTGGGGCATGACGATTGCGGTGTTATGAAATATGCAAAAGAGCATTATCCCGAGCCGATGAAAGATTTTTCTTCAATTTTGAAATGCGTATATCCTGTTTTGAACCATAAAGAAGATATAAAATGCCACAACTTTTTCGCACAGGAACATACAAAATGGGTTAACGATTATTTGATGAAACATTCGGTTATAATAAATGAAGCCGTTAAAAACGGCGCTCTTGAAATCGTTAATTGCCATTTTGACCATTCAACAGGGTTGGTTAATATAATATAAAAAAGGCGTTTTTAAAAACGCCTTTTTTATTTAATTGCAAGAATAATCATTTCCCCAGAGTTCATCGTATTTTTCCTGATTTTTATCGTGATAACGCGAAGATATACGCCTTTCTATATTTCTGATGTCCTGATTAATTCTTTTAGCAATAAGTATCATGCTGTCGCGGTTCTTTTTGTAGTTGAATTTCTTCTTAACTTCATCTAATTTATGTCTGATAACACCGCTTTTCAAAACAGAAATCACGGCAGCGGTCATAATACCCGCCACAGCTATGAATTTTAAAACTTTCACAAGCTGTTTTTCATTCATAGCGACGCCTCGATTTTAACTTTTCCCATTTCTTCGTATTCTTCAACGGAAACGGTATTTGGCGCCTGAGCTTTTTCTTCTAACCCGCGTTTTAAAAGTTCCGGCTGCTTTTTATGAAGTTTGTTATCTGCCGTTACAATATCAGTTCCGAGCGAAGATTTAATAAGTCTTATTGTCTGCTCGGTGTAAGCGCCGTCGCCATTTACGATTTCTTGAGCATCGTAGCTTGCCCAGTTATCAGGAAGTTTATCTATTGTTGTATAGCCTGTTCCGCCGTCAAGACGTTTGTCTATTTCATTTTCCAAAATATTTGTAACGTATTCTTTTTGAGTTTCAAAGTGGCACGGAAGAACGATTTTTGTCCCGATAATTTCTTCGGGGTCGCGTTTTTCATGTTTTTTAAGAAGATCAGCGGCAACCTGCAAATGTCCGAGTTCAAATGCAAGAAACTCTTCCCAAATTTGCTTAAGCTGGTCATCAACTTCATCTTTGTAGCAGTTATAGTATGTGCAGACTTCCGTAAATTCATGGAGAAGAAGTTTTTCAAAGGGAGTTTCTTCAGGGTCAATTAATGATTCATACATTGTAACGTGTTCTTCTTCAACATCGCAGATTTCTCCGTAAGTTCTTCTCAAATCGTCATTTGCATACATCATACCGTGTTCTGCGTAAAAATTATGCGTCTGCTGTTCTCCGGAAACAAGGGTATATATGTTTACTTTAGTTTGCGGAGATGCTGTAGTTCTGTCATAGTGTGTTCGAAGTCTTATGCTGTTGTCATTGTGATGGTTTTGTGTCGGTCGGCTTATAACAACATCTGTCATACCCTGTAAAATATTATCGGGTAAAATTCCGTCCATCATATAAGCCCACTGGCTGTATCTGTAAAGGTGATCAAAATCTTCAAGCAAACCAAAATTGAAAGTTTCTTTTACATAATCATCGGGTTCGTTCTGTGCAAGCCAGGCAGTCAGGTCAACTGCGACCTGCTCGTATCCTAATGTAGTTTCAAGTACTGTCTGGCAGGCAGGTGTCATCCAGTTTACAGTTGTTTGCTGCATATCTTCAATCCTGCGTGAAAGCGCTATAAGTTTTTTTACCTCAGGATCGGCACAATTTCTTGCAAAATTATGCTTGAAGTTCCATGCTTCAACTTCTATACCGTTCATTAAAATTTGGCGTGTTCTTGAATAGCAGTCTACACTGTGTTTGTCAAACGGTCTTTGTACAATTTTTTGCCAGCTTCTGAGCTGTTTTTCAACGGGGATTCCTTTTTCTTCTAGTGGATTAAATGTCATTTTTTATTCTCCTTGTATACTGGAAGGACCGGAAGTCAGGAGGGCAAGAGGACAGGCTGTTTACAGAAGTTATTTTTTGTGCGAAGTACCGATGCTTGACTTCCTGCCCTCCGAGCTTCTTGCCTTCATGTGTCATTTACTCAGCGCCCAGGCAAAAAGCTCGCCCGCGCGCCTGTTATAGTTTCTCCCGTCATCTCCTGCAAATAAATTTTCCCAGTGGCTTAAAGCTGTGCCGTCTGCCGAGTATGACGGATTAGTCATCATAAGATGATGTGTGTTTGTGTCGTAACGCAGAGGAAACAAATCATTCATCTGCATAAAACTCGGTAATTTATCGCTTGCGAGATAATACCCGAAAAGCGCTGAATTGATACGGTTAAGTTTCTGTTCATAAGACAGACCGCCTTCGTTATTGTCATTGGTAACTTCAACACCGGGGGCGTACACTCTTGAATATTTGAGTTTTTCGGACAAATCCCTGACAGCATAAAAATCATCACCTGTAATAAAATCTGTGCCCGCATTAAGCCCCATATTCACGTATCTTTCAAAATCATCGGAGCTTTTTTCGCCGACAAAACTTATATTTGTTTTGCCTGTCCGCAAGCGGATTTCATTTAAAATATATTGCATCTGATGATATTCAGGCAGAGCACCTACGCCTGTGTAATTTACCATATCATAACCGCCGATATGCTTTGCCGAATCTATAAACATACATTCAAAGCCTAAATTCATCAGCTTTACGCATTCGGTTATATAAATTTCAACATGTTCCGGATTTTTCCAGTCAAAAGTTACATCATCTTTATAAGGCGATACAATCTTCATCTGATCTGCCGAAATCACATGCCGGAAACCGACTTTTATTCCCCTGAAATGCGCTAAATCAACAAATGCTTTTAACTGTTCTTCCGGTGTAATTTTATCAACAATTGAGTAATCAATTATATTATCACTGTAGCTTGTATTAAGCCTCAAAGCATAAATTGAATTTTCCTCAAACGGACCTTTTTCGTAAGCATCACCATAAATATTCTGCCAGATTTGAGATAAAATAATGCAGTTTGCCCAGCTTTTTGCAGAAGGCGGAATTGCAGGCAATAATTTTATACAGCTTAAAATTCCTTTGCACGTGCAGCCGTTATCCATATAAGCTAAGGCTCTATCGTTTATCTCAATGTAATTTGCAAGCCTTCCCCAGTTATCGCCATAATTAGGTGTTTCTATATTATCGGGAAATTTTTCATAAAAAATTCCACCCTCAGAAAGGGTAGCAATAATTTCCACAACCTCTTTAACAGACAGTTTTAACAAATCCGCCGGAACGATATTGCCAAGCCAGCGTTTATTATATGCCCTGCCTATGCCATGAAAAGCTATGTAATCGGAAAATTCATTTCGTTTAAGTTTTGTATTTTCCCCTAACGCTTTTAACAATTTATTTACAGCATTATGTGTTTTCATAACATAATTACTTATAAGTAATTAATAAAAAAAATTCATTGCCTGAATTGTTAATTTAACAGTAAAAAGAAATTGTATCGGCATCAGGTTTGTAATAGTCATCAAGAAATTCCGAAATTTTTTGCAAACGCGTATTCATATCAGGATATTTTCTTCTATAATCCATAAGTGTTCTTTGAATATTTGAAAAACCTTCCGGACAATCACACAGGTCAAATGCCAGTTCTAATTCAGCACGATCATTAAAATTGCAGTAAAAAGGCAGTTCTGCTTTTTCAGAGGCAAGAATTAATTTTTTAATCAAATTTTTTCGTCTATCTACTGCAAGGTAATCAAATTCTGCAGTTTGAAATACATCATAAGAGTTTACAAATACTTTAAATAATTTGGCAAGTGTATTAGGTTTAGTATCACAAACGTCTGATATCTCGTCCACAATTTTTATCTCATCACCGTCAGCTATAAAATTGTTAGGATTGTTTGTATCAAACTCTTTGCCTAAAGAATTTAATGTTTTAAAATCTTCTGCAACTTTATCATAAGCTGACTGAGGAAGTTCAACAAACCGTTTTAAATAAACAGTGTTGTAATATTCCAATTTTTTCCCGCGGGACATCCTCCTCATCGGAAGTCCTGCAGGCAAAACAGTTTTCGTTTTGAATGCGTTCTTCATAATTTCCATATTACCGATTTTGGCGATAACATTACCATAATATGTTTTTAAATTTTTTACAGCTTCATCTTTTATTATGGAAAATCTGCCTATTACAGGTTTTACACGATTTGCTATTTTAAAAACATAATCATCATCAATTGCATAAACGGTCCCATGGCACCCGCGTCCCATTTCATTTGTTGGAGACATTTTTTGGGGCACCATTTTTGAAAAAATATCAATAATTCCTTTTTCTTCAGCTTTATCACAAACCGGTTCAGCTAAATATCTGTCGAGTTTTTTGCCAAACTCTGACTGATAACCGCAAAAACTTGGGTTGTAAATGTTTACCAGCATACACACTCCGCTTTTTATTTTTTTAATTATATAAAACAAAAAGCAAAAAAAAATTGCTAAAAAAATTTTTTTAATGCTAAAATCAAAGTATAAAAAGAGAGGAAGTAACTATGATTAACGAAAAATTGGAAAAAGCATTTAATGTGCAAATTAACAAAGAATTTTATTCAGAATATCTTTATCTTTCAATGCAGGCATATTTTGAAAGATTAAATCTTAAAGGTTTTGTAAACTGGATGTCAGTACAGGTTCAGGAAGAACGCGCTCACGCTATGGGTATGTTTGACTATTTAAATCAGAGAGGCGGTAATGTAGAACTCGCTGCAATCGACAAACCGGAAATTGACTGGAAATCACCGCTTGATTGTTTTGAACATATTTTAAAACACGAACAATATGTAACAGCTTCTATCAATGAACTTGCTGATGTTGCGGATGAAGTTAAAGACCGTGCTGCAATATCTTTCCTCAACTGGTATATTAAAGAACAGGTTGAAGAAGAAGATAATGTTGGACAGGTTCTTGCAACATTAAAACTTATCGGCGACGACAAAAAAGCCCTCTTAATGCTTGATAAAGACCTTGCAACAAGAACATTTGTACAACCGGTAATAGAATAGAGGTTCAGAAGACAGGAGGGTAAGAAGATAAGCTGTTTTCAGTGCTTTGCACAAGGAATTTAGCTTATTCTTTAATCTTTTTGGTATTTTTTAATTATGCTAACATTCCAAAAAGTTGAAAATAATCAAATAGAAGAACTGGCAGATCTGGCTTCATCCATCTGGCATGAATACTGGGTCTGCCTGCTTTCATCCGAACAAATAAATTATATGGTAGAAAATTTTCAATCAGAAAAAGCCATAAAAAATCAGATTGAAAATGAAAACTATATTTACTATTTTATTAAGTCCGGCAATATTAATGCAGGTTATTTCGGAATGTCTGATAAAGATGATTACCTTTTTTTATCAAAACTATACATTAAAAAAGAATACAGGCACAAAGGAATAGGCAGCCAGGCGTTTGCAAAAATCAAAGAATTAGCAAACGGTAAACCTGTCAGACTTACGGTCAACAAACACAATATAAATTCTATTAACGCATATAAAAAATGGGGGTTCAACACAATAGATTCCGTTGTAACCGATATCGGATCAGGCTTTGTAATGGATGATTATATTATGGAAGTATAAATACTAACTAATAAGCCCTATAAACTTGAGATTTCATCAAGAATTTTTTGAGCACACTTTTGAGTAAATTTATCTGTTGAATTTATATGCTGTTCAGCAATTTTTTGTATTTGTCCGATATCTTCAGGATATTTAGATTTTGGTAATATATATTCAAGCACAACTTTAATTTTACCATTAGAAGTAGTTCCTTTTGATATTAGTTTATATGCTGCACCTCTGGGCATTAAAATTTCACCACCATGTTCCATATTTCTGGAAACTCTGGCACCTTTTGGAATTCTTATAATTTCAAGCATTGGATTTTTGAGATTATAATTATTTAATGATATCAAACTTTCTTGTTGAAAGGCATATGCACATCCTTCGTCTAATATGACTGTATCTCCGATTTTGGCATTTTCTATAACATTAAACGGCATGTTTCTGTATGGGGTATTTGAACGTCCAACAATTCTATATCCAATACAATCTTTTTCGAGTGGAGTTAATTTTGCAAATTCTTTATCAAGTTTTATTGCTTGATACCCGCCGAACATTTCACAGTCTTCAACAATACCTTTTCTTAAATCAGCGACATCCCGAATATCAGGATTTTTACCAGCAACCATATGATGACTCGGAATTTGCGAGTTTGAAATTTTACAATTTGGAATATACTCATCTGGATTTTTTGTCCAACGATTTGCTTGTTTAGAAATTTGAACAACATCCCCTTCTAATTGAGGTGCTAATTTTAGACTTGCGATATTAACTTTTACAGGTCTTGTTGCAAGCAAATTCCTACCGCTTGTACGAGTCCAAGCAATAATTTCTTTTCCTAAAGTTGTACCAATTTTCCCTAGTGTCACGAATATCTTTATTTTCCCCTATACTTATATAAACTCATTTTCTTCTTCAAAATTGCTTTAATTGTAAATAATTATTAAACTCTACCACATTTACAATCAGTAAGTAGTAAGTAGGTTGGGCTTTCAGCCCAACAATAAATTGGACATTAATGGGACTCAAAATTTTCTTTGATTATAGAAGTTTTTAGCCTAATTTAAAAATACTCTTTGTAATTTTATGTCCTGATAAAGTCCAGTTCAGACCTATTAAAAAATCAATATCATACAGCTTCAGACGGCTATAATTTTGTGTTGTTGGGATAGAAATCCCAACCTACATTAGATAATGTTTAAAAGCAAACTGGACTTTAAAATACATTGAGGGCAAATGTAAATGAACAGTTAGTTTGATTTCTTTTAACAGACAGTTTGATTATTTTAGGCAACTTGGAGTATCAAATTTTTATGAGTTTATGTTAATATGCTCTCTAAGAAATGGGAAGTTATAATGATTGATTTAACATCTGAACTCAAAGAAATAAAAGATACAATGAAAGCACGGCTTAAAGCCGGCAAACTTGATTTGAGTGAACGTTACACAAAAACCGCACAACGTGCAATTATGCAGGCATTAGAAAAAGCCGACAACCGCCCTGTTATTCGTGATGCGAATAAAGAAGTTACGGTTAAACTGAAAAAACAGGCAATTTTATCTCCTGAATTAAAAGAATTGTGGGATAAAATTAAATAAAAAAACAACATACAGGGTAAATATTGATACAAACACTCTAATAAAGAACTGTGTAAAAGAATTACGAAAAATGCCACTAGATTCCAAAGGCTAAAGTATTAACTTCAACTGCTGAAATTAAAAATGCAGGAGTTTACTCAACCAAAAAGCATACGCAAACTATAGATTTAGAAAACACTTATAGTTATGTACCTGATATTTTGCGTTTGATAATTTCTGAAACGCTATATAGCATTCAACAATTATAAAGATTTTAAAACAAAGCGGGCAAGAACAGGATTTTATGAATAACCCGGAGTTATTTTATGAAAAAGCACTTAAAATAATTTCACGAAACCGTCATAGTTTAGCGATTGATAGCATAAAATATATCAAACTTGCAGGCGAAGAATATCATATTCAGGAAATATTTGACAGTGCAGAACTTCTTGCAAATCTTGACCGTAATGCCGTTCAGGTTGAACAAAGTGTTTATGATTACCTGATTTATGATAGTGGTGTTGAAAGCTGATTTGCAAAATCTCTTGATGAAGGTCCTGATGTAAAAATGTTTTTTAAAATCCCGCCTAAAATTGAAACACCAATAAGAAGTTATAATCCTGATTGGAGGTATTCTTAGAGAAAGACGGCGAAAAAAACTTTATTTTGTTCTTGAAACAAAAGGAACAACAAGCCTGTTTGATTTGAGAAGTCCTGAAAGATTAAAAATTCATTGCGGTAAACAACACTTTGACGCTCTGCAAGACGGTATTCTATTCTCGGAAGAACCGGTAAAAGACTGGAAAGAGTTTAAGGTCAGAATTTAAACACTTTTTACGAACGTGAATTTTTGTAAATTATTTGTTATTCTTTTTAATAATAATGGCAAATTTATTCTTTATGAGGTTTAATCTAAAAAAGAGGAAATTATGAAGATTAATCCAGTATATTACCAAACATATAATTACAGCGCAACACAAAATCAACAACAAAAGTTAAATAATCTTAATTCTAATTATGCACATAAATATATTCAAAAGGATGCCTTTATGTTTACTGGTTCAACTAATATGTTGGACAAGGCTAAAAATTTAGGTAAAAAGATTGTCGATAAAACTAAAGAAACTTTTTCTGATTTCTCATCACTTTTTACAAATCAAAATATTGAACTTTCTAAAGAAGAGGAGACCTTTATTGATAGTTATTTTAAGAAAGAAGCAGAAATTAAAGCTGAATATGACAAAAAAATAGCAGCGATAAAAGATGGTTTTTGGGATCATTGGACAAATGGCTCAGAAAAAGAACGGCAAAAATTACGTGAAGAAAAAACGAAAGCTTTAAAAGTTGCATATGCATATCAAGATTTATTTGAACAGAGGGAACAAGAGGCAATTGCTAACAAAAATAAATTTGCACAACTTGCAAAACAGCTAAATATGAGTAAAGAAATTTTGGCGGCATTTGAGAGTTCTCAATTATCAAGTCAGCGAAGACTTGATATTATTAAAAGAAGAAAAGAACTTTTAGATAAAAAGGGGTTTAGTAAAATTGCGGGTTATCTTGATGAAAAAAGTAAAATTCAAACAGAATTTCTTGATAAACTAGATGATGAAAAATCTGGTAAATATTTAGCTACACCAATACCAAATGCAATATTATTTTATGGTCCAACCGGTTGTGGTAAAACTACTTTTGTAAAGGCTCTTGCAGAAGAAGCTGATTGTAATTTAGAAACTATTCAATGTCGAGGTACACAAAAAGCAAAAGAGCAACAAATTTATGATACTCTGATGGGTTATGAAGATAATGAAATTGAAGTTCCTGGTTTATTGGAAAAAGCTCAAGAGGAATTTCTGAAAACAGGTAAAAGAACCATTATCCTTATTGATGAATTTGATAGATTCTTTGGAAAAGATGTTTCAAATAAGTTTATAAGTGAAATGAAAGGAATTTTAGAAAGTTGTTCTGAGGATAACCATGTAACATTTTTCCTTACAACAAATAAACCGCAAAAAATTCCTTATGAATTAAGAAATTCACATAGAATTGAACCATCCTATCCTCTTGATCCCCCAAATAAAACTAATGCTGTAGCAGTAATTGAACATTATCTTCAAGGGTGCGATACACAGGATTTGGATTACAATATTATTTTGAATGAATTATTTAAATATGCACCTGATGAGATATACAGTAATACCCATTTAAAGGCGATTTGTGAACTTGCTGCAGATGTTGTAAAACCTGATGGCAGCCCACTAACAACAGATATGTTCCTTCAAGCTATAGAGCAATATAACAATTCAAATACTGACCATAATCTTTTAAGAATAACAAAAGAATATCTAAAACAGTATGAAAACGATAAGGCAAATTTATAAAGGAATTTTATTATGAAAACTTTTGGAGTAACAGCTTTTAACAGCAATATAGATGTAAAAAGAAACAAAAAAAGAAAAATATTAGAGTCTACTGCAATCTTAGCAGGTTCAACTGCGGTTATTCCTGCAAGTTTTTTAATTGTTGACAATTTTAGCAATAATAAGAAAAATTATCTAAAATCAGTTAAAAATGAAAAGGATATATTTACGAAAACTGTTCAAAAAAATACTGATGTAGGTGTGGGACTATTAAAAAAAATGGGAAAACCTATAGATGACAATGTAATAAAAACCATTAAAGATCAAGTTGAAATAACAGAAAAATCTAAATTAGAAGAAAAATTAGCACTTTTAAACAAACTTCGTAAATCACATGTTAATAAAGGTTTAAAAATTTCTGCAGGAGTAGGATTAAGTCTTGGTGCAGCTATTCTCGGAATAAAAAATGTTTATGAAAAACAAAAAAATCAATCAGTGCAAGTAAATTCTACTCAAACTTCTAATAAAATAACATCAAATAATAGTCTGTCATTTGGAAATAAAAAAAAACAAATCTCTTTTACTGGAATTGTTGATAAAATTGCGGATGAATTAACGCCTCAACAATTAAAAAATTGGCAAGATTACGTAAATGGAATATTTCCAACCTTAGAGGAAACTAAATGGGCACGTAAAATTGCTGACTTTAGATTAAAAGATTGGCCTAAAGGTATTTTAGATTCTTATATTGCAAAATATTTTAAGCCTTCAACAGATAGAGAATACCACACATATTTACTGAAACAGGACATTATAGTTCCACCAGAACCGCCAAGTCATTATAGGAATTATGATAAATGGTTTAATACTCAACGGTGGAAAAATTTTCAGAAATGGCCGGATTATATAGACAAAGCTGCTCAATTTGAAAGAATGGAAAGTATTATTAAACAGGAAAGAATAAAAAGTTATGCATTGGAAAAAGCACGACTTGAACAAGCAGCAAAGAAAGAACTATCTGCAGCTTGCATTAAATATCAAATAAATGAGGAATTTTTATCTGCATTTAATAGCGATAATAAAAAAGTAAAAATTCCGGATGCTCTGATGATACAGAGTAAGAGTAAAGATGATGCCACAGAAACATTAAAATGGATTGTTGGTAAGTCAAATTCAAACTACATATATATTGAAGATAAAAACGAATCGAATTATACAAGATTGGATCAAATTCTTACAGTGTTAGAAGAAGCAGAAGAAAATTATAAAAAAAATGGGAAACGAACTCTTGTATGGGTTGAAAATTTTGACAAATTACTCTCAAAAGACTCTGATAACGAAGAAGTAATCGGAGATTTAAAAGATATGTTAGATAAAATAAGTAAACAGTATAAAACAACTATTATATTCAGTTGCAACAACACTGAAAATCTTAATCCAATTGCATTGCAGCCACATAGGGTAAAAATATATAATATCGATAAAGAAGCTCCATTAGAAGAATTACAAAAAATTCAAAATAATTATATTCTATCAAATATTCAAAAAATAAAAAATAGCGATGGATATAGGTTTAAATATGTACCATTTGAGCAAAATTTTGTAGATCTGTATCTAGGAGATTTTTCTTATAGTTCCAATGTTTTATGGGTTGATTCTCAAAATACTGAAGCAATACAGGCTGTAATTAAAAATTTTGATATAATAAAAATGATACCAAAATTTAAAAATATAAAATCTATAAAATTTCCTAGACCAAACAACATAAATGAGCTAGATAATAATAAATTAAGATGTACAGGGAATATAACAATAGATGGCAAAGTTATCTATGAATATTTTGTATAAAACTAAAACTGCTTTAAACTACAGCATTAATTCCATTTCTATAATATAATCTTAACTTTTCATCCTTATTGTTAAGAGTATATTTTTTGTTTTTTTCTTCATCAAATATACAATTTAGAATAATACCGTTTGCCAAAAGCAACATAAACAAAGAATTAGTTAAAAAATTTTTATTTTTACTTTTAAACCAAATACCAACATATAATAAATCCATCATTGTTAAAAAAAGCAAAGTTTTAGCATTGTTGAATTTATGCGTTTTGTCATAAACATAGCTGTCTAACTTTTTTGAAGTATTATTTATATTAACTTCTTTTTTGCTGCTTTTTAAGTAATTATATTCATTTTTAATTTCCTTAGATGGAAAAGTTATAATCATTAAGTTCTGTCCTTGTTTAAGATTTTTTGTTCGTTTTCAAATTTTTCGTTTATTTCTTTTGTGATGCAAGGTTTTACTGAACGTATTATATTAATAAAATCATTTTGGCTGCAATGATTTTTAGGTAATTTTTTCTCTATAATATTTTCTATTTGAGCATTACTATACATGTAATCAGGTTTTACATTTTCAAATTCGTCAGTAATTTCGTCTAAGTTATAACCATCAATTTCTCTGTTATTGACATAATATTGTACAATCTCACGAATATCACTCTTAGATGCTACACACATAGGAATTGTTAATTCAACCTTATTTAAAAGTTTTTTATTTATTAGTAAAGGATTATTAGTAGTTAAAAATATGGTTGTGTGATATTTTTTTGCACTATTATCAATTAGTTCTAAAAAATCGTCTAATAAGACAGGATTATCATTTAAAAAGTCATCAAATTCATTTAATTGAATAATTGAGAATCTTTTATTTGTATTATAATTTTCTTCTCCTTCTTCTAATCTTTTCTTAATCCATTCAAGTGTCTTCTTTTCATTTCCCATTCCTATTGTTTTATTTTTAAATTTAGTCCCGGCATCTTCTGCGATTGCTGACCCGATTGCAGTTTTACCTAAACCGCTTGGACCGTAAAATAATAATAAACTCGGAATCAGATTTTCATCTTTATTTTTTACAGGGGTAATATAAACTGCATTCAATAATGTTTTTACACCATCATAGCCAGCAATTTTTCCCAGGGCATGGTTGGATCTTGTTTTACTTATCATATCAGACTTTGTTTTTGATACTATCTTAGAAAGATCTTTATCTAATTCTTTTTTCTGCTCAGGGGATAATGTTGAATTTATCTGTAATGTTCGAGCTTTTTCTTTCGCAATTTTGGTGTTAGCCGCAGCATTAGCTTCTTTTAACATTGCAAAATTGCGTTTTCGCCACTTGTCTGCCAGGATATTGGTTGTTTCACCTGTGGTGAAAGCAAGATTAATTAAAAAGTCTTTATCCTTGAATTGTTTGATGAAATCTCTTGTGTTTAAATCTTCAAGATGAAGATCATCAATAATTTTTTGTTGAATTTCTTGAAATTCTTTAAATACTTCTGGTGTGTTATTTAATTCTTCTTGCATTTTTTGTATAGCAAGCAGTGCATCATCTCTTATAATACTATCTTCCGGAATATTAAGTGTTTCATAGAAAAGTGTATTCAAAAGAGCCATACCAATCAGATTTTTAAAATATTCTTTTTTTGATTTTTCATCCATATTTTTAGCAGTAAGGGCACCCTGCAAAAAACTTGCCGCAAACATAGTTCCAGCTCTTGGTAAATTAATAGTTCCGCTTAACGTATGCATTACTTCACCTAAAATAGAAACATTCTCCTTTGGTATTTTTGATAAAGCTGTTTGTACATCTGAAGAATTAGAAGGATCAAGAACCCCATGATCATGAAAATGTAAAAGACCCATTGTCGCGCCATAAATGGCGGTTGATATTAATTGAGATTTGGCATTCATAGTGTCTTGCTCATAAGATTTTACATAGCCCCAACCCATTTTTTCTGTAATACCAGTACTTAACCCGGAGTTAACACATCTGACTGCTCCGGTAATAGGTCCAGAAGCAGTACCTCCTGTTACAGCATGCCCACCTATTCCTAACCAACTTATAAGAATTTGTGCTCCTCTAACACCTATATATGAACCCATCACGTACTGTCGTCCTGCATAAAGGAGACTTGCAGATGGACTAACATTTAATAAATTTTGTAAATACAAAAACATAAGAGCTTGAGTGCCGCGTAAGAAAGCCGTATCTCCTCCAATTGCAGCTCCTTCTCCCATAGTCGCTGATATTGCGCCACAAGCTGCACTTGCTGTGTGAATAGCTATATGGCATTTCTTTTTTTGTTCTGGAGTTAAAATTCCACAAAAAGCTACACTATTTGGAATTCGATTTGCCTTTATTGCTTGATCTGATGACGGAAATGCTTTAATAATTTCCTTTAAGCCTTCTTTTTTATTCTTTTCATCTTCCGTCAGATTTGTTTTTGAATTTAGTTCAAGTAGTTCTTGTTGTGCTCGTTCTCTAAAAAAAGTAAATAATAAAGTCCGTGCTTTAGGATTTTCTAATACATTAAAGAAACTTGCTTCATCATCAAAAAGTTTTCCATCGTTATCAAGTTTTTTGTTATAGTAAATTTTTGCTGAATTATAATTTTCTAAAATTTCGGCAGGAGAAATCCCTTCTTGGAAATTTTCAATATCATGATTATTTCTCTTTTTATTTTCATAATTAAATCTATTTTTAAACACGGAGTTATAATCATTTAAGGCAAGAAGTTTCATTTTAATTCCATATATTTAGTTTGTAATATTCTCAAATATTTCTTTAAAAGTATCTAACAGTGATGTATGAGTTTCAGGGTCATTCAAAGTTTCGGTTATGGCATCATTAGTTATAATCTCTGCGACATCAGAATGGGTTTCACTGATTTTATGAAGAAATTCTTGAAGAGAGTCAATGTGGACTCCAAAGTCAAGGCTTTCTGCAGGATGGTATTCTAATAGATATTCTTTTAATTTTATCTTGTCAAAAAAGTCTGCAATTTCACCTAAAGACTCTTCCTTAAGATGGTATTTGTCTAAAACGGCTTTTAAATCTTCATCTATAGCAACTTTTGAGATACTTCCATCAGGTTTAGAGATAGTTAAAATTTCTCTTCCAAATACATCATAATTTTTGCTTGTATCAAATAAATTGTTAACACGGCTATCAGGAGAAAGAGGATTAAAGAAATCCATAATCTTTTGAGCTAAATTTCTGTTATCATCAGGATCAACTACTCTATCAGATGCCGAATTCGGGATTCTGTTATTATCAGAATATATATTGCTTAAATCATCTTCCGGTTTAGAATGATGTTGGTTAATATATTCTTCCCTAGTTTGTCTTAAATGCACAGGGTTAACAGTACCAATAGAAGCCCCTTCAAAGTTTGGAGAATTCAAGTCTGGTAACACCAAGTTATGTATTTCGCCAGACGCATCTTTTATAAATGATAAATTATGCTCTGGATCTATAATAACTCCTTTATCCATATCGATATATTTATTATTGGCAAGATCTATATCTACAGAACCATCAAAATTTTTAAATATTCCGTGTTCAATATCCGCTATATCATATTTACTTGCATCAATATCAATAGGAGTACCTTCTATTTTTAAAATCCCTTCATCAGTATCAGCAGTGATAACTGGAGTTTTCATTTGTTCCGTGCTCATGAAGTATGTTCCGTCAGGTAAAAATATATCTTTTGGATTCATTTTATTCATTACATAACAACCTGCCCCTATAGATAGAACAAATGGAGCACCAATGATACCTATAGCTGCTAAATCAGATAAAACATCTTTTGTCTTGTTTTTCTTTTCGACACCATGAAAAGAAACTTCTTTTGTTGATTTTGTGAAGGAATCAACCTTATTGTTATTTAAACTTTGTGGTAATGTAACATTTTTATTTAAGTTATTAATATGATTCTGACCGTTAAGAAAATTCCCGTTTGAGTATGTAAAAAACTGTATCTTCATATTTCCCCTTATTTTTTTCATACTAAAACACAAATAAAAAATAAGTTGCTATATAAATTTAGATTTTTACAAATTGTTACATAATTTACAATAAAAAATTTTGAGTTGCAGCTATGATTTCTTCAAAATCTTCATCGGTTAGTTTTAAATAAGGACGTGCAGGAATTTCAACAGATTTATTCCGCCCTGCCTGTCCGCCGAGTTGATGTATTGCAGCGTATTTAAGGTTTGAACCTATAACCGCAGAGTCGTTATCATAATAAGTGTTTACAGAAGATGCGAGCTGCCCTGATACCTGCAAAATCATGCCGGGCCACTGTTTATTTTTAGTCCGTTGTTTTATTGTTGATTCAGATAGTTCAGTCCATTTATCAGGTCTGCCCTCGTTTTTAAAATTTTCTTCTGTTGAATATGCGAAAATCCCTGTGATGTTTTTCATTAACGATCGCAGGTTTTCGCTTCTTTGAGCCAAATCAAGGAGTCTTGATTCAACTTCTTTGTTATCAATTTTTATTTCAATTGATTCTGTCATTTTGGTGCTAATATTTTTCTAAGGAGTTGTTGAATTTCATAAGTTTTGAAAAAAATTATCAACAGAGTAAGAATAAAAAATATAAGAAATACAAATGTTATTGTGTTTTGATTTTAGTTTTAGTTCCGTAAGTTCCGATAAATTGGTTCCGCAGATTTGTAAAATTAATATTTTTTATGATAAATTCTCAAATTTGATGTTATTTTTGAAAATTACGGTGTAATTGTTGGCAGTATTAGATTTTGCCAATTTTTATACTTAACGATTTTATTGAATTTGAGGTATAAAAGTTCCGCAGATACAAGTTCCGAAAAAATTCAAACATATATAATCACTGCTCCCGACTTATCCTGCCTAAAATTCCGACTTGTCTGTTTGTATTCATTGTAAATGAACAGTTAGTTTGATTTCTTTTAACAGACAGTTTGATTTTTTTAGGCAAATTAATTATTTATATATTTATAAATTCCTGCATTAATAAGATTGTTTTTTTCAAAATCTAAAACTATAATTTCGTTTAAATTAAACAATATATATTTGTTAAATCCAATTTTATATTTATCATGTAGTTTGGATATGATTGAGCCCTGATTTAATTTAATATAGTTAAAATCAAATATAAAATCAACAAATATAAAGAGCCAATTTTGAGAAAATTTATTAAAATGTTTGTTTAGTTTTTTTAATTTCGTATCAATACAAGATTCTAATGATGGATTATCTTATATGAATTTGTATAAATAGATTGAATTCCTGCCTCTGTAAGAGTTTTCAATTCACCTTCTTCAGTAATGCCGTTTTCATTCAAATCCTGCCATAATCGTATCTTATTAAAATCAGCATCTTGAGAATTTATAATACCATCACCGTTTGAATCTACAGCTTTTAAATCTTCAAAACCTGTAGAATCTGTAGAGCCAAACATTTCTGATTGATTGTCTATTTTTTCGTTTCCATTTTTATCAATAGCAAGTATTGCCTCATTTTTAGAAATCCAACCTGTTTGTTCTCGGAAACCATCATTATCTACATCAAAGTAGACTTGGCTTTTACCAATGTCTATAGTTTCAATACCTTCGCCATCAAGGTCTATTGCCATTGGAGGTATATAACCTGGTTTTACAACAGGGATAGGTGAATTTGGATTCCAAAAAGGGAGATTATTAAAGAAAAATTTATTTATGTCTATTATATTTATTATTGAAGCACTAGTACTTTGATTTATCCAAAATTGAGGTTGATTTAACATATCACCAAGTACTAGCCCAGGATACGTCGGAATTTTTATATTATTTAAATTTTGTGTAAATTTACCAATATTATTTGGAGATAGAATAACAGCTCTAATTAGATCAAATACTTCTTTACTATATTGGGGATAAATGGATTTGAATGCTTCATAGTTTCCTTCTGCTAATGCTAAATTAAATATATCATTTGTAGAAAACATATTAGGTTTTGTGGTATAATGTTCGACTATAGGGTTTTCAGTTTGTCCTGATGTAGGCAATGTAACTCCATCAGGAGCAATTGTATCCGGATGAATATTCCCATTTAAAGCATCATTTAGATATTTATCCATACCACTATTGTCTGTTCCTTTAATACTACCTTCAGGAATTATGATTTGTTCATCAGTACGAATTAACGCAAATGATTTATCTTCTGAATATCTATCAGACAACCATGGATTTGCTTCTATTAATTCTTCTTGAGTTACTCCAAAACGATTAGCAATATCTGAAATTGTGTCACCTTTCTTCACTAAATAAACATTTTCATTATCGATTATTGAATATACATTATTTAATAACTTTTCTTCATTTAATTTTTTATATAAATCATAAATTTTTTCACCTTCACTACCAATCAACTTTAAAGAATAACAAATAGTTTTATGAACAGCATCAAATATCAGACTAATAGTAGGATTAATTATATTTAATAAATTACAAACGGATTGAATTGTAGGGAAATCATCAACTAGCTCATATTCAAGATTATTGTTTATATGCGTATGTATATTATGAAAAGCTGGGAAATCTGTTTCATTATAGGATGATTTAAATACGTTTCCAACTTGATCTCTTAATTGTGAAACCCTTTCATTATTGTAAACATAGTTACTAATATTTAAGTATGTGTCAGAGATATCAAATCCATTTTGCTCAAGTACAGTACCAAATGATGCAACACCTAATGTGTTAAAACCAGTACAAACTAAATTTTTGTTTTCATCCAACATTCCCAATAAATTAGTTAGGGAGCCACCCAATGATTGGCCTATAACTTCCATGTTATTATTTGAATTGTTATTATAGTTATTTCTTACTTGTTGTAAAAAATAGTTTGCCGAATAAAATTGGCTTGGAAGTATACCATTTATTAATTCTCCATTACTTTTGACCCAATCTTTGTATCCTTCTCCAGTAAATAAATTCTCAAAATTTGTAATGTCATATGACCCCGAATTAATAATATAAATTTTTCCATCATTTGCCTTATAAGCATAACCTTGGTAACCATTATCGGGATTTGAATACTTGTCGATCAATGTAAAGGTTTCCCCTTTAACAGTGTAGCTAGCACCAATTTCAACATTTACCCCATCTGCAAGAATTGATAGTTCCGCTTTTGTAGAAGTGCTAATACTCATACTTTACTCCTTTATTTTTTCATTTATCTTAAATACTTCAATCCAACTTTTATCTTTAGAACCAGACTGAATATCACTTATTCTCACAGATTAACTCTGAAGTCGGAAAAGTGTTCCTGTTTCCCTACTTTTGTAACATACCAACACAAATTACTCTTATTAAAATCAAATCGGACATTATTTACTTCAAAAATCCAATAATCGTTTTATCCGTGCAAGTTAGTGAAATTAGGACAAACAGCGATGACGATTCGTTTTTTAGATAAAAATTTTGGAATTTTGAGGACATTTGTGATACCCAAAAGAGACTTTTCGTCCGGTTTCAGAACGCATAAAACGATTACTTCCGACCTCTATAATTCAAACACAAAGCCAACCTTGCCGAATAATCCTTTTATTCGTTCAGACAAAATGTCCCGTTAAAATACATTCAGATAAAATGTCCCGTTAAATTACAGCAAATAACATAGATTATTGTAAAAGAACACATGGTATGATTACTTGTTACACATGGTTTGATTATTTTCGGACACTTTGTGTTTGGGGAAAATCCAAGCTACAAACTTGATTTTTTTAATTAGCAAAATTTATATTTACAGGTTTTAAAAAATATTAGGAATTCAAATATGAAAATAAACGGAATAAAGACAAATATATTTAAAGATATTATTATCCCTGCGACTAAAAGAATGTTCAATTTTAAAAAAGTTGACCTTGTACGTCAGCCGGCAGCAGATATGGTTGAAGTCAGCCTATTAAAAGAGAATTTTCAAGGAATTAGTTCTAAGACTTTTAAAAAACTACTCTCACCTGAATTTACACCTAAAACTAACTTAGATGAAAGCGGCTTAAGGATAACAACTCTGATTGATAAAAAGACAAATAAGCCAGTAAATGCATATATTGCAAGAGTTGATGGAGATATCCCTAATATGGAAAAATACTATCTTATGGTTCCAGAGGCAAACGGGGAAATAAATATCAAAAATAAAAATTATAGAGTTATAGGTGATACATATTTTTATATAGATAAAGAACAGGAAATGATAAGCCCAAAATTTGAGGGAGCATTTATTAACGGGGAACTTTGTGAAAAAGTCTTATCCTACATGGATGCAAAGGGGAATAAAGATTTTGGCGGAATCGGAACAAGAATGCACCAATTACGAGTAGAAAGAATGCTGCAAAACGGTTTGGGCAATGTTTGTATTGTTGCAGAAGGAAATTCTTTTCCATTCCATTATTCAATGGGATACAGACTACCTGATGCGAAAAGACCACTTGAAGATTCAACAAAAATATTACAAGAGTTTTCAAGTTTAAATCAAAAATCTCCACGAGAGAATTCAAAATACATCTTTCTCGAACGTGATAATGATAAAAAGGTCGTTATCAACTGGTCTGCGACATTAGAGCACTTTTTGAATGATTATTACAAAAATGGCGGAACTCCACTAGTGGATTTTTCTCCAAATATGTATTTGAACGAAGCTTCTCTTGAACAGTGGATTGAGATGATTAAAAAACAGCCAATATTGTATTAAAATAACAACATAATAAAGAAAGAGGTAATAAATGAATATTCAAAAAAATAACTACTATACTAGCTATAATACTAAATTCGGCGCAAGATTTCCAAAAGCAGATTTACAGAAAGTGATGTCAGAAATATCCTACATGCCTAAATTAGAAAGGAAAGAAAAACTTGCAAGGCTATATACAAGCTTAAAATATATTGATTCAATTGCCCCAGATACAAAATTAAGATTAACAAATAATAATATAGGATATTATAATCCTTATGATCCAGATTATTATAATTATATATTAAATGAAAAAGATGAAAAACTTGTAAGAGTAGGGTATCCTTTAGTGAAATCTATAGAAGAATTATTTATGAAACCTAAATTTGTTGAAGAAAACGAGTTTAAACCTTATGGATTTCAAAGTAATGCACTTGGGGATATTTGTATGCCAGAATGTGTTTATCAAAATCAATGGTGGAAAAATATTAATCGTAACATAACTGTCGAAGATATTGAAAAATTTGCACTTGATGTAGAGGCTTAACCTGTATAGTTCTACAATAATATTTTTATGCTATGATACATACATTAAAAAGTAATATACCTGTAAGTTGGAGTATATATTAATGCAAATATCACCGATTAGTAATAATCAGAATACAAGTTTTAAAGCAAAACTGGAGGTTGTTGGCGGCACATTATTATCTAAAAAACCGCAGCAATTATTACCTAAAAATGCATTGCAGAGATTAGAGGCTAAGGCTAAAACAATTGGCACTGATAAGGATACTATATTTGTTGGGATTTGTAACAATGCTGTAGGCGAACCTTCTCCTAATTTGTTTTTAAATATGCTTGGTATTCCTACATATAGAATTAAGGAAATACGTACAAAAGTAACTCTATGTCACAATTTTCCAAGTAAAAAAAGTATAGATATGCCAACAGAAAACTTTATAAGCGGAGATGCAAAAAAACAAAAACTATCCGCCTATAAGACTATCTGGAAATATATGGATTCTTTAAAAGATAAATTAGCATCAAAATAGACTAAAGAATAAGTAGAATTATGCATATATAAATCGGGATTACAATTATCGGAAAGA
>CALVEM010000007.1 GCA_944326605.1 Candidatus Gastranaerophilales bacterium
TGTTGGGGGGGGGGCAACTCAAAGCTTCTCTATAAAACATATTCCAACTCCTTTTTTATTTTATTATTTATGATTTTTTATATTTTGTCAAGGTAATATCATCAAATATTCAGCTTATATCCGCCGCCGTAAATTGTTTCAATATATTTTTTACCGTTAGCTATTTTATCTATTTTGCTTCTCAAATGTCTTATATGCACCCTGATTGTTTCAATATCATCGTCAGGCGAATATCCCCAGACATCTTTTAGCAATTGCGCTGAGGATACCATATTCCCGTGATTTTGAAATAAAAGGTTAAAAATATCAAATTCTATAGGTGTTAACTTCGCCTGTCTGTCACCGATTTTAACACTGTAAAGCTCCGGTAAAAGAGTTATTTCTCCTAAAGTTAGAAGGTCTCTTGTAGATGCACTTTCAGGAATTTGTCTGGATCTTTTTAGCAGAGCCCTTACTCTAACCTGTAATTCTTCCATTTCAAAAGGTTTTACAAGATAATCATCAACTCCGATATTAAAGCCTTTTACCTTGTCATTTACCTGCGATAGAGCCGTGAGCATCAAAATAGGTATATCTTTTGTTTCATCATTTTTGCGTATTCTTTGCGCAACCGTAAATCCGTCAGTATCAGGCATCATAACATCAAGGATAACCAGCGACGGCAATTCCTGTTTGCACAGTGCAAAGCCTTTTACCCCGTCATAAGCCTGTATAACCTTATACCCGTTCAGTTCCAGATTAACTTTTATAAGTTCATTAATTGCAATGTCATCATCTATAACCAATATTTTGTTCATATTTAAATTCTATATATAAAAAATAAAAAATACAACCTGAATTTGTTAAAAAATATTAATAAAAATAACCCGTTTGAATGATACAATATTTCTGTATTTCGGGCATATTATTTTGATAAGATTTGTAAAAAAAATTTTTTCAAGTGTAAATTTTACAAATTTTGAGATTTTTATTGTAATATGTTAATTGCGTAACGTAAATAGTAGTAGTTATAAGTATACATTTATAGATAGGAGGCACATGAATTGGCAGTAATATCACCTTTTACAGCGTTTCAAGAAAACGGCAAAAAAGAAATCCACTTAGGACAACATGTTTTAGCAGAATTTTTTGAATGTGATCCAAACACATTAAATAGTATTGATAAGGTCGAAAAGTATATGGTGGATGCCGCCCTTGAATGTGGTGCTACTATTGTCCAGAAATGTTTCCATATGTTTAACCCTTATGGAGTTTCGGGTGTTGTTATTATCTCGGAAAGCCACCTTGCAATCCATACCTGGCCGGAACTCGGGTATGCAGCAGTTGATTTGTTTACCTGCGGCGACAAATGTGACCCGAAAATTTCTTATGAATTTTTGAAGAAAAAATTTAACTCTAAAAAAGCAACTTTCTCTGAATTAAAAAGAGGTATTATCGATGAAGAAACTCTGAGAGTTGCAGAAAAACCTTTTGAAATAATGCAGCAATTTGCTGATTAAGACGATTAAAATATATAAAAAACAGCAGAAGACAAATTCTGCTGTTTTTTTATTTGTTAAAAGCTTGAAAAATATTTGGTATCTCCTAAAGCTTTATATGTACAACCTGCTCCATTCATTTCGTTTGTTGATGTTTTGGAACAATATTCATCATTTTCACTGTAATAATCTGTACCTTCTGCACCCATAGGAATTAATCTCCCGTTTGTGTCAAGCTGAAACATAAATAAATCTTGTCCCAGGCGATTTGGCCCTTTGATATATCCGTTAACATCTATTGATATATATGTGCGTTCCCAGACATTGTTTTCTAAAAATATCATGCTTCCGTCTGCTAAAATAAACTGTCTGTCATCAAAAAATGTTAAGTCTATAACTTTAGACCCGTTTAATGTTTTATATAATGTGGAACTTTTATCGGCACTGTCACCCTGTACAAAAGGAACACATCCCTTTAGATTACTGTCGGAACTATAAGAATAACCGCAATCTGTAACGACTTTAAAGTATTTTATTATTTTATCACCAAGTTGCTGACCGGCTACAGATATGTCAGATTTTATCGGTTCTCCATTGTCGTTCTCATAACTTAACAATGCCTGACTTATAACGGAAGCTCCTTTTTTTAACCCTGCTTCAAGTGATTTTGACTGATTACGACTAATAATCACGGGTATTGTGAGTGCAGCAACAACACCGATAATGCCAAGAGTAATTAATACCTCTGCCAGTGTAAAAGCTGAATGTGAATTAATTTTGAGTTTCATTTTTATATTTGCCTCCAAATAACAAGTAGAACTTCTATATTATACAAGTAAAACTCATATTTTGCAACATTAACTAGATGTTTTACTTGATGTTAAATATTCAAATACTTTATAAAATAATTAAAAGAGGCAGCAAATGAATTTGAAAAAGAATTTCGGAAAAAATTTACAGAAATATCGAAAATTCAGAGGTTTAACTCAGGAAAAGCTTGCAGAACTTGTAGGGGTTGATGTCACAAGTATAAGTTCTATTGAAACCGGTAAATATTTTCCGTCCGCCGATAATCTCTCTAAGCTGGCGGATGTATTGCAGGTGCAATTTTCTGACCTTTTTGATTTTGATTTTATGTGCCCCGAAGAAGAAGTCTTTGAAGATATTATAAAAATTATTGCATCTTTTAAAAATGATAAAAAACGTTTAAATACAATAAAAATATTTGTAAAATCTTTGATCTGATTTATTTTAATTTATGTAAAAAATTTGACTTTAAACAATGACAATTGGGTTTGGTTTTTATATTATTGTTCATAACAGGGGGTAGAAATGCCGGAAGATTTAATAGAAAAAAAATCAAATTTTGACTTAACTTCAAGAAGTGCATTTTCAAGAAATGACGAAGTGTTCACTTCTCGTTCTTATGCTGCGTTGTTAGCAAAAAATATTATACCGTATTCTCACAGAAAGCTCGCTGACAACTATATTATTATTAAAAAAGTATTTAAATTTCAGGCTGTTATGTCTAGGATTTCAAACACTGAAAAGAGACTTCTCGCAAAATACGATTTTAATACGCTTGAATACACAACAGTTAAACAAATGTATGAAGAATTAGCGCTTTTGCAAAAATGGTCAATGTCTGCCGATGAAAACTTGAAAAAAGATTCGGATGAAATTTTGGAAATAAGAACAAAGGAATTAAAATTTATTGTTGCAAACAGTTACGCAAATATTTCAAATGAAATTTACAAAGGTTATTTAGCACTTGAAAGTTATTTTGCGGAAATAAGCAAGTATAATGATTAAGTTACACTAAAACATTGATTGACACATGTATGAATAAGTGTATAATGTATCTATGAAGTACCTGGAAGAATCAAATAAAAATTTGATAAGTCTGAGAACAAGCCTTATTGCTGTTGTAACGTTATTATCCGGTGGGTTGGTGGGGTTATCTCTGGCAGATAATTTTTCTTTAGCAAAACTGTTATGGATAATATTAGGAGCATATTTTGATTTTTTATTTATATACAATATAATAAAAATAAATGAAATTATTGATAATAATATAGGAGTTATAAAAAATGAGTATAAATGATATTGTCTCTATAAGTCTATGTATTATATTTTTAATTATGGGAACCTATTTTAATTATAAATTTACTCAAATAGGTAAAGATAACGATTGGTCATCTGCGAAAAGCAAGAGATAGATACATTTAAGTTAGAAGGGAAATCATACGAAGTAAAACATAAATTTGATACAAAACAATAAACAAAACAGGACGGATTTTTTAATCCGCCCTGTTTAATATAAAAATTTAGTTTAAGCTTCTGTTGCAGCTTCTTCTGCAGGAGCTTCTTCGCCTGCTGCAGCGGCAGCTTTAGCTTCTTCTTCAGCCTTAGCTTTTGCTTCGGCTTCAGCCTGGGCTTTTGCCTGAGCCTTTTTAGAAAGTTTTACGGTTTCTTTTTTCTTGTAGTTTAAAGTACCGTCATCGTTGCAGTTTTTGATTAAATAAGCAACAGTTTCAGTTGGTTGAGCACCTTTTTTAATCCATTCAAGAGCAGAAGCTTTGTCTAACTTCATAACTTTAGTTTTCGGATTGTAGTGACCTAACTCTTGAACAGGTCTGCCTTCGCGTTTTGTTGTAGAATTAATAACAACTATTCTGTATGTAGGTTGTTTTTTAGCACCTAATCTTTTTAATCTGATTTTTAACATTTTAAAATTTCCCTTATTTTTATGTAACCATCGGGGATATCATCCAACGCAGCCGCCGCTTTAGCTGACATTCCCTTGAACAAGGCTAAGAGGAATTGCCCTATTCCAATTTTATCAAATCACAAAAAAATTTACTAATCAAGACATGATTAAGAAAACATAATAAATGTTATTTGAAGTCAATAAGTAAGTAGGTGAATAAGCGAATAAGTCTTTACGGCGCAAAAAGTGCCGTAATCTCTTAGTATCTTACTGTCTTATAACCTTAGAGCTCTCTTATAACATTTATCTTGTAAAATATAAATATTTCCTTAAGGGATATTAATTTTTTCTTGTCCGTGTTAGTATTATAAATATAATACCAGACGGAGAGGAAAATTTTATAATGATTAGCTTTTTATTAAAGTTGTTAGGCGATCCTAACGATAAAAAAATTAAAAATATAATGGGAATTATTGATCATATTAATGCTCTTGAACCGCAGTTTGAACAGATGTCAGATGCAGAATTGAGGGCAAAAACTGACGAGTTTAAAGAAATTCTTGCAAAACGTCCGACATCGTCGGATTTTAAAACTGACAGAAAACTTGAAAAAGAAGCACTTGATAAAATCTTGCCGGAGGCTTTTGCAACAGTCAGAGAAGCGGGCAAGCGTGTTTTGAACATGCGTCATTTTGATGTTCAGCTTATCGGCGGATATTTTCTTCATAACGGTCATATTGCCGAGATGAGAACAGGTGAAGGTAAAACTCTTGTCGCTACCCTTCCTGCTTATTTGAATGCTTTGACCGGCAAAGGTGTTCACGTTATCACAGTAAACGATTACCTCGCAAAACGTGACAGCGAATGGATGGGCAAAATTTATAAATTCCTGGGGCTTACTGTCGGAGTAATTTTATCAGGCGGACGTACTGCAGATGATTTTGCCGCTAAAAAAGCTGCTTATGACTGTGATATTACTTACGGTACAAATAACGAATTCGGTTTTGATTATTTGCGTGACAATATGGCGGCAAGTCTTGATATGCTTGTTCAAAGACCTTACAACTACGCGATTATAGATGAAGTCGACAGTATTTTGATAGATGAAGCAAGAACTCCTTTAATCATAAGCGGACGTCTTGAAAAGTCTGCCGAAACTTATAAACTTATGGCTAAGGTTGCTCCACAGCTCGAAAAAGTTAAAGATTACGAGGTGGATGAAAAAAATAAAAATATCATCCTCACAGAAGACGGTATTGACAGGGCTCAGGAAATCATAGGTGTTAAAGATCTGTTCGATATTAATACACAGTACGCTCATCACCTTTTGCAAGCTCTGAAAGCAAAAGAGTTGTTTGTAAAAGATACGGATTATGTTGTTAAAAACGGTGAAGTAATGATTGTTGATGAATTTACCGGTCGTCTAATGGAAGGCAGACGCTGGTCTGACGGACTTCATCAGGCAATAGAAGCTAAAGAAGGTGTGAAAATTCAGGATGAAACGCAGACGCTTGCAAGTATAACATTCCAGAATTTATTCAGACTTTATCCTAAACTTGCAGGTATGACGGGTACCGCAATGACTGAAGAAGCTGAATTCGGCAAAATTTATAACCTTGAAGTTACGACAATTCCGACAAACAAACCTGATATCAGAATTAATTATCCTGATGTTATTTATAAAACAGAACGCGCGAAGTTTAATGCGGTTATAGAAGATATTATAAAGATGCATAATGCAGGCAGACCTGTTCTCGTTGGTACAATTAGTATTGAAAAATCAGAATATGTTTCAGCACTCTTAAAACAGCGTAAAATTCCCCATCATGTTTTGAATGCCAAACATCATGAGAAAGAGGCTTATATTATTGCACAGGCAGGACGTGTTGGTGCTGTTACAATTGCAACAAATATGGCAGGCCGCGGAACGGATATTTTGTTAGGCGGCAACGCTGAATTCCTTGCAAAAGATATGCTTGACAGCAAAGGAATAACGCCGGATAACCCGAATTATGAACAAGAAAAAAAGGCTGCTTTAAAACAGGCACGTGCTATAACAGAGGCTGAACATGCAAAAGTAGTTGCCGCAGGCGGACTTCACGTAATCGGTACAGAACGCCACGAGTCTCGCCGTATTGATAACCAGTTAAGAGGACGTGCGGCACGTCAGGGTGACCCGGGTTCCACAAGATTTTTCCTTTCTATGGAAGATAACTTGATGCGAATTTTCGGCGGCGAAAAAATGATGGCATTGATGGATATGCTCAACGTCGAAGAAAATATGGCGATTGAAAATACTCTTATAACAAAACAAATTCAATCGGCGCAGAAAAAAGTTGAAACATATCACTTTGACATAAGAAAGTCTGTTCTTGAATATGATGATGTTATGAATATTCAGAGAGAAAAATTCTATGCCCAGCGCCGAAAAGTTCTTGCAGGAAAGAATTTGTCAGATGATATATATTATATGATTGAAAAAGAAATTGACAGGCTTTTGAGAAGCTATATTGCCCCTGATTTACATCCTGAGGAATATGTTTATGAAGATTTACAGACATTGATTAAAGAACTTCATTCCATAATTCCGCAATTGTCTGGCGTTCAAGTTTCGGATATTCAGAATTTAAGATTTGAACCTATTTATGATAAATTAAAAACACTTGCCATAAATGCTTACAGACAGCATGAGGAAGAAATTATTCATTTTTATAATCAGGTTGTATCACAATATGATCCTGATGCAGAACCTCAAGAACCGTTCAGTGAGAGTAATGTTGTAAGAAATCTTGAGAAAGATATTCTGCTTCGTGTAGTTGATAACAAATGGATAGATCATCTTCATAATATTGATATGCTTCGTGACGGTATCGGGCTTCGTGCTTACGGTCAAAAAGATCCCTTGATTGAATACAAGCGCGAGGCTTATGATATGTTTAACAAAATGATGTACGAAATTCAGGGAGATACTGTAAAACACCTGTTTAGAACAAAATTTGGCATACAGGTTATCGGTCCTGACAATGAAGATGTTGCGTAAAATTTAATTAAACTTGAAAATTTTTCAAATACAGGTTATAATTATAATAACCTGTATTTTTAATTAAGAAAGGGCGTAATTATGGGAATGAATGTAAACAAAAGTAAAGTCGGGGGGGGGGCTTTGTAGGCTCCGCCGGAGGCAAAGACGCAGCTAGAAGCAAAGATGTCAAGAAGCAAAGATGCAAAGCTAATATCAATAATAAATTAGCAATCTGTCATCCCGAACTTGTTTCGGGATCTCAAGAGATGCAGAGCCGCCGAGGTCAATCCGACGTTCAGCATGACATTAATTATGAGAAACGAACTTATCGTCCTAACGTCTTACCGTCCTATCGTCTAAAGAAATGTGCTTTCACTTTAGCCGAGATGATGGTGGTAATGCTAATATTAAGTATTATCATGGCCGCCATGGCACCAGTCATGACAACAAGAAACAAGCTTGACCAGTCGTCTCCTTGGCAGTGGGCAAGTAACGGATCAGATGCATATTATGCCTTAGGTGACGCCCAGGTCGCTATGCTCGGTCAGGAAAGAGCAGAAAATACCGATACATCATCCCGTTTAGTAATTAATGCACCTGAAGGTAAAGATCATATATTATTTAAAACCGGCGATACAGTTTTAGGGAGTATTAAATTTAAGAATGACGGCTTGTTGTTAGGCAGCTTGTTAAACGGCGATCTTGTAACAAATTCAGTAGCAGTCGGACGTAATACAAGTGTCGGCGGGAGTAATTCAACCGCCATCGGAATAAATTCTTCAGCGACAAATACTGATACAACAGCCATAGGCAGCGGCTCTTCAGCAACCAACTATTATTCGACAGCAATCGGAACAAATGCAAAAGCAAGCGGCGGGTCGGCAAATGCTTTTGGGAAAGATGCACAAGCACTTGGCAATTCATCTAATGCCATAGGTTATAATGCAAAGTCTTCCGACCAAGTATCAAATGCAATAGGTAATTATGCGGAAGCTTCCGGGGTAGGAGCGACTGCAATAGGAGATAATTCAGAAGCCTCAATGGAGGGTTCAACTGCACTCGGACGTACATCAAAAGCAACAGCAATCCACTCAACCGCGATAGGAAATCAGTCAGAAGCCAGTGCTCAATATTCCAATGCCATAGGCGATCAATCAAAAGCAACAGCTAATTATAGTAATGCAATAGGTTATAAAGCCGAGGCAACGCTATATAGTGCTTTATCAATTGGACAGGAAGCAATATCTTCCGGAAATTCATCCATAGCTATAGGTAATTCAGCAGATGCGTTGGCTAGTAACGCAATCTCCATCGGCTCTAATGCAGAGACATCAGACATGTCCGCTATAGCAATAGGGTCGTATTCAAGTGCTTTGGATTACGGTTCAATTGCCATTGGGGGTTCCGCGGAAGCTTCCGAAATTGGCTCAATTGCTATTGGTAATAATACAAAAGCGTTAGGTTATAATAATATTTCTATAGGGTCAAATGCTTGTAATGGTGTAACTGGTTCCTCAAAAGTATGTATTGGTGCTTTTTCAGGTCCTGGTTCAAATATTCGCGGCATGTTCCCGGGTATTCTTTCTGATACTAAAAAAGTAATATTTCTTGGAGATGCTAATACTACCGTGTTTGTTCCGGGAGTATTGCGTGTGGGTGATGATCTGTCGGATAGTTACTTTAGTAGTAATGTTGGGAAAAATCGAAGTGATTGGCAAGGTGCTTTATGGGTAAATATGCCATCTACTTATATAGGAGGTCAAAGGGCTAATGGTTGGTTAACAATGACAAACAATGATGACGCCCATATAACTACTCATCTTGTTTCTGATCGCCGCTTAAAATACGTAGGCAAAGAAAGCACATCAGGTTTAGATAAAATTCGTCAGTTGAAAGTATTTAACTATACCTTCAAAAAAGATGAAAAGAAAACACCGCACGTTGGTGTAATCGCGCAGGATTTGCAAAAAGTTTTCCCTGACGCTGTGAAAAAGGGTGTTGACGGCTTTTTAACAATCCGTTTTGAGGATATGTTCTTTGCAATGATAAATGCGATAAAGGAACTTGATACGCGTGTCACGACTTTGCAAAAAGAAAACCAAGAACTGACAGAGATCCTGAAACAAGTTCAGGATGACAATAAAGAACTGAATACTGTTTTGAAACAGGTTCAGAACGATAATAAGAAATTAGATGCTCGCCTGAAGGCTCTTGAAGCGAAAATAAAATAGATTTGTTTATAAAAAAAATAAACTTACCTTAAGGTATGTTTATTTACATTCCTTCCCGTATTGAAAAATACGGGTTTTTCTTTTCTGTTAAAGTTTGTAAGGATATGCACAAAATTTTCAAGCTTTTGAAGCAAGTTCAGAATGACAATATTTGTGTGGCTTGTGTAAACTTATAAGGCACTAATACTAATAAATAATTACAATTTTTGTTCGTGATATAATTTTTTTAGTAAAAGATTATATAAAGGATTAATTAAATGCTTAGAACAGGAATAGTAGGACTGCCAAATGTCGGAAAATCAACTTTATTTAACGCTTTGACAAGTGCAAAAAATGCACAGAGTGCAAATTATCCGTTTTGTACAATTGAACCGAACGTAGGTGTTGTTAATGTGCCTGATGAAAGGCTTGCAATTCTTGCAAAACTCTGCAAAACAGATGTTATAATTCCGACCGCAATTGAATTTGTTGATATCGCCGGACTTGTTAAAGGCGCAAGCAAAGGTGAAGGCTTAGGTAATCAGTTTTTGCACAATATCAGAGAAGTTGATGCAATTATTCAGGTTGTAAGATGTTTTGATGATCCTAATACTATTCACGTTGCAGGAAAAGTTTGTCCGCTTGATGATATAGAGGTTATTAATACAGAGCTCGCTCTTGCTGATTTGGCGTCAGTTGAAAAACGTCAGGCAAGAATTTCAAAACAGGCAAAAGGTGGTGACAAAGCTGCTGTTTTAGAAGACGGAGTATTGACAAAACTTACGGATTTACTGTCAGAAGGCACTTTTATTAACGTAAAAGATCATTTTAACGAAGATGAAATTCCTGTTGTTAAGCAGTTGAATTTGATGTCTACAAAACCCGTTATTTATGTTTGCAATGTATCGGAATATGATCTTAAAGACGGAAATAATTATACACAGCAGGTTAAAGAATATGCTTCAAAGCACAATGCGGAAGTTGTTCTTATTTCTGCAAAAATTGAAGAAGAACTTGCAGAACTGGGTTCTGATGAAGCAAAAGAATATTTAAAAGAACTTGGTGTTGAAGACAGCGGCATAGACAGAATGATTAAATCCGTTTATAAACTTTTGAATTTAAGGACCTTTATAACCGCAGGTGAAAAAGAAGTTCATGCATGGACAATCCCCGCAGGAGCAAAAGCTCCTCAGGCAGCCGGTGTTATTCATACTGACTTTGAGAAAGGTTTTATAAGAGCAGAAATAACACCTTATGAAGATTTTGTAAAATACGGTTCATACGCAGCCTGCAAAGAAAAAGGCGTAACACGTCTTGAAGGCAAAGATTACGTCGTACAGGACGGTGATCTTGTACATTTCAGATTTGCTGTTTAAATTAATCTATTTGCTTACGACAGCCAGTTTAGAGCCGGTTACAATTTCCTGTTTCGGCTTGTAAGAATTTGATGTTGCAAAATTGTATTGAGGATTGTACATAACTCTTCTGCCTGTAAAGCTGGGTTCATGATATAGAATTAATGTTGAATCTTTGAACTTAATCGGTTTGTGATCGGGTCCTGTTATCTGATTATTGCCATTAACATAATAAATTTCTTCAGTATTTGCATTTTTGAACTTTAATCCCGGTTTAAGTCCGCCTTTAAGTCCGGTTTTCCCGTCGCCCGCTTCATTCAAATCAATACAGTTCATTGTAATTTCAGCAGTATCATAGTATCTGTCAAATTTATGATTTAATGCCGCCGTATTAAAGACAGAAACTGTCATTGCACCGTCAGGACTTTGTTTTAAGAGCGCAGAAACTTGTGTGTCTCCTTCTTCTGTTCTGTCAGGTTTGCCTGTTTTATTTGTGTCATCATTATAAATATCAAGTTTAAAATGTGCATTCTGCGGCATTAGAACAAACGGAGCACCGTCATTTAACGCCCTTAGTTCAGGTCTTTTACGGAGCTTAAAGGCTTTAAGCATATTATCCATGTGGTTTTTTACAAATTCCTTATACTCAGGGCTATTCGGATCAGCCCATTCTTCATGAATTATATTTCTGTTTTGAAGGTATATGTTTTTAGTAGTTGTTTCAAAACCAGTAGAACCGTATTCATCGCCTGCAAATAATGTCGGGTTTCCAAGAAGTGCAACTAAAAATTTAGTTTGTCCAAGAAGCCTTGACATCGCAGGATCAATAATTCTTTCCAGTGTTTTATCTTTAAGTTTTTTCTTTTCATTGGCTGTCAGACGTTTAGATCTGTCACGTTCCAGATAATCCATTTCTTCAAGAACCATATCTATTGCTGTATTAAAATCTTTGGTTCCAAATCCGTCTGCTTCAAATACTTTACCTTTGAAATTGCCTTTAGCTAAGTGTGCCAGTGATTTTAGCATTTTTTCATAAATATAAGTGCTTCTTTCCTGACTAAGATTTATTTTTGTAGATGCTTTGCCCATACCGCTTGCAATTGATTCGCATTTTGCAACAGCTAGATTGCTTACGCGGTTAAAATCATAATCGTTTACCTCTTGAGGATAAACAACATCTCCATAGCCTTTCGCATTCAGAATTTTGTATGCTCTTTCACGGTAAGTGTATTGATTTTCATCCGTTAAATCTGCGTATACCATATCCATATCCATTGCAAAACCGTCCAGTGCACGGGCTTTATCATGGTTACCTGCAAAGGTATAAGTATATAAAAGAGATTCCAGAGAACCTGTATTCAAGAAATTCATAAGCTGTTTATATACGGTATGACCGTGATTAAGGCCCTTTTCAGGGGAATGTTCTCCGTCAAAGTCAAACAGTTTGCCGAATATTTGGGTAATATCTGATGAAAAATAGCTGTAATTTGCGGTTGTTGTAAAACCGGATTCATTTAACAGCTTTTTCACTGCTTCTTTTGAGTTTTCATATCTTGAACCGGATTTTGAACCATAACCTTTACCAAAGATTGTATCTTCATCGGTAACTTCTGCGGCGATATATGCGTCAGGATGATATTTTCTTACTCCGTCCGTGAATTTTGACCAGAAATCAATAACTCTGTTCCATGTATATTCAAAATCTGTTTTCTGGTTTCTGACAGATTCGATATCGCCTATATCTTTTGTAGCATCAATTCTCCAGTCTAAACCTGCTTGAGTTCTGTTAACTAGCATTTCTGCAAGTTTGAAACTGTTTGCATCAGTGCCTTTTATGGATTGCCACAGAGCATTTGTTAAATCATTTTTGTCTGATTCATTAATTCTTTTTATTCTATATCTTATTTTAGAAATTAATGAGAGCGCTTCATCTTCCGGACTGACAGGTATTATACCCATTCCTATCAGTGAAGTGTTTTTCAAAGTTTTATAATCATAAGTAATTTCACCCGTTTCTTTGTTATAAGAAAATTTTGCTTCAGGCAAAACAGATTTAATTATCGCAAATCTTGCTATTTCTGCGGTCAAAAGTGGCATTACATATTTAGCATAATCTGTCGGGTTGCCGTTTTTATCGCGCAGTTTGTTTCCGTCTTCTTTTTCCATTCTGTGTTCAAGTTTTTGGAAAATTTCATTTGCCAGATTTTTCATTTCATTTGTGTACATTTTATCTGTCAAATCATAAGCATGGCGAAATTGCGGCAGTACATGTTTGTTGCCGTTTTTGTACATATCAAAGCGGCTTACACCTATCTGGTCATCTTTGATTGCACGTTTAGTCATATAAGGTGACGCCAGAACTGCTGCTATATCATCTCCAACTTCAATGGAGTCAAGCGGTAATTCCATCAGACCGCGGGTTAACAAATCATCATAAGAGTCATTTGATTTTGTTCCGTTCAGGAAGTATGAACCGTTCATAACTTTTGAGACGATTGCTTCATTTACGTCAGTATCTTTCGGGAACACTTTTCCGTTTGATAAAGATGAGATTTTGGCTGTTATTTCTTTAGGATTTTTCCCTTTAATATTTTTTAAATTCTGTGCTACATAGAGGTTTAAGATATCATTAGTTTTCTTTGTCCAGAATTTAGCGGAAGATATTGCATAGTCCTGAACCTGCATGTTATTTTGAAGCAGAATATTTGCAGCTTCTGCACGTTTATTCGGATCCAGTATATTTTTCAGTTTTTGTGTATCTGTATTGGAATATACATAGTTAAGTTTTGCAATATCAGGGTTAGCATCCCAGGTTTCAAAACCGCTTTCATGTTTGCCGTCAAGTCCGAAATATTCAAAGTGGGATACTATGCGTGTTCCTTTTCCGCTTTTGTACGGAATACGTTCGTCCTGCGGTAATTTTTTATTGTATTCATTAAGTTTTTCAATATTTTTTTTGTAAGTATCAGAGTTTATTCTGAAGCTGTAAGGGATTACAGTATCATTGTGTGTATTTATTTCAATATGATGTCTGTTGATTTTGTTATAAGCACGGATTAATTCTTCATTAGACATTTTTTCTGCGTTTTTAATCCTGCTGTCATAAATTTGTATGTATGTCGGAGCTTTCGGGTTGTATTTGAGATTTTTACCTATTTTAACTGTTCCATCAGCATTTTGGTCAAATGTATATTTAGAGTTGACAAGTCTGTGGGTTATATGTTGAGTTTTCTTTCCAAACACTCCAAGACTCAAAGGTCCTGATTGCAGGTCTGATATTTTAAACCAGTCCATATAAGGCGACTTTGTTCCCCATTGTAATATATGTTTGAAGTGAATTCCTTCAAGACCTTCATTAACATATGCACCATCGGCAACAAGATTTATACCTTTTGCAAAAAGTTTTTTCTGTAATGATGTATAGTTGTTTATATTCCCGATACTATGTGCCATCTGCATACAGTTTTTGTTCCAGTAAGCATGGGCTGTGAGACTGTCATCCGTGAACATCGGGAGCGTGATAATTCTTGTAAAATTATCAAGTTTGCCTTCGTCAACATCTTTTTCAATACCGGCTAATGAACCTCCTATTTTGTTTGCGAAATTTTTGGAAACATCTTTTAAACGGTTTATATCCGGATTTTTAACTATATTATTTTTATCATCATATACCCATAATACATTGTTAATATCAGGAATAATAAGTTTCATTGCTCCGCCTCTGGAAACTGTTGAAGCTCTGTCTGTTACAATGTTGAATATGTCCCAGGGATTTTTATATGTTTCATTAACAACATTACCTGCATCTATTGCCCATTTAGCATCTTTATGAGTACCCTTCGGATATAATTTATAGTGATAAGCAAAAGCTTCATCCGGTTCTATGCCGAAATCTCCGGCAAGATCAACTTTTGTAGCTTTTCCGCTCTGTAATTTTATGCCGTTTTCTCCGTCAACCGCATCATCGGGATTTAAAGGTTCGTATTTACGTGTTCCGGTTATAAAATAGTTCCCGTTTGAATCCTTGCCGACACTGAATATTTCAAGATAGCAGTCATATTTGCTGTCATCATATACATAATTAAATTCATATTCTTTGTCCCCGTATTCGGATTTTACGGGTTTATATCCCTCAAAATTGATGTTCCTGTTAACTTTCGTCCCGTTTAGATTAAGATTGACTTTCACTATAAACACTCCTTACTACTTAATTTATAACTCAACTGAAGATTATTTTTTGACATGATGTATTATTTTATTAACAATTTTTTACAAAAATTATAATAATTATTATTTACTTGATATAATCTTGATGAAAAGGAGAAAATAAAATGCAAGCTATAGAAATGAAATGTGATATTAAAGATATAAACCTTGCTGATCAGGGTAAAAATCAGATTGAATGGGCGTTTAAAGATATGCCTGTTTTAAAGCAGATTCAGGAACGTTTTATAAAAGAACAGCCGTTCAAAGGTTTGAAACTTTCGGCCTGTGTGCATGTAACAAAAGAAACCGCGGCATTATGCGTTGTAATGAAATCAGGCGGTGCTGACGCAGTTTTAGTTGCATCAAATCCTTTATCAACACAGGATGATGTGGCTGCAGCTCTTGTAAAACACTATGGAATTCCGACATTTGCAGTCGCAGGTGAGACTGTTGAACAATATAAAGCTCATATTCAGGAAGCTTTAAACCATAATCCAGATATTATTATTGATGACGGCTGCGATATAGTTTCAACTATCCATGCTGAACGTCCTGAAATGGCTTCAAAAATTATCGGTTCAACAGAAGAAACTACAACAGGTATTATAAGACTTCAGGCTCTTGAAGCTCAGGGTGAATTAAAATTCCCGGCAGTCGGAGTGAATACAAGTTTGACAAAACACCTTTATGATAACAGATACGGAACAGGGCAAAGCTCTATGGACGGTATTATAAGAGGTGCCAATATTCTTATTGCCGGTAAAACAGTTGTAGTATCTGGTTACGGCTGGTGCGGCAGGGGCTGCGCATTACGTGCTAAAGCTTTAGGTGCAAATGTAATTGTTTGTGAAGTTGATCCTTTAAAAGCTCTCGAGGCTGCTATGGAAGGTTACAGAGTTATGCCGATTGCTGAGGCTGCTAAAGAAGGTGATGTATTCTTAACAGTTACAGGCGATAAGCATGTTGTTGATGTACAGCATATTTTGACAATGAAGGATGGAGCATTTCTTGCTAATTCAGGACACTTTGATTGGGAAGTTAATGTCGCCGGCTTGAAAGAGCATGCTATAGAAATCCGTGAAATCAGACCTAACCTTGAAGAATACAGACTTGATAACGGAAAATCGGTTTACGTATTTGCTCAGGGCAGACTGGTAAACCTCGTAAATGCGGAAGGACATCCTGCAAGCGTTATGGATATGAGTTTTGCAAATCAGGCTTTAGGTATTGAATTTCTTGTTAAAAACAAAGGCAAACTTGAAAATAAATTATATACACTTCCTAATGAAGTTGATGTTAAAATTGCAGAATTAAAGCTTAAATCAATGGGTATTGAAATTGATACATTGACTCCCGAACAGGAAGAATATCTTCATAGCTGGAAGATTGACTAATTTTTAAAATATATATGAAAGAAGTACCGTTGAGATTAACTTGACGGTATTTCTTTTTCCGAGTTTATTTCGGTTTTGCCATAGAAATATTATTGTCTCAGGGTGGATTTTTAAATTGTTCTGTATATTTATTTTAGTAATATAGTCGCTGTGTAATCTTTTGTCTCCTGTTACTAGAGAGCAGTTGCCGGCATTATCTTTATGACGTCTGTATCCGACAAGAGGTGTATAGATTATTGCAGACCCTCCGATTAAATTTGCGAAATTAAATAAAAATTTGTCGGGACAAATTCTCCACTTGTCAGTATTTTGGTAATCTGTTATTAATTCTATTGATGCTTTTCTGAACATTGCTGAACTGTTTGGTGCCCAATACCAGCCGCCGAAACGTTTATGTTTTAATATTTTGAAATTAATTTTTTCAGAAGCAAATAAACTGTCGAGATTATCGCAATGAGGGCAGGCATTCGAATTCATTGTATGAACTTCGTCACCTTCTCCTATTTCGGCAATTCCGCATGATGTAAAAGCAACAGATGTTTCCATATGAACCCTTATATGACTTTGTGCATATTCGGGCATTAAAATGTCGTCGCTGTCTATAAAACTTATAAATTGCCCCTGTGCAGTCTTAAGCCCCTTAATCATTGCGGCAAGCTGCCCCTGATTTGTTTCATTTTTAATAAGAGTAATTTTTAAATCCTGATTATCTGAAATAAAATCTTCAACAACTTTTGTTGAATTATCCTGCGAACAATCATCAACAACTATAATTTCAAAATTTTTATATGTTTGTTCTTTAATACTTTCAAGTGTTTTAAGGAGATATTTTTCATAGTTGTATGAGGTTACAACAAATGAAACAAGCGGTAGTTTAAGCATTTTCACCGCCGTTTTTTCCTTCTGCCAGAAGTCTTTCCATTTTTTTATTGTGCATAACCGATGATATAAATGCTGCAACGATAAAACCTAAGCCAATTCCGCCAGTTACAACTTCCGGAATTTCTTTAACTGTGGACACAAGCATTAAGCACGCTAAAGCTCCGATTGCCCAGTGAGCGCCGTGTTCAAGATACAAAAATTGCTTTAAAGTTTTCTTTTCAACAAGCATAATTGTCAGAGATCTTACAAACATAGCGCCTATAGCCAGACCGATTGAAATAATTATTATATCTTTACTTAATGCAAATGCCCCTAAAACTCCGTCAAGGGAGAAAGATGCATCAATTAATTCAAGGTAAATAAAGCTGATAAGCCCTGTACATCCTGCGGCTTCTGCTGTACATTTTGCAAGACGCATTTCTTCGTGTTTCTCTAGATAATGAGTAAACCCGTCTATTGCAAGATAAGTTATAATCCCTGAAATTCCTGCAATCATAACATGAATTTTTTGCTCTGCCGGTACAAAATTTTGCGTTGCAAGGAGCATTAAAAGTGAAATAATGACTTCAATCCCTTTTATATGATCAAAATGTGAAAGCCAGTATTCAACGGGTCTTATCCAGTGCACATCTTTTTCGTGGTTGAAAAAGTAGTTTAAGAATAACATAATCAAAAACATTCCGCCGAAAGTTACAATCGGAGCATGAGTTTGGTGCAGATAATAAGCGTATTTATCAGCATTGGTCAGCGCAATATTTGCAACATCAAGCATACTTAATTTCGCAAATATTGAAACTACAAGTATCGGGAATAAAAATCTCATACCGAATACGGCAATTAATATACCCCATGTTAAAAATCTCATACGCCATTTGTGGCTCATTTTTTCCAGTTTCATTGCATTGACAACCGCGTTGTCAAAAGATAAACTTACTTCAAGGATACCCAGAACCATAGCTATAAAAACGCATGTCCAACCTGTTCCTCCGTGAACGTGTTCGCCCCAGAAGTATGCGCCGATAAGACCGGCAATCGTTACTATATATGAACCCAAAAAGTATTCTAACATCTATTTATCTCCTGATTGTTTTGTTTTGACTGTTTCAATTATTATTTATTATATTAAAAATTTATATTTGTACAATCATACATTATTTGTATATATTTTCTCCCCTTTGAAAATTTTTTTGTTCCTGTTATAATCAGGGTATGAAAGATATGTTAGACAAAATTCTTCAGATAGAGAAGAAATATAATGAATTAGGAACTACCCTGTCAGATCCGGAGGTTATTCACGATTACAAAAAATTCCGCGATTTGTCAAAACAGCGTAAATCAATGGAAGAAACTGTAAACCTTTACTATGAATGGAAAAAGGCAGTTGATGCCATTGAAGAAGCTAAGCAGATGATGCATGAAGAAAAAGATGAGGAAATGAAAAGTTTTCTCAAAGCTGAAATTGAGACTAATGAAGCTAAACTTCCTGAATATGAACAAAAGATGAAAGTTTTGCTTTTGCCCCGCGATCCGATGGATGATAAAGACATTATGCTTGAAATCAGAGGGGGCGCAGGCGGTGATGAAGCAAATATTTTTGCTGGTGATTTAGCAAGAATGTATATGCGTTATGCCGACAAAAAAGGCTGGCAGACACAGGTATTGAGCAAAACCGAATGTGAAGCAGGAGGGGTGTCGGAAATTATTATTTCAATAAAAGGTGATGCGGTATACTCGCAATTAAAATATGAATCAGGTGTTCATAGAGTTCAAAGGGTTCCTGCGACAGAATCACAGGGGCGTGTTCATACATCTACTGCGACTGTTGCTGTTATGCCGGAAGTTGATGATGTTGAAGTCGAATTGAATATGAATGATGTAGAAATATCTACAGCACGTTCAGGCGGTGCCGGCGGTCAAAACGTAAATAAAGTAGAAACTGCAGCAAGGGTTTTTCACAAGCCTACAGGAATAATGATTTTCTGTACGGAAGAACGTTCACAGCTTCAGAATAAAGAACGTGCTCTCCAAATCCTTAAAGCAAAACTTTATGATATGGAAGTTCAAAAACAGATGCAGGAAATTACCGATCTTCGCCGTTCTCAAGTAGGTACAGGCGACAGAAGCGAACGTATAAGAACATACAACTTCCCGCAGGGACGTCTGACAGATCACCGTATTAACCATAATCTGAATGTAAATACCGTTATAGACGGCGATTTGGATGAATTGATAAATCTGCTTATGGAACACGATCAGAAGCTGAAACTTGAAAAATTAGCTGAGGTAAATTAGTGCCGGATAGAAAATGTGCAGGCTGCGGAGAGATTAAAAACAGAAGTGAATTAATCAGAATAACACGTGAAAATCAAAGCGGTGCCATTATTATAAACCATAGCGATAAAATATTTGGCAGATCTGCATATCTTTGCTATAATAATTCTTGTATAGAAGCCGCTTTCAAAAAAAATAAAATTGCAAAAATTTTGAAAGCTTCTGTACCGGAAGATTTGAAAGGAAGATTACTAAATGAGTTTTGATACAATAAGAATAAATGAATTAGCAAAAGAATTGGGGCTTACAAGCAAAGAAGTCATAGAAAAACTTGCCCGGATTTCAATAACAGGTAAAACTCATTCAAGTACACTTACCGTTGACCAGGTAAAAAGATTAAAAGAATATATTGCTTCCGGCGGTGTTAAAGAAGCTAAAAAACCTAAGGCTTTTGTAGTAAAGAAAGCTAAAACACCTGACGCTGAACCGGAAGTTAAAGAAGAAGTAAAAGAGGAGAAAGCAGCTGCTCCAAAAACAACTATCCCTAAAATTGAAGTTGTAAAACCTAAACCGCAGAACCGCTTGGAAATTGTTCGCCGCGCTCCTCAAAAACCTGCAGCGGATAAACCTGAAACAGATGTAAAACGTCAGACTTCTCGTCCGGAAAGACCGCCAAGAGGCGAAAAAGGTAAACCTTTCCCGGCAAAAAAAGACGGCAGTGCACCTGCTAAAAAACCTTTTGAAAGACCTGCAGGCGAAAGAAAGCCGATACAGCGTACAATAATTTCACAGGATATCTATGAAAATAAAGGCGGCGGCAGAAGACGTGCAGATGGTAAGAAAAAAGGTAAAGATTTCAATTCCAAAAAAGAAGAACAGGAAAGAATTTCTTTAGAAAAAGCAGCAGCTCAAAAACATAAGAAAAAGGTGCATAAGGAAGAAGAAGTAAAAGAAGTTAAGCAGATTGTCGTAAACCGTGCAATGACAATTAGCGAACTTGCTGAAAAAATTCAAAAAACACCTGCTGAAATTGTAAAATTTTTAATGTTTCAGGGAATTATGGCTACTGTAAACCAGCTTATAGATATTGATGTTATTAAAAAAGTATGCGCGGAATATGATCTGGAAGTTCTTGATGAAGATTTAGACGCATATATGGAAGAAGAACTTGAGAAAGAAGAAAAAGTTAAAAAGCTTACCGAAGTAGATAAAAAATTGTTGAAAAAACGTGCGCCGGTTGTTAGTATTATGGGACACGTTGACCATGGTAAAACAACGCTGTTAGACAGTATCAGAGCTTCCAAGCACAAAATTGTAGCAACCGAAGTCGGCGGAATTACGCAGTCTATTGGTGCTTATACTGTTTATCTTGATAATAATAAAGAAAAGAAAATTGTGTTTGTCGATACTCCGGGGCACGAGGCATTTACAGAGATGAGAGCCCGCGGTGCAAAAGCGACTGATATCGCAATTCTTGTTGTAGCTGCTGACGATGGTATTATGCCTCAGACAATTGAGGCTATTAACCACGCTAAAGCAGCTGAAGTCCCTATAATCGTCGCTGTTAACAAAATTGATAAACCGGGTGCTAATCCGGATAAAATTTTGCAGCAGTTGACGGAACACGGACTTGTTCCTGAGGAATGGGGCGGTGATACAATTACAGTAAAAGTATCAGCTTTGCAGGGAACCGGTATTGATGAACTTTTGGAATACATTCTGCTTGTCGCAGATCTGCAGGATCTTAAAGCAAATCCGAAAGCTGAAGCATCTGGTGTCGTTATTGAAGCAAATCTTGATAAAGGCAAAGGTCCTGTTGCAACGTTGTTAGTTCAAAACGGTACTTTGCGTGTGGGTAATTGTATTGTTGTCGGAACAGCATGCGGTCGTGTAAGAGCATTGCTTTCGGACAGCGGAGAAAGAATTCAAAAAGCAGAGCCTTCCACACCTGTTGAAATTTTAGGATTAACAGAAGTTCCGCAGGCCGGCGATTATTTCGAAGTTGTTAAAAACGAAAAAGAGATGAAAGCAATAGTTGAAGAACGTAAGGAAAAAGAACGTAACAAACGTCTTGATGCAATGCTTCCGGCTCACGTAAGACGCGAGGCTGTCGCAGGTGAAGACGATATTCCGCAGTTGAATTTGATTATTAAAGCAAATACAAACGGTGCTGCGGAAGCTGTTTCTCAGGCAATTGCACAACTTGATTCCAAGGAAATTAAAACAAAAATTATTCATGTCGGTGTCGGCGATATCTCGGAAGCTGACGTTATGCTTGCTTCTGCTTCAAATGCTTTGATTTTAGGCTTTACGGTTAAAGAGGATGCAAATGCTCTTGCCGCAGCTGAAAAAGAAGGCGTAACAATTAAGAAATACGATATTATTTATCAAATTCTTGAAGATATTGAAAAGACAATGCTTTCGCTTCTTGAACCTGAAATTAAAGAGGTTGAACTGGGTAAAGCTGAGGTTCGTCAGGTGTTTACAATCGGTAAGACAACAAGAATTGCCGGCTGCTATGTAACTGAAGGCAAGATTGTAAGAAGCAAGGATGCTGTTTTATATCGTGACGGCAAAGAAATATTCCGGGGCGCAATTGATCAGTTGAAACGTTTCAAAGATGATGTAAAAGAAGTTGCGCAAGGTTTTGAATGCGGTATTTCATTCAGCAAATGGAATGATATTGAAGTCGGTGACATTATAGAAGTTTCAACTAAAGAGGAAGTTGAAAGATCCAGCTTATAACTGATGCGGATAATCGTCTTTGAACTCCCAGCTGTCATATTCTAACAGACCTGAACAATAATAGGGTGAGTTTTACAGACGTTCTTTATTTCTTCTCTGCTGTTATATCTCTGTCTGCTTGTACAAAGTGCTTTGTTACTGTTTCCGCATGTTGATTTTTTAGCTGAATCTGAGAAGCACATATAAAATACGAATTTATCTCTTCCGTTTTGGTTAGGTTTTTTATCTCCATTTGTATCAAAAATAATATCCATACAACTGCCGTTGTTAAAATTAAACTTTGAGCCGTCTGCAAGATAAACAGTGCCTTGTGTCCCGCTTCCCGTCTTATTCCCGTCTGCATCAGTAAAATTTTGACCATCTGTAATTTTTATATATTTGAAATATGGAGCGAGGTAAGTCATAAAAAATTCTTTTGAAGCTTTCCCGTTGGCTTCATAGTCTAAATCTCCATTTTCATCTTTTTGAGTGGAAGCTTTTATCCATTCATTTGAGTCACCGTTATCAATTTCGCTCAATTTTATAGCCTGTTCCATAGATGTATAAAATTTTTTTAACCTTGCGGAAGTTTCAAGTTTTTTATGGTGACTTATTAATGCAGGCATTGTTATTGCAGCGACAACACCGATAATTCCGAGAGTAATTAAAACTTCTGCCAGTGTAAATGCTTTAAAAAATGTATTACCTCTTAACCCCTTATAATAAGCGACCCTTTCGGGGGGGGGGCAGTTCTCAGTTTTCTATTTTTAATCATAATAAAACTCCTCTTAATTTCCAATAATTTTATTATTTACTATTTTTCTTTATTTGTCAATTCTTTTATCGGGGGATATAAGTCCCTTTATCCATTTGTTCTATTTTATTTTTAAGATTTTATGCTATAATTTTTTTACTAAGGAGAAAATTATGACTCTAAGAAATGAACGTGTCAGAAAAGAACTCATGAGAGATATCTCTGATATCTTGCGTAAAGAGGTCAGAGGTCTGGCGGGTGTTGTGTCCGTCGTAGATGTGGAAGTGTCTCATGACAATTCTTTTGCAAAGGTTATTTATAGTGTTCTTGGTTCTGATGAACAGGTCGAAAAAACAAAAGAAATTATTGAAAAAAGTACCCCGAAAATTCGCTATGAAGTCGGTAAACGTATAAGATTAAGACTAACTCCCGAGTTGAAATTTGTTTATACTGATTCTCTGGAAAAAGGCTCAAGAGTAAGCGAAATTATTGACAAAATTTCCCGCGGGGAGCTCTAATCCTTATGATGGGATTTTTGAATGTTTATAAACCAGAAGGTATAACGTCTCATGATGTTGTAGCTAAACTGAGACGTATTACAAAAATAAAACAGATCGGTCATACCGGAACTTTAGACCCTTTTGCGGAAGGCGTTTTGCCAATTTGTATCGGGAAAGCAACAAGGCTTATTGAATACTTATCTGATGATAAAGAATATCTGGCAACTGTTCAATTGGGAGCGTCAACGACAACTTATGACCTTGATGGTGAAAAAACTTTTGTCTCTGACAAAAGAATAAATGACAGTGAGATCAAAAATGCTTTGAAAAATTTCAAAGGTGAAATATCCCAGATGCCGCCTGTTTATTCTGCAATAAAAGTTAAAGGCAAAAAACTTTATGAGTACGCGAGAAAAGGCGAAAAAGTTGAAATTCAGCCAAGAAAGGTTAAAATATACGATATTGTGCTGAAAAGTTTTGATGAGAATTTGCAGCAGGCTCAAATTCTTATTAAATGCTCAAAAGGAACATATATCCGCTCAATTGCAAATGATTTAGGAGAACAACTCGGCTGCGGCGCTTATCTTATTAAACTTGTGAGAACAAAAGCAGGAAGTTTTTGTGTCGAAAATTCAATAGAACTTAAAGATGATATAAATGTTGCCGATAATTTGATTAAACCTATTGATAAACTTGATTATCCAAAATATTCTGTAAATAGTATTGAGCTTGAAAAAATACGTCATGGAATGCCAATAGAAAATAAAGATTTTGAGCATGGCGGTATTGTTATTTTGATTTATAATGAAAATGAAATCTGTGCTGTTGGTGTTGCAGATGATGATAAAATAAAGTTAAAGAAAGTGTTCATATAATGAGAAAGATTTTGTTGACAATATTGTTATTGGTTGCAGGTCAGATGAGTTTTGCTTCCTGTGATAATCAAAATTGTACTGCACCTTATGATTTAACATCGGGATTTTCAAGATTTTTCAGCAAAATAACAGGTCAGAATTTTATCGCTTCAAAAATCGGTGAAAGCCTTACCAAAAAAGCAATAAAAAAAGAGATTACATCGGGAAAAATTGACGTTAATTTAAAATCATTCAGTACAAGAGATTTGAAGGCAGGAAGATTTAAGTCACTTGAAATTACCGGTAAAGAAGTCATAGTAGACGGTATTTACATCTCTTATTTTAATACTAAAACTCTGTGTGATTTTAACTATGTTGTGCAGGATAAAAACGGAGATGTTATTGTAAAAGAAGATATTCCTGTTCAGGCAAACGTTATTATAACCGAAGATGATTTGAATAATACAATGAATTCTTCGGATTATAAGCGAATGGTCAGTGATATAAATACTATCGGCGGAACTTTGAATTTATTTAAAATAGTTTCTACATCGGTAAAACTTAAAAACGGAAAAATGTATTATATTATGAAATATGCACTTCCGTTTGTAAGAAAACCTCAAGAAATTGTAATATGTGCTGACTTATGTATTCATAACGGCGAAATTATTCCGGTAAATACAAATCTGGTGAGCGATAGTCTTGATTTAGATATGCACAGTTTTTCTAAAATATTGAATTATATTAACCCACTTGATTTTTCTGCAAAAATACTGGAAAATAAAAATGCAAGATTTAATATCCAAAATGTAAAAATTTCAAACGGTAAAATTGATATAGATGGTCAAATTACAGTTTTAAAAGATAAGGAATAATAATTATGCGTAATAATGAGAGAGTTTTTTTATTAATAACGGGCGTAATAATGGTTGCTGTATGCTGTATTTTGGGTTTAAGAATGTTTTATCACAACGATGAAAATATTTCCGGACCTCTGACTCCTGTACCTGAAACGCAAATTCCGCCCGAAGAAAAAGAACCGGTTGAACAACCTGTTGAAAAAGTTTATGTAAATGTTTTCTTTATAGGGCAGAATGCTAATAAGGAAGAAGTTTATAAAGCTGTTAACAGAGAATATGACAAAGATGTTGACGGTTCTAAAATAAAATTTGCAATTCAATCATTGATTGCCGGCCCGAAAACTGATGAAAGAGCAAAAGGAGTTTATTCAGAAATTCCTGCCGGTACAAGATTAATTTCCATAAATGAGTCTGCTGATAAAGTTATCATTAATTTAAGCGGTGATTTTGAAAACGGAGGCGGAACAGACAGTTTATATAAAAGGATTTATCAAATTATAAAAACTGCCAAACAGAATACGACAAAACCTGTCTATCTTTATATCGAAGGTAGTGAAGCCGAAGTTATAGGCGGTGAAGGAATAATGATAAATCAGCCTTTAAACGAAAATTCTCTGGATGGATAAATGAGCGGAAAAGATTTAGACTATTACCTCAATTTGAATTGGACATTACAAGAAGGTGAGGATCTGGATTTTGACGGAAACCCTTACCATTATATTGAGATAAAAGAAATTCCGAGTTTTCTTTTTTGTGCAAAAACATCCCAAAAAGCACTCGAAAACTATAAAACCCAGCTCAGATGGACTTTACAGGTTATGCTTGAACAGGGCATCCATATAACAGAACCTGGTGAGGAGGATGACGAACCCGATTGGGAAAACTTGTGCCCTTAATTATTTTTGTAGACTTCTGCGTATTTCGGGTTAACAGCAAGCCATTTGAAAGCCTGTTCATCTGTTTCAGGGATATCTATTACGAACGTTCCGCCGTATCTACCGCGAGAAAATGCCAGATAACCTTCTTTTGCAAGATTATGAAAAGCTTTTCTTATTGTATTCGGGCTTAAATCAAGCTGTTTTGAAAGCTCAATGATTGACGGCAGTTTAGATCCGATTTCATAATTTTCAGCAATAAGTTTTTTGATATGGTTCTGTGTTTTTTCGTAATAATAAAATGCCGTATCAACAGCCGGAGCAAATATTGATGTTTCTTTTTTTATCGGAATATTTTTATCATCAGGCATTTTTACAACTGTTGTACCGTAACGCCCGCGTCTTGCAAGTAAAATTCCTTCATCAATAAGTATTTTTAAAGCGTCATGAATTGTTTTTATACTTACGGATAATTGTTTGGACAGTGCTTCATGAGCCGGAAGTTTATCGCCTACTTTCAGATTTGTGGTTATATAATCTTTTAAATCTTTTTCAACTTTTTTTACAAGCGAAATATTTTCGTCCATGGAGGAGTCAATTGAAAAATCCGTAGATTTTATTATCCAGCCGTTTTCGTTTGAATTTTTAAACCTGTGTTCAAGAATATTAATTGTTGAAAGATATTCAAGAGCAAGTCTTGTTGTATTTGCGGAATATCCGATTTGAGCGGAAATATTTCTTGATGACGGCAAGATTTGACCTGTTTTAAAGTTGTTGTTAATGATATATTTTTTTATTGCGGAAATTGCAATTTCGCGTTTTGAAGTTAGTTTTCTAAGAGAATTTTCATTATTATTTCTATCCTTTATGAGAGTTCCTATACACTGTTTAGATTCTAGATAACCAAAATCTTCAGTGTATCTGAGAGCATTCTGGATAGTCCCTATGCTTACTCCTAGGAGATATGCCAGTTCCGGTTTTGATGGTAAAAGGAAGTTAGGTTTGACGTTTTTATCATTGTCAATCCAATTCATAAGCCATTTGGCTATTGCAACTGCTTTAGATTCCGTAATATTTTTCAATTGCGGAAGTTCAGCGGTGATATCCGCCGTTTTAATCTGGTGCAAGCTGGATTTTTTCGGAAGAATATATTTATTTTCTTTCATTACACACATACCTCTTTAAATAATAGTATACTATTTGTAAAAAAACATCAATGATTTTTTTGCTAGTTTGTGAAGACAAATTTACATAATGCATGTTATAGGAAGTCAATAAGACGATAGGACGTTAAGACGATAAGTCAATACAGTGCGCTAAAGCGCACGAAAAATCCAATAATCTGCACTAAATTCAACCTGAGCGGATGAACTCGTTATATTTTCCGTCATTGCGGACAAGCGAATTGACCTTCGCTTGATCCGCAATCGCACTACCGTTAAACAGTACTCGTTTTGCTGTTGTTTCGTTTAGCACTAATGTTAAAGCCCCTCTCTCTAACTCTCTCCCCAAAGGGGCGAGAGAATAATGTTTTCGTGCGCTTTGCGCACTGTAAAGACTTATTAGCTTATTCACCTATTTACTTATTCACTTCAAATAACATTCCTTATGTTTCTGTGTATAAAAAAAACCGCCTTGGCGGTTTTTTTTATTCTAAAAGTGATTCCAATAGTTCGGCATTTCTTGCCGATGTAGTTGACTCGCGAACTTTCTGTTTGTAAATATAGGTTCGCAGCGCCTCTCTAATTAGCTCACTGCGTGATCGGTTTTCGCCGTCTGCTACCTGATCAATCCTGTGTAAAAACTCTTCGGGCATAGAAATTAGTACTCGTGCCATATATTCTCCTTTTTTTGTATAAATAGTTCGCTTATATTTAAATAAAAACAATTTGATTTAAAAAAGTGCTATTTTTTATTTAAAAAATATATACTATTTTGGGAAACTATTGTGATACAGTGGTTTTCAGGATTTTATTTTCTTTACAATACTTAATATTACCGCAAATTATTATTTAATTAGTCTCTTTACAATATAGTTGTTTTACGCTAGTATAAAGAAAAAGAGGTATCCTGGTGCATGAGATATAAAAGAATATTACTTAAAATAAGCGGAGAAGCATTACTTGGTGATCAGCAGTTTGGTATTGATCAGAAACCCGTTAAAATGATTGCAGAAGAAATTCAAAAGGCAAGGGAGTTAGGTGCTGAAATTGCCGTTGTTGTCGGCGGCGGAAATATCTTTAGAGGTATGAAGAATAGTGCTAAGCTCGGAATGGATCAAGCATCCGGCGATTACGTAGGTATGCTGGCAACTGTAATGAATGCTATTGCTTTGCAAAGTGCATTAAATCAAATGAATATTCCATGCCGTGTTCAAAGTGCAATAACGATTAATCAGGTTGCGGAGCCTTATATAAGATACCGTGCAATCAGGCATCTTGAAAAGGGAAGGGTTGTAATATTTGCAGCGGGAACAGGCAACCCGTTTTTTACAACGGATACTGCGGCTGCCTTGAGAGCATCGGAAATTAATGCCGAGGCTATGTTAATGGCTAAAAACGGTGTTGACGGAGTTTATACAGATGACCCCAAAACTAATCCGGAGGCAAAAAAATTAGATAAAATGAATTATGACGATATTATTGTCAAGGGTTTGAAAGTTATGGATACATCAGCCTGTGCACTGTGTAAACAAAATAATATTCCGATTGTGGTATTTGACTTTGATGCAAGAAACGCAATCACTGATATTTTACAAGGTAAAGAAATCGGAACATATATAAATTAAATATAAGGAGAAAAACATGTCTGAGGCATTAGAAGAATTATTTTTATTTGGCGAAGAAAAAATGGAAAAAGCGATAGCTCAGCTTCACAGAGAGTTTGGATCAATCAGATCCGGCAGGGCTAATCCTATGATTCTGGATAAAGTTCTTGTCGATTATTACGGAGCTCCGACACCTTTAAGACAGATGTCGCAAGTTACGGTTCAGGAAGGAACAACGCTTGTTATTACTCCTTATGATAAATCTATTTTAAAAGAAATTGAAAAAGCAATTATCAAGGCAGAAATCGGTATTACTCCGAACAGCGATGGTATTTGTATAAGACTTGCTTTCCCGCCGTTAACGGAAGAAAGAAGACGTGAAACAGCTAAAGAAGTTAAAAAACTCGGTGAAGAAGCAAAAGTCGCAATCAGAAATATCCGCCGTGATATGTCTGATGATTTAAAAAAACTTGAAAAAAGCGAAAATCTTCCGGAAGATACAGTAAAAGATAATCAGGACAAAATTCAAAAATTGACTGATAAATACACCGGTATTATTGACAAAGCTGTATCAGATAAAGAAAAAGAGGTTATGACCGTATAATGGAAGAAACTAAAGGCTTGAATAAAAACGCTACAAGAATGCTTACAGGCTTTATTATGGGCACGATAGCAATGGGCTGTATTATGCTCGGCGGTGTTGCTTTGTTGATATTGCTTGTATTTGTAATCTATTTTGCATCAAAAGAGTATGTAAAAATTCTTGAGCATAAAGGGTTTTATCCAAGCCTTAAAATTATTCTTGCCTCGGAAGCTCTGCTTGCAATAATAACTTATTTTGACAGAACCCAGTATGTTGCTCTTGCTCTTACTTTATGTACTTTTGCGGCTTTTATGTGGGTGTTATTCAGAGGACGGCAGCCGTACATTGCCAATGTAGCGACAACAATTCTAGGCTTTGTTTATTGCGGTTATTTCCCTTTGCATCTGCAGCTTTTAAGAGATATTAGTTCTGAGCAGTTTCATGACGGTTTAGGGTTTGTTGTTATGATGTTTGTCGCAATTATGATGACAGATATCGGCTGCTATTACGCAGGTACAAGGTTCGGAAAACATAAATTAGCACCTGTTGTCAGCCCGAACAAAACAATCGAAGGTTCAATCGGCGGTGCAATATCAGCCGTAATCGGCGCTTGTATTATAGGTTTATTTATAAATTACTTTTTTGTCGAAATCCCTTGGTATATTCCTGTATTAACAGGTTTAATATGTACAATATTTGCGCAAATAGGAGATTTGTGCGAATCTTTAATTAAACGTGATGCAGGTGTGAAAGATTCCGGTAATTCGCTGCCGGGGCATGGCGGTTTTCTGGACAGATCAGACAGTTTTATTTTTACTATTCCGGTAATGTATTATTTCTGTAAATATTTTGTTTTTTCGCATGATATTATAAATTATTTTAAAGGTTTGTTTTAGATGAAGGAACTTGAAGAAATTTTCGGAATAGAGATTGATAACCCTGATTTTTTTACACAGGCGTTGACACATCCTTCATATACAAAAGAAAAGGATTTGCCGTATACTCAAAATTATGAGCGTCTGGAGTTTCTCGGTGATGCTGTGTTAAAACTTGTAGCATCAACAATTTTGTATAATCATTTCCCTGACTATGCGGAAGGAGACTTGTCAAAAATTCGTTCTATTGTTGTATCTGATAATACTTTATCTAAAATTGCCCATAATATAAATCTTTGTGACTTAATTATTGTTGCGCCGCATGAAGCAAAACAAGGAGTTGCACATATCGAATCAGTTTGTGCCTGTGCTTTTGAGGCTGTTTTAGGAGCTTATTATCTGGATAATAAGCTTGAAAAATTAATCCCTTTTTTAGAAAAAGTTTTACTGCCATATATTGAAGAAGTCGATAAAAATTTTGAAAAGTATAATGCAAAAGCGCTTTTTCAGGAATATACGCAGTCTGTAACAAAAGAAATTCCTGTTTATACGCTTGTAAATGAGACAGGACCTGCTCATAACAAAACATTTGAAGTGGAAGTTTCGTATAAAGGTGAAGTTGTTGCATCAGGTACGGGAAAAACTAAAAAAGAAGCGGAGCAGCATGCGGCATACGAAGCCTGTAAAATATTCGGAGTAATATAAAATGTCAAATATTATTTCACCGTCAATTTTATCTGCGGATTTTGCAAATCTTGAGCGTGAGATAAAACGTGTCGAAGATGCCGGTGTGCAGTGGCTTCATATAGATGTGATGGACGGGCATTTTGTACCTAATATTACAATCGGTGTGCCTGTAGTTGCATCAATCAGAAAAGTTACAAAGTTATGTCTGGATGTGCATTTGATGATTGAAAATCCTGAGAAATATATTGAACCGTTTGTAATTGCAGGAGCTGACATTTTGACGTTTCACTATGAGGCGGCTAAAGATGTAAAAGAATTAATTAAATTAATAAAGTCTTATAACATAAAAGCCGGCATGTCTATAAAGCCTAAAACATCGCCTGATGTTGTTTTGCCTTACATGAATGATTTGGATCTTGTTCTAGTAATGACGGTTGAACCGGGATTCGGCGGCCAAAAATTTATGAAAGATTGTGCTGAAAAAATATCTTTAATAAGAAAAAATGCGTCTGACAGCTTAATAATTCAGGTAGACGGCGGAATTAATGCTGAAACGGCAAGAATTTGCACCTCATTTGGCGCAAATTCTTTAGTTGCCGGTAATTATATTTACAAATCTGACGATATTGCATCAGCTGTTAAATCTTTATTCTAATCCGAGCCTTTGTCTGCGTTTTCTTATTTCTTCAGGATCGGTCGTCACCTCGGTATCTGCAAGAGTTACTTCAACATCGGCTTCTTCCGGTTGTTCTGTTTCGGGCGCAGGTTCAAATGCGGCATTCCCCGGAGTAGGATTCATGAATATATTTTCTTGTTCAGTTTCTTGTGTTCTTGCCGGATCCTGTACTGCATCAGGTTCTTCAGTAGCTGTCGGAGCTTCGGCATTTGCCGCTTCAGGACGAAATTCAGCCATTTCTTCCGGACTTAATCCCAATTTATCCAGAGCATCAAGACCAACATCACCATCAACCTGTTCATAGGTTATATCGTCAGGAATTTTTGCAAATGCTGCCATTTGCTGCGCCCAGGTCAGAATTTCTTCAGGAATTTCCTGCCCTCTGCTTTCTTCTCTTATAATTTCTTTAGCTGTTAACTTTTTCCATCTTTCGAGGTCAACATTTTTTAGCGATGTATTCATATTAATCGGGTCTGCCATTAATTTTCTCCTTTCTTATACAGTTTTATAAACGGCATAATGTATTAAATTCTTTGGTAAATATAAAGTTTTGTAACGAATTTTATATAAATTGAATATAAAAAGTCAATATTTTTTTATAAAAATTTTTTATATAAGTACGAGAGCTAAATAAAGAAAAAGAGAGGTTTAAAAGTTATGGCAAATACATTGTTATTTTCCAGCACAGTTTGTGATACATATAAACAGACATCAGATGCGGTGAATTCTGTAGATTTAAACAGAAAACTTATAATTAAAAAAACTCTGGTTGACATGATGAGACAGTCATTCTTTCATGGTGCAAGCAGATTTGGAACAAATTTTATTGCGTAATCGTACGGAAAATCATAGGAAAGATAGGAAATTATTAAGGATAGGTTGGAATGAAAAAGACCGGTTATACAACCGGTCTTTTAGTTTTTAAAAATGTTCATTTATTGTTTGTTGTGTTTCTTCTTTGTTTTGCTGATCTGCATCAAAAAATACTTTGATAGTTTTTTCCTGTTTCAGAGCATTGGTTGCTTCTTGATTTACTGTATCGTTTACTTTGTTCAAATCTACGTTAAAATAAATCCATGCTCCTGCTGCAATTAAAAGCAAAATAATAATCCATTTCATAAAAAATCCTCATTTTATATACTTCTTTATAAGTATATATTTATAACAGTATTTTTTTATCAGGTTAATGGTTGATTTTTTTATTTTGCCTTACAATTTCAATCCTGTAATCCAGTTTTTTATATCATTTTCTTTGGCAGAATTTTCGTACGATGTGTAGCCTTGAAGAACTTTTGCGTGCGGTGCCAGTTTTTGCATATCAATGTATGTTGTTGATTCTCCGCCGCCTCCGTGTGTGCAAAACGGTACAATAATTTTTCCTGTAAAATCGTTTTCTCTTAAAAATGTTTTGACAGGACCTGCCATTGTGTACCACCAGACAGGAGTTCCGACAAATACTATATCATAATCTTTGACGTTTCCGTTATCTGCAAGTTCCGGGAAAAAATCACGTGCTTTTTCTTTGCTTGCCTGCTCCACTACAACATTATATTCTTTCGGATAAGGAGTTTTGGGTGTGATTTCAAAAATATCGCCGCCTGTAAGACGCTGAATTTTTTCGGCAACTGCTTTTGTATTGCCTGAAAGTGAATAATAAGCAACTAAAACTTTTTTGTCATTCATATTAACCTCCTTATTTTGATTGGCAAAAACTTTGTATACTCCAAAAGAGCATATAAGTGCAAAACATAAAACTATACCTGTAATTAATTTATAATTCATAAAACTTCTCCATAGTTTTATAATATATTATAATTTTACAACTTGATAGCAGCTCTCAGTCAAGAGTTTTTATAAATCAATTTCGGATTCTTTAATCGGAGCACCGATTACACGTTCAAGTTCTGCCGCATTTATATTGTAATTCAAAAGATTTGAGTAATAATCAAGCTGGGCATTAAGATAAGAATTTTCTGCATCTTTAAACTCTATAGCATCGCCGAGGCCTACCTGATATCTTCTGAAAGCTTGATATTGCCGTTCTTTTGCCTGCTGGAGTGCGAGTTTTGAAACTCCTAAGCTGTCATGTGAATTTAAAAGACTTATGTATGCGCTTTTTACTTCAAGATAAACATTTTGCCTTTGCTGTTCATAGTCTGCTACTGCTTTTTTGTAGGTCGCATTTGCTTCATCAACCTGTTTTTTCAAAAGCATTAAGTTTAATGCCGTATAGTTAAGCTGAACTCCGAATTGATATCCGTAATCAGCATCAATCTGGCGTCCGCCCTGATTGTAGGAACCGAAAGCGCTGATATCTGGTGTGAATGCTCTTTTTGCACTGCGGACGTTCATTTCTGCAGCGTCCATTTGTTTTTTAGCGGAAAGCAGCGCCGGACGTGAAGCTTCTGCCGTTGCAAGAAGATCTTTAAAATTTACATCATATTTTTTAGTATTTAACTTGTCTTTTAAAATAACGTTTTCTAGTTCAGGAATACCAACGGAATTTGCAAGTTCCGCTGCGGCAAGCTCAAGCGTGTTTTTTGCTTTAATGAGGTTAACTTTTGCATTGCCGAGGTTGTATTCTGCGGTCGTAACGTCAATTTTTGCTTTTCTCCCGATTTCATACTGGGCTTTTGCCTGTTTAAGCTGGAGTTCAAAGTCTTTTACGGTATCTTCATAAACTGTTTTTTGAATTTCCGCGAAAACAAGGTTATAGTATGCAACTTTTACATTATAAATAACAAGCTCGATACTTGTTTCAGCGTCGTATCTTGATGCTTCAAATGTCCGTTTTGCAGAATCCGCAAACGCTTTTGTTTTGCCGAAATCAAAAAGCAGCATATTCGCAGATATTTGCGGCATATAATACATGTTGTATTTCTGGTTCATGTTGCGCATAAATGAGCTTGACATTGTCATAAACATATCGTTTCTTGAGTAATTAACGCCGGCACTCAGGGTCGGAAAATAGTTTGACCACGCCTGACCTATTCTTGATTTATAGATTTCGGCATTGCTTATTGCTGACATAATTGTCGGATGATGGGTAATTGCAAGCTTTATACAATCAACAAGTGTTACCTCGCCGTTCATATCAGTATATTCAATTTTACTGTTTATGGTCGGGAACTTTGTTTCATACATGCCTTCTGCTTCTTTTGAAGTTTCCTGTTTTGTTTTGGCATTTTCCTTATTTTGTTTTTTCTGCCGCCTTAAATTTATTTTTTTTGTCTTTTCAGGTTTTACAATATGGACTTCTTTATCTTTTTTTGCAACTTTATTCAGGGGAACCTCATCTGCAAAAGCATAATTCCCGAAGGTAAATATGAGCGAATACATTAAGAATAGATTTATAAACTTTTTCATTTTTCAGCATACTCCAAATCTTTTTCGGTTATATCCTGTTGCGGGAATTTGTCAACAAATTCCTGAATAATTACGTAAAATGCAGGGGTTAATACGGCACCTATTGTTGCCGCTGCAACCATACCGCCAAATACCGTTGAACCGACGGATATTCTTGAATTTGCTCCGGCTCCTGATGCAAAAAGCATAGGAAGAACACCGATAACGAATGCTAATTCCGTCATCATAATAGCTCTGAAACGTAGTTTTGCTGCTTTAACAGCGGCTTCTTTTACAGGCAATCCGTATCTTTCGTGTTCTTCTTTGGCAAATTCAACAATCAAAATGGACTGTTTTGCGGCAAGACCTATTAATGTAATCATCCCGACCTGTGAATATATGTCAAATGACTGGTTAATCATCATCTGGAATACCAGTGCTCCGAGTGCCGCGATCGGTGATATTAAAAGAACCGCAACCGGTATTGTAAAGCTTTCATACAGAGCAACAAGGAACAAGTATACGAACACAAGCGCCATTGCAACAATAATAATAGTTTGTCCCGATGCTTCACGTTCTTGAGCTGATGTTCCGGACCAGTCGAACGTTATATCTGACGGCAGAACTCTTCTTGCAACGCTTTCCATTGCGTTCATTGCATCACCGGAACTTTTGCCTGCAGCTTCCTGTCCCTGTATTTGAACGGACTTATAAAGGTTGTACCTTGTAATAGATGCCGTTCCTATTGTTTGTTTAAGTTTAACTATTGAGAGTATCGGAACCATTACGCCGTTTGTATTTTTTACATAAATTCCCGAAAGGTCAGATGCTGTGTTTCTGAAATCGCTTTCTGCCTGCATTTGAACCTTAAATACCCTGTCATATTTGTTAAAGTCGTTTATATAATAAGTTCCGAGCATTGAGGCAAGTGTTGAATAAAGTTCCTGTAAGTCAACACTCTGTGCCATTGCTTTTTCATAATCAATTTCAAGCGTGTATTGCGGCACATTTGCCTGGAAGTTTGTGTATACGCTTGATAATGACGGATCCTGATTAGCTGCCTGAATAAGTTTATTTGCCCAGCTTTCAAGTTCCTGCGGGGTGTATTCGCCCTGTGAAAGCATCTGGAATTCAAACCCGCCGAGCATACTCATACCGCTGATTGCAGGAGGTGAAAATACTACAATTGAGGCTTCCTTGGTTTTAGATGCAATTGTTCTTATTCTGTTCAAAATAGCGGTATGAGAAAGATCTGTAGGGCGTCCTTCTATTTTCCTTTTTACCCAGTCGACAGGAGAAACTTTTCTGTCGGCGTAATCATCAAGTGATATAATGGCTGTTGCAGTATTTGTAGCGCCGTTTCCGCCGAAGAGCATAAGTCTTTTTTCGTCAACACCTTCAAGATTTCTTATCTGATCAACAAGACGCAGCCCTACTTCCTCTGTTCTTGAAAGCGATGCACCGTCAGGCAGTGTAATACTTGCAAGCAATACGCCCTGATCCTCGTCCGGAATAAATCCTGTCGGTACCATTTTAAATGACACTAGCGTCAGCAAAACAAGAGAAACGTATAGAATTATCGTTTTCTTTTTGTCATGAACAAAAACATTAACGTATTCAATATAAAAATCTTCAGCCTTTGTAAAAAATTTGTTGAAATCTTCAATAACAACAGACGTTTTGCGTTTAATTCTTTCAATTATATGGTCAACATGGATTAGAAATTCAGATTTATTTAAATTTTTATTTTTATGTTCTTTTTTACCGAGGAAATGCGAACACATTGCGGGGGATAATGTCAGCGCACAAATGGCGGAAATAGCAATAGATACTGCAATACAAACAGCAAACTGCTTATACATAACACCTGTCATGCCGCCCATAAATATAATAGGTACAAATACGGCCATCAAAACCAGTGCCATTGCAACAAGGGCTGAACCTACTTCTTCCATTGTCAATTGTGTTGCAATGACGGCTGACTTACCCTCTTCAAGGTGCCGTTTTACGTTTTCTATAACAACAATAGCGTCGTCAACGACAACACCTACCGCAAGTACAAGTGCAAATAGAGATAATAGGTTTATACTCATATTAAGCGCTTTTAGGGCAATGAATGTACCGATAAGTGAAACCGGAATTGTTACGCAAGGCACAAGTGTTGCCATTGCATCTCCCAAAAACAGGAATATAATTATTACAACAATTATACCTGTTAAAAGAATTGTAAATTCAACTTCTTTCATTGATTCATGTATGTAATCCGAGTCGTCTTTGATAATTTGAATTTGCAAACCGTTATCAAGTCTTGAATTTATTTCATTAAGTTTTTGTTTTACTGCTTTTGAAAGGTTTAAAATGTTGGCGTCAGAAAGCTGCGACACCATAATCAATGCGGCAGGTTTTCCGTTTACCGTACCGAGTGTGGTATATGAAGAAGAACCGAGTTCCACACGCGCTATATCTTTTAATCTCACCTTGCTTCCGTCCATATTGGAGCGGATTATTATGTCTTCAAATTCTTTTACATCTGATAATCTGCCTTTTGATTTCAAGGTAAGCTGCAAAGCCTGCTCGTCATCTGTCGGACGGGCGCCTAAAGAACCTGCTGTTACCTGTGTATTTTGAGCAACAACTGCATTTTTTACATCGGTTGTTGAAATATTTAATCCTGCCATTTTTTGCGGATCAAGCCATATTCTCATTGAATAATCGCCTGATCCGAATACATCAATATCAGCAACGCCTTCTACACGTTTCAATTCATCTTTAATATAAATTGAACCGTAGTTTGTCATATCAAGCTGCGACCAGTGACCGGATACAGGATAAATATTTAAAATAATAGCTCCTGATCCGGAGGTTCTGCTCAATGCCGTAACACCTGTTCTTTGTACTTCTTCCGGTAATTGTGACAAAACCTGCTGAATTCTGTTTTGAACGTTCATCAAATTTACGTTTTTATCTGTTCCGACTTTAAAGTACATATTTAAAGAATATGAACCGTCATTTGAGGTTGATGACATATAAGATAGGTTTTCGACACCATTCAATTTGTTTTCGAGAACTGTTGCAATTGACGATTCTATAACTTCTGCGTTAGCACCTGTATATGATGCTGAAACCCTTACCTGCGGAGGAGTTACATCAGGATAATTCTCCTGCTTTAAGGTAGCCATTGAGATTAGCCCCATGATAACTATACATACAGATATTACAAGTGCAAATCTCGGTTTTCTTATAAAAAAGTACAGTTTATTTATATCAAAAGTTCTCTTCATTATTTCCCTGCATTTAAATTTTTAATATATTCTTCATTGTCAATGATTTTTAATTTCTGACCTTCTGCAGCAATATTTTGAATACCTGAAACAACAACAGTATCATTGTAGTCAAGTCCGCTTTCCACAATCCAGTTGTTATTTATGCTGTCGGAAACTTCTATGTCTTTACGGACAGCCTTGTTATCCTGTACAACCCATACGTAATACCCGCTCATAGGGTCTCCTTTAGTGCAAGACTGAGGAATTGTCATATATTGAACCATTTTCGGAGCAATAAGTTTAACTTTCATATAATTCCCCGGAACAAGCCAGCCCTTTGAATTGTCAAATACTGCACGCATGCTTATAGAACCGGAATTTTTATCTATTTTGTTATCTACAAAGTCGATTTTCCCTGTCTTATCGTACCATTGACCGCCGTCAAATTGAACCTGTACCTGTACATCTTTAAATTTGTCGCTGGCTCTGAGCATATTTACATAATCCGCGCCTTTCAAACTAAATGAAACATATACAGGATTTGTACTTGAAATGTTAACCAGTGAACCTGAAGTTGCGGTTACATAGTTGCCTTCTGTTATATTAACTTTTCCTATACGTCCGTCTATCGGAGATCTTATATCTGTGTAGCTTAAATTAACTTTTGCAAGTTCATATTGTTGTCTTGCTGCATCTAAAAGAGCTTTGTTCTGGTTTCGTGTTGCAAGACTCTGGTCAACATCTGACCTGCTTATCAAATCCTCTTTGATTAAAGCATTTGCTCTGTTTAATTCCTGTTGTGCATTTTTCAAAAGAGCGCTGTACTGGTTTACATTGGCTAAAGAATTGTTTACTTCGATCTGGTACTCTCTCGGGTCAATTTTGAAGATAAGCTGACCCTTTTTTACAAAGTCACCTTCTTTAAAATATTTTTTTATAAGAAAACCGGGAACCCTAGCAACTACATCAACGGAATATTTTGCTTCTACGCGGCCTGTTTCTTCTGCTGTTATAAAAGTATTTTCGGTTTTCGGATGATCTACCACAACTTCTTTGGGAATGGCATTAAGCCTGCTTTGAATTATTGCGGAGATTTTACCGCTTATTTTGTTATATATAATAGGAACTATAATAACCAGCAATATTACTATTGCAACTTTTTTACGAGTAACTTTTATATGCATATCCCAGCTCCAGTCTTTATTATGAAATACCTAATTCTATAATAAATTATTAATATATACCTGTCAATTTAATTAAGAAGTTTATATAAATTTTATAAATCACGCAAATTTTTTTATGTTTATTTTTTATATGCAGTATTCAGGAAAGGAAAATTCATGAAAATACAATCCATCAATTTTAATACTCAATTTACCGGTATGGTTCCTCTAAAAAATTACAAAGGTCCAATGTTAAAACTTACAAAAGCGGACAAAGAGAAGATTGCTGCTTTGCAGGAAAATATTAATCAAATGGAATTTGAGCTGTATCATCTGGAACGCCAATTTAATGCGGGTCGTTTAAGAACAGAAAAATGGAACTTTTTGGCAGAACGAGAAGGAAAACTTCTGGAGCGTATTGATTATTTAAAAGATATGATCAGGAATATAAAAATAGAAAGACTAAACAAGCAAAAAAAACAAATTTAAAAATTTAATAAAAATTTTTAAAGCTCTGATTATTCACAATCCGTATACTTTACATTAATTTACAAAAAGCTTACAAATAGCAAAATTTTTTATTTACATATCTTTCTTTAATCCAAAAAGGAGAAAATTTATGAAAGTTGCGAGTTTAAACAATATAAGTTTTAACAGGTATAATTATAAACCTAATTTTGAAGGAAATTATCCCAAAAAAGATGAATTAATTTCGGTTATGCCTTTTAAAGCACGAAAACTTGTTAAACGTATGGATCAATTTTTAGAAGACAAATGGGCTGAAATAAGAAAGGCAAACAGCGGATTTTATGATTTGCCATTTTTTGTCCTCTCTGGAAAAAATAAAAAAGTTGCAACTATAAAACCTGTTTATCAAGGACATAAAAAATATATTCTTTTTGAAGTATCCAATGATAAAAATACTGAACGTATACTGATAAACCGTCAAAATCCGGATTTATTCAGGTTTGAGCGTATAGTTGATACTGATTATGGATATGCAACTACTAAAACCTATAACAGTGAATATCAGAGAAATGAAGAATTAGAGGAACTTATAGGAAAATACATAGAGGAATTTTTCCCTAAAATTTTACCCCGGCGTAAAATTATAACTCCTTAAGTATTCAATAAATGACCTCAATTTTTTTTAATAAAGTTATTAATTCTGTCATTAGCATTCTTTCTTAAATTAAGGAAATAAAACTGAAAATCCTGTCCGTGAAAAGAGCCTTTACCGAAAAGTTCAGGCAGCGGTATTTCATAAGTATCAACATCCGCAGTAGAACAAATTACAACGCCGAGTTTTTTGTTTACTCTTGCATCCGCAATTCCGGGAGTCGTTATTTTTAGTGTCCTTTCATCAAGACTGCCTAAGTTATCTTTTGATTTTGCAAGTTGTTGACTTATTTTCCAGTTTATCGGATTTATTGCCAGTTGATTTTTCGCCTGTAAGACATTTATTCCTGACTTTTCAGGTGATTGTACATCATAAGAAATTATTACCCCTGTATCATTTGCTTTTTTAGCAAATTTCAAATGAGGATTCTCTTTTAAATATTCTTTTGTTACCGGATAGCCTAAAACGTATGCAGCAACCATATTTTTGTAATATTCCGGATGTTTTTTCATATAATCGCTTAAAACAATAAGCATTATTCCGGAGCCTTGAGAATGACTTACAAGGATAAACGGACGCCCCTTATTTAAATTTTTAAAATAATAATCAAGTGCACTATAAACATCAGACAAGCCCTGAAAATTATTTGCTGTATCTTTTTGTATTTTTTCATAATTTGAATAAGCAAATGCCCTGAAATTATACTGGGTATAAAAAGGAGCGTAAATATTTGCAACGGTATCAAAAGCCTCTGCCTGAATTTTTATAACGTCTTTGGCTGCTTCTCTCATCTGAGAGTCATTAACTTTACAAAGATTTGTTTTAGCTTGTGTTGTACAAACAGTCGGATAGATATAAAAAACATCTGCCGGATACTGATTTTGTACAGGCTTTGAAAGCCAGTTGGAATTATTCGAATAGTCTGTTAATTGACCTTCATCTGCAAAACACGGCAAAAAAATAACTGTAAATGTCAAGATGGTTATTAATAATTTTTTCATAATAAAATTATACGGCAGAAAAACTTTATTTAAAATATTACAATTAGTCCGTAGGTTGGGCTTTTAGCCCAACAAGATTTGAAAGGATATTAATCGGACTCTAAAATTTTTTTGATATTAGTAATTTCAGCAAATTTTATCATAATTTTTTCTATTTAATGTCCTGATAAAGACCGATTCCGACCAGTTTAATTTTGTATTTAAACTTTACTATTTATACAGTGGGTAGGTCAGCATTACTATGCTGACAAATTAATTATTGTAGGATTAGTAAATCCGACCTGCTTTATTCTCCAGCTTCAGACAAAAAAAATAAGCCCAACAAGCTTACTTATTTTTTATAATGGCGGGAACGACGAGGCTGTCTTGCCCTGCTCGCGTTAAACGGGACTACGGTTGACGCCTTCAATGCCGTTGGCATTTTGTCGTCAAGCCTCCGCCCTCTGCTCGCAGGGCGCTCGAACTCAAAAAGAGTTCTCTCCTCTATCATTCAAAATTAAAAAGCGATAGATTTTTCTATCGCTTTTTAATTCGGCAATTGTGCGTCCAGGTACGAACAAATAGCTTTAGCAATATGTGAGTTTTATGAGGATGAGTCAAGTAAGAAAGTTATATATTTGCTGGAAGATTGGTATGCAAAGAAAAAACTATTAACAGCATAAATTTAATTCACTCGGAAAAATGAAATCCAATTTTATATTAAATAAAAGAGGAAATCATGAGGATAAGAAAAGTTCCGAGATCGAATTTAGTTATTAATAATAAAATTTATACACGACAAGAGTTAGCAGATACTCTAGGCTGTCCAAGATCTAGAATAGCTGCTTATATTAGAGATGGACTTGAATGTTGTGATGAGTGGTGTAAGGACATCTGGGGTAAAGATTTAAAACGATATGCAGCGAAAGTGAGATTGCGTAATACCAAAGCACAACCTGATGAATTGTATTGTAAGCATTGTGGAATTCCGGTTAAAATCTTAAACAAAGAAATTATGATTACTGAATATAAGGATCAAGTTAGTAAATCCGGAGCCTACAAGTTGCTGATTAAGGGTAAATGTGAAACTTGTGGAAGTGTTTGTGTGAAATTTGAATGGAGCAACAATATAGGAAAGTTAAAAGAATATTTTCGGATAGTTGAAGCTTTAAGTTGATAAATTTTTGATTGCGTTCGTTCTGTTGGGAGAAGAGTTTTTCTCCCTTTTTTTTTATTTTTCTGCAAATTATTGGTCTGAAAAAAGCTCAGGTGAATTTTTAGTATATCATGTTCCCTTACGCTTATTTTATGCTAATATTATTTTATGGGAAATAAGCCAAATCGTTTAGGAGAGAGTTTAATCAATGAATTTTGTACTTACTTAATCGTTGGAACAAAAATGTCTTATGATGAAAAGACAGTTAAGCAGTACAAAGATGATATTTGGGATTATTGGGAAAAAACTGGGTTTGAAAATTTAAAAGAGTTTAATGCTGATAAAGCAAAGTTGTATCGTAGATCTATTCAAGGCTCGATGCAAACAAAGCATCAAAAAATGAATCGTGTAGCAGAATTTTTTAGATGGATTTTTGGTAAGAAAGTTACTAAACCTGATATTAGTGAAGCTCTTAAAGTTTTACAATTAACCAATGCAGAAAAGGGGCTACTTTCAAAACATAAAATTCGAGAATATCCTACATTGGAAGAATTTAATGAAATTATTGATTTCCCTGTAAATAATGACGTTGATAGACGTGATAAGGCTCTATTATGTTTCTTGTTACTATCTGCAGGTAGAGTTGATGCCGTGAGAACTTTATCTTTAGGTGCTTTGAACCCTAAAACATTGGATTTAGTGCAAGATCCAACAGAGGGGGTACATACAAAAAGAAACAAATATATTATTGGGACACTATTTCGTTTCGATGAAGTTTATACAGATATTATAAGAGATTGGTTACAGTTTTTAACTGAAATCAAGCATTTTAAGACTACAGATCCGCTGTTTCCAAAGTTAGTTCCGAGTGAAAAAAATTCAGCTTTATATGTTTTGTCTAATGAATTTTATTCATCTCAATCTAAAATTAACGAAATAGTAGCATCTAGATGTATAGATAAAGATATTCCTGCGTACTCTGCTCACGAGTTTAGACATCTGGCAGTAGATACAGCATTTAGATTGGCAAGAAATGGTCGTGAGATAAAGGCTATTTCTCAAAATGTGGGTCATGCATATCTTACGATAACGCTAAGGCAGTATGCAAATATGCAGCCACAAGAATATATTCAAATTATAAAAGGTTTAACGTTTAAAGTTGATGAGCAGGCAAGGGTATGCGATTTGACTACTGAAGAATTGATTGAAATAATTCACTTAAGGACTCAACGTTTAGGTAGAAATGGCTTTTAGAATTTTAAATGTTGACGGATCTTTGATTTGAATGGTATAATGTTCTGATACCACTTGTTTATGCCGATAAATAGTAACAAATCCGGATTCTAATGAACCACAAAATTTGTAGTGTTTAAAAATGTAAGGGAGGTGTCCATAAAAACAATATAGTAAATATAAATAGTATAAAAATAAATAGGTTCAAAATAGAAAAGTAATAGCCGAAATAAAAAAATGCTCTATATGCAGTTCTAATTGTTTTATTTTTGAAATTTATTTTGAATAAAAATTTAGGGGATTTTTTTCGAATCTGTTTTTCAATACAAAATAGAATCAATAGTAAAATGTTCAAGTACATAAAAAATGAATATATTGAACATATAGTTTGTGTTGAAATAAAAAATTTCGGAAAAATTTGATCTATAAACTTATAGATGAAGCATACATAAAGTATCTCTGCAACAATGAAATAAGAGTTTAAAGAAAAAAGACTTAACGAAATATATTTATCTAACCGCATATAATACTTATAACATAAGGAGAATTATAATGAAACAAAAAAATAATAATGTAAATCCGTTTAACTATCCTGCTAAAAAATATAGCAGTTATGTATTTGATGCAACTACAAAATATCAAAAAAAATATGGTTTTGAAATGGGAACTGGATCTCATGCGACTTGGAATAATGAAGCTGATGCCTTTAAGCATACTTACATGCAGGCACAGCTTGCTTTATTTGCAGGTAAACATATTGCAAAATTTGCTGGAGATTATCATGAAATGCAAGGAAATAAAGACATGGGACAATCTAAAGGTGAAGAAAATATGGACAAATGGAATAATGCCCAAGGTCGTGAAATTGCAAAAGAAATTATTCAGGAATATGGTGTATTGGCAACTGCACCATCTCAAAAAATAAATGATGTTATTGCAAGAAAAGTAATGGAGCGTATGAAAAGTGGAAAATTAATTACTAATCCTGATGATAAAAGAGTTTATAAAGAGGGTGCTGTAACAGGGAATGCAGCTCCAATTGATTCAGCTTATACAAAAGAACAAATTGGGAAAATGTCTCCAGAAGAATTTGTCCAGAATGAGTCCATTATTATGGAACAACTTAAAAATCGCCAGATAAAATCAGATTTTTCGAATATTGATTATTCAAATTTTATAAATCCTGAAAGTGGTGAAAATAAAATTTTTACCCGTGAAAATATTTCTGAAATGTCTTCAAAAGAATATTTGGATAATGAAAAAGCAATTCTTGCACAGATGAATACTATTGGAGTACCTTATGATAAAGATGTTCCAAACAGAGTCAATACTTATTCAAAAGAAAAAAAGACAAAAAATTCTAGTTCTAATTCTAAAACGAAATTCGCAAATTCAAGTAGTGGAACAGGTGATGGGAAATGGGTTACTATTAACGGAAATCATGTATTAATTGAAAAATAAGTTTTTAGCGGAGTTTACTCCGCTTTCCTTTTAAATTTTTTATATTAAATAAAAGGAGAAAACTAATGAACAAAACAACATCTTCAAAAACAAGTATCAAGGACTTGAATGCTGAGTTCGCACGATTATTTAAGGCTTATGGCTTTACAAAGGCAGTAAAGAGATTAAGAGAAAGCACTGATGGTACTGCTGAAGGTTTTACTCAGCTAGATGCTCTCAAATTGAGTTTGGAGGAGCAACCATATGTAGTGTTTGTGACTTTTGAGCAAACAGAGAATGATGCTGACTATAAGCAGCAAGTGATGAATTTTGAAGACAATTTACTTGATGCGTCTTATAGATTTTTAAATTTAGATGTTATATCAAAAACTAAACAGAATGTACCAATAATAGGTTATCTTGTGTGGGATGACAACTCTAAAACCGATGATGAATTATTTTATACTATAGAGAACTGGAAAAAAGACTATAACAAGGCAAGAGTATTAATCTATAAGGGCAGGATCTAAACTTTATCATATGTTGGGGTTCATTTTCTAGGAGTGGTGCTGATCACTCCTTTTCTTTTTCATATAGCTTTACCAATTTATAAAAAGAAGTCGGTTTTATTCCAAGTCTTTTCATCGCTTCCCTAGCTGTAATTTGCTTAGCTTTCCATGTGCTGTATGTTTCTTCCCAATTGTTTGGATATTTAATAGCAGGTCTTCCAAGTTTTTTCCCTTTAGCTTTGGCACAGGCAATCCCTTCAGCTTGTCTTTGTTTAATGAAAGCTCTTTCTTGCTCTGCAACATACCCAAATAGCTGTAGAACTATATCGGATATTACCTGCCCTATAAGTCCATCGGTTTTTGTAGTATCAAGCAAAGGCAGATCAATTACCCTTATATTAGCTCCGATTTCACCTGTAATCTCTCTCCATTCATCGCAGATTTGCTTGTAATTTCTTCCAAGTCTATCAATAGATTTGATAACAAGCAGATCTCCTTTTCTGAGTTGAGCTTTCATAGCCTGATACATAGGACGATCAAAATTTTTTCCGCTTAACTTATCAATAAAAATATCTCGTTCATTAATTCCCATATCAAGCATAGCCTGAACTTGTCTGTCTTCATTCTGATCTGCAGAAGACACTCTACAGTATCCAAAAGTTTTTGCTTCCATAAAAAAATTCCTTTTCGTTTCTATTCTCATTATACAATATATATTCGTAAAAGCCTATATATAAAACGAATATTCGTAAAATAATTTAACGAGATTAACGAACAATATTTAAAGCCAAAAACTTATGGCCGTAAAAGTACACTTTTGCGAAAAGATAAGCCTTGTTTAATGTTATATTCCTATAGTATATAATATTTCTAATATTTATGTTAAAATAATCTTGTAAAAATAGGAGTATGAAAGTGCCGATACTGGAGTGGTTAAATAAAAATGAAGCAATAAATACTGCATCAAAAGTTCCTTATAGAATCTTAAAGGCAAATAAAGAACTCTCTTATGGTGAAAAGAATGAAAATATGATTATCAAAGGTGATAATCTTGAAGCACTAAAAGCTCTTTTGCCATACTATAAAGGGCAAGTTAAGTGCATTTACATAGACCCGCCTTATAATTCTTGTAAAGCAGAAGATATTTTATATGATGATAATCTTGAACATTCACTATGGCTTTCTATAATGTACCCTAGATTAGAACTTTTACACGAATTTTTGAGAGAAGACGGGATAATATTTGTACAACTAGATGATGATGAAATGGCATATATGAAAGTTATGCTTGACGAAATATTTGGAAGAAATAATTTCATCAATCAAATAAGCGTTAAGATGAAACAAACATCTGGAGCTAGTGGTGGTGGTGAGGATAAAAAATTAAAGAAGAATATTGAATATATTTCTATTTATGCAAAAGATATGAATACTTTTACTACTTTTAATCCATTAACTGAAGAGCAAGACTTATTTGAACTAATAGAAGAAATGAGAGAAGAAGGTAAAAGTTGGAAATATACAAGAGTAATAACTTCATTAGGCGAAAGGATATTCTTTAAAGAAATAGAAGATGGAACAGGTAAGCCTATTCATATTTACAAACATTATAATGTAGAAATAAAAACAATAAAAGATTTAATGGCTGAGGAAAATATATCTGAAAAAGAGTGTTATATGAAGTATTTTGACAAGATATTTAGAGATACTAATGCACAGTCTTCTATTAGGACAAGAGTTATGGAAGCTAATGATGGACATGATTTTCTAAGTATAGATTATTTCCCAATTTCAGGAAGAAATAAAGATAAATTAACCACTCTTTATTATAAGGGATTAAAATCTGATTTAATCGCTTGGCTATCTGATGTTGCTATAAAAACTCAAAACAAAATTGTAAAATTAGAAAAGTTAGGGACCTATTGGGAAGGATTTCCTTTAAACAACTTAACAAAGGAAGGTAATGTAAGATTTCCTAATGGCAAAAAGCCTGAGGCATTAATTGAAAGGGTTTTAGCTCTTGCTACTAACGAAGGTGATTTAGTTCTTGATTCTTTCTTGGGGTCTGGTACAACGTGTGCAGTTGCTCAAAAAATGGGTAGAAAATATATTGGAATTGAGATGGGTGAACACGCAATTACTCATTGTGTTCCAAGGATGAAAGCTGTAATTGATGGCGAACAAGGAGGAATATCCAAAACTGTTAACTGGCATGGCGGTGGTGGTTACACTTTTTATGACCTAGGAGAAACTGTCTTTGATGAAAATGGAAACATAAATAAAGACGTGGATTTCAAAACATTAGCTAGTCATATATGGTTCAGCGAAACTAAAACTCCATTGCTTGATTTTGAAAAGAGCCCATTACTTGGGGTTTATAATGGTACGGCATATTATCTTCTTTATAATGGAATCTTAGGAGATAAAAAGCCTGATGGCGGGAATGTATTAACACAAAAGGTATTTGATACATTACCTAAATTTGATGGTAAAAAGGTTATTTATGGTGAAGCGACAAGAATGAATGAAGAGAAACGAAAAATAAACAATATTACATTTAAACAAACACCATATGATATAAAGGCAAGGTAAATCATGATAGATAAAAACAAAATTGCAAGTGAGAACTTGTCTAATAATTCAATTGATTGTGCAAGTAATAATTTTAGTCAAAATACACTTATAAATTTTAATACAGATTTTAATGGTTTAGAAAAAACTGTAGGTTTATTAATTCCATCTGTTCGTAATGCTATTGTAGATAGGTATAGGGCAGAAACGACATGTATTATATTAGAAAAAGCAATTGAAATAATTAAAGATAATGGTCTAGAGATAAAACCTATTCCGGCTAAAATTGCACTACCTTTATTTGATAAATTATCTATTGAACATGAAGAAGATATGTATGAAATATGGGCTAAGTTACTTGTAAGTTCTGCATTAAATTACGATCCTATAAGTATATATTATGCTGAAATTTTATCTAAAATAGGTAGTAATGAAGCTAAATTACTATTAGAAATGTATAAAACTCAAACAAAATATACATCTTTTATGATTTCGGTTAACCAATTATGTAGATATAATGAAGAATTAGAATTCTTTAATATGGAACGGTTTATATTTAAAGCTATACAAGTAAAAGTACTTGAAACTCTTTATTCTATAAGGGAATTATGTAATATTCCAACACTAGTTTGCATTAAAATCAAGCACTGTTTAAAAAAACTTACAGTTCGTGCAGAAAGGGATTTTAGAGGCTATGCGAAAGACCTATATGATATGGCAGAACCTTTTGATAAACAGAAGTATAAGCATTCACTTCAAGTATTATATAATTTAGGTTTAGTATTAAGGGAACCTCCTGTTTTAACTAAATTAGGTTATGAATTAGTAAAAACGTTGGAACGAGATTATGAGGGTGATTAATGTTTCAATTAAAAGAATATCAGAAAATGACTTTAGATAAACTACAAAAATACCTTGAATTAACAAGATTTAAGGGAGCAGACGGTGCTTTTCATGAGTTTTATCCGCAGTATGGTTATAATCAAATAAGAGGGCTTGAAGAAGTTCCATATGTTTGTTTGAGATTACCAACCGGTGGTGGTAAAACATATTTAGCAGCTAATAGTATTCCAATTGCAGCTAGTACATATCTTGAAACAGATGCACCTATAGTTCTTTGGTTTTGCCCTACTACAATAATTAAAACTCAGACTCTAGAAACATTAAAAAATCCAAGACATCCTAACAGAGAAGTGTTAGAAAAAGCTTTTGGTGGTGAAGTCTTAGTTTTTGATATAGATGATTATACAAATCTAAGACCACAAGATATTGGAAGTAAGTGCTGCATTTTTGTCTCAACATTTCAAACATTTAAAATTACTGATACAAATGCGAGAAAAATTTATGCTCATAATGAAAATTTAGAACCTCATTTTGCCAAAATTCCTAATGTTCAAAATATGGAAAATCTTGAAAGAATAGAAGAAGGAGTTGATAAGGGTAAGATTAAATATTCATTTGCTAACCTATTAAATATATATAGACCAATAGTGATTGCAGATGAAGCTCACAATAACTCTACTAAATTAGCTTATGAAACACTAAATAGGGTAAATCCATCTTGTATTATTGAATATACTGCAACTCCAGCTTCAAATTCTAATGTATTACATAGGGTTTGTGCAATGGAATTAAAAGTTGAAGAGATGATTAAGCTCCCTATTATTTTAACTGTTCACCAAACTTGGCAAGAGTCTTTAAGTGCAAGTGTTCTAGCTAGAAAGTCTTTAGATGACTATGCAAAAAATGACAGTAAATATATTAGACCAATTTTATTAATACAAGCTGAAAGCAAGGATAAAGAAGTTACTGTTGATGTAATTAAGAAATATTTGATGGAACAAGAGAATATTGAAGAATCCAAAATTGCCATTGCTACAGGTGAACAAAAAGAGCTTGATGGAATAGATATATTTGACCCTAATTGTAAAATTGAATATGTAATTACTGTTGAAGCACTAAAAGAAGGTTGGGATTGTTCTTTTGCTTATGTATTTTGTTCTGTAGCACAGAGACATTCTGCTAAAGATATTGAGCAGTTGTTAGGTAGAGTTCTTAGAATGCCTTATGCTAAAGCAAGATCTCAAGAAGAATTAAATAAAGCATACGCTTTTGTCTCAAATGATTCATGGCAAAACGGTGTTGCTCAATTAAAGGATAGATTGGTTGAAATGGGATTTGAAGAAGATGAAGTTCCCGATTCAATACAAACAAGATTGCCTGTTACACTTGGTGGCTCAAGCGAAAAGAAACCTCTTAAACTAAATGTCTCAAAATTTGATTTAAGCAAATTTACAGATGAAGAAAAGAAGAAGATAGAGGTTATCAGCACTCCTATTGGTGATGAGGTTTTAATTAACACAGATGAAATTATTACTCAAGAATTGGAAGAAAAAATAATTCAAGCTACTCCTGTTGCAGAAAGAAAAGCTGTATCAGTTAATTTAAGAGTCGAGTTGAGAAATCAAGTTGTATATGAAAGAAAATATCCTTCTCAAGAAAACAAAAACTTTAAAGTTCCACAATTAACTTTATTTATAGATGATGATTGGACTTGTGATTATGACGAATATTTCCTTGATGCCAGCGGTAAATGGTTATTAGATTATTCTGCAACTTTAACAGAAGGAGAGTTTAGACTACAAAAAGAAGGGGCTGTATATTCTATTGACTTAAAAGGAAATAGCATTGTTGACAGGTACTTGCAAGAAACTTTTGCCCTTGATTTAACAGAAACGCATACGGATTGGACTATACCAAAACTTGCAATATGGATTACTCAGCAAATTCCAAATGATATGATAGCTCAACAAGTGCAAGTTCAGTTTGTAAGACAAATTTTAGAATATTTAACTATGGATAGGCAGCTATCTTTTAATGATCTATTGAGAACAAAATTTATTTTAAAGGATGCTATTAAAGAAAAAATAAATGATCTTAAGAAATTGGCTGAAAATTCCGGAATGCAGAAAACTTTATTTGCAACTGGAGCTCGGTTAAAAACAGATTTTAGCTATTCGATTGATTTCGCTGGGAAGCAATATATTCCTGTAAATGTTTATAGGGGAACAGAATTTAATAAACATTATTTTCCTCAAGTCGGAGAATTAAACAACGAAGAAGCTGAATGTGCAAAGGCTATAGATAGGCTTGAAGAAGTAGACTACTGGGTAAGAAATATCGAAAAACATCCATACTCATTCTACTTGCCAATGGCAGATGCAAGATTTTATCCCGATTTTGTTGCAAAGTTAAAGGATGGTAGAATCTTAGTTGTTGAATATAAAGGAGAACATTTAGCTACTAATGAAGATACAAAAAATAAGGATTTAATTGGGAAACTTTGGGAAAAGTCAAGTAATGGCAATTGCTTATTTTTGTTGGGAGTTAAGTTAGATGCTGAAAAGAGAAATATTTTTGATCAATTAAAGAATAAATTAAAATAAAATTTTTACATAACTTAACCATTTTTACTCAAAAAGTGGGGTTTTCTTTAAGAAAATTCCCAATAAGTTTTTCTGCAAATTTTTATATTAAAGATAAAGAGGGAAAAATGGTAGATCAAAAGCATGTCTTATCAGAGGACATAGAAAGCAATCAATCTTTATCGAAAACTCCGGTTATGAATTTCAAAGTCGATGATATTGAAGTAGTTATCAATCAACCGACTGTTATTGAAAGTTGTGAAGAAGGGAAGAAGCGACTGGCTAGTTATATTATGTATTTAGCCGAATTAAGTGCTGATGAAAATTAAGGACCTTGATTCTTTTCTGTGTTATCTATATATTTGCTTCAGCAAGGGGATGTATTATGACAAAGAAAGATTTATTAAAACCAAATTCTAAGGCAGTTATGTATGTTCGTGTATCTTCTAAAGAGCAGGAAAAGGGTGGTTTTTCAATACCGGCTCAAATAAAACTGTTAACAAAGTATGCAGTTGATAACGGACTAAATGTTGTTAAAATTTTTCAGGAAGCCGAAACTGCAAAGCAAGCAGGCCGTAAAAATTTTCAGGCTATGTTGAAATATTTGAAAGATCATAGTGATGTCAAATTTATATTAGTCGAAAAAACTGATAGACTTTATCGGAACTTAAAGGATTATATCGTATTGGATGAGATTCAGGGACTTGAAATTATATTAGTAAAAGAGTCTGTAATTTTGTCGGATTTTTCATCAAATAATGACAAATTTATGCATAGGATTAAAGTTATATTGGCTCAGCAGTATATTGAAAATCTATCAGAGGAGGTTAGAAAAGGACAAAGGGAGAAAGCTGAAGAAGGTATCTATCCATCGAAAGCTCCTGTTGGTTATAAGAATGTTGAAGGCCCAAACGGCAAACGAATAATAGTCGTGGATCCTGAGCAAGCTCCTTTTGTGCGTAGAGCTTTTGAACTTTATGCAACAGGAAATTATTCTGCCAATACTATTAATACAATGTTTTATAAAGAAGGTTTTAGAACAAAGGGTGGAAATAAGTTCGCTAAAAGTACTATTGAGCGAATGTTTAAAAATATTTTTTATATCGGAAAGTTTGAATATCGAGGTTATGTGTGTGAAAATGCTCAGCACGAAGCGATTATAGATGTTAAGACATTTAATGCCATTCAAAATAGATTAAATTCCCTAAACAGAGCTCGAACTCATGATTTAAAATTCCCATACCAAGGATTTTTAAAATGTAGTTCTTGTGGTGGGATATTGTCTCCGGAACTCAAACGAGGGAAATATGTGTATTATCATTGTAGTGATTATCACCGCAAAGGATGCAAAAAATTGTCTTATATAAATCAAGATAAACTTGATAAAGCAATTGCTGATATTTTAAGTCGGTTGAAGTTTGATAAGTCAATGTTAAATGGGGTTTTGCAAACTGTGATGGAGCTGCACGAAAAGAAAAACAGTTATCAACGCAATTGTGTAAAGACTATCAATGCAAAGATTCGTCGATTACAGAAGCTCATAGAAAAGGCTTATATAGACAAATGTGAGGGAGTTATTGATGAAGAGTTTTGGAGAATACAAAACAAGAAGTGGAGAAAAGAGAAAAATGAATTGATGGAGCAGTTGAGTATGTTAGATGTTGCTGATGAACAATTTTACAATAATTGTGAGCAACTTTTAAATTTTACAAAAAATGCACACGAAATGTTTTTAAAAGGTTCAATTGAGGATAAAAGTTTTATAACAAAGCTAGTTATATCGAAAATAACCTATTATAACAAAAAGCTAGATATAGAGCTGTATCCGGTCTTTAATAGTCTATTAAAAAAAGCAAATAAAATAGCGACTCTCGTGTAAAAATACAGTCGATTTGATGATTTTATACAGGGATTTTGATTATTTTGCGATAAAATATATAACCTACGAACTAAATAGTTTGTCAATAAATTTAAAATACGCATTTTCTTTTTCCTCAGTAATAAAATGACCACCAGTTTCAAACTCCAGAATCTTTTTATTACCAAATTTTTTTGTTTTTTCATATAAATTTCGAGTCAAATTACTATGTACCACGTTATCATCTTTTGATGTAATTATTAGAGTTGGGCTTTCTATTAGTTTTAAAGCTTTTAAATTATTGAATTTATTTTTAATTGGTATCATACAATTTGGGAAATTATGTACTATTTTTTTCACCACCTTAGGTAATGAATCGACTTTTAAAATATTTGCTTTTATAGCATTTTGAAATTTATCAAATGGTTGTATTAAAACGAGTCCTCTAACAGTATTGTTTTGAGCATAGTCACATGCTACTCCTGTTCCCATTGAATGACCAACTAATACTATGTTTTTATCTGATACTCCTTTACCTCTCAAATAATTAATAACAGTATTTAGACTTTCAAGAGCACCCTCTTGGCTAAATTTACCGGTACTTTTTCCTTGTCCGCAATAACCAAATTCAATAAAACCGTAGTTATGTTCTTTTACTTGCTTCAATATGCTTCCTTGAGATCTTTTACCTGCATCAATGCCATTACAATTAATTATGTATTTATCATAATTATTAGGATTTATATCCCAAACGTTAATTTTATTACCTTTTTTTGAAGTTAATGTTAACTCTTTTGTTATATTTTTTAATTCAGGTAAATTAATTTCTTCGGGTTTAACATTTTTTGCGATGCCTTTAAAAAATTTTGATTCAAATTTTCTAATCCCAACAATATATCCTAATGCTAATGTTGCCAATACAGCTAAAGACGAAAATAAGATTTTCTTATTTTTATTGTTGTTTTTATTTGAATTTATTGAATTAGAGTCAGTAGATTTCAAAAAATAATCATTTTTTATATGCTTATTTTTTTGTACTATATTTTGGGGCACAACATTATAAGCTTGATTATGAAAATTCTGAAATATATTGCTATGTGCTACAAAATAATCCGTCATTATTTAAACCTTTTACACTATTACAATAATATAAAGTATCATACAGCATAAAATTTGCTTAATTAGTCATAATAATATTAAAATTGTAACAATTAGATTAAGTCGATTAGTTGGCAGTTTGGAGTTTCTTCCCAAGTAATATCAAACTACTCTTTAATTACTCAGGGGCAATATTGGCTTGTGCTGTAAGTAGAAAGTAACTTTTTGAAAAAATAAAAATCCAGAGTGACCATTAAAAGAGTAAAGTGAGTAATTTGAAATTGTGATACTCAATCAACTTCCGACCACCTAAAAATTCGATTGCTTCGGGCTATTCGCCCTCTCAATGACAGAAAAACTTCCGACCAAATCACTCAAAAAAGTACATCTCGAACAAGCTCAAATGCAGACTACAAGCACTAAAAAAGCACCCGAAGGTGCTAAATTTAAAAATGGCGGGAACGACGAGGCTCGAACTCGCGACCTCATGCGTGACAGGCATGCGCTCTAACCAAACTGAGCTACGCTCCCATATTCATCTATCAGTGTCTGTCGACATTTTTTATTATAATATGCTGATTTTTTTTTTGCAAGTAGGTAATTTGTTTTTTTGTGAAAAAGTGTAAATTAGTTCGTATGTTGATGGCAATTTATTTTTTTAGGCGTGTTTATTCCCATATGAATAGTCTGAATAATATAAATAATAATTTTTCTTTTAAAGGCAGATGCCCGCAGGTCAAAGATGCTCAATGGGTATGCCATGTCGTAAATACTGCCTATCCGCATGTTTCAACAACACGATTTAGTGCACCTATGTATAAGATTAAGAAAGAAAACAGCGAGTTATATAATAGATTTTTAGACAAGAAACCGTTTTCTTTTTCAGAACCGTTTAATTTTAAGGAATTAAAGCTTGTTGCAATGTTTGATTGGCAAAAGCGTCTTGTAGAAAAATTAAATAGTGTGCGGCAGGAATGGCAGTATGCAATTAAAAATGATTTCAGGCGGGTAAATAATTTAATAGGGCAATTAAAGCATGATAAGATTGGAAATTGCGGAGAGGACGCAATGTTAGCAGAGGCAATTTTGAAAATTAATGGTGTTGATAATGCCTGTACAGCGGGTTTGAAAGTCGGTAATTCCAAAATTGATCATTCTGTGTGCATATTTAACAGAGATGGTTCGCATTTTGATGGAAAAACTACAAAGAATACTATAGTTGTTGACCCATGGTTAGGAACAGCTGATTTTGCATCTAATATGTTTTTGAAGTATAAAAATCTTTGTAAAAAATATTTTTTTAATATTAAAGATGATTCTAAAATAGGTTTTAGGGATATAAAAAATCTTGATATGACAGGAGAAGAAGTTTTGTTACTTGCATTAAGGCATGATAAACTTATGTTCCCCGGTATAACAAAGGAATTTATGCAATAAAAAACAGCTTCTTAAATTTAAGAAGCTGTTTTTTATCTTTTTAGTTTTAGTTGTATAAAGGTGCAAGTTTAGCGGATTGCTGGGGTATTACACCTTCTTCGATTGATTGATATACTCTGTAATCAATTACAGGGAAGCAGTTATCAATGCTTTCTATTTCTTTAAGTTTGGCCTCATCAATATTTCCGCTTTCAATCATGTCACAGATTGTTTCAAACCTGTCAACGTGTTCTCTGAACCTGTCTGTTGCGTAATCTTTAGCCTGCCATGTTGTAATTAAGAAAGGCCAATCTGAACTTTGTAATAAAAGATTTTCTCTTGCCATCTGGTTTAATGCTCTGTGCAGAAGTTTATCTTGCGGGATTTGGGGATATTTGTCCGCTATAGCATTAATTCGTTTTTCGCAGGCATGGATTATCGGCCACATCCATTCTGTTAAATGGTTATTCCATACATAGAAGTGTCCACCCTGTCCCCATGAGCTTTCAGGAATTTGAATAGCTTCTTTAGGCGGGTAAGTATGGATGTATTCGCCTGCAGTCATCCTTTCGACTTCCGGAAGGTAAGTTGCAAATTTTTTAATAACCTGTTTAATAAATTCAACACCTTCAAACCACCAGTGTCCGAAAAGTTCTGTATCAAATGATACCATTACAAGGCCTTCTTTGCCTGTCGCTTTTTTGTAATCATTAAGCATATGGTAAATTAGTGTTGTGTAATGATCGGAGTTTTCGTTAACTTTATTTAAAGCAAGAACAGGGTCATAAAGCATTTTGTCCCCTAAATCGGTTGTTGGAGATGTGATCCTCCAGTAATGCATACCGGATTTGTCATCTTTTTTGTGGAATTCTCTGAAACATCCGTCTCCCGGATAGCCGTCAGCAGCTGACCAAACCTGATAACCTGCTCTGTCGTTTCTGCCCATAACAGCTACCTGAGCATCAGGAAGCCAGTAAGCAGAATAAGTATCATAACCTGTTGCCGGACGTTCAGGAAGCGGGATGTATTCGATATTTCCGTAGACACCGATTACACGTCTGTTTCCGATTGAATTTCCACCTTCTATAACGTGGGATTCTGTGAAGAAGTATTCAATGCCATTGTTTTGCAATGTTACTTCAATAGCGGGTCTCCAGTGTTTTTTACCATCTTTACCAACGTATTCGTAACCTTGTCTGTAAGCACATTCAGGAAGCCAGCAACCGCAAGCTTTTTTGCCAAATAATCTTTTTGTAGTGTCGGAACCGACTTTGAACTGTGCATTTAAGTTACTGTCAGTTGCCAATAACGGAGAAAATCCGTGTGTTGCACCGGATGTCGTAATTTCAATGCATCCGAGGTCTTGATATTTTTTAAATTGGGCAATTAAATCCATTCCGTATTTATTAACAAAAGAATCTTTGATATGGGTAAACCAGTCAAAATAATATTTTGCCAGATATTTAAGGTGCTGTGAGTGTGCAACTTTTGGATCAGGATATCTTTCCAGATCTTTAGAGACTTGAGCAAGTCTTGAATCCAGATATTTAACAAATCCTTCCTGTAAATATCTGTCATTGAGCTGTTCTGCCAAAATCGGGGTAATACCGACGGTTAATTTAGCTTTGATACCTTCTTCATACAATTCAGAAATTGCATTCAGCAAGGGAACGTAAGTTTCTGCCATGCATTCATAAAGGTTTTCTTCCCCGAAAGGCCACATACCGGCTTTTCTGTAATAAGGAAGGTGGCTGTGTAACATAAATACGAATTGTCCTACTGACATCTGTGCCTCCATATCTTAGTTTAAACGAATTATTATATAACTATAATTCTTTCTTATATAATATTTATACCACAAACGTTTAAAAAATATAATCCTGTAGAACTAATTCTTGTGTATACTGTTACAATTTTTAACAGTAAAAATTACACTAAATGCTATAATTGTAATATTTATCTATAAATAAGATTTATGTTATATCTTAATAAAGATTATTATATTATTGCAAATTAATATTTTTTTGTTTAAAATAAGTCTGCTCACATCCTCAGATTGTCCGGAGTCATTAACCGGACTAAGAGTAAAGAAAGGCAAAAATAAAAATGGCAAATATTAAATCTGCTAAAAAAAGAGTATTAACAGCTGAAAGAAACAGAGTTAGAAACGTTGCTTTCAAAACATCTATTAAAACTGCTGTTAAGAAAGTATTAGAACTGGCAAAAGCTGACGATAAAGAGGCTTTAAATTCAGCAATGTCAAGAGCATATCAGTTATGCGACAAAGCTGTATCTAAAGGAATTTTGCATAAAAATACAGCAGCCAGAAAAAAATCAAGATTAACAAAAGCTGTAAACAAATTACAGTCAAAATAATCCGCTGATTTAAAAATTGTTTGAACCGTCTCTTTTTAAGAGACGGTTCTTTTATATTGAAAAATTAGATTAATCTGTTATAATTAATAATATCAAGTGAAAAACTATAATAAGAAGAAGGAGTAATTATGAAAAGATTATTAGAAATTTTAGATAGCTTCGGGGGGGGGGCGTTGTAGGCTCCGCCGGCGGCAAAGAGGCAGCTAGAAGCAAAGACGCCAAGAGGCAAAGATGCGAAGCCAGTATCGAAAACACTAAACTCTTCCTTCCCTTGTTAGGGAAGGATAAGAGGATGGGTAACAATCATCAATACCCACCCCATCCCTCTTCCATAGGAGAGGGAGAAGAAAAAAATAATCCCCTCTCCCTCTGGGAGAGGGAGCAGTTGTGCGAACAAGTTGAGCATACAACTGCGGGAGAGGGTGCTAACAGATGTCAAGACGTTCAGAAGTCAGGAGTTCAAGCTGACGTTCATAAGATCCTGAAACAAGTTCAGGATGACATGAATATTTGCCTGAAACGAACTTACTCACATATTAACTTATTTACTTATTCACCTCGTAAACGCGTAGCGTTTACGCTAGCCGAGATTTTAATCACCCTCGGCATAATAGGTGTTGTTGCCGCTATGACTATGCCGTCTTTGATTGCAGATTATAAAAATAAAGAATTTGCAGTCAGGGCAAAGCGGACTTATTCTGTTATATCTCAGGCAATAAAACTTTATGAGGCTGAAAACGGAACCCCCGGCGATGTTACAGGGTTGTTCGATACTTCAAAAACGTCAAAAGAAGTTTTGACAAATTTTTCAAAATATTTTGACGGTGCAAAACTTTGCTTAACTCCGTCAAAAGACTGTAAATTATATGCTCATAATGTCTTATGGGCAAGTCCTTTGTACGATGAAAATTCTTCGGCTTTTGCGGATGGTTCTTTTAATTATTATCCTACAATTATGTTAAAAGACGGATCTATGATTTTATTAATACAGTATTCTTCCTGTACCAGAACTGAAACGGCAAAACAATTTGATTCTGATGGTAAAGTTGTTGTAGATAATGATGGTAATCCTGTAACCTATACAATTACATATAATTATTGTGCGGATATAGCATTTGATACAAACGGAAATTCCAGACCAAATCAATACGGAGCGGATGTGTTTCAGTTAAGAGTAAATGAAAATGGAAAATTTACTACCGGTTGGGATAAAACAGGCTGGGCAAGTTTGAAAAATATTTTAGGCGGCGGTGATCCGATCTATACCAGATATACTGAAGGGCAGAAAAAAGATTAATAAAAGTTCATAAAAATTTATTATACTTATTGCACCATTGTAAAAAAAGTGGTAAAATAAGTATATGATTTCTGCAGCTCTTTTATTATTTATAATTGTGTTGTTGGTATCTTATATAATTTTTGCGTCATGCAAACATTTGATATATAAGTTAAATAAACGTGTTCTTGCAAGGAATATTGCAATTATCAAAAACGGTCAGTATCTTTCAAATTTTGAAAATTTAACTGAGGATGAAATAAGAGAGAAAATTATTATCCCGTTTTTTCAGGTATTAGGTTATAACACTTATGACAGAAGAGAATTCCCTGTGTTCCGGAAACGTGCTCCTTTTTTGCCTGATTATATTACTAAGAAATGGGACAGCAGCAGGCTTTGTAAGCGTTCATTGTATATAAAATATGACAATTTTGCTGATGATGCAGTTGATTTGAAAAATAATAAGTACACGGATGACAGAATTCAGGGCGTAAATATTGATGAATTGATGAATAAGCTCTACTTCTGGGGTGAATGTTATGTGTTGACAAACGGGTATTTGTACCTGTTTTTTGATAAGCATTATAAAATGGGAAGTCATAAATTTAAATTCTGTTTTAACCTGAAAAGTTTTAGCAAATCCGATATAGAAAAGCTTGCTTATTATACAAAGCAGTATATGTTTCTTGAAATTTCTGATGTGTACCGGGTTGATTAGTTAATTTATTTTTTTTATATTATATGTAAAAAATAGTCTCTGATAATTTAATTTGAGGCAAATTTTTTTATTTTTTTTAATATAATAAACTTATATGTTGTAAAGATGTATTTTTAGAAAGGATAATGTGTGATGTCTATTACATTAGGAACTCAAAGAGTGGGTAATAATCAATTTATAAGAGTTATTGGAAAAGGTAAGTCTTTAAAACGTTTTGTAACACAAAGGATTGGCGGTAATCAATTAATTCATGTATTTGATCAGGATGGAAAACGTGTTACAAGTAGAATTAAAGCTATTTCAGACTTGGTTGTCGGCGATAAAAATGTAAAAAGGATAACAAAAGTTTTAGAAGAATGCAAAGAGAAACCTACTTCTTGTACTCGAGTTAGTACTCTTTCAGGCAAGGTTGTAGGCGGTAAAATTGTAAGGAGGGGAACAGCTATTGTCTCTGATAGATTCACAAAGGGACTATTCACAAATGAGCTTCCTTTTAAGAAGATTACAACTGACAGGGTTTATGGTGCTTCCGGAAAACTTATCGGTTCTCGTGCAGTATTTGAAACAGGAGATTCTGCTGATAATATGAGAAAAGTTGCGTCAGCAAAACAAGGCAGTGATGATATAAGATTGACAAAGTTTTTTAAAAATCAGCTTATTTACGAAAAATGTGCTCTTATCGGTGTAAACACCGGATCTGCTTATAAGGCTCGGTTTACTGATATTAAAATGTATTATAATCATAAAGGACTGCCTATGCCTGATAACCGTTTTCAGTCAAGCTTACCTTCTTCAAATATGTCGTTACGTGCAATGATTGACTGGAAGAACGTTAATTTGCCTAAATATTCATACGTAAGACCTGAATTCAAACTTCAAAAATTGGATATAAATATAACTAATGCTAAAACTCTATTTGCGCCGATTGATACCGATTTTAATAGTGTAAACACTTCATTAGGTGCTTTTTTAGATAAAAATGTTTAATTGCTGAAACACAGAAACAACAGGTTATTAATCCGGTTGTTTTTTTTATGTTCAGCTGCTGATTAATATTATGTAAAGATAGTAGTAATTAAATATTTATTGAGTATAATTATCTTATTATAAGATTATTTAGTAAAGAAAGATGGTTATGCAAGATAATTTAGAAAGAAAACCTATTAAAAACATAGATTTTAATATTGATCTGGCACAGAGTTTCGGAATTTATAAAAACAATTCTGAATTTGAGCTGCTTGATTATGCGAGTTCAGTAAATATTTCCTGCGGTTTCCATGCGGGGGACCCTCTGACTATAAAAAATGCACTTTTAAAAGCAAAAGAAAAAAATGTTGTGGTGGGTGCTCATATAGGTTTTGACGATATTCAAGGTTTTGGATACCGCGATATGGACTTGACTGATGATGAGATTGAGGCTCTTGTTATTTATCAGGTCGGAGCATTGATGTCTTTTGCTAAAACCTTACATCTTGAAATTGAACATGTGCGTCCGCATGGTGCTATGTACAAACGCTGCGCAGATGATTTTTCTTTTGCATGTTCAGTTGCAAAAGCTGTTCAAAAATGTTCAAAATGGCTTGTTTATTACGGGGCATCAGGAGAAATTACGGAAAAAACAGGCGAATTGATAAATATTCCCGTTGCACAGGAAGTTTGTCTTGAAAAGATGTATAATGTTGACGGAACAGTAAATACTGTTGCTAAAGACAATGAAAATACAGAGGTCGAAATTCAAAGATTAAAACATTTGCTTGCAACATCTCAGGTTTCTAATATAGAAGGCGGAAAAACAGTTGTTAAGGCTGATACAATCCATTTTTCAAACAGACTTTCAAATTCTCTGGAATTGATTAGGCAGGCGCATGATGTGATTACCCCTGTTCCCGTAAATTATAAAAATGCTTGTTTGTCAGGATGGGTGGAGTAGATAATGAGTAATAAGGTGATGAATAATTTTAGAAAAGGTATGAAAATGCCGGTTGAGGCAAGATGGTTAATGCCCGGTTTACAGGTGAAAAGATGGTTTGCCCTTATATTTCTGGGTGCTGTTTTGATGACACTGGGCGTTCTTATTTTATTTGATATAAAACCGGTATTTTATACTATGGAATTTATCAGAAAAATTGCAATGAAGGTTTCTACCGAGTGGATTGCTTTTGCGGTTGTTATGTTCGGTGCAGGAATATTTTTCAAAGGCTGGCAAAAAACAAATTTGTCAATGCTTGATGGAAGTGATAACGAATCTTTGCTTGAAAATCTTTACAGAAGACGGAAGCTCAACAGAGGTCCGAAAATAGTTGCTGTTGGCGGCGGTACAGGACTTTCAATGCTTTTGAAAGGAATTAAAAATATTACAAATAATATAACTGCAGTTGTAACTGTCGGTGATGACGGCGGAAGTTCCGGCAGATTGAGAGAAGAAATGGGAGTTCTGCCTCCGGGCGATATCAGAAACTGTATAGCTGCGCTTGCAAATGATGAAGATCTTGTTACAAAACTGTTTCAGTATCGTTTTAAAACAGGTGAAGGTCTTGAAGGACACAGCTTCGGCAACCTGTTTTTAACAGCTCTGTGTTCAATTACCGGCGATATGGTTCGTGCTGTAAAAGAGTCCTCTAATGTCCTTTCAATTCGCGGTAGAGTTTTACCTTCTACCCTAGATGATATGAAGCTTGTTGCCGAGATGGAGGACGGGAGAATTATTCACGGAGAATCAAATATTCCGGAAGCTCATGGAAAAATAAAAAGACTGTTTACCGATCCGCAAAACTGCAAGGCTCTGGATGATGTAATAGCTGCAATTCGTGATGCCGAACTGATTATTTTAGGACCGGGAAGTTTGTTCACAAGTGTTATTCCTAACCTTTTAATACCTGAGATTTCTCACGAAATTGCAAGATCAAAGGCTAAGAAAATTTATGTCTGCAATATTATGACGCAGCCGGGAGAAACTGACGGCTTCAGCGTTAGCGATCATGTAAATGCGCTTATTAAACATGCCGGCAGTAAAAAAATTATAGATACGGTTCTTGTAAATGATTATATGCCGTCAAATCTTGCTGAAAAATATCAGCTTTCAGGCTCTTATCCTGTTAAGACCGATTATGAAAATTTGAAAAAACTCGGTATAAAGATGTTTTCAAGAAAGTTGATTGAAGATAATAAAGACGGATTTGTAAGACACAGTTCGCATCGAGTAGCAAGAGCTATATATTACTGGTTTAGAAAAGAGCATAAAGCTGACAAAACAATAATTTCCTCTTCTCATAAAGATGTTGAAAAACAGGGCTGTAATGTATAATGATAAAGAAAGTAACTGTTAAAACAATTCAAAAATACAAAGATAATAAAGAAAAATTTTCAGTACTTACTGCCTATGATTATTCAACAGCGAAATATTTAGACGAAGCCGGTATTGATATAATTTTAATAGGCGACAGCCTGGCAATGGTTGCTCTGGGGTATGAAACTACACATTGTGTTGGTACGGAGGAAATGTCTATATTTACAAAAGCTGTTGCAAAAGGCGCGCAAAGAGCTATGGTAGTTACTGATATGCCTTTTTTAAGTTATCACACGGATATTCCTTCTGCCGTTAAGAATTGCGGGGAAATGATAAAACTCGGTGCTAATGCGGTTAAAATTGAAGGTTTTAGCGATTACATTTTAAACGTTATCCGGCGTTTAACAGAAACCGGAATCCCCGTAATGGGTCATTTAGGCTTTACTCCGCAATTTTTGAATACTTTAGGCGGTTATAAAATTCAGGGAAAAACTAAGGAAGCAGCAGAAGAAATTTTGAGGCAGGCAAAAGAACTGGAAAAAGCCGGGGTATTTTCTGTTGTTCTGGAAATGGTGCCTCAAGACAGCGCCAAATATATAACAGAAAATTTAACTGTACCGACAATTTCATGCGGCGCCGGAAAATATTGCGATGCACAGGTGCTTGTATCAGATGACGTTTTCGGGAAATATTCTGATTTTAAACCTAAGTTTGCAAGAAAATACGGTGATATGAAGTCATTAATTTTTACCTGTGCAAAACAGTTTAATGATGATGTAAAAACAGGAAAATTTCCCTCAGATGATGAAATTTTTTAAGTTCTTATGTTGATTGTTATTGACATTTTATGATAAAATATAGTTTTAGAAGTGAGGCTTGGAATTATGTTAGCACATACAATTAATGAAGTAAGAGAAAAAATAAAAGAATGGAAAAAGCAAGGATTGACCGTTGGTCTTGTCCCGACAATGGGAGCTTTGCATAACGGACATTTGAGTTTGATTAAAAAAAGTGTTGAAAAATGCGATAAAACAGTTGTTTCTGTATTTGTAAACCCTATTCAGTTTTGTCCTGGAGAGGATCTTGATAAATATCCTAGAACTCTTGATGCTGATGAAAAACTCTGCAATGATGCCGGAGTTGACATTGTTTTTGCTCCGTCGCCGGCTGAGATGTATCCGGATGCACAGATGCTCAGTAATGACTTTTTAACTTATGTCATTCCTCCGTTTTTTTATACAAACAAATTGTGCGGGAAATCACGCGTAGGACATTTTGATGGCGTGTGCACCGTAGTGAATAAGTTATTTAATATTGTGCAGCCGAATTATGCATTTTTCGGTGAAAAAGACAGGCAGCAGCTTATTATATTAAAAAAAATGGTTAAGGATTTGAATATTCCCGTTGAAATTATTCCCTGTCCTATTGTTAGAGAAGAAAGCGGTCTGGCTTTATCTTCAAGAAATAAATATTTATCTGATGAAGATAAGGTTCATGCACTTGCATTGAGTAAAATTTTATTTAATATAAAAGCCTGCTATAATAAAGGTATAACAGATGTTAAGGCTTTAACGGAGACTGCTTATTCTTATTTGAATGAAAATCATTCTCTTGAATATCTTGAATTCCGTGATGCTGATAATCTGGAAGAAAAGTTGGTCGCTGATGATAATACTATAGTATTCATAGCTTTAAAAATTGCAAATGTAAGACTAATTGATAATATTGCATTAAAATGAGGATTTTATGATAAAAATATATGAATCACTGTCAAAATTTCTACAATTTCTGATAAATGTTTTATTTGTGCTGCAGATTGTTCTGATGATTCTGGTATTTTTGACAGCTTCATACTGGTTTTTTGATTTATTAAATTCTGATGTATTTAGTTTTGCTCAGCCGATTGCAGATGCAATAACGGACTTTGTAAGATTATTTTATGACAGAGAAGTTGAAGTCGGCGGTGTATATGTTGACGGAACGCTTCTGTTGTTTGATTTCATTGCACTTATTTGTGTATTTTTAATAGCAAAGTCAAAATACTATATATACAGAGCGATTGATACTTTAACGATTTCAATCAAACAGTTAAAGGCGCAGATTGAAGAACAATTTAATAAAGAATTGCAAAAAGAGGTTGAAGCAAATATAAAGAGAGCAAATAATGTTGCTGTTCTGGTTCGTTTTACCGCAAAAAATTTATTGATAGATGCATGCTGGGGCGGGGGTGATCCTAATGAAGGTGTTAAAGAAAAAGAAGATGAAGCTTTCAAAATGTTTTATTCATCTATTAAAGATTTGGCAGGATGCAGGTTCGCCAGAACTGATGACAAAATGCTTATTCTATTAAATGACTTTAATAAAATAGATAATCTTCTGTCCTTTATAGAAAATTCTGTTGGTCGTATCAGCAATGAAATGCGTAAGCAAAAGTGGCTTGTTAATGCTAATATCTCTGTAGATGTATATGATAACAAAACAAACTTTAAAACTGATGTTTATCCTGTTCTGGAAAGGCTATTATCCTTAAATCATAAAAATGAACCTGTATGTCTGGGCAATTTTACCATACGTTATAATTTGCAAGCCGTTAAAGAGTTTACTCCTTTTATGAAAGGCAGATATAATTTAGGTCAGGAGTACGAAGTGTGGGTTTTGGTTAAGAAAAATTAACTACCCTATTGATTTTTAATTCTTTTTCGTATAGTATAAAAACATACAACCGCAGACAGTTAGCGGGGAGGGGCGAGATAAAAGCCCCGATGTTTGAAAGACTAACATAATCTCCCCTTAATATACCAGCTAACCGAGGTGAAACAGTCGAAATATTTTAAATAGATTTGTTAACCTGTGAGATTTTGCGGTCAAAATATGAAAGATGCAAAATCTTTTGTGTTTTTAGAAGGTCGATAAATTTAATTCGTAAAACAAAGGAGCTAAACATGGCAACAAAAGCTTTTAAATCTGAAAAAATAGATGCTATAAAAGCAAAAGCAGAAAAAGCCCAGGTAGCTATTTTAACAGAGTATAAAGGTTATACGGTAGAAGAAATTACAAATTTGAGACGCAGTCTGCAAAAAGACGGCGGTGACTATATGGTAACCAAAAATACTCTTGCAAAAATCGCTTTAAAGGGTACTGATTTTGAAGTGCTTGCAGATTCTTTAACAGGTCCGATTGCTATTGCTTTCGGTTTTGAAGATCAGGTAAGCCCTGCAAAAGCAGTTGCAAAATTTATTAAAGATACCAAAAAAGGTGCAATTTTAGGCGGCGCTTTAGACGGTAAACTTTTAACCGCTAAGGAAGCAGAAGCACTTGCAAAAATGCCTTCAAAAGAAGAACTTATTGCAAAAATTCTCGGTTCTATCAATTCACCTGCTTCAGGTATCGTTGGATCTATCAATGCAGTTATGTCACAGCTTACAAGAACTATGGCTGCTGTTAGAGACCAAAAGACTGCGTAGCGATTTTGGCAGGTGCGCCGTCTGAACGAAGGTGAATCCGGCACGTCATAATGAGAAACTTTATGAAGCGGAGTAATTTTAATAAAAATTATGTAACGAAACGGAAAGTTTCGAATAGCCAATAATCCGGAACACAACTTAAAATGTACACAAATTAAAAGGAGAAAAATAATGAGTAACGTAGAAACTATTTTAGAATCAATTGAAAAATTAACTTTGTTAGAAGCAGCTGAATTAGTAAAAGCTATGGAAGAAAAATTCGGTGTATCTGCAGCAGCTCCTGTAGCAGTTGCAGCAGCAGCTCCTGCAGCAGCAGGTGAAGCAGCAGCTGATGAAGCTTCTGAAGTATCTGTAATTTTGGCATCTGCAGGTGCTAACAAAATCGCAGTATTGAAAGAAGTTAGAGCTATCACTGGTCTTGGCTTGAAAGAAGCTAAAGATTTAGTAGACGGCGCTCCGAAACCTATTAAAGAAGGTATCAAAAAAGAAGATGCTGAAGCTATTAAAAAACAGCTTGAAGCAGCAGGCGCTACTGTTGAAATCAAATAGTCACCTGATTTTAAAATTTATAAAAAATCCCTTTCTATTTATCGGAAAGGGATTTTTTATTGAAAATTTCGAGAAATATGTTATAATAATTAAAGTATAGTATAAGAAAGGAGTACAGATGAAAAGATTATCAGGAATTTGGAGCTTCGGGGGGGGGGCAAACTTTTAAGCCTTTCCAGTGCATTTTACCAGGGTTGTAAAAGAATAAATACATGTTATAATAGTGATATAATACATCACAATAACGTTATGATTTTTAAAGATGAGATGGGAGCTTTTACCCTTGCAGAAGTTTTGATCACTTTAGGGATTATTGGTATAGTTGCTGTAATGACAATGCCCGTATTAATTGCCGGTTATCAAAAGAATGTTTTAAAAAATCAATTTAAAAAAACATATTCAATGTTATCTCAGGCAATTGTAAAAACACAGGCAGATTTGGGTTATGTTCCAGATTGTTATTATTATGAAACCGGTGCGTCAGTTCCTCATCATTGTGCGGAATATAATTCGAACGGTACTTGTAAAAGGTTCGAAACAAATGACGGAGGTGCTGTCCCAGCTGATGTGAACGGACCTTTGGGGGAATGTTCTGTTTTTAAAACTGCATTTTTAAAAAACTTGAATATAATAAAGACTTGTAAAAAAGTATATGATGACGGATGTATTCCTGCATATAAAGGCTATGAGGATATTTTGAGAGAGACAGATGAGAGTCTGACTGATGTTGATATTAATAAAAAAGGTTGTGTGTATCTTCAAAAAGCAAATTTATATGCTAAACCGGGGTATGTTTTTTCGGACGGAAGTGTTTTAATTGATTTAAATAATATGAACATATTTGCCATTGATATTAACGGTAAAAAAGGTCCTAATAAATGGGGGTATGATCTTTTTAATTTCAGACTGCAGGGGCTTTCTTCAAAACCTGTATATTTAGCTCCGCATCCAGTAAGTATTTACGAACATGGCGGTAAACCTACTAAGGAAATGGTAAAAAGTATGGGAAATTAGAGACAAATTTTATTGTACTCACAAAACTCACAGATTTTATAATGCTCAATTTCCTCAGGAAGTTGAGCATTTGTTATTTTATCGCAGATCTCAATCAATATTTTTTCGTATTCTTTTTCTTTTTCAGGCGTAAAATCTATTGTGCAATTTTGATTATTTTTTAAGTCTATATATACAAATTTTAATTTATTTCCATACATTTTTGCTGCGCATAAAAGATAAACCATTGTCTGATAATCATATTCCGGATTTTTGGGAATTGAACCGGTTTTGTAATCAAGAATATAATAATTATTTTCATCTTTCATTAAAGCGTCTAAACGACCGCCTATCCAGTAATTTCCAATTTTGCACGACAAATTATATTCCGAAGCAATATAAGTTTTTTTGAAAAATTCATTATTCTTTAAGGATTGCCAGACGTTTTGCTCTTCTTCATTCAGCACTGTTTCCAGTTTGTTTATATTATCTCCGCGCAGATAGTAATTAGCAAGCGCGTGAATTTTTTTCCCTTTTTCAAAAAAACTGCTTTTTTGCGGCATTGAAATTTTTTGAACGTATTTAAAGTAATATTTAACGGGGCAGGCTTCAAATGTTTTTAGCATATTTGGAGAAAAACTATTCATCATATACCTCCGTACAATCTAAAATATCCGTGAATATCAGGTTCGGCTCCTGTTCAACAATTTTTTCAAATGATTTAACCTTCCGGCTGGTTGTAAAGTAAAGGTATTTTTTAGCTCTGGTTATTGCAACATAAAGCAGTCTCAAGTTTTCCGAAACCAATTCCTGTTTCATGTCAAATTCTGTTTTAGGTTTGTAATCGGGATTTAAGCGCTTCAAATTTTCCATAAAATCAGAATTTTTAAGTTTTATTTGGTTAAAATCGAGCGTAAGATTTTTTTCAGACATTTCCGGTATAAATACGTAATCAAATTCATCGCCTTTAGATTTATGCATAGTCATAACCTGAACTTTTCCGGCAATATAGTCTTTGTTGCTTTCTTCCTCTTCGGAGAAAAATTTAAAACCGCTCAATGAAGGTTTTTTAGCCAGTTCGCCCAGTCGTTCAACAAGTGTCGGAAAATCTTTATAATTAAGACTAAGACGTTTTATTAATGTTGATATAAGGTATACATTTGATTTCTCAATCTCTGATGAAAAATAGTGAAGTCCGATTTTTATAGCAAGTTCATCAGCTGTCAGGTGCGGGAATGATAGCCAGTAAGTTAGATCCCAGTAAAACTGCGCCAAATAAGGATTATCAATATCATCACAATTTGTTTGTATAAAAGGTTTTTCAAAACTCCGAATTTCAAGGGCGAGGCGCTGTTTATAAAATCCGGCTTCCGCAAGTATTTCGTAATTATCAGCGATAATATCATTATCAAACGGATGCAGCAGCATCTGCATTATTGCAAAAATTGTTTTAAATATTGATTTCTGTTCCAGAGATTCGCTTCTTGTAATGGTTTTTAAACCGCTGTTGTTAATAAAATTCATCCATTGTGCAACCTGATAATTGTTTCTTAAAAGTATTCCGATTGTGCATTTAGGGTCTTTTTTCAGTGCCGTTTTAATTTCTTTTAAAATATAATTTCTTTCTTCAAGCGGTTTTTCAAAAATGATTGAGTGCAGTGCATTTTCAGATACAGGATTTTTACCTTCAACAGGGTGCATAAATATTTCGAAAAATGCATTTTTAGTTTCTTCCTGTGTATCAGCCCATTTAACAAGATTATTGGCAAGTGTCCAGACATCTTTTGTACAGCGCTGTGAACAGTCCATACTTACAGCTGTACTTTCTTTTATGAATTTTCTAAAGCCTCCGACATCCGCATTTGAAAAAGTCGTTGTAATTGCCTGATTAATATCTCCGCAGCGGATTAAGTTTTTATGTTTGCCGCTCAAAAGATTTATTAGTTTTTGCTGAATTGATGAGCTGTCCTGTGCTTCATCTTCAATTATATAGCGGCAGATATCTTGATAATATGTCAGAATATCAGGATTATCTTCAAGAAGCTTGACAGAAGAAGTCAGCATGTCATCATAATCAATTAAATTGGCTTCTTTTAAAATTCGCTGATATTCATTGAAAAATTCCAGAAATTTATTAATCTTTTTATCATTTGATTTTTCTTTAAAATTTTGCTCAGACGTAATTCTGCTACTTGCATAGCACCCGCTGATTTTGAATACTGAAATCCCTCTGTCAAATTCATCTGTTTCTGTTTTTTTAAGCTTTAATTTATTTGAAATTTCTCTTATTATTCTTGTCCTTTGTGTGTCATCGCAGATTTCGAAGTCTGAAGAAAGTCCGAGGCGTTCAAAATTTCCGTTTTCTTTCAAAATCCTTAATGCAAGCCCGTGAATTGTGCTGATATTCGGAAGCTGTGTTGAATTTTGTCTTATATTTTTAATTCTGTCGCGAAAGTTTCTTGCCGCACTTTCCATATAGGTCATGACAAAGATATTTTCAGGGTTAATTCCTTTTTCAAGAAGTTTGAGAATGAGAGCAAGAAGAATTGTGGTTTTCCCTGCTCCCGGAACAGCAGAAATTGCCATCTGTCCCTGTTTATAATCAAGAACCGGCTTTTGATCCTCGCGAGGGGTTATATTGAAATGTTTATCGTCATTATGAACTTGTTTCAGAATCTCTTGGACTTTAATATATTCTTCAATGCCGCCGAAATTTTCAATTCCGTTTCCGTCAAAAAGACTTGAGTATGTAAAAATATACTCAGATGCACAGAGTGTGAGTTTTCTTAAAATCCGTGCTGTTTTATCTTTTGAAAGCCTGATATTATCTTCTATCGTGTATTCATCTTTTGCCCATCCCCGTTGAAATACCCATGCATTATACAAAGGACCTGTATCGCTTTTTACCCATTCATCACTCGAAATATCCAGCCAGAACTGATATTTGGTTTTAACCTGATTATCAATAATTTTTTGCGGTGTAGAGATTATTAAATCATTTTCGGAAATTTCAAGAGACGTATATGGATTTTCCGCTATAATAGAATTTTCTATTTGATTTATTATTTCTTCCTGTCTATTTTTTAAATCATTCCCTAAAACGTTTTCAAAATCCTGAAGCTGTTTCATAAAAAAGTTAAATTTATTCAGTTCAACAGGATTAGTGCCATAAAGTTCGGCAAACTCATTAAATATAAGATAAACTTTTTCCGATAATTTTGAATTGTCTGTTTTTAAATTTTCTATGAAATTTTTGAATTTGTTGTATTTTGTCGTATATTCTTCAAGCAGGAATTCAAAGGAAATTAATTCTGAAGTCGTTTCAAAATTTTCCAGAATATCTTTACAGTATTTAACAGGTATTCCTAAAAATTCAGATAAAACAATCCGGAGTTCGAATTCTGAAATCTTTATGCCGCTGTGAATTTTAAGTATTGTCAGCACCGATTTTACAAGTCTGTTTTGTATAAGTTTTTCACTTCCGGATAAGAAAATTAATCCTGTATGCAAATTTTCTTTCAAAGAAAATTTGAGCATATCATCTACAATAGGTGTGATAATTGAGATGTCAGACGGTTTTGTATTTTTAGAAAGAAGCTCTTTAATTTTAAATATAGCGCTATCAATCATTGCAGCACGTTTAGACGGCGATTTAAAAGAAAAATTTTCAAGTGTATTTGTATTTCCTTCATTAATATTTGAAAAAAGCATTGCGGCATCATTTGAAAGTTTATTATCAGAATTTATTTTTTCAGCTTTTTGTTTAAACAATTCTTCAAATTTCCATACCGCAGTTTTATCGGCACTAAGATATCCTGATCTGCTTGCGCCCTTTTCATCAAACGCTATAAAAACATCTTTAAGCTGGGGGGCTAAATATTTGATAAAGTCAAAGCATACAGGAGTAATTTCATCTCCGTCATCCAGTATAAGATATTTGATTTTTTTAAAGTAGTCGGTGTTTTTATAAATATAGTTAAACACCAGAGTTTGTCTCAGGTAATCAAAATCTCTCAGCGAAAGTGTTTTTGAAAGCAGCTTTTTTAATGCTTTTTGTGCGTCATCCGCAAAACTTTCTCCAAGAACTCTTGATCTCCACTCAACTTCCTCATCAGTTAAGTTGTTTTGTACAATAAGTGAATATCTTCTGAAAATTTGATGCAGAAGTGATTTTTTTGAGTTGTACCCTTTAAAAGGGATTTCTTTTAAAATATCTTTAAGTAAAAATTGGGAAACTTCCAATCCGGCCATGTTAGGCAAAATTGTCGGGTTATTGAAAGGATTAATATTTTCAACAAATGCCCAGTTATCGTTTATTGTGTTATATACAAGTGAAAAGAATGAATGCACATTTAATTTTTCTATGTAATCAATGTCAAGCAGTTCAAGAGTTTTATTTATGAAGTTTTGTTTAAGATTTGAATTTTGTACAAGCACAAGAATTTCAGATGAATTAATGCCCGAATTTAAAAGTTTGGCATAGTTTCTTATCAGTAGATTAGTCTTATTTGTTGATATATCGCCCGAAATTAACATTCATACTCCTTATAAAAATAATTGTAACATGAACAATAAAAAAATTATTTTGTCCTCATCCTAATGAACTATTGCTTTTTTTCAAACATTCTACTATTATATAAGCATAAACGGAGATGTAAGATACACAAAAAAGTAAATGCATGGAGGTTAAGTATGCAAGAATTACAAGAACAAATCGGACAATCAGCAGGTCAAATCTACAATTATTTAAACAACAACGGAGAATGCTCATTCTCTAAAATGAAAAAAGAATTAGATCTTAAAGGCAACTTTGCAGATTTAGGTCTTGGCTGGTTAGCTAGAGAAGACAAAGTTGAAATTTCTAAAAAAGGAACTTCAGTAAGCGTAAGACTTAAATAGTTTGCGATTTTACAAAAAAAGACATTTTAAAAAAGCTCCCTTATTTGGGAGCTTTTTTAATACAAATATAAATAAAAAGAGCTTCTATAAACTTAGAAGCTTTTTAAAATTTTAGTGATTTCTCGTGTAAAAGGTTAGTAGGTAGAAAGTGTAGTAGGTAGTGTGAAAATTTATTAATTCGCTTTTGTGTTTTTGTTTATTTCTTACATATTAATAAAGTATTTCAAAAGTATATAATTGCGTAATATTATATATGTTGTAATAAAACTTTACATAATAAATATTATCGGAAGTGAATAAGTAAATAGGTTAATAAGCGAATAAGTCATTACGGTGTGCTTTAGCGCACGAATAAATTATTCTCTCGCCCCTTTGGGATGGAGTAAGGAGAGGGTTTATTTTTTAAGCGGGAACTGTGCGTCCCCACACCCCGCACCAAATATTCTTTTTCTTTTTTGCGATGAAAAGAAAAAGAATATTGGATAAGAAAAAGAAACACGCTAACCGTTTAATCTGCACTAAATTCAACCTGAGCGGATGAACTCGCTGTATATTTGTCATGCTGAACTTGTTTCAGCATCTCTTTACCGCTCAAACAGCATCCGCTTTGCTGCTGTTTCATTAAGTGCAGATTATTGAAATGTTACGTGTGCTTTGCACACAAGAAAAAACTATCCTCTTGCCTTCCTGACCTCTGTTTACTACTATAAGCCCCTCTCTCTAACTCTCTCCCCAAAGGGGCGAGAGAATAATTTTTTTCGTGCGCTTCGCGCACCGTAATGACTTATTCGCTTATTAACCTATTTACTTATTCACTTCCGATATTATTTATCATGTTTGTTTTATAATAAAGAAAAAGGAATATATATGAAAATAGCGATTTATCCGGGGAGTTTTGACCCCGTGACAAAAGGACATCTGGATATTTTAAAAACAGCAGCCGGAATTTTCGATAAGGTTATTATTGCTGTTGCAAGAAATTCTGAAAAACATGGTTTTTTACCGGTTGATGTCAGAGTTGAACTTATTAAAGAAAGTGTTAAAGATTTACCTAATGTCGAGGTGGATTTTTTTGAGGGGCTTACAATAAATTATGCCCGCCAAAAAGGTGCAACTGTTTTAATCAGAGGCTTGCGCGCCGTATCAGATTTTGAATACGAAATGCAGCTTTCTCAGGCAAACAGTGCTCTGGCGGATGAGGTAAAAACTGTGTTTCTTACAACTAAACCGAAATATAACTTTATTTCTTCAAGCACTATTAAAGAAATTTTTCTTAATAACGGCGACATTTCAAAATTTGTGCCTGAGCCGGTTAACGATTATTTAAAAAATAATTATAAATGTTAAAATATTTAGCTGTGTAATGATAAAGTATTTGACAATTAATATACGCTTATGTAGAATATAATTATATTTAAGAAAGGTATATGTGTGACAACAATGCAGCAAAATGGTGTATATGACTTATTAAAAATGTTAGAGATTTCTTTGGAGGAAGGTTTTCCTATTGTTCCGAGAAAATTTACCGTTGTAAAAACCAAAGAAATTGAAACTTTAATAGATAGAATTTATGCTTCTTTACCGGTTGAGGTTCAGGAAGCCAGAGCATTTTTAAGACGCAGAGACGAATTACAGCTTGAAGCCCAGCAGAAAGCTGAAAAGATTGTGAAAGATGCTCAAATGGAAGCTGACAGGAAATTATCTGAAGCTGATTTTATAAAAGCTCTGGAACGTGAAGGTATAAGAATTAGAACTCAGGTTCAGGAAGAATGCGAAGAAATTAAACGTAAAGCACTGGAAGAGGCTGATAATATCAGGGCTCAGGCAACCGAAGATGCCATGAAAACAAAAGAAGGCGCTGAACTTTATGCTGAACAGGTTTTAACAAATCTTGAAAAGAATTTGACCCAGCAGCAGCAAATCGTTAAAAACGGTCAGGTTTATATGGAGAAACTTCGCTCAGAATCTTTCAGAAGTTATGATATGCCTTCTCCGTATTCATCAGAAAGAGTTCCGGCAGGTTCTTCCGATTTTACAATAAATTAAAATAAAGTTTAAAATCCGTAAAAACAACCGGTTGGATTAGCCGGTTGTTTTTATTATATTAGCTTATTGTTTGTTTACAAAACGTTTGCAATTTATTTTGTTTGTTTTATTATGTAATCATAAGCCGATTAAATTAGAATGTGAGTTATATCACATTCTTTTTTAAAGCGAAACAGGGACAAAAATAGATTAAATTGTCCGGATAAATTTAAGTTTAATAAATTGAAAAGGAAATAAAACAATGGGTATCAAAGGAAAAAATGACAGAATGGTAGTTCTTGCTTGCGAAGACTGCAAAGAAAGAAACTATACAACAACAAAAAACAAAAAGAATATTAAAGAAAGATTAGAGTTGAGCAAATACTGCCCGACTTGCAAAAAACACACCAACCACAAGGAAACAAAATAACGGAAGTTCGGATGTCAAGAGGTCAGGAGGTCAAGTTATATAAGCCTGTCTTCTTGCCTTCTGTCAGCCGAATCTCTGACTTGCGTCCTTAGTTCAGTTGGTAGAACGTCGGTCTCCAAAACCGGATGTCGAGGGTTCGAGTCCTTCAGGGCGCGATTTATAAAGTTATAAGGAAACAAAAAATATGATAGGTTCAGAAAATTCAACACCGGCATGGTTAGAAAGTACAACAAATTCAGTCAGAACATACTTCAGAGGCGTAAGAACCGAGTGGGGTAAAATAAGCTGGCCTGAAAAACGTCAGGTTGTTACCGAAACTGTTTTTGTTATTGCTATCGTCTTTGTTTTCACTGTTGCAGTATATTTGATGGATGTAATTTTTAAAGGTTTGCTTGGATTAATCAAATAGTCCGGTTTACAAAACATAAAGGTGGCTTATGACTAAAAAAGAAAAATCAATGGAAGAACAGCTTAATGAAGATAAAGCTCAAGAAGCTTTAGAAGCTAAAGCAAAAGAAGAAGCAGAAGCTGAGAAAAAAGAAGCTAAGAAAAATCAAAAACGCTGGTACATTGTTCATACATATTCAGGGTATGAAAATAAAGTAAAAGTAAACCTTGAAAAACGTATTGAATATATGAATATGGGCGATAAAATATTCAGAATAGAAGTTCCTCAAAAAACCGTTACCCAGATGAAAGGCGGTAAAAAACAGGAACGTGAAGAAAAAATATTCCCGGGCTATGTTCTTGTTGAAATGATTATGGATGAGGACAGCTGGTATGTTGTAAGACACACATCAGGTGTTACAAAATTTGTAGGTTCTGCAAAAAAACCGATACCTGCACGTGACAGCGAAATTAAAAAGATTATTAATCGCTCATCTTCAACTTCTCAAAAAATTGAACTTGATGTTAAAGCAGGTGACAAGGTTAGAATTGTATCAGGACCGTTTGCAGACTTTATTGCAGATATTATTGAGGTTTATCCTGATAAATCGAAACTTCGTGCAAATGTTTCAATCTTCGGCCGTGAAACGCCTGTAGAATTAGAATATAAGCAAATTAACAAATTATAATAAGGTTGTTAACTGCAAAGCAGTTAGACCGTTAATATGGCAGCCGGAGAAATTCCGGTAATAAGTACAAATAAGTGTGGAAGGACCCTCCGAAAAAGCCGCGGAGACCGTTAGTACCACAAAAGGAGAACAAAATGGCAAAAAAAGTAGTAGGAAAAATCAAGCTTCAAATTGAAGCAGGTAAAGCAAATCCGTCACCGCCGGTAGGACCTGCATTAGGTCAGCACGGTGTGAACATTATGGATTTCTGTAAGCAATTTAATGCTAAAACAGAATCTCAGGCTGGATACATTATTCCGGTTGTAATTGATGTTTACGAAGACAGAAGTTTTTCTTTCATCGTAAAATCACCTCCGGCACCTGTACTTATTAAGAAAGCTTTAAACCTTCCAAAAGGATCAGCTGTTCCTAATAAGGATAAAGTTGGTGAAATTACTCAAGCTCAGCTTGAAGAAATCGCTAAAATTAAAATGAATGACTTGAATGCAACATCTATGGAAGCTGCTGTGAACATGATTAAAGGTTCTTGCAGAGCTATGGGTGTTACAGTAAAAGAAGGTTAGATGGAAGGAAGATTATCTCTGTCATCCTGAATTAAGTTCATCATGACCGCAGATAATTTCCGCTAATACCACGAAAGGAATTTAAAATAATGAGTAAATTAACTAAAAAACAAAAGAAAATGCAGGAAATGCTGGAAGGCTTTGTTCAGCCGGCTACTGCCGTTGATACAATTAAAAAATTAAAAGAAATTTCAAAAGAAGTTTCTAAATTTAACGAAACAGTTGAATGCCACATGAGATTAGGTATTGACGTTCGTCAGGCTGATCAGCAAATCAGATCAACTGTTGTATTACCCGCAGGTTTGGGTAAAACAGTTAAAGTTTGTGTAATCGCAAAAGGTGCTAAAGCTACTGAGGCTAAAGATGCCGGAGCTGATTATGCCGGAGCTGAAGAAATTATTGATAAGATTTCAGGCGGCTGGTTTGACTTTGATACATTGATTGCAACACCTGATTGTATGGGTATGCTCGGTAAATTAGGTCGTGTTTTAGGACCTAAAGGTTTGATGCCTAACCCGAAAACAGGAACTGTTACAATGGATGTAGCAAAAGCTGTTAAAGACGCAAAAGCAGGTAAAGTTGAATACAGAGCTGACAAACAGGGTATGATTCACTGTCCTGTCGGCAAAATTGAATTCAGCGAAGAAGACTTGCTTAAAAACTATGCTACTTTAGCTGATGCTGTATTAAGAGCAAAACCGGCTTCTGCAAAAGGTACATTCGTTAAATCAGTTTACTTATCAACAACAATGGGACCCGGAATTAAATTAGATCCGAAAAACATTGCTGCAGAAGTTAAAGAATTGATGGCATAAGCTGATAAATATATTAAAAAGCCCCTCTTTTCGGAGGGGCTTTTTTTATTGAAAATTTTTAGAAATATGCTATACTAAATAAAGTATAGTATAAGAAAGGAGTAGTATATGAAAAGATTTTTAGAATTAATTGAAGTGTTCGGGGGGGGGGCACTGTAAGCTCCTCCGGAGGCAAAGACGCAGTTAGAAGCAAAGACGCCAAGAGGCAAAGATGCGAAGCCAGTATCTAAAACAATAAACTCTTCCTTCCCTTGTTAGGGAAGGATAAGAGGATGGGTAACAATCATCAATACCCACCCCCTCCCTCCCTAATCAGGGATGGAGAAGAAAAGAATAATCCCCTCTCCCTCTGGGAGAGGGAGCAGTTGTGCGAACAACGTGAACATACAACTGCGGGAGAGGGTCACCCCTCATCCGGCACGATGTGCCACCTTCTTTCGCACAGGGGAGAATGGATAAAGGAGATCCTGAAACGAGTTCAGGATGACATTAATATTTCCCTGAAACGAACTTATTCACATATTAACCTATTCACTTATTCACCTTATAAGAAAGCTGCCTTTACTCTCGCTGAAGTTCTCGTTACCCTCGGCATTATCGGCGTTGTAGCAGCTATGACCATGCCAACTCTAATAAATAATACAAAAAATGAAGAACTTAAAACAGGTTTGAAAAAGGCATACAGCATTGCGCAGCAAGCATTAGTTATGATGAGTGCTTATGAAGGAGAAGTAAACTCTAATTACTCTGTCAGAACATTTGCTCCTTTATATTTAAAATACTTTAATAACGCTATTTTTTGCGGTTACGGGACATCATTAAACAAACCATGTGCAAAAACCTCAGATTATAAAAATTACAATAATACATCTAATATAAATGAAGCTTATTTGGATGATGGTCAATTTTTATTACCAGATGGAATGATTGTTTTCATACAAAATGAAAACGGAACTACTGATAGAACTAATACTCTATGTATAACCATTGATGTGAATGGCGCCAAAAGACCAAATAAATGGGGGCATGATTTGTTCACTTTTCAACTTATGAAAAATGGGAAACTTCTGCCAATGGGACAAGAAGGAACTGATTTTTATGAAAAAGAATGTTCTGAAACTTCTACATCAAGCAGAAACGGGATAGGCTGTACGTATAAAGCACTTAATGATCCCAATTATTTTAAATCTTTGCCATAATTCAAGCTTGAAATTAACTTTTATTTCTAATATAATCCAGTTATGAGTATAAAAACAGTTAAATTGAGAGACTTTGAAATCGGCGGTGATAAACTTACAATTCTTGCCGGTCCATGTGCTGCTGAAAGTCAGGAAATACTTGATGAAACAGCGGGAAAGCTGAAAAAAATTACCCGTAAGTTAGGTATTAATTATGTATTTAAATCTTCTTTTGACAAGGCAAACCGCTCATCAATAAATTCATACCGCGGTCCGGGGCTTGAAAAAGGGCTTGAAATGCTTCAATCTGTCAAGGATAAGTTTGATGTCCCGATAGTCACGGATATTCACACTCCCGATCAGGCTGAACCTGTCAGCAAAGTCGCTGATATATTACAAATTCCCGCATTTTTGTGCAGGCAGACTGATTTGCTTGTAGCTGCTGCTAAAACAGGTAAAATTGTAAATATCAAAAAGGGACAATTTTTAGCACCGGAACAGATGGGCACGCTTGTAAAAAAAGTTGAGGACAGTGGAAATAAGCAAATTTTGTTAACCGATAGAGGATGTTCTTTCGGGTACAACAATCTGGTTGTTGATTTCAGGGCTATTCCTATTATGCAGACATTCGGGTATCCGGTTGTGTTTGATGCAACACACAGCGTTCAGCTCCCCGGAGCTCAGGGCGCATGCTCGGGTGGTGACAGAAGATTTGTGCCTACTCTTGCGAAAGCTGCTATGGCTGCCGGTGCCAATGTTTTATTCTTTGAAGTTCATCCTGAGCCTGATAAGGCTAAATGCGACGGACCGAATATGGTTGCATTAGATGATGCGGAAGAATTATTCAGTATTTGTAACGAGATTTTTAAACTGGTGCGTAAATGATTATCAAACAATTTATAGCAGGACCTATAGAAAATAATATGTATCTTCTTGCAGATGAGAAAACACGAGAGGCTGTTTTAATTGATGCAACGGCTTTAAACCCTGAAATTACTGATACTGTAAAGGAATTAGGTGTTGATGTAAAATATATTCTATTAACCCACGGGCATTTTGATCATATTATGGGGCTGAATGATTTAAAATCCGCATTGAATGCTGAAGCTGTGATAAATAAAAATGATTTAATGCTTTCAGATAAAATAAACGAGTTTACGAGAATGTTTAATATGCCGGATACAAAGCCGCCTGTATATGAAAAATTTGTGGATGACGGTGATACAATTCAGGTCGGTGATATGAATATTAAAGTCATAACAACTCCGGGACATACAGAAGGCGGGATTTGTTATCTTGTTGAAGATAATTTATTTTCGGGCGATACTTTATTCAGAGATAGTGTCGGGAGAACCGATTTACTGGGGGGAAGTTTTAAAAAACTTTCTGATAGTATAAAAAATAAGTTGTTTAAACTTGACGATGATGTAAAAGTTTTCCCCGGACACGGACCAATGACTACCATTGGATACGAAAAAAAACATAACGAAATTTTATAAAATACAGCCTCCCTTGTAAAGGGAGGGGAACCGCGGGTGCGGTGGAGGGATTATATGAAGGAACAATTAGAAAATATTTATAAAAATGCAACGGAAGATTTAACTAAGGCTTCTTCAATTTCTGATATTGATGAAATAAGAGCAAAATATCTAAGCCGTAAAGGTGAATTCAACGAAATAAAAAAGAACCTTAAAAATTTGTCAGATGAAGATAAGCGTGTTATAGGCTCTTTAGCTAATGAAATTACTCAAAAGCTTGAAAATGCCTTAAAAGAAAAACATACTGAATTTTATCGAAAAGAGTTAAATCAAAAACTTTTAACTGAAAGAATTGATATAACCCTTCCCGGTAAATTTACACCTGCGGGTAAGGTACACCCGTTAACTTCAACTACAAACGAAATAACTGCGATATTCCAGAGTTTAGGTTTTTCTGTTGTTCCGGAAGAAAAATCACCTGAGGTTGAAACAGAATATTATAACTTTGATGCGTTAAATGTTCCTAAAGACCATCCGGCACGTGATGTTCAGGATACCTTTTACACTGAAATTGCAAAAAATGTTGTTTTAAGAAGCCAGACATCAGGTGCGCAAATTCATGCTATGGAAGGTAAAAATCCGCCTATCAGAGTAATTTCTCCCGGTAGAGTTTACAGAAACGAGAATATAAACGCCCGTAAAAACAATCTGTTCCATCAAATTGAAGGTTTATATGTCGATAAAGATATAACATTCGGCGATTTGAAGGGTGTTTTAAACGAATTTATCAGAATTTATTTTGGCTCAAGCCGTCCGACACGTTTTAGAAGCAGTTTTTTCCCGTTTACTGAACCGTCTGCAGAGGTTGATGTTCAATGTATTATGTGTGAAGGTAAAGGATGCAGAACATGCTCAGGCACAGGCTGGTTGGAAGTCTTAGGCTGCGGTATGGTTGATCCGAACGTTCTGGAAGTTGTCGGGATAGATCCTGACGTTTATACAGGATTTGCTTTCGGAATGGGTGTAGAACGTCTTGCAATGCTGAAATATGCAATTGACGACATAAGACTTTTCTTTAACAACGACGAAAGATTTTTGAAACAATTCTAAATTTGTCACCCCTGAAATAAATTCAGGGCAGGCTCTGAACTACTTTGACTGCTTTTGCCGAAATTTTTGATTTCGTGCAAAATGCCCTAATGCAGGCAGGGGCTTAGTGTTATGTGATTCTGAAACAAGTTCGGAATGACAAAAATTTTGGTTTGCTTTGCTAATCAAACTCAGTTTGGCTATACTGTTCAAGCCGGTGTAAACTTATAGATTTTAAATTTTAGTTACCACGGATAATCTTTTGCGATTTGCCAGCCATCCATCATAATAATGGCTCCGCAATAACCGCCGGAAGTGGCTGAACCGGCTCCTTTTTTACAGTTAAAACCGCCTACTGTTCCACCAAAATCAAAACTTCCGTCAACTAGTTCTTCTCTGTCAGGTGTCAATGATGAACAGTGAGCACCATAAGGGAAAATTCCTGATTTATGCAGCAAGCATTGATCTCCGCCGGCACCGGTTGCAGGAGCAAGGTTACCCCAACTCATCATGAACATAAAAATATCTTTACCTAATCTATTAGGCTTCTTTAAGCCGTTTATATCAATTATTATCCATCCTCCGTTGCCTGTTGAATGAAGCCAATAATATACTGCATAACCGGATGAAGTTATAAATGAATTTCTTCCGGATGTTCCGTTGTTATAGCCGGCAATACTCCCGTCTATAGTAGAAACATCATCAGGCCAACATTTTTCAGATGATGGCGAACAGCTTTGTAATACTTTTATATTGGGAAACAAATAATTTTTTGCAAAATAATCAGCTCTTTCCTGTGCATTAGCAAATCCAGAGAAATCCCATCCTTCCATTGTTCCATATTGAGCTTCAGAAATCTTTACAGCCTGACTTATTTCAGAATAAGCCTTTTTTAACTGATTAACAGTTTGCGTTTTTTGATAGTTTCCTATTAATACGGGCATTGTCATTGCAGCTACGACACCGATAATCCCAAGAGTAATTAAGACCTCGGCAAGGGTAAAGGCGGCTCTACGAATATTAGCAGAAATTGTGTCTTGCATAAAAATCTCCCTTTATAGTGATGTTATACAGCTTATTGTATGCTATATCAATATTTATTTCAGTAGTAATCCTGTGCTATATCAATAACTCTTTTCTTTTATATTGTAACACATTATCTTTATTGACGCAATACATTAACTTTAGCCTGTAACACAGGTTTAAATAAATAGATTAAATGGAGTTTAATATTTATATGAAAAAAATGTTCGGTAAAAGATTGAGAGAATTACGTACCGCAAAAATGCTTACTCAGGAAACTGTTGCGGAATTGATTAATATAAAGCCTGAAAATTATTCAAGGATAGAAAACGGGTTGTCATTTCCTAAACCTGAAAATATAGTTAAAATCAGCAAGGTGTTAGGTGTTGAGATTGCAGAACTCTTTCAGTTTTCTCATCTGAATGATTATGACAAGATTTTAGAAACAATTATTGATAAACTGCAAAACGATAAAGACGCAACTGTTATGACATACAAATTTTTGAAAAGTATCGGGAAAATTTGATTTTTTTGCCTTTTCCCCCTGAACTCGTTTCAAGATCTGAGGCTTTGAGTAATGTTCTACACAGTATGGGCAGGAGCACACAAAATTTTTGTCATTAAAATTTAGTCTGACAATACTGTAAAACAGTATGCTTTATTTTACTACTTTATTCAGCCCGTGCGGTTTGTCAACGTTACGTCCCAGACACAGAGCCGTTTCTAATGCCAAAAGCTGGCTGATTACAACAATGCAGAATGATTTTACAATTTCGCTTTCGCAAGAGATGTCTATATGGTATTTTGTCTTAATTTTTTCGTTTGTACAGCCTATTATGAATAATGACGGGTTGTAGTCTTCTTCGATTTTATTCAGATTTTTTATTGCCGTGTATGTGAGTTCGTTTACGGATATATGGATCATAGCGGGTTTGTTGTTCAAAATCGCAACATGTCCGTGCATAAATTCACCCAGAATGTTTGAATAAACATTGATATATGATGTTTCTTTGATTTTTAAAGAAGCTTCTTTGGCTATGGCATAAGATATTCCGTCTGCTGTTATTACTATATTTTTGAACTTTGATAAAAGTTTTGCCATGTCTTTTATTTGAGGATGAAGAAGATATGCTTTTTCAATAAAAGCCGGAAGAGTTTTTAATTCATCAATATAATTTGAAATATCAATTCCTTTATGTGCTGCATATTTTAGAACAAGCAGTGTGCAGCAAAGCATTTGTGCAGTCAGTGATTTTGTAGCGGCAATACTTTTTTCTTCTCCGGCATGGCAGTCTATTTTAAAATCCGCTGCTTCCCAGATAGTTGAGCCTTTTTTATTTGTAATGGCAAGAGTTCTCATATTGAGTTCTTTTGCCTTTCTTAAGGCGGAATTAGTGTCTGATGTTTCGCCTGACTGGGTTATAAAAACATATAATATGTCGTTATCATGCGGAACAGCCGATTTTAAGAGAAATTCGCTTGAATATATAGCGCGCGCTTCCATTCCGGCAACATTCCCGAATAAATCGGCTGTGTATCTTGCGCAGTGATATGAAGATCCGCTCGCAACAAGAACAATTTTTTGAATATCAACCGGAATATCAAAAAGTATATAATTGTTATAATTTACATGTGTCCTGAGCAGATTTTTGAGCACTTCTGACTGCTCAAAAATCTCTGTTTCCATACAAGTTGGTTTATGATTTTGTAAAAACATAATATACACTTAACCCAGTATTTCTTTTAATATTTCGTTAACTGCTTTCGGGTTTGCTCTGCCTTTAGTTTCTTTCATTACCTGTCCGACAAAGAAGCCCAGAAGCTGAACTTTTCCGTTTTTATATGCAGTAACCTGAGCGGGATTTGCATCACATACTTTTTGTGCGATTTCTTTGATAGCTCCTGTATCTGATATCTGGCTCAAACCTCTTTTTTCAACGATTTCAGATGCTTTTGAACCGTCTTTCATCATGTCAACGATAATTTGTTTGCCGATATTGTTTGAAATAGTATTTTTTTCAATAAGAGAAATCAATTCAACAAGATTTTCAGGCGTTAATTTAGTTTCACTGATTTCAAGTTTAGTTTCTTTCAGATATGCTGCAATTTCACCCATAATGAAGTTAACGGCAATTTTTGGAGATGCACCGAGTTTTAAAACTTCGTCAAAGAAAAGTGCAAGTCCCATTTGTTCAACTATAACAGATGCGTCGTATTCGCTCAAACCTAAGCTCATATAGCGTTCACGCTTTGCCTGCGGAAGTTCCGGCATTTTTGCTCTGATTTCTTCCACCCATTCTCTTGAAATTTTTAAAGGCATAAGGTCCGGCTCAGGGAAGTATCTGTAATCGTGAGCATCTTCTTTGCCTCTCATTGATTTTGTTTCTCGGGCATTATCGTCCCACAATCTTGTTTCCTGAACGACTTTTCCGCCTTCTTCAACGATTTCAATCTGTCTGTCAATTTCGTATTCAATTGCTCTTTGAAGCGCAGAGAAACTGTTCACGTTTTTGATTTCAGCGCGGGTGCCGAATTCCTTAGAACCTTTAGGCATAATAGAAATATTTGCGTCACATCTCATAGAACCTTCTTCGAGGTTACCGTCGCAAACACCTATGTAGCGGACAATATTTCTCAATTCTTCCATATAGTTTCTTGCTTCTTCGGATGATCTCATATCAGGTTCTGATACGATTTCTAAAAGCGGAGTCCCTGCTCTGTTTAAGTCTACCAGAGAATATGAAGAGCCTGCAAGACCGTCAGCACCTGCATGAACAAGTTTGCCTGCATCTTCTTCCAGATGTGCACGTGTAATTCCTATTTTTTTGCCTTTTACTTCAAGATATCCGTTTACACAAATAGGTTCATCATACTGTGATATCTGATAACCTTTCGGAAGATCAGGATAAAAATACTGTTTTCTGTCAAATTTGCAGCGTTCAGGAATTTCGCAATTCAATGCAAGCCCTGTCAGAATTCCCATATTAACTGCTTCTTTGTTCAAAACAGGCAAAACTCCGGGCATACCTAAAGTAATCGGGCTGGTTTCGGAATTTGGTTCTTTACCGAATTCACATCCGTCAGGTGCAAATATTTTTGATTTTGTTTTTAATTGTGCGTGAACTTCCAATCCTATGACAACTTCGTATTTATCTCTTAAATCTTCCATTTTTTATCTTTTTCTCCTTATTTATGAGTATATTTTATCATGAACAAAGATTTATAGTAAAGAGATAAAATTAATAAGTCATTTTCCAGCCATCTTCCATTATTCTTGCCGCACATCCGTCGCCGCTGACATTATCCGGTGCTTCGTGTAACAGACCTTCTCCTGCACAAAGAGCTGGATTTGTCCTCCAGTAACTGTTTCCTGATGCGCTGCCTGAAGTAGCATTAGAATATTCACGTCCGTACATCGGATATAAGTGACCGTTTTGCGCAACTATGAATTTATATAAATCTCTGCCGTACTGGTTTGGTCGACGCAGACTGTTTACATCTATTGTAACTTCCGCACAAATATTTTTTATAGTGCTTAAATCCGGGAAAGTAACATTTTCACAATTTTTTGGAATAACAAGAAACATTGTACCGTCAGGCAGCATAAATTTAAATCCTGCAGTTGAACGCCAATCAGCCTGAATGCTTAGTTTTGTTTTTTCCGGTTTTAATGGTGCTGATTCTAATTCCGGCTGCATTGCTGTCCCGTTTTTTGCCGTTTTGATAATTTTTATTGAATTTGTTATTTCTTTTTCAAATTTCTTATTCCATTCCGCATCAGATGAAGTTCCGTCAAAAGCTCCGGTGCATAAAATATCTGTACATTCATGTCTGAACATTATAATTTGCATTGCCTGTTCAAACTGACTTAATGACTTTTGAAGTTGCGTAACATATTCTTTCTGATGGTAATGTGCAACAATGCCCGGCATAGTAAGAGCCGCAACAACGCCTATTACCCCGATAGCTATCATTACCTCAGAAAAATTAAACGCATTTTTTAACAAAGCAGACTCCAAATAATTATATATATATTTATTATAACCTATTTTTGAAATTCTTCAAGTAAATCAATTAGTTTTTTATGTATTTTTACATTGTGAACTCGAATATAATCAACGTTCTTTTCAATTGCTATTGCATTTAGAGCTGCTGTATAAATATCTTTTGTAAAATTATCATCGCCAGCCATATTAAGCAGGCTTTTTCTTGAAATACCGAGCATAACCGGATAGCCAAGGGGTTTAAATTCCTCTATACGTTTTATTATCTCAAAATTGTTTTCTCTTGTTTTTCCAAAGCCTATACCCGGATCAATTATTATATTTTCAATCCCTTTTGAGCGGGCAAAATTAATTTTTTGATGTATTGCAAGAAAAATTTCTTCAATGACATCTGTGTATACCGGCGAATTTTGCATGTTTTCAGGTGTACCTTTTGAATGCTGGATAATAACAGGCACATTATATTTTGCGATAACATCCGCCATACCATCATCATAATCAAACCCTGAAACATCATTGATAATATGTGCTCCGGCTTTGATACTTTCTTCTGCTACAATTGCGCTTCTAGTGTCTATGCTTAGAGTTATTTTATCTTTTGCAAAATCTATTACAGGCAAAAGCTTTTTTAATTGATCTTCTGCACTGACAGGTTTGGAATACGGTTTTGTGGATTCTGCTCCGATGTCAATAATGTCAGCCCCGTCTTGTATCATTTCAAGAAGGTGATCTTTAGCTTTGTCAAAATCGTTGAACATACCGCCGTCAGAAAATGAGTTGTCAGTAAGATTTAAAATCCCAACTATTTTACAATGCAAATTTTGAGGACGGGCTGAATAGTCAATAAGTTTTTCGCCCAGTTCTTTTAACCCGAAGGGTTGAAATTTTAATTTTTCGCCTATTTTTTTTATTTCCGAAATACTGCCGCCTAAGATACAGTTTGATTGTTTAACATTACCTGTAATAACTTCTCTATGAGTAGCGCAGTCGGCTCCGGCAGAAATTGCTGTTTGTTTCAATATATTCGCCTGCGCAGGAGAAAGTGAATAAATTTTTATATTTTTGTATTCAAATTTGTCTGCAGCTCTATTTGCGTAAGATTTGTCAAATCCTATGCGGTTTAATTCCTGTTCCGTGTTTATATTTTTTAATTCCCTTAAAATAAAATCGTGCATAAGCTTAGCCTAGCACGATTTTATGTATCAAAACATTGCCTGTTAGTACTTATTCATTGTCGTTAGGTAAAAGTTTACCTTCAATAGCTTCTGTTGTAACCTGTGTAATATCTGATAAGCCTGAAATTAATGTTACGAAGCCGAAGCCGTACCCTAATGCACCTGCAACCCCTCTAAATAGAGGACTTTTTACAATCGGACTGATAAATCTTAAGTTTTTAAATTTTGCGCCCCAGTTCATTACAGCTCCTTTTGCCCATCTGGCATTTTCAGAAACTTTTGCCCATAGTCCTTTTGTTTTTTTTGCAACATCCGCAGTTGTTTTTGTTGTTTCTCGAACGACTTTCATCCCTTGAGAAACTTTTTTTGCGGAGCTAAACATGTCAAAGCCTGACTTAGCCGCTTTGGTCCGTGCTGTAGCTGTTGCTGCCGCAACAGCACCTCCGCCGGTAACAACTTTTTTTTCAGCCTCTTTTTTGTCTTCACGGGATGTTTCCGGATTAGAAGTGTATGCTATTCTGTTATTGAATGAAACACGCATAATTATTCTTCTCCGTTATTATCATTTAAGCTTTGATCTTTTTCTTGTGTTTCCTTTAATGCTGTCACACCGGAAGCGATACCGCCTGATGTCCCGACAGTATTTACAGCTGCTTTTTCATAAGTAACTTTATCAACGCCTTTAATTTTGCGCCACAACGATTGAATTCCTGTTTTAACATCTTTATAGATAGTTGAAATTCCGTCTTTTACATTTTCATAGAATTTTGTAACGGGTTTGCCTATTTGTGTTTCTGCAAATTTGTTATACTGTTTTTTTATTACTTCTGCCGGTTTTTTATAAAAATCAGATGCAATGAATTCTTTTCTTATTGCTGATAAAGATTTTTTTATAAATTGTCTGGCATCTTTCATGTAGCGTACAAAATTTTGTACGGGAGCCGTTTTAGTAAGTTTTGAGAATCCCTGTAAAGATTTTTTAGTCCCCCAGCCTGTTGCCATACCGCCTAAAAGTCCTGTTGTTACGACAGCACCGCCTTCAAGAACTTTTTTTGCAGGTTTTGGGAGTTTGAATTCGTCACTGTTAGCGAGATCAAGAAAATCATTTTTCTGTTCGCGTAGCTCATTATTCATTTTATCATAGGAATCTTGATCCATTTCCGCAATGTTAATTGAAGAATAATCTTCGTCTTGTTCATTTGATTTGAATGCAGGTTTAAAATTCGTTGTAAATCTTGGTTGTATTGATAACATATTTATCTCCAATTTTATTCACTCCAGATAAAGCGCCTGAAAAAAAATTTTTGCTGTATCCGGATCTTTTTTGTAATAAATTGTTACAAAAATTTTGCTATTCTTTGCCAAAATATTATCTCATATAATTGTTTATTTGTAAATAAATTTACTTCCCTGATATGAATTTCTGTTAATGAATTCTCTGTCAATTTTATTAAGGCAGTCAAATTTTTTGCCGAGCCATTTAGGAGCTATCAGTTCGCTGCTCATTCCGTTGCCTGCGAGCCGGTGAATAGTGGTAGTTTCCGGCAGATATTCAAGAAAATCGCAAACTGTTTTTACATATTCATCTTCACTCATAAAATCTATACCGCCTTCTTTATAAATTTGTGCAAGTTTTGTATTTTCAAGTGCGCAGAGCATGTGAATTTTTACCCCGTCAACATTTAATTCGGCAAGTTTTTGAGCTGTCTGCATTATTTCGTCATGAGTTTCCCAGAGACCGAAAATTACGTGTACACAAACATTTATACCGGCTTCTTTTGTTTTTTCATAAGCTCTTAAAAAACAGTCAAAGTCGTGCCCGCGGTTAATTCTTTTTAATGTTTTGTTATGAATTGACTGCAGTCCGTATTCAATCCAGGTGTAGTAATCTTTTTTATATGATGATATGAGCTTTATTTTATCATCATCTATACAGTCAGGTCTTGTACCAATTGAAATACCTGTAATATCAGGATGATTGAGGGCGCTGTTATAAATCTTTTCAAGTTCTTTTACGGGTTTATACGTATTTGAAAAGGCTTGAAAGTAAGACATGAATTTTTCTGCTTTAAAACGTTTTGAAAGAGTTTTTATTCCTTCTTCAACCTGTTCCTCAATTGATAGAAGGTTTGAATGCGCCTGTGAGAAACTCCCGCCCTCATCACAGAATATACAGCCGCCTGTGGAAATTGTTCCGTCTCTGTTCGGACACGAAAAACCGGCATCAAGAGTTATTTTATAAACCTTAACGCCGAATTTATTTTTCAAATGAGCGCTGTATTGATTATAGCGCTTGTCAGTATTATTAAACATATTTTTTATAAACTATGAATTTTTATTTTCTTCTTCATCATAGATAGGATAAACATAATGTTCTCCGCAGCCGGGACATATCACTTCCTGCTGTTTCCCGTCTTCTACTTTAGCTACTTCAAACAATGTTTTACATCCTGATTGTACACATCTGATTGCCAAACTTGGTCTTATTAATCTAGCCATTAAATTTTCCCTCTTTCATTTATATTACAAGATTATTTTATCATTCCAAGACGTTTTGTGCAAGTCTGTAAATTTGTTTCAAGGGCTAATTGTTATGAGATGCTCCACTTTGTAAGGACAGGCTCACTCAAAATTTTTAAGATCCTGAAATAAATTCAGGATGACAAAAATTTTGGTTCGCTTTGTCAAACAAGTTCAGCATTACGTTTTTACCCATAATTAGCGTAAACAGCGATATAAGTCACGTAAATTTGTATAACTGTGTAATATTATTTTTTGAAAAAACGATATATATTTGCTTTGATAGGTGAAAATTATGCAAAAATCTTTAATATTTTTATCAATTTTTATAGTCGCTTTTATTGCATTCTGGGATGCAAAAGACAGGCTGCAGGAACTTGATTCTGTTGCTGTTAAAACACCGGCTCAGGTTGAGATGAAACCGATGATCCAAAAAACAGGTGATAGAGCGGAAAAAGATGATATTCAAAAACAAAATAGTTCTGAAATGTTTCAAAATAATTTTAACCAGGAGGATAATAAAAACTTTAAAAACCCGGTTAACAGTACAAATAAAAATTCAGCACCTGTAAACAATCAGTTCCGTTAAATGTCATAAATCATATCTCCGAAAAATTCGTCATCCTGAGTATGTTCTTTGGGCTGCTGTGGAATTGTTCTGTCAAATTTTAATGCACCACCGTCGGAATTGTCTATTTTTTTGTCCAAAGTCCTTAATGATTTGGGGTAAAAACGCAGAATTATATTTTGTGATGCGCTTTTTGCGACAATTTTTTCACTGTATAGTCTTATTTTACTCAAAATTTCATTTGCCTGTGCGTAGTTTTTAGCTTCAAAAATATTATCATTTGAGCCTATTTTTGTTGAATAATGATTGCTCCACATTACAATATCATTTATTGTATCAATCAGTACAATTGATGTTTCAAGTTTGTATGGATATTCCGTATTAAATGCCGTAGATACTTCAAGTACTTCCCATAATCCGCGTTTCAATGAATTTTTATTTGTTGTTACATAACCAGAGATTAAAAGCACCGAATTGCAGGAGAATTCTTTATTGATTTCTTTTAAAGCCTGATAATCTACCGCATTATCTCTGTTGTATTTTTTTAATGTATTTGCGGTTAGAGTTTTAAGATTTTGATTTTGGTTAATTTTTTGTCTCACTTCAAATAGGTTTGGAGATTGAATTTTTCCGCCGGACGAATTAAAATCATTTATAATATCATTTGCAACAATTTCGGAAACTTCGTCAAACCCGTAATAGTTTTCTTTTTCGTTAAGTAAATCAGCCGGCAAAACAAGAACATCAAATGTTACCGCCTGTACTGACGAAATTAAAAATGTGAATATAATAATCAGCCTGATCAGAATTTTCATAACAAAATTATATCACAATTTCATATAATTAATGGATTTCATTTTTGGATAAATGTTTTAAAGTACAAATATGAATTATGAGAAGATGTTAGAATTAGCAGAACTGGCAGCAAAAAATGCTTATGTTCCATATTCCGAATTCCCTGTAGGAGCTTGCGTTCTTTGTGAAAGCGGGAATACTTACGCCGGATGTAATTTTGAAAATTCAAGTTACGGACTTACAATTTGTGCTGAAAGAAATGCTGTCGGAACTGCAATTGCTAATGGTGAAAGAAAAATAAAAGCTATTGCAATATTTTCTCCGAATAAGAAAAATTGTACACCTTGCGGAGCCTGCAGACAGGTTTTAAGTGAATTCCAGAGTGATGAAGGACTTGATGTAATTCTTCAGGGGGATGAAGGAATTAAGGTTACTCCGCTGAAAGTCCTTCTGCCGGATTGTTTTGAATTATAATCATGTATTTGTTTGAACTGATAACAAAATATATTACAGGTAAAAAATATAAACGAAAATCAGTTTTGGATCCGTTTGCACATGATGATATTGAAAATTCAGAAGAATGCGAACATATTTTTCTTCCCGTCGATAGTACGGGAGAAGTTTTAGCTTGCTCAAAATGCGGACTTTTAGTAAACAAAAAAGATTTAAAAGATGTGAATATTTTTAAAAGAAATCGGAGTTAAAAATTCGCAAGAAAGTTGTTATACTCTGAATAAGAGGTAAATATGAAATTTGATGTTGTTTTACATAAAGAAAATAATGGTTACTGGGCAGAGGTACCCGCCTTAAAAGGCTGCTATACGCAAGGAGAAACAGTTGAGGAAATTAAAGAAAATATAAAAGAAGCTATTATTGCATGGCTTTCTGTAGATTTACAAGATTGTGGGGATGAAATAATTTCAGTAGCATTATAAAAAACAGGTCTTTTGAAAGCAATATTAAAGACTGCAGGGTTACTTTCAATATATTTTACATTGATTTCTTAAGTATTATTTTTTACTCAACAGCATTTTAGAAAGAACTGTTTTTGCAGCCTGAAGCTGAGCGTCATTATTTGTTTTTACGTCTTTCAGGCTAAATTCAACCTGAATATCCGGTGTAATTCCTTTTTTGTTAATATCTGTGCCTTTCGGGGTAAGGTATTTAGCTACTGTAAGATTTAAGCCGGTTTCGTTCGGCATAGGAATTATTTTTTGTACCATTCCTTTGCCGTATGTTGTTGTTCCGAGCAATTTTGCCTTGTTATAGTCTTTGAGGGCGCCGGATAATATTTCGCTTGCACTTGCCGAATTCCCGTCAACAAGTACTACAGTCGGCTTTTTGATTGAAAATTCTGTATCCTGTGCGTTGATGTCATATTTGTACCCGTTTCTTCCGACAATACTTACAATATTGCCTTCCGGAATAAATAAATTTGCGATGAATACTGCATTCGGTAGCAGCCCGCCTGTGTTGCCGCGTAAATCCAGAATAAGTCCTTGAGTATCTTTTGTTTTTTCAAGAGCTTCAAGAAACTCATTGGGTGTTGTGGAGCCGATGAAGCTTGAAATTTGGATATAGCCGATATTTTTATCAATTACGGAGCTTTTAACTGTTTTGATTTTTATTTCTTTTCTCATTACTTTTTTTACAAGTTTGTCGTTGTTTCTTAGAATAGTAATATTAACAAAACTGTTTTCCGGTCCTCTTACAAGGTTTGCAACTTCGGAAAGCGGCAGTCCGTTTACTTCTTTCCCGTCAATTGCAATTATTATATCCTTTGGAAGGAGGTTTGCAAATTGAGCCGGAGTTCCTTCCATGACATTAACAATATGTATTTTCCCTGCAATTGATGTAATATTAACTCCTATGCCTGTAATTTTTGAGTTTATAGAGTTATTTTGTTCAAGATATTCATTTTTTGACATGTATCTTGAATATGGATCATCAAGACTTGCAAGCATTGTATCTATTGCAACTTTTGCATCTTCATCCGTTTTGATTTTTCCGTGATAATGTTCTTTCCACCGCGACCATGATTGTGCATTCAAATTTGAATCATAGTAATTATCCCGAATTAGTTTCCAGCTGCTGTCAAACAATTTTTGTGATGAAATATGACTGTGATCCACCATTTCAGGCACATCTGTAATTTCAACCCTGTTGGTAAACATAAAAAATGCGTTTAACCCGACAAGGGTTAAGATTAAAGCTATAAATAAAAATGCCTGACGTTGTTTCATACGAATATTTAACATCAAGCATTTTTTATAATCAATATACTTTTTATTAACAAAGCAGGGTAATTACAGATCCTCAAAACCGGGAGAAGTTGCCGGAAGATTTTTATAGCCTTCATTCGACATTACGGTCTTTTTTATGTATTTGTTTGAGTAGCCGCCGCGTTCAAATAATTTTTTCAAAGTGTTTTCTCTGACAACGAGCGGGTGAAGTTCATCATTGCTTTCCGGATATAATTTTGCAATTTCATACCATACAGAAGCTTCCATTGTCCATGCGTAGGTTTCTTCCGCAAGGGAATTATATTCATCCTGATGCAGCGCCTCATGCGCAAGAAGTGCTGCTAAAGCTCCCGGAGGTGCATCTTTATGACGCGGATTTATGAAAATAAACAATTGTTTATTCTTTTTCCAGCCGAGTGCATCAAAATTTGCATAATCAGGATTTATTGTCCCCAGGTCGCGAAATTCTATTTTAACAGCTCTGCCTGAGAGATTATTTCCAAGTATCGCATTTCTTGAAAATTCTCCGTTGGTTCCTTTCAGCATATCGAGTGCTACGTAAATAATTTCTTCTTTGCCGGTCGGTTTGTAAAGCGGTTTTATTTCTTTAATATATTCTGCAGTGTATTTCGCAGGATACGTTTTCGGCATTTCTATTAATTCTTCGTTTTTCTTTGCGGAAAATGCCGGAAGCTGGCATATAATAACAAGTGCCGCTATAAATATTCCGTTTTTTAATCGTTTTCTATCCACTAATCTTCTTCTCCCGTAAAAATAAATTGTTATTTCTAACTACAATTGTAGCAGATACTAAATATTATAATTATATTTTTTTTAGCGTCAAATTATTTATTTTTTCTGTTTATTGCGGCAAGTTCGCCGAACATTAGTTTATATTTTGTATTGCCTGATATATTTTCTGCTTCTTTTATGTATTCAAGAGCTGTTTTATAATCCTCTTTTGCCTTGTAGATTTCACTCATTTCAGCGTAATAATCCGCGTTATTAACATCATACATTATCGCACGTTTCATACATTCTATAGCTTCTTCATAGTCTTTCTCTTCAAATCTGACAAGTGCGAGGTAAAAATATCCGGGCGCATAATTCATATCCAGATTGATTACCTGCTGGGCAAATTCCCGGGTTTTTTCAAAGTTTTTCATATTCCAATAGGTTTTTGCTCCCAGAGTGTATGCTGCAATGTAATTTTCATTTTCATATATAACTTTATTAATAATATCTATTGCTTCATTATATTTTTTTTCTGCGATATAAACTTCTGCAAGTTTGCATTTATAATTCAAGCTGTCAGGAGTTTTTTCAATAACTTTTTTAATGCAGCTTTCAGCTTTTTCAAACATGGAAAGTTCGGTGTAAACTTTTGTGAGCGAAACAAGAGTAAAGTTATCAGCATTCCCGTTTTTTAAATTAGTTTCAAGTTCTGTGCGGGCTCCCAGAAAATCTTTACGTTCAAACTTTAAAAGAGCATTCAAAACATGCGCAAGTGAATACTCCGGATTGTTTTGAAGTATGTAGTCAATTTCTCTTTGAGCTTTTTCAAATTTCTTTTGTTCAAAATAGAGATATGCAAGCGAATATCTGTATCCTGTTTCATCAGGCGACATACAGATTGCTTTTAAGTAGGCTTTGGAAGCTTCTTCAAACCATCCGTTATAAAAGTACGCATTCCCTAGGTTGTAAAAATATTTCGGGTTTTCTTTGCCAAGGTTTGATGCTTTTGAAAAGTATTTTATTGCTTCAACAAACTGCATATCTTCAAGAGCAAACAGTCCGAGATAATTTAATACTTCGGGATTTTCAGTGTTTTTGGAAAATGTATTGAAAATATTTTTAGATTTTTCAAATTCGTTTTCATCAAAATAAATTTTACCTAACAGTACAAGAGCTTCTTCATTTTCAGGATTAATTTTCAGAGCTTGTTCCAGTTCGTCTTTTGAACGTGATGATTTGCCGTTATCGTAAAATGCTTTTGCAATGGCATAAAAAACTTTGTCATCAGGTTGAATATTTTTTTCAAGCAGTTCAATTTTATTTAAATCACCTGTTTTGGAAATGACATTAATAAATTCAATAAGGTCGTTGGTTTGCTTTGTTAAATTGTATATTTTTTCGGCAGTTTTATAGGCATTTTTAGAATCGTGCGCGTCCGAATAAATTTTTTCTAAAATTCTGAGAGCTTCAACATGGGTTTCATTTTTAGCGAGTACTTTCTCAAGATAATGAGATGCTCGTTGAACATTGTTGAGCATAAAATATAATTCACCTAACTGATATAGAATTTCTGTATTATCCGTTTCTATTTCCAGAGCTTTATAAAGCATTTCAATAGCTTGTTTATAGCATTGCTGAGATTTAAGTTCAAATGCCTGTTTGATATATTCTAAAACTTCGGTATCCTGCATTTGTGCTCCGTCTTATTTTTTCTTATGTTTCTTATTTTTATTTTTTTTCTTTTTGTCTGAATTCTGGTTCTGGCTGTTGTTTATTAAAATGAGAACTTCATCTTCTCCCGCCATTTTGAGATTGTTTCTTGCTATGCCTTCAAGACTTGAGGTTGAAGAGAAAAGTTTTATATCCTCTTTGAGTTCCTGATTTTGATTTTCCGCGTTATCTCTGATTTTAGATAAAGTTGAGATTTTCGCTCTGTAAGAAATTGTTTTTGAAATATTCAGTATCGCCCCAAATCCTATCTGTATGAGGCAAAATAAGAGAACAAGCGTCAAGAAAGAGTAATAAAAGCCTGTTTTAGCTTTTGATCTCCCGGAAGAAGGTTTTGCCGGTTCTTCCTGAATATTTGCCTGTTCTTGATTTTCAACCATAAAACCTCACAATAAAATTATAAACAAAATAAATCATTTAAACAATAAAATTAGTATAAATTTACAATTTTAATTTAGTTGAAAAACTAAATTCAGTTTTAGGTTCTGTGTTATCCGCAAATATTGTTTGTTTTGCTCCGAGTTCAAATCTTAATCTGTCAGCATCTTTTTTGCCGAACGGATTGAGCGAAAATATAAGCGCTCCGGATTTTCTGTTGCGTGTAATATCAGCTTTATATTCATTTTTAATTGACATGTAATTGTTTAATTTGAATTCAGGTGCTATTGAAATAGTGTCGTAAAACTGATTATATGTAGTATTCAGATTTTTTTTATAAGTTGAGCTCAGTGCAAATCTGCTTTTTTCATATCTCGTAAAAAGTCCTGCTTCAGATTCGAGCATTGCAATGTTATCAACTTCGTTCCCGTAAAGTGCTCCAAAGGTAAAATCCCCTTTGGTTTCCTGCGTGTTAATCGATTTTGGGGCAATATTATATTCGCTGTTTTTAAACCTTGATATTTGTTTTTTCTGTGAATAGTTTTTAAAGTCTAAACCCTGTGAGGCAGAGATTTTTTGCGGAACTTTTATATTTAAAACAAAATTATCATCATTATCTTTCAGGTAGATTTCTTCTGCATCTTCTATATATTGTGCATAACCCTTTAATGTTGTAGCACCTATTGTTGAGTTATCGTTAATATCAAGGGTTACTACTTCTTCTTCCTGTTCATTTCCCTGTTTTTTATTATTAATTTTTTGTTCATCTTGTTTCTCAGATGTTTCGTTTTCAGGAATTGCATATATGAAAATATTTGGTAAAGCATCTTCCCCGCCCGATGTTGGTTCCATCCTTTTGTTTAAGGAAAATGCCGGAATTTGTAATACCATTAATGTTAGTAAAACAAGTAAAGCCTTCTTCATATAAACATTGTAAAACTTTATAAGAGTTAGTCAAATTATAAAGAAATTTATTTAGAATCTTCTTCTTCAAGATTGTTAAGAGCATATTCGCAACACTGGCGTACAAGGCTGTTAAGAGAAACCCCTTTATTCTGGGCAACGGTATAAAGTTTTTCAACCAGTGATACGGGCAGTCTGAATGTCTTGTTTGTCATTTCTTCTTTTTCTACTTTAAACATATTTACTAATATACATTATTTTACACCTGTTTTTATACAACAAATTTTTATATAATTTTATAAGTGTAATTTGCACTTGAAAAACAAGTGTAAATATGGAATAATAAATTCAGGAGGTATTTATGAAAAGAGCTTTTACTTTAGCGGAGGTTTTAATTACTCTCGGTATAATCGGTGTAGTTGCGGCAGTGACTTTGCCTTCTTTAATTACCAATATACAGGACAAGCACTTTAAGGCAATGTTTAAAAAACAGTATTCTGCTGTTGCGCAGGCGATGCTTGCTTCGTTTGAATCAGGTGAAGATATTCCGCGTTTTACGAATGATACATGGGCAGATATGGTTTATTATGTTTGTGATATAGGCTCTCGTCTCAAATACGTCAAATCAGGCATAAAATGTGAAGTGTTTAAAGATAATCCAAATGCTTCTGTTGTACTTAACAGTTCTAACAGTAATCCGGATGTTATCTGGCATCGTGATGATGAATGGTATAATAAAAGGAAGGAGCCGCAAAGATTAAATAGCGGTTATTGGAAATATACCTTTTATCTTGCCGATGGAGCCTGGATAACTTTTGCCTGTACCAGAGATGTTTTTGTTGATGTAAACGGAGCTAAAAAACCGAATATGATTGGCAGAGATATATTTTATTTCTTTATTCCAAACGGTTATTTTCAGCCTTCATTTTCAAAAAATTCAAATAGCGGAATTTCAGGTTCGGTAAACAGCTGCTCTGCTCCTTATAATGAACTTATAACTGAAGATAATTATAAAGAAGATTGTGAGAGTGGTTCGGGCTGGGGATGTTCTCCGCTATATATTCTTCAGTAATTCTTGAAATTAAATTTTGCTTATGATATCCTTTTTGTGCTGATTTATAAATAAGAAAGAAGGATAAAATGACAGACGTAAGAGTCAGAATTGCCCCGTCACCGAGCGGGAATTTGCATATCGGTACAGCCAGAACGGCATTATTTAACTATTTATTTGCAAAGAAAAATAACGGAAAATTCGTTTTAAGAATAGAAGACACTGATGCAGAGCGTACAAGCCAGGAATATATAGATAATATTTTTGACAGCTTGAAAGCATTAGGTTTAAACTGGGATGAAGGTCCTGATGTCGGCGGACCTTACGGACCTTATACACAGTCTGAAAGATTTGATATTTATCCGAAATATGCTCAAATTCTTCTTGATAAAGGTTTTGCATACGAATGCTTCTGCACTCCGGAAGAACTTGAGGCAGAGAAAAAAGAGGCTGCTGCAAATAAAAAACCTTATGTTTATACAAAAAAATGTTTGAATTTGACAGAAGAAGAAAAGGCAAAACTTAGAGCAGAAGGCAGAAAACCTGCAATCAGATTTAATATTGAAAAAGCTCAAAAAGCTTTTCATAATTCTTCAATGTTAACTTTTGATGATATGGTTAAAGGCGAGTTGCATGTTGACACAAACCTTCTCGGAGATTTTGTTATTATGAAATCTAACGGAACTCCGACATACAACTTTGCGGTTGTAATTGACGATATGCTTATGAAAATTTCGCATGTTATCAGAGGAGAAGATCATATTTCAAATACTTTCAAACAAATTTTGATTTTTGAAGCTCTTGGTGCAGAAGTTCCGAAATTCGGACATCTCGGTATGATTTTGGCACCGGACAGAAGCAAACTTTCAAAACGCCACGGTGCAACTGCTGTTTCCGAATTCGTTGAAAAAGGTTATTTGACAGATGCGCTGATAAACTTTGTTGCACTTCTGGGCTGGTCGCCGTCTGACGGGCAAGAAATTAAGTCCTTGGATGAAATCGCTCAGGATTTCAGAATTAATGAAATATCTTCTTCAAACTCAATTTTTGAATACGACAAATTAAACTGGATGAACAGTCATTATATCAAAATGCTGTCTATTCCTGAGTTGAAAGAAAGATTAAAGCCGTATTTGACAAAATATAATTTAAGTGAGTTAACTGATGCTCAATATACGCGTATGGTAGAGGTTACGTACGAACCTTTGACCCTGTTATCTGACATAACAGATGCTGTTCCGTATTTCTTCGGTCAAGATGTCGAAATCGATGATAAAGCCCGTGAAACTCTTGATAGTGAAGTTTCTCAGGATGTTTTGAAAACATTTATGGAACAGGCAAAGGATTGGGAATGGTCGGAAGAAAATCTTCATGAAAAACTCGAAGCTTTCAGGGCTTATTACAAAGAAAAAGGAATTAAGCCTAAAGTTACAATGTGGGCTATCAGGGCTGCTGTAACAGGCAGACTTTGCGGTGCTGATATGACTGCAATTCTTGCAATTATAGGCAAAGAAAAAACGTTCCACAGGGTAAAAGCTGCAATGAAGCAGGCAGTTTAATAAGGTTCTGGAATAAGTAAGAAATAACATAATTTTTAAAATAAGTCCGGCAAAAAGTCGGATTTATTTTTATTTTGTAATAATTGTTTATATAAAGATTGAATAAATTAAAGAAAATTTTATTATTGCCGTAAAAGTTTTATATATGTATTGTTAACGGCTTATGGGGTTATATATGGTTGAAATTTATATTAAATCCGGCGAAATAAAAAAATATATTTTTATGATTGTATTGTTTAATGCCGTATTCCCGCAGATACTTGAACAGAGCGGAATAATGATTAATATTTCTGACAGTAATGACAGTTCGAACGTTCAGCGTCTGCCTTACGAAAATTTTATCGATATCTACGATCATTATGGATTAAACCGGATTGCGGAATAAATTTTCGTGTTACAATTCTTTTATGGAAGAATTTAAGCACTACACTGTAATGAAGTATGAAGCGGTTGACGCACTTCAATGTCAGTCAGGAAAAATTTATGTTGACTGTACTTTAGGTGGAGGCGGGCATTCAGAACTTATTCTACAGAGAATTCAGCCTGACGGGCGTTTGATTGCTTTTGATGTTGATGAGGACGCGATAAAAGCATCAACAGAACGACTTAAAGATTACAAAAACTTAACAATAGTAAAAGATTCTTATACAAATATTAAAAAAGTTTTACAAAATCTCGGAATTGAAAAAATTACCGGCGGCGTGCTTTTTGACCTTGGTGCATCTTATCATCAGTTCCACAAGGGGGAACGCGGGTTTTCTTTTTCAAAAGAGGCACCTCTTGATATGAGATTTAATCAGGATGCGGAATTTTCTGCCTATGATGTGGTAAATAGCTACAGCGAAGCTGATTTGGTCAGAATTTTTTCTGAATACGGAGAAGAAAGATTTTCAAAAAGAATTGCAAAAAAAATTGTAGAGCAAAGAAAGCTGAAAAAGCTTGAAACGACAACGGAACTGGCGGATTTGATAGTAAACTGTACCCCGCATATAAAATCATCTATACACCCTGCAACGCGTGTGTTTCAAGCAATCCGCATTGAAGTAAATCATGAGTTAACAAATGTAAAAAATACTCTGAATGATGTGTTGGATTTGTTGGACTTTGGTGCTATAATGAGTATAATAAGTTTTCATTCCTTAGAGGATAGGTTAGTGAAACACTTATTCAAATATCACTCGCAGAGGTGTCATTGTGATAAAAATCAGATGATTTGCAAGTGTCCGCCTCCGGTTTTGGAACTGGTTAATAAAAAACCGATTACAGCAAGTGATGAGGAGATATCAATAAATCCTCCTTCCAGAAGCGCGAAATTAAGAGTGGCAAGATGTATAAGGCTTTAGAGGGAGTAAGATAATTCAGTTGGGGTAGAAACTTGAATACAGTAAGAGTAAGAACAGTATCAATTCAGGAAAGTTATTCAAATCAATCATACGTAAACAATCCGATAACAGAAGAAAATCAGGTTATTGAAGGTTATTTTCAGAAAGAGATTTCTCAAAGAGCTATGGCAATAAGAAAAGTAAATAAAACTTTATGTGGTTTGCTTGGTATTGCGGTGCTTGTTGCATTTGTAAGCTATTACTTTTCTATGTCTAATGAACTTACCCTGAATAAACTCAGTCGTCAGATAACTACTCTTAACGATGAAAATGCGGAATTACAAAATCAGCTTGACAGATTAAAATCTTTCAATAATGTGGACAGTAAAATGATGCAGTATAATATGCTTCAAAAAGCTTCTAAAGTTATTGAAGTTCCTGCTGTTCATTCTGCTGTTACAGTTGATAAAAAACCGGAAAAAACAGCTGCATTTAACTGGGCTATTGGTTATTAATTTATGGAAAATATAATACTCTGTGCCATCCCGTTTATTTTATTTTTTGTCTTAGTTTCAATTCAGTTAATTTCAACAAAACCGAACGGCAGAGTTATTAAAAAATATGGAAAACCGATAAAATACTTTTCAAACAAAAAGTGCTTTAATACTGTTCCTATGCGAGGTACATCTGTTGGGATGTATATTTATTCTGATTTTATAATTCTATTAGATGGCGGAAAAGAATATTTTTTAGATAAAGAATTTAAAAATTTTAAATTGTATGGAAGTATTCTGATAAAAATATTTGAAATAGATATTGAAAATGGAAAAACGCTTCAAATCAACATAAATCAGAAGCAGGAGAATGTATTAAAAGAATTTTTTCGAATAGAAAATGAAAATCTATAACTAAAGAATGAATTATCCCATACTAAAGTATGAATTTTTGTAAAATTCATTAAAGTTTTTCTAAGATTGTGCCGTAAGTATTTATGAAGGCATGTATAGTAAGGAAAATTTTTAATGAAAAAAGAAGAGAAAAATAACGGAGTTTCACTTTTTTCCCAGTCTGAATATTTGATAGACAAGGATCCTATTGAAGAAATTTTTGCTCTTAATTTAGGTGATTTTATTGCAGAAAATCTTATTTCAGAAGATCTTGCTAAAAAAATTGCCTCTAATGTAAAAGATAAAAAAGCCGGTCTGATTAATCAGTTGAAAGAATTGATTTCAATATATTCAATGAATAATACTTTATGTGTGTTGAGCTTTGATAACAGTGAAAAACAGGCTATATTTACCTCAATTGCGCAATCTGTCAAACAAATGCTTGAGGTTAAAGCATGCCATATTTATCTGGAAAAGGATGGTAAATTAGAGTTGGCCGGAACAACGGCTAACGCGCTTGAATGTTATAATATAGACGAAAATTCTGCTGCAGGCAAAGCTTTTATGACAGGCGAAACAGTTTTTGCAGATGTAATAGCTGTTCCTATGCACTGTAACATAAATTCTCTCGGCGTTATTGTTATAGAAAACGCTCATGTAAAAGAAATTAACGAAGAATATATAGAACTTGTCGAAAGTATTGCAGTCCTTTTTGCAACGTCAATTACTTTGCAGAAAAATATTGATGAAGCAAATAAACTTATTACGGATGAACATTCAACAGTTGGTGATTTGCAGCATATAAGAGCTGAATTAACAGCGTTAATAGGCGACTTATGCGATTATCAGCAGAGTTTTGTTCAGCATCTTGCAAATGCTGTTGATACAAAAGGCGGATATAAAGTAGCGCATTCACAGAATACTGCAAATCTTGCAAGACAAATTTGCAGGCAGCTGGGTCTTAATGAAAAAACAACAGATTTAATTTATTATGCAGGACTGCTTCAAAATATCGGCAAAATTGCACTTCCTGAAAAGATGTTTACATCATCAGGAAAACTTTCATCAGAGGAATTAAAGAAAATTCAGGAACATTCAAATGTCGGTGTACATTTCTTGATGAATATAAATTTCTTATCAGAAGTTGTTCCTTACATAACTTATCAAAAAGAAAGATACGACGGCTCAGGAACTCCCGAGGGCTTAAAAGGTCAGTCAATCCCGTTCGGTTCAAGAATTATTGCAGTTGCCGATGCATATTGTGCAATGACATCTGACAGACCCTACAGGAAAGCTATGCCGGTTGAAAAAGCTGTTGAAATAATGAAAGAGGAAGCCGGTACAAAATGGGATCCGGTTGTTGTTGAAGCATTAGAAAAATCTGTAAGATAATTAATTATTTTTATATAATAAAAAGAGCCGTCGGTTATATGGGCGGCTTTTACTGTTTTTATACATCAAAGGCTCTGAAATAAATTTAATGAGACGGGAAACTTTATATTACATTAACTTCGTCATTCTGAAATGAGGTCAGAATGACGAAGAAAGTTAACCGTTTGTATTCCTGTACTATTGTATAATACTAAAAGAAACAATTTTATCTATTGCAATATTCAGCCAGTCATATTTAAAGCATACATAGTCGTTACAGTCGCAATTGTCATCATTGCATGTACAGTAATCTGAAAGTCTGCATACCATAGCGTTTTCAATAGTTATAAAATCATCATGGCATTCTTCGCATCTGCCTTCTGGTTGATAAAGGTTCCCGTCAATTTTAAGGTGGCCGGTAAAAATTGTTATTTTATCGGAACCGCTGTCTTCAATAATTTTTCCTATAGATTTCATCAGATTTTTAGACATAATTTTCTCCTTATAAATTACAGATGGAGTTTAACCGGAATTTATAATTTTGAAATTCTCTGATGGGCTATAAATGAGTTTAAAGTTAACTTTTTGTCATAAATTCGTAAAAAAAATGTGTTTGTGTTACAATATAGTCAAGGGAATTAGACTAATTTAAGGGGAGACTATAAATATATGTCAGACGGAATTACAGAAGTAACTAATGAACAAAATACGCAGGCACAAGCACCTGAGAAAATAGAAGTAGTAGACTTGCCGGATAATGATGAGTCTATTGAAACAAAGACTTCTCAATCCTATGATGCCAGCAATATTCGTGTGTTGGAGGGGCTGGAAGCTGTCAGAATGAGACCTGGCATGTATATTGGTTCTACTTCCCAAAGAGGTTTGCACCACTGTATTTATGAAATTGTTGATAACTCAATTGACGAATCATTAGCAGGTTTTTGTACGGATATTCATGTTACTGTAAATAAAGATAACAGTGTAACGGTAGAGGATAACGGGCGCGGAATTCCTGTTGATATAAAACCGGGGACAAATAAATCCGCTCTGGAAATCGTTCATACTGTTCTTCACGCCGGCGGGAAATTCGGAGACGGCGGTTACAAAGTATCAGGCGGGCTGCACGGCGTTGGCGCTTCTGTTGTTAACGCGCTTTCCGAAAAATATATCGTTGAAGTCTCAAGGCAGGGTTTTGTATGGCGTCAGGAATATATGAGAGGTGAACCTGTTGCGCCTGTAGAAAAAGGAGAAGCTACAGACAAAACAGGTACTAAAACGACTTTCTGGCCTGATCCTGAAATTTTCACCGAAACAACAGAAATTGACAGGGACGTAATTGCTAACAGATTGCGCGAAATGGCATTTTTGAATAAAGGTTTAAAAATTATTTTTACTGATGCTCACACAGAGGAAACTCAAACCTTCCATTATGTAGGTGGTATTGCAAGTTACGTTGAATTCTTAAATCAGAATAAAAATGTTTTGCATGAAAAACCGATTTATATTGATAAAGTTGTTGACGGCATGCAGATTGAAGTCGCTATGCAGTATACTGATGCATACAGTGAAAGTGTTCTTTCCTTTGCAAATAATATCAACACTCATTCCGGCGGAACCCACCTTACGGGTTTCAGAAACTCTTTGACACGTGTATTCAATGATTACGCCAGAAAAAATAATATTCTCAAAGATTCTGACCAGAATTTATCAGGTGAAGATGTCAGAGAAGGTTTGACCGCTATTGTAAGTGTTAAAATTTCTAATCCGGAATTTGAAGGACAGACAAAAGAAAAACTCGGTAATGCAGAAGCACTGGGAGCAACTCAAGATGCTGTCCGCGATAAATTGCAGGAATGGCTTGAATTTAACCCTAAAATCGCTAAAATTATTATAGAAAAAACTCTGCAGGCGCAAAGAGCACGCGAAGCTGCAAGAAAAGCAAGAGAATTAACAAGAAGAAAATCTGTTCTTGAAAATTCTACATTACCGGGTAAACTTGCAGACTGCTCTAACAGAGAACCTGAAAAATGCGAAATTTATATTGTAGAGGGTGATTCCGCAGGCGGCTCTGCAAAACAAGGCAGAAACAGAATGTTTCAGGCTATCTTGCCTTTGAGAGGTAAAATCCTTAATGTTGAAAAAGCAAGACTTGATAAAATTTACGGTAATAACGAAATTCAGTCTATGGTTCAGGCTTTCGGGATTAATATCAGCAGAAATCCTGATGAAGTTGATCTTGAAAAACTCCGTTACCATAAAATTATTATTATGACTGATGCCGATGTTGACGGGGCACATATCAGAACGCTTCTTTTAACATTCTTCTTCCGTTATGCAAGACCGTTAATAGAAAACGGATACGTATATATTGCGCAGCCTCCATTGTTTAAGGTTACTCAGGGTAAGGTTTCAGAGTATCTCTATGATGAGCATGCTCTTGATAAAATGCTCAAAGAGCGCGGTATTAAAAACTTAAGCCTTTCTGACAAGACTAAATCAAGAACAAAATCCGGTGATGATTTGCTTGAATTGATTAAAAATATGGCAGCTTTCTACAATTCTTATAACAATCCGATATTGAACTTGTATCCGGCTGTTGTTTTGAGAGGTCTTGTGCGTTCAAATATAGAGCCTGAATATTTTGAAGATCAGGCTAAGATGAATGAAGTTATTGAATACTTAAATCATTATTTGCAAGATCACGCTAAAAACTATAATATTCAAGAAGCAGCAAATTACGTTTGCTCTCTCAAATACAACCCTGAAAACGCAAAATATGCAATTCAGTTGAATTTGAATGAAGAAGAACATGTTTTGATTACTCAAAGTGTAATTAAAAGTTCTGAATATAAGAGATTAAAAGCGTCATACCCATTAATCAGAGATTACCTGATTGAAGAAGAGGATAACTTAATCCTTGAAACTGATACTGAGCAATATGAAATCAATTCGTTTGAAAAACTTCAAAAATTTATTGATGACAGAGGTTCAAAAGGATTGCAGATACAACGTTTCAAAGGGTTAGGAGAAATGATGCCGCAGCAGCTGTGGGAAACTACAATGGATCCTACGACAAGAACTCTGCTGAAAGTAAATGTAGAAGATGCAATGCTTTGCGATCAGTTGTTTGATATACTTATGGGCGATAAAGTTGATCCGCGAAGAAACTTCATTGAAGCAAATGCGGTTTATGCAACCAATATCGATACATAATCAATATTATAAGAAGTCAATAAGACGATAAGACGTTAAGTTCTTTACGGTGCGCTTTAGCGCACGTAAAATTCAATAATCTGCACTTAATGAAACAGCAACAAAGCGGATGTTGTTTGAGCGGTAATGCGATTGCGGATCAAGTCCGCAATGACGAAAAATATAGCGAGTTCATCCGCTCTAGTTGAATTTAGTGCAGATTAAACGGTTAGCGTGTTTCTTTTTCTTATCCAATATTCTTTTTCTTTTCATCGCAAAAAAGAAAAAGAATATTTGGTGCGGGGTGCGGGGACGCACAGTTCCCGCACAACAAAACCCTTTCCAATTACATAATATCTTATAAAATAGCCCCTCTCTCTAACTCTCTCCCCAAAAGGGAGAGAATAAGTTTTTTGTGCGCTAAAGCGCACCGTAAAGAACTTAACGTCTTATCGTCTTATTGACTTCTTATAATATTGATTATGTAATTGAATTAAAATTGTTCTTGATGTACAATAATCTCATAAGTTAGACGAAAGAGAGATTTAGTATGACAAAAAAAGAATTAATTTTTTTAGGACCGCCGGCTTGCGGTAAAGGTACTCAAACTAACAAACTTGCAGAATTTTTAAAATTTCCGCACGTTGACACAGGGTCTTTATTGAGAGCAGAAATTAAAAATGAAACCGATGCTGGTAAAGAAGCAAAAGCTTTTATTGATAAAGGTCAATTGGTTCCTGTTGAACTAGTAACAAGAATTATTAAAAACAGACTTTCTCAGGATGACTGTAAAAACGGTTATATTTTAGACGGTTTCCCGAGAAGCGTTGAACAGGCTGAACAGCTTGAAAAAATGAATGCTGATATAGACAACGGTATTGAAACAAAGTTTATTGCTGTTTATTTTGATATTGATACAAGCATTCTTGTTGAAAGAATTGTTAACCGCCGTTCTTGCCCTGTATGCGGTGAAATTTACAATCTTGAATTTAAACCGCCTAAAGTGGAGGGACATTGTGATAAAGACGGTGCGGAACTGACGCAGCGTAAAGATGACACCAGAGAAGTCGCTCAATCAAGATTTGATACATATAATAAAGAAACAGCTCCTCTAATTGATTACTACACTAAAAAAGGCGTTTTGAAATCCATTAACGCAAACGGTACAATTGATGAAGTTTGGGAAAGATTGTTAGAGGTAATTAAATGATACACAGGAAGTCCCGTGATGAAATTAAAAGAATGCGCCATGCAGGGCATATTGTAGCTCTGGTTCATCAGAAGATGAGAGAAGTTATAGAACCCGGTATAAGTACAAAAGAATTGGATAGTATTGCTCATGATATTATCAGAAAAGAACGTGCTGTTCCGACATTTTTGGGTTATAACGGCTTCCCCGGTTCAATCTGTGCTTCTATAAATGAACAGGTTGTACACGGAATTCCGCATGAAGATGTAAAGGTAAAAGAAGGCGATATCATAAGCATTGATGTCGGGGCAACTTATGCGGGTATGGTAGGTGACGGCGCGTGGACTTATCCTGTCGGCAAAATTAGTGATGAATGTCAGAGACTTTTAAAAGCAACTGAAGAAGCACTTTTTGCCGGTATTGCACAGATGAGAGCAGGAAATGTTTTAGATGATATTTCTGGTGCGGTAGAAGCAGTTGCTGTAAGAGAAAAACTCGGTATAGTAAGACAATACGGCGGGCACGGTGTCGGACATGAAATGCATGAAGAACCGTTTCTCTTTAACTACAAAGTCGGTGACCATACATTAATTAAACAGGGTTATGCAATTGCAATCGAACCAATGCTTAATCTAGGATGTGATGAGGTTGTTGTTGCCGATGATGAATGGACAGTAAGCACTGCTGATAAAATGCCTTCTGCACATTTTGAACACACGGTGCTGGCAACTGATGATGAACCGTTAATTATTACTCAATTGATGGTTTAAGGAGATTAAATGAATTATTATATAGGACTTTCACTTGCAGCTTCGTCAAGCGTGGATACGGGTGTTGCCATTATAGATGATTTTAATAATCTGATTTATATTGACAAATTGTACACTATGAACGACGTAATGCATTTTTTTGATAATTATTCTTCTTTAAAATATTCAAAAATTTGCGTCTCTTTAGTTTGGGATAGAACTATGCTCAACGGCAAATGGAGAATATTCGGAAAACAGTACCAGCTGGTTGCTACAAATCCGTTAATGCCAAACCGTGACGGATGGACCCAGAGGTATTCATCAAGAGGATGTGAGTATTTTAAATCTCTGGTCGAAAAAGGTGTTGATATAAACCGTTTTGAAGTATATTTAACAAGACAGAGTATGAATTTAAATTCGTGTTACAAAGAGCGTTCTCCTGCTGATTGTAAATATCTACAGCAGATGTTAAGGTTTGAATACGGGTTGGATTTGCCTTCAAATATGATGCCGATGTCACAGTTGGAAGCTATTGTCGGTGCAATTCTTGCACGCGAAAATACTAAAAATCCTGAAAATATAAAAAGGATTTCAACATTTAAAGGGTTTGATGTTATAGACTTTAAAAAACAGCCCGCTAATCTCTGCTTGACATCAGGCTAAAAGCAAGACCTAACGCTGCACCTATGCCTGTTCCCCATTTAAATTTGCTCCATTTAACGGATTTAAACGCGTCAGCACAAATATTGTCCATAAGATGTATGTTCTTTTTAAAGGTTTTAAAATTGTCATTAAAGTATTTTTTTAGAGTTTTTACGGAAGCGGGATCAGAAACTTTTTTGTCTATTTCCATACATTTTTTTGTTATGTCTTTTATATCGGCATTTACACCGCTTTCCTGTAAAATCATTTTACTTTCTGAGGAGAGAGAATTTTTTTCTATTTCTTTAACGGCTTGAGCGAGTGACGCTATTTGAGAATTTGCTTCCTGTTTTTGGAGTTTAAAAGCTCTGTTAACAAATTCATCTTTAGTAACGGGTATATAATAAGCTGTCATACCTAAAAGTCCGCCGAATATTGTTGCTCCGACCTTACGTTTTTTTGAGGCTGCCGGTGAGATGTACATCATATTAGGATCAATTTGAGGAGAATTTACAGACATGATAGTTTCCTTTTTTTATAGGAAAACCCGTAAAAAAATTTTTTTGCTAGTGTTTTCAAAACAGAAAAAATATGTTACAATATAGCTATTAAATATAAGGAAGGAGTAAATATGAAAAGATTATTAGAATTAATTGATAGCTTCGGGGGGGGGGCACTGTGAGCTACTCCGGAAGCAAAGACGCAACTGGATGCAAAGATGTCAAGAGGCAAAGATGCAAAGCCAGTATCGAAAACAATAATTCCCTCTCCCTCTGGGAGAGGGAGCAGTTGTGCGAGCA
>CALVEM010000008.1 GCA_944326605.1 Candidatus Gastranaerophilales bacterium
CTGAAATAAATTCAGGATGACGGAAATAGATTGACTTCTTGACCTCCGGGCTTCTTGCCCTCTATTTAGCCGACGAGGGCCCCCCCCCCGAAGTTACATACTTTGCATAAATTTAACAGCTTTTCCATATTAACCCCTTTCTTCTAAATACTCTACGATTTCTTTCATTGAATATATATCTTGGACAACAAAAAATTCTTTTTTTGTTTTTTCTTTTACATAACAAAGATTTTTTCCGTCTAAAAAATCTTCTGAATAAGATCTTAGCATAACAGAAGGAATTATAACAAGATCTGTATCTAAATCTTTTACTGTTCTTATTAAGTCATCTGTTGTAATAAGTCCCGCAACAGTAATATCATCGCCCCAGTATTCGGATTTAACGGGATTAACACTGACCGACAAATTTTTAATTTTATTCAAGCCTTTTGCAATTCTATCAATAGCATATTTAGCCGCATAACTTGTTGCAAAAGATATCTTTAAAGGTTTGGGCAATTTTTCAGGAAGCTTTCTTGTTTTAAAATCATCAAGCAGAAGCCTTAAACCACCCACACCGTCTTCTAACTGCGAAAAACTACCGTAATAGCTTGACGGCGGGATATCACGTTGTGCAAGCAAAAAGAATTCATCCGAGCAGCAAACCCTTTTGTATTTTGATGCTATATCAATAGTTTGTGCTGCGCATTTTTTGTCAACACGAGTTAATCCTTCTTTTCTGAATTGTGTAACGCCGACGGGGACAATGGCAGTTGAAAGTACAGTATTTTTCAATTTAGCGAGATCTGACAGCGTCCTTTCAAGTTCTGAACCGTCATTGAAACCGGGACAAAGTACTATTTGAGCATGAAATGGAATTTTATTTTTTCTGAACCAGTTTAAATTTTCCAGCGCTTTTCCCGCATTTGGATTTCTCAGCATTTTTACGCGCAGATCAGGATTTGTTGTATGTACTGAAACGTAAAAAGGTCCAAGGTGCATTTTTTTTATTCGTTCTTTATCTTTTTCCGTCAAATTAGTTAAGGTTATATAAGTTCCCTGAAGATAAGAAAGTCTGTAATCATCATCTTTTACATACAAGGTATCACGCAAACCTTTTGGCTGCTGGTCTACAAAGCAGAAAATACACTTATTTAAACAAGGTTTAACCCTGTCAAACACAGCGCTTTCAAAAACAATACCCAAATCTTCATCAAAATCTTTTTCAATTTCGATTATTTCAATATTACCGTCAGTTTTTTTAATTTCAACAGTAAGCAATTCAGATTTACAGAGAAAATTATAATCTATCATATCAGACATATTAGTATCATCAATGGAAACTATTTCGTCTTTCGGCTGAATTCCAAGTTCTTCCGCTATAGAATATTTTAAAACTTCGCTAACTATTGCCGGCATTATCTTTTTCCAATCCTTCAACTATAGTTATAAAATTTGACAGATCGCATACCGTATTATCAAGAATTATTTTCTGGTAAAAATTTGTATGAGTATACTCATCATTCAAAATATTTTGAGCTTGAGTTTTAAACTGCATTGCTCTGGATTTAACATTGAAAAATAACCTCTTCTTTTCATCAGCAGACAAGACATCCGCGCAGGCAAGTCTTATTCTTGCATTAGAATAAAATTGAAGCGGATTGTCGCTTAAATCGTCTAATATTAAACGAATTAACTCATTTTTTCCCTGTGTTGTAATAGAATAATATACCGACAGTTTTCCCCCGTCTGAAAGCATTTTTCTTGCGGACAGACATTCTTTATCTATTAAACGTTTTAATGCCGGATTTAAAGCGCCAAAACTCGGCTTTGTATACGCGGCAAAAACATCTTCAATATGCTTTTGGACTGCATACATTGTCAAATCACGGTTCAGTAAAACATACAAAATAAGAAGTTCTGTCATAAAAATACTATAACACAAAAAACAGCTGATCATTCAGATTTTTGTATGACAAATTTAGTCGGAAAACTAAAAAGCCCTGAAAAATTCAGGGCTTTTTATATCCTTCTGAAAAAATATTAATATGTCATCTGCCAGCCGTCTTCTATTATTTTACCAATACCTGTAGGGCCAACATTTGTCATATCTATTGTAGAATCTTCTGTCCACCTGCTATCATGAACAAGTCCATTAGGAGTTACATCCATATAAAAATAATCTCGTCCTGAAATATTTGGACCTTGAGTGCCATTGATATCTACTTCAACACCCATCGCTTGTCCGGCATTAGCTCCGTTATTTTGAACTTGATCATTCTCATCAACTTTGCCATCACCATTTAAGTCAACATCAGCATCTGACATTTCAAGTCCTCCAGTGTCAAAACATAACGCAGCGCCGCTCGCAAGTACTACAGTAGCATAGCAGCTCCATCCTTCCATATTAACTTCTTTGGTTCCGTCTAATGATGTATAGTAATGCGCAAAACAGGAGCCGTTATCTCCTGTGTAATATTTCCCGCCGCAATCTTTCACAACTTTGAAATAATTTTTTACAAATTTATTTAGTTCATCTTTATTACCTCTTATACGTCCTTCACTTAAAGATACAAGATTATTGTCTGTCATATACATTTTTACAGCCTGTCCGACTTCGCTATATACCTTGTGGAGCTGAGTTACATAAACTTTTCTCTGATGATTTTGCATTAATGTCGGAACCGTCATTGCAGAAACAACACCTATAATCCCGAGAGTAACCAATACTTCGGCAAGGGTAAAAGCTTTGTATTTAAACAATCTTTTCATTTATACCTCCAGTTAAACATTTATAGCAATAAACATGAGTATTATAACATTTTTTTATAAGATTTTCAACCGAAAGACAAAAGTCTTTACATCAGACAAATAACTTTACAACCGCATCACCAAAAAGCAAAACGCCTATTAGAATTGCAACTACCGAGGCAAACATTACTGCACCTGCTGAAATATCCTTTGCCATACCCACAAGTTTTGAATATCTGTTATGAAAAACAGCGTCAAGAGAAAATTCTACCGCAGAATTTAACATCTCAGTCACTATTACAAATGAAATAGTCAAAAGAAGTATACACATACGCTCTATACTAAAATCCAGAACGATTGCAAGTGCAAGAACCGCCATTGCAATACAAAAATGAACTCTTATATTTATCTCGGATTTTAGCACAAGACGCATACCTTTACGTGCATTTTTAAATGTATTTGTAAATCCCTGCTGTTTAAATTTTGTCATACCCTATACTTTCCAGCGCTCTGTTTTGTAAATCTATAACAAAATTATAATCTTCTTCTGTCTGATGGTCAAATCCCAAAAGATGTAATATCCCATGACTTATAAGAAAAGCAAGCTCATATTCCTTTGTAACATCTTTTTTTCCAGCTTCTTCAATAACTTTATCAAGCGCTATTATTACTTCACCAAGATTAATTTCTCCGTCGAAAATAATCTTTTCATCACTATCGGCAAAAATTGCAAATGTAATTATATCCGCAGGATAATCTTTGTTCCTGTACTCCCTGTTTATCTGATGAGTTTTCTTACTGTCACAATAAAGAAAATCAAATGATATCGTATCGTAAACAAATCCGTTTAAGCAGCATTTTGCATAAACATCAGGCAGGGAAAGGTAAAATCTCAAAATTTCTCTTGCTTTATTTATAAATTCTTTTTCATCAATTTCCCGGCTTTGATAAATGTTTTCACTGAAAATATTAAAATCAGGCATCTTTATCCTCATCAGATTTTTTAGGTTCTTCTGTCTTTTTCTCACCTTCCAGCTGTTTTATTTTATTTTCGAGATCTTCATCAAGAAGTTTTGCCGGCATATTGATTTTTTGCTTCTGGAGTTCTTCCGCTAAATTTTCCTGATATTTAATTCTGTTATGCTGCATTCCGCGCAAGATACGTGAAAATGTTGATGCAATAGTTTTTATATCTTTTAAAGTTAAAGGGCTGTCTGACAATTGTCCGTCATTCAATCTTTCAACAATAATCTTATTTATCATTCCCTCAATTTCCTCAGGTGTAGGATTTTTTAAGGAACGAACAGCAGATTCCACAGCATCAGCAATCATCAAAATTGCAGTTTCTTTTGTATTAGGCTTAGGTCCGGTATATCTAAATTGTTCTTCTTTAACATTTTCGACTCCCTCTTCTTTTACTGCCTGATTATAAAAATAACTTGCAAGTCCCTCACCGTGATGCTGGAGAATAAAGTTTTGTATAACCTGCGGGAGATGGTACTCTTTAGCAATTTCAATACCGTCTTTAGGATGTGCTGTAATAATCATCTTACTAATTCTCGGAGTAAACTTGTTATGCGGATTTTCAATTAAAAAGTAAGACTGATTTTCAACAAAGAACAAAGGTCTTTTTAATTTTCCAATATCATGATATAACGCCCCGACACGGGCAAGTATAGGATCTGCACCGATTGCTTCCGCTGCTGCTTCACACAAATTGGAAACCATTAAACTGTGATGATAAGTTCCGGGCGCATCCATTTGAAGGCGTTTTAAAAGTTTTGAATTATGATCGCCAAGTTCTGCAAGACCGTATGATGTTATAATCTTAAACGTACTTTCAAACAACGGTAAAGAACCGAGGGTAATAATAGAACTCAATATACCGTTTAAAAATATAAAAGAAATATCTTTTAAAATCAGGACATTATCAACATCTATAAGACATTTTTCAAGAATATAAATACTTAAAACGATTATCACTCCGGCAACAGAAATATTAAAACCAATTTTAATTAAATCAACTCGTTTTGCATACTTTATCTGTGACATTAAAATAACGGAAAATATAGTCAACAGTATAAAAGTAACAACAAATTGAATATTGTATTGATACCCTACTGCCATTACAGAAAGCATCATTACAGAAGCAACAAGAGCAACACGCGGATTTGTAAAAATTGACATCAACATCAAAAATGCCGTAATAGGTATAACGTAAGGAGAAAAACCTATAGGGAGCATCACACCTATTAATGCGAGCAGCATTGATAAAACAGCAGAAATTGAAAGATATCTGGGTTCCAGATATTCTTTTTCAAAGAATTTCATAAATCCTATAAACAGAGCTGTCGCAATAAATACAATAATATATATACCTGCAAGTCCCTGCCAGTTCAATTCATACACGTTATACCCCGCCTGACGGAGCGCATCTCTTTTTAATCTTGTAACAGGCTCGCCTTCAAACAGGATTTTATCGCCTTTTTGGAAAACAACTTCATAGGGTTTGACAGAATTTTGAGCATTTTTTCTCGCAATTTCAGTTGCAAATTCATCAACAACCAGATTAGGCACTATAACTTGTTCTAAAAGAGCAGTTATAACAGATACCTGACGTCTTGAAACATTTGAGACAAGATTATTCAATATAACTTTGTCAATGTTATCTTTTTCGTAATCCTTTTCAGTTATCCCTTTTTGCAAAATATTTGTAAGTGTCAGGGCAGACTTGTCAAAAACTTCATGTAGACTGTTATCATCAGCTTTTAATAGATAATTTATAACAAAATCCCGTTTAGTATTATCAGAAAGATCAAACAAAATTCCCACTTCTTCGCGTTTTACAGCATCTGACGTATCTTTACGGCGTATCTGCATAATTGAAGACTGAAGCGTCTGCAAATTTCCTTTTATAAAATCATCTTCAGCCGGAGCCATAATAGGTTCGATTTTCTGTGCAACTTCTTTTTTATGCTGTTCCGTGCGTTTTACGTCCTCAACAATTAATGTTTTCTGAGCAATTATGTCACGTTTACTTATCCCGTTTTCAATAATATTTTGGAAAAAGAAATTCTGCGACGAAATAATTGCGGTCAAAATTACCGTAAATACTAAAAAAGAAATAACTTTAACAGTTTGCGAAGAACTAAAAAAATCGCCTATTTTCGAAATAAATTCCAATTTTGCCATATATAAAAAACACCTTATATTTAGATTAATCTCTATATATTTTATAACTTCCTAATTTTTTTTCAAGTCTTGCTGTTTTAAACGATTTTGCACGTCTTCAAGAATTTTTCTGTTTATAGAAAACAGTTCTGAAAGTACCGCAATTACGCCGACTTGAACACCTGTCAATATCAAAATTGCAGCCAAAATCAAGGATTGTATATGACCTGCTCCGCTTCCAGAAAAATAAAACCACAAAAATCTTAATGCCAGCAATGCTCCCGGAATAAAAAATAATCCTGCAAGAATTGCAAAAAATCTGAAAGGTCTGTATATTATAAACATTCTTATCATTGTAAATATTGAACGTCTTACATAATCAAAAACGTTTTTTACAAGTTTTGACTCTCTCAAGTCAGGATTAACATTAACAGGCACACACACAAGCTGCAATCCTTTTGCCTTTGCCTGAATAATAGTTTCAAGAGTATATGTATAGTTATCAAAAATATTTAACTGTAATGCCGCATTTCTTGAAAAAGCTCTGAAACCGCTTGGAGCATCCTCTACTGATGTTGAACTTATTATCCGCATTACACCGGAACCGAGTTTCTGGAGAAATTTTTTCAACAATGAAAAATGTTTTATTTTTGAAACCGGTCTTGTGCCTATAACAATATCAGCTTCTTTATTTAAAATTGGTTTAATCAGTTTTTCTATATCATCAGCACAATACTGATTATCCGCATCAGTATTAACAATAACATCAGCACCCAGTTGAAGGGATTTTTTTATTCCTGCGATAAAAGCTTTGGCAAGCCCGCAGTTGTGCCCCATATCAACAAAATTTTTCACCCCTGATTGTTTTGCGATTTCAACAGTTTTATCTTTGGAACCGTCATCTATAACAAGAACCTCTATCTCATCTATCCCCTCTATATGCTTCGGCAGCGCGTTCAATGTAACCGGCAGAGCCTGTTCTTCATTATAACACGGAATTTGAATTATTAATTTCATAGCTATCCTCTTTTAAAATTTTCTTTTTATTATATAATTAAACAGGGATTTTGACAATCGTGAAAAAACATTCGGGAATATTAGGGATAATAATTCTAGGCTTAATCTTAAGACTTATTTGCATAAATAAAACAGATGGTCTGTGGAATGATGAATATGTAAGTTATATGATAGCCGCAACACCGTTTTCTAACGGATTTGTTGATGCTGTTAAATCACAATGTCACATGCCGTTTTATTATTTATATCTTAAATTTTTCATGACTTTATTCGGACAGAGTGACATACTCTTAAGGTTAACATCCGTAATTGCCGGAGTTATTGCAATTCCCGTAATGTACTTTATAGGGAAAGAAAAAGATGAGATTACGGGTTATTTATGCGCAGGATTTACGGCTATAAGTTCTTTTCTAATCTATTATTCTCAAGAAGTAAGGCTGTATTCAATTTTATTCTTATTTTCAGCCGCAGCCCTGCTATATACAATCAGAGCAATTAAATTCCCGGTTAAAAAAAACTTTATATTATGTGTACTGTTTAATTTCTTAATTTTGTTTACCCACACAATCGGATTTGTATTCGTTTTCTTTAATCTTATATTTCTAAGCATTAATTTATACAATCGTTTTGCGGATGCAATTAAAAAGATTTGGATTACTATTTTTGCATGCGGTCTCCTTTTATCACCGATCGTGATTAGAATTTTTACTGCTCAAACATTTTCCCAATGGTGGGGACATTTCTCCGCTGCAAAAATAGTGTTTTTATTTACGGATTATTTTTCACCTGTATTGACAAACCTTACAAACTCGCCGGATAACATTTTTTATATGCCCAAACTTGCAATGTATATGTTTATTCCTGCATTAATTGCAATTTTTTGTATAATTAAATCCTTAATTAAAAACAAATTTAATCTGCAATTATTTGCAGTAACAGTTTTGACAACACTTGTGTTAGTTATTGCATCAGTATCCGGAAAACTAGTTTTTATAACAAAATATTCCATAGAAATTTATCCTGTACTTATTTATCTGGCATGCTCCGGATTAACATCTATAAATAAAAAATGGCTTAAAAATACGCTTATTATAATTTATTGTATAATCTCAGTCTGGTACATAATCAAATTTCCTTACTCTGCACCTAAAATGCGGCGGGCAGAAGGTCATAAAATTGTTGCAGACCTTCTTGGTAACGCAGGTTTAAAAAAAGGAGATATAATTCTGCTGCAATATTATGATCAAAATAGGTTTTTAAAATATTTTGATTTTTCTGATTACAGAGTTGTATCTATGAACAAAGGGAATTTTCAGAATTATTTATCCGAAAATCACAGCTATAGAGATGTATTCACTAACGGTAAAAATTTATATAAAAATATTTTTTCAAATTACCGCAATGCGTATTTTGAAAATAAACTTAAACAAAATATATATGATAAGCTTGAGGCGGGGCAAAGCGTTGCCATTATTGTTTTAAACAGCGTTTCTTTTATAAATCCTGAGGCTCTGGCAGCAACAGCTCAAAATCAAACACTGTACGAAAAACAACCGCTGTTATTTATGGTTTTCTCATATCTTAAGAATAAAACATTCCTTGATATGTCAGAAAACCTTACGTTAACACGTGTAGAACAGAAAGGGAGTTGGACAGCAATTAAGTTCACAAAACTTAACAATAGAAGCCATAACTAGCAATTTTAATTATGTTTAATCCTCTATATATATAGAAGAAGATTTCATATTGATGTGTAGGTAGAAAAATGAAAATTGAAAAAATTAATCAAAATTATTCTGCTCCGAAACTGCAGTTAAAAAATTCCCAGACTGCAGCAGCACCGCGTTTTACGGGAGCAAGCCTTAATAATGAAATTATGGAACAATTGCCGAATAAAGCAGCAATTAAAGTAATGGAAAAATTTAAATGGCTAAAAGGGGAAATAGGCGGAATTTTAATAACAGCGTTAGGAACAGGTGCAGTAGCACCTATATTTATTGCTTACAACCCGTTTGTAAAAGCACCTAAGGGAGCGACAGAAGAACAAAAAGAAGATGTTGAAAATACTAAAAAATATACTGCAATGAGACAGCCTGTTTCAGCAGTTTTAGCTGTGCTTATTCAAACAAGTATATTAAAACCGATAGATAAAGGGCTTGAAATACTGTTTAATAACCCGAAATATGCTAAAAACTTATGGCTTGCGCTGGATCAAAGCACACTCTCCAAAAGTTCATATATTGAAAAACAGGTTAAAAAAGAATTAAAACAGCAGGGTGTAAAATTTGAAAATACCAAAGCATTTGAAGAAGAGGTAAAAAAACAGGCAAAAGCAAAAGAAAATCAACAAATTAACGAAACAGCCTCTAAATTACAGCAAACAGGCAAAATCTATATAAATGACCGTACTGTTGACAACAAAACAACAGCAGAAATAGTAAACGAAATAATAGATAATTACATAGATGATGCAAAAAATTTAAAAACCGGTGATGAAGGCTTAAAATTCTATAAAGAACGTGCAAGAATACTTGTTAATAATGAAGAAACTTTCAAACAATTATTTGCAAAACTTCCAAATAACGGAAAAGATATAGCTGATTATTTAAAAGCTGCAAGTTTAAAAACTGATAATCAGGATGTAAAAACAATTCTTGAAGAAATAATAAATGCTCCGGAAAATCTCAGATCAAGCAGATGTCAGAGAACTCTTGAACGTATAGAAACAATCAAACGAGCCTGCGATGGGCATTTTACTCCCGATGTATATCTGAATAAAATGAAAGAAACCAATAAAGCATTAGATAATATTATTGAAAATTTAAATGGATGTAAAATAAAAGATTTCAATAATTTAACTGAAAATGCCATTAAATCGGCAATAGAAAAAACAGCACAATATTGCCGCTATGACAAAAATGATTTCAGATTAAATAAAAAATTCCGTGAAACAGAAACATTCCAAACGAACATAGATGAATTATTGAAAAAAATCTATAAGGATGTGACTAAAGGATACAAAAAAGTTATTGAAAAACGGTACAAAGGATTTAATCAGATTTCAAAAATCGCAATAGGTTTATGTTTAACACTTCCTGTAACATGTACCGCATTGAACTGGGTTTACCCGAGATTTATGGATCTTTGCTTCCCTAAACTCTCCGGTAAGAAAAAAGATGCTTCCAAAAAAGTTGAGAACGGAGGTGACAAATAATGACTTCTGTCGGTTCCGTAAGTTCCAAAGTAATAGGTAAAGTAACAGAATTTAAACCGGTACAAAAATGCTGCAACTTCTTCAGAAAAGACCCTGAAAAAGCAATTGCATACTCAACCATTGCATCAGTTGTCGGTAAAGACGGTATAGGATGCTACATGTATGTTAACCAGAGTTTGAATAATGATAAAATACCTGAAGATAAAAGAAAATTCGTCGCCGCACTTGACTTAACAAACGGTATTTTAATGATTGCTGCCCAGCTGGCATTATTCTTCGGAATGAGAAAACTTAACGAACCTTTATTTAACAAAATTTTCCAGAAATCATTTGATAAAGGCGGGCAAATATTCAAAACCATTTCAACAAAAATAAGAAAACAACAAAGAGAAGCCGGTGTTCCTGTTGCCAGAAAAATTAAAATTAAAAAAGAATATAACAATATAAGAAAAGATTGCCTTGAAACCTTCAAATTTATTACAGAACTGGCAGCAGCAACTATTCTTGCAAAACGTGTAATCGTTCCGTTTATTGCAACACCGTTGGCACAAAAAGTTAAAGATAAAATGGAAAATAAATTTGACAGTAAGAAAAGTGAAAATAAAGTAGAAAAAGACAATGATGACAAGCATGAAGATGATAACAAAATTGAAGGTCATAAAGATGAAATAAAATCACAGGAAGCTGGTCATAATTCAAACCTTCTGTCAAAATATAAACATAATTAAATTATAATAATATATTAAAATAACAATAAATCCGCAAAACAAATTGCGGATTTTTGTTAAATGAAATTATTTTAAAACGGTTTTGTCTGATTTAATTTCAACCTTAGTTCTCTGAACCGTGAAATGTCTTCCTGTGTTCTGCCGGACTCCTGGAAAACAGCCTGTGATGAAGGATGAACCATCAAAACATAATCCATGTGTATCTCAAGAAAATTATATTTTCTCGGAGATTGATTTGAGTTGCGCGGATAAATTTCAGCATTTGTCACTGCCAGAAAACGACGCTCTCTATCGTTTAACAAATCTGTTAATTCACGGTTTGTATTTGTGTATTTTGAAACGTGAACAACACCTTTAATATCATGATCCGCTGTTAATATACAAACTTCTATTGGTACTGTGTCTATATTTTTAGCCATTTTTTGTTCCTTTTATAAAAAATCTTCTATTATAATACTATATTTTAAAGAAAAAGTCCAATTGTTAATTTATTAAATTTTATTTTTGTCTTCCTCTGATTCTTCCGCCGTAAGCTTCATGCACGTCTACTATTGTAATAAATGCATTAGTATCAATATTTTTTATTATTTCTTTCATTTTCGCAAGTTCAAGTCGTGAAACAACGCAGTAGATAATAGTTTTCCGCGTTCCGGAATATCCACCCACACCATGCAGATAAGTAACGCTTATATCAAGTTTTTCGATAAGTTCCTGCCCGATTTCTTCAGCTTTATCACTGATTACTTCAATAGATTTAGCAGAATTTAAACCTTCCAGAACAACATCTATAATTCTAAAGGCGATAAAATACGTTAAAACAGCATACATAGCCCTGTTCCAGCCGAAAACTAATCCTGCGGCGCTGTAGATAAACACATTAAAAAGCATTATCCATTCGCCGACAGAAAACCCAAACTTTTTGGATAAAACAAGAGACATAATTTCAGTGCCATCAAGCGAACCTTCATTTTTTAGAACAAGTCCCACACCTGTTCCAAGAATTATACCGCCGAAAACAGTACATAAAAGTAAGTCATCAGTTGTCGGCAGATGATGCGTTGTAAAAATATTTAATGCCAGAGCAAGCATCCCGATTGCATAAAATGTCTGTAATACGAATTTCTTTCCGATTTTATTAAATGCAAGAAGAAAAAACGGAATATTTATTACAAAAATCAACAAACCGAGATTTATTTTTGTTAAATAACTAATAATAATTGATATACCGACGATACCGCCATCAATAATATTGTTCGGAACAAGAAAAACTTCTAAAGCAAATGCTGCAATAAAAGGTCCGACTGTCAGGAAAAACAATTTATTTAACAGTAAAAAAAATAATTCTTTTTTGGTTAACTTTCTTTCCGGCATAACATTTACTTTCTTTACTTTTTCTCAGGACTTTTCTTTATAGTCATAAAATTATTTATTTTAAATATTGTTCGTTTATCTTCCTCAGACTGTTCTTTATAACCAAGAATATTTTCAAGGTCGGATTTCAGAGTAACAAGATCCTCATATTTTTTCAATGTTCCATCTATCGCAATTGATACATCACCGGTTTCTTCCGATACAACAAGACATGCAGCCTCACTAACTTCAGACATGCCGATTGCAGCTCTATGACGTGTACCGTATTTCCAGCTTAACTTCGGATCCTCTGTCAAAGGAAGAAGAACGCCTGCTGAAATAATTTTATCACCATTTATTACAACAGCTCCGTCATGAAGCGGGGTATTCGGATGAAATATTGTTAATATAAGTTCAGTTGATAAATCGGCATTCAAAATTGTTCCGACGTCAGTATAAGTGTTACTTAAATCGCTCTGAAAAACTATCAATGCACCAGTATGCGATTTAGATAAGAATTTAACACTTTCAATAAGCTCTTTAACAACATCAATTTTTTGTTCTTTGGGTTTATTATTTGAATTAAATAATTTGCTAACAAAATCAACCTGCCCTAAAAAGCCCAAAAATTTTCTTAATTCCGGCTGAAATATTACAATTAAACTCAATGAAACTAATGTTACTATACCTTTTAAAAACATACCGATGATTTTCAAATCAATCATCAGCAATACTTCGCTAAAAATCCAAACACATACAAGGATTAAAAGACCTTTGACAAATTTTTCCGATGAAGTATTTTTAATGAACTTTCTATATAAAAATAGCAGAACAACAGCAAGAAAAACTATCTGAAGGAAATCAGTCCAGTTAAAAGTCAATTCCAGAGTTTCAATATATTTTGAAATATAATTTAAAATATCATTAATCATTTGTTTTTAAACCTATCAGGGACTTTATCATGCATTATTAAATCATCCAGTGTCTCTCTTGTTACTATCATATCAGATTGAGAATTATTTACAAGTACCATAGCAGGTTTTTGCACTCTGTTATAATTTGAAGCCATAGAATAATTATAAGCGCCCGTGTTATAGACACAGAGTATATCGCCTTCTTCAAGTTCCGGGAGTTTTATATTTTTTATTAAGATATCGCCGGATTCACAAAATCTTCCTGCAATCGTAACATTTTCAACAGGTTCAGCCGACGCTTTATTTACGATTTGAGCGGAATATTCGGCTCCGTACATGGAAGGTCTCGGATTGTCTGCCATTCCGCCGTCAACTGCAACATATTTTTTACCCTTCGGAACCTGCTTGGAACTTCCGATAGTATATAAAGTTACACCAGCAGTTGAAATAATACTTCTTCCGGGTTCAATAAATAAAGCCGGCTGCTCAATTTTGTACTTTTCAATACATTCATTAAGTCTGTTTATAATTATATCCGCAATAGTATAAACTGATGGCGGACAGTCTTTATCTGTATACTTTACGCCCAAACCTCCGCCTGCATTTATTTCGTCAAGTTTGAGCCCGAATTTTTCATCAATTCTTGCAAGCTCTTTTACAAGAATTTCTATTTCATCGCCGTAGATAGAAGTTTCAAAAATCTGAGAGCCGATGTGTGCATGAAGTCCATGAAGCTTTATGTTTCTATAATCATTTAAAATCAATTCAACCGCTTCATCCACCTGTGTTAAATCAAATCCGAATTTGGAATCCAGATGACCTGTTTGAATATATTCATGAGTATGGCACTCTATTCCGGGAGTAATTCTAAGAAGAATATCAGCTGTTTTGTCATAAGATTTTGCGATTTCATTTAAAAGTGAAAGTTCAAAGAAGTTATCTACGGAAATTCTACCTACACCGAGTTTTAACGCAAGAGACAATTCGTCAACGGATTTGTTATTTCCGTTAAAGAGAACCTTTGACATATCAACGCCAGCTTTATAAACAGTATAAATTTCTCCTGCCGACACAACATCAAAACCAAAGCCTTCACTGTCAAGAATGACCGAAGTTCCCATAGTACATAAAGCTTTTGAAGCAAACATCATATTAACTTTCGGATACTTTTTGAATGCTTCTTTGTAATCGGCACAAACTGTTCTTAAAGTATATTCATCAATTACATATAAAGGGGTGCCGTATTTTTCCACCAATTCAACAAGATCACACCCGCCGATCTCAAGATTGCCGGCTTCATTAAGTTTAGCTGTAAGCGGTTTTAATGACTGATTTGTGCTATCCATTGATGTCCCTTCTTATATTTATAAGATAACATAATTAATTAAAAATTAAAATAGTAGAAATAGTGTAATTAACAAAGAATAATAAACCATTAAATTTCTTGCTTTCAAAAGTCTGAAATAAAATTCTTTTGTTTCATCTCCGCATACAAAGCTTTTTAATGAGTTATAAATATCAAAGACAAGCGGGACAAGAGCAAAAGTAATTAAAATAAAATAATTTTTCAGCATAAAAGCAAAAATTCCGGTAAACACATACCCCAGCCCGTAAACTATAAAAACACCCTTTAAGGCCTTACTTTTGTTTCCGATACGACAGACAAGAGTTTTCTTATGAGATGCCATATCTCCTTCAAAGTCAAGCAGTGTGTGAACATACAAAAGCCCGACAGTAAACATAACAACCGCAAGCGACATTATAAAAACAATTAAAGAAAAAGACCCCGTCATAACAAAATAAACACCTTCAAAAAGTAAAGGTCCGAAAGCTGTCCCGACAGCTATTTCGCTCAAACCTCTTTGAGACAGTTTTGCATAAATTAAAGTTATAACCCCGCCAAGCAGCCCGAGCCACAAAACAGGCATTCCGCATCTTAAAAGAAGAAAAGACCCTGCAATACAGGCTATAACACAATAAATTACAACAACTTTCAAAACATCATTTAAGGTAGCTTTACCTTCCTTTATATACGCACACTTGCATTTTTGAGAATTTGCAGTAAGTTTTTTATAATCAATATAATCATCAAACAAATTTGTTGCAAGATGCGCAAAAGAAATTCCGATAAGTGCAATAACTCCGTTTAAAATATCACCGCCTGATTTCAAAGAATAAACAAAAACAACAAGCCATGACAACAAAGTCATAGGCAGTGAAAAAATTCTCGAATTTTCAAGCCAGAATAAAATCGTTTTAATCATCCGAGAAGATTTTCCATTCCTTTAACAGCTTCATAACTTGCACCTGCTTCAAGAATTTCTTCCGCGGTTAGACCGAAAAGAGTTATTAGAGAATAAGCTTCTTTGCTGTCTGATTTAAGATTTCCGACAACTGTTTTTACTGCTTCCTCACGTGTAAGATTGCCAAACTGCTGATTTTTTCCTTTATTAATAATTCTCTTTTTAGACTTGCCCACAGCTATTTTACCCCCAGAGCAAGAAGTGCAGCCCCTATCATGCCTGAATAATTGCCGGCAGAAGCTTTTACAACCTTAAATGGTGTTGTAACAATTTCTTTATTTGCCTGCGCTTCAAGATATTCAATGTCAACAAATTCCGCCATAGAACCTGACAAAACAATACAATCAGGATCAAAAATATTTGCTAACCCTATTATTCCTTCCAAAATATCATTTTGCCATGTTTCAAGAATTTTTTTCATCAATGGCCTTTCTTTATTTTCTATGACATCATAGGTTGTAATCTCAGAATCACCGGAGATTTCTTCGGCAGTCTTTTTTAAACCTGTTCCTGACGCGTAAGCTTCAAAGCAATCATAGCTTCCGCAGGTGCATTTTCTGTGTTTATCAGTACGCATTTTAAAATGCATCTCGCCTGCCGCGCCGTTTTTACCTTTATAAAGCTTATTATCAAGAATAATTCCGCCGCCGACGCCCGTGCCGAGTGTCAGCATAACAGAATAAGGCATACCTTTTGATGCACCTATAATATGTTCCGCCCAGGCAGCAGCATTGGCGTCATTTTCAACAAAAACACGTTTTTTACTCAAACTTTTAAAATCCATTGAAGGATATCCTTTTGCGATATTGCCTGTTGAACCTAAAATCCCGTCATTGGAGTTATTAACAGCACCGCAGGTCGCAAAAGCAATAACATCAGCCTGACGTTCATATTTATTGATTATTTCTTCAAAAACAGCTTTTATTTCTGCAAAAGTCTTCGGGGTAGGGCGTTTTTCAATTTCAGAAATAATTTCGCCTTTTTCGTTAACAATTGCATTATAAATTTTTGTACCGCCGACATCTATTGCAAGCGCGTGTCTTGTCATAAATTTACCCTCTCTGCACAAATCTTTTAGTAATTAACTGCGGTCTTGTAATTGCCGATCCTATTACAACACAGTGTGCACCGATTTCAAATGCTTTATCAACTTCCTCAGGCTCCCAGATGCGGCCCTCAAGAACAACAGGAATATTGACATTATCAACAAGCTGTTTTAAAAGTTCAAAATCAGGACCTGCCCCGCGATTTTGAGAAAACTGCGTGTAACCTGAAAGTGTAGTTGAAAGAATATTCGCACCGAGTTTTTCAGCATTCAGACCTTCTTCAAGCGTTGAAATATCCGCCATCGAAACTCTGTTGTTAATCCTTACATATTTAATCAATTCTTCAAGTTTAGCACCGTTGGGTCTTTCTCTCATAGTTCCGTCAAAAGCAATAATATCAGCCCCCGCTTCAACAAGCTCAATAACCTCTTTTAAAGTTGGCGTAATATAAACAATTTCCTGCCAGTTAGAAGGAATTATATCAGGCTTCGTAATCCCTATAATTGGAACATCAAAAAGATGCTTGGCATTTTTAACATCTCTAACCCCTGCCACTCTAAGACCGCCTGCTCCGCCTTTTACAACTGATTTCATCATTGCGACCATACATTTTTCAAGATACAATGGTTCAGATGGCATTGCCTGACATGAGACAACAACTTTATGCTCTAAACGTTTAATAATATTCATAAAATTATTATAACTCAAAAATTTATTTATAGTATAATGTAAAAATAAAGGGGAAAAATAATGAAGAAGAGTTTAATAAAATATCCATATCTTACAGAAGATGTAGAGATTTATGAAAGAGAAAACGGGCATAAAATTGTACTTGCACATAAAGAAGGAGAACTCGCAAACGTAAGCACATGGGTAAAAACAGGTTCGATAAATGAAGACGATACAAATAACGGAATTTCGCATTTTCTGGAACACTTGATGTTCAAAGGCACCCATAAACATAAAGCCGGATATTTTGACAGAACTCTTGAAGCCAAAGGAGCAATTGTAAACGCAGCCACATGGAAAGATTACACATTTTATTATGTAACTTTGCCAAAAGGGAAAGACTGCTGCGATTTAAACCTCGCAATAGAACTTCACGCAGATATGATGCTTGATCCTGTCTTGCCGGAAGAAGAAATCGGAGCCCCCTTTGACCTTAACAATCCGAAAGTTACAGACAAAAGAGAAAGACACGTTGTAATAGAAGAAATAAGAATGCGCAAAGACCAGAACTGGACAAAAGTCTATAACGCCTGCAACTTCAATATGTATAAAAAACACCCGTACAAAAGAGATGTAATAGGCACACCCGAAATTATTTCGCAAGTTACACGCGATGAAATTATGAATTATTACAAAAGTTTCTATACTCCAGAAAATATGACAACAATCATCGTGGGAGACTTTGACAAAAACAAAATATTAGAAAAAGTAGAAAAAGAATTTGACTTTAAAGGCAGAAAAAATACACCTAAAAGAGTTAATGAAATTGACACTCCTACCGACCATACAATTGTTGTTGAAAATAAAGGTATATCTAATACATCATATCTTATGATTGGATTTTTGGGACCGAAAGCCAACCGGTTAAAAGAAAATATTGAGCTTGATATTATAAGCATAATCTTAGGCGAAAGCACAAGTTCAAGGCTATATCAGAACTTGATAGAAAAACAGAATGAACCTATTTTTAATATGGCAAATGCCGAACATTACCAGTTTAAAGACGGAAATAACTTCTTTGTTCAGGCAAATTTCAAACTGGAAAAACGCGATATTGCAATAGAACTTGTGAAAAAAGAAATCGAAAATCTTCTGAGCAACAGAATAACAGAAGATGAGCTTGAAAAAGCAAAGAAAAAGACTAAATCACGTTTTGCATACGCTGCGGAAACTGTCTCGGAAATCGGGGAAACAATCGGTTATTATATGACGGTTTGTGAGGATTTGAAACTTATTGAAAACTACCTCAAAGCCGTTGAAGATATAACAGTAGATGACCTTGAAAATACTGTAAAAAAATATCTAAATCTTGATAACGCCGTTATCTCAATACTGGAACCGGAAAAATAGTTTAATTTGTGTCAATTTATTCCAGCATTTCATATTAAGACCCTGAAACGAGTTCAGGGTGACAGGACTTTTTGTCAGGAACACTTGAATTTTTCTTACTCCGCTACTCAAACAATGCCGTAAGTTGCCATGTGTGGAGCGGTACGCTTTCTTGTAATTACAAAACAAGTTCATGCAAAACTCAGGTGTTGGACGGAGCGGCACGCTCCCCCTCTCTCTTTGTGAGAGGGAGCAGTTGTGCGAACGAAGTGAGCTTACAAATGCGGGAGAGGGTCTTAAAATACTAAGACTATAAAACAAGTTCAGGGATACATGGCTAAATGAATTCAGGATTATATTTATTCACGATCTTCCATATTTCAGAATTGAATTCTTCATATTTGTCTGTAAATTTTTCGATTTTTAATTGGATTATTTCAACAAATCCGCATAAATATTCAGCATCACTGTCGTTTTCAGTACAATTTTTGAGGATTTGAATTAAATTTGCGATTTCACCTAAATCAGCCTCGCAACACATCATCTTTTTCAGAATTTCATCTTGCATTTAACCTACTTTCTTATGCTAATTAACGATTATTATCGTTATAATTATGATTATAACCGTTTGAATTAAACTTGTCAACCCACTATAATTACAAAATATGAGAGATGAACGTTTAAAAATTCTGGGCGATAATATAAGGGCTGAAAGAATGAGAAAAAAAATCTCACAAGAAAAGTTAGCCGAGCTTATAGATGTAAATAAAGATTCTATAAGAAAAATAGAAAGTGCCCAACAAAGCCCTTCCGCCTTTATCGTCTTTGACATTGCAAACGCTCTCAGTATCCCACTTGATGATTTATTCAAAAACGTTCCTTTTAAAAAGGATTAACTATTATGCAGGAAGCAGCAGCAACTGAAATAGAACAGCTTGAAAAAGTCAGGGGGAAATGTCTTTCCTGTCAAAAATGCCCGCTTGGAAAAACCAGAACAAATATTGTTTTTTCAGGAGGAATTCCAAATCACAAGCTTATGCTTATCGGAGAAGCTCCAGGCTATTATGAAGATCAAAAGGGAGAACCGTTTGTCGGGAAAGCAGGACAGCTGCTTGATAAGATTTTTGCATCGGTCGGATTATCAAGACAAAAAGATGTTTATATCTGTAACACCTTAAAATGCCGTCCGCCTGACAACCGCGACCCGCTGCCAGAAGAAAAAACAGCGTGCAGAGAATATTTAGATGCACAGATTGAAATTTTAAAACCGCGGATAATTCTTCTTTGCGGCCGTGTCGCCGTAAATTCTCTCCTTAATACCACGCAGGGGATTACAAAACTCAGGGGCAAATGGTTTGAAGGACCTTATATGTCTAAAATGATGCCGATTTTTCACCCTTCATATCTTTTAAGAAATGATTCGCGCGAAAAAGGAAGCCCTAAATGGCTTATGTGGCAGGATATTCAAGAGATTAAAAAAGTGTATTCACAAATGGATTAAGTTTCATAATCTAACTGTTGTAAGATGCTGAAAGAAGTTCAGCATGACGACTACAATTTTTAATTAAGTCATCCAGAACTTGTTTCGGGATCCAATTGAGCTCCTTAACCTCGAACGACATTCATAAGAGGTTTTTATCCATATTTAGATTAATGTGTAGATCGAATTTACAAATACTACAAACCGGAGTTTACATAGTTAACGCCGACCTGCCTGATAAAAGCCCCTCTCCTGTCCTGCGGACACCCTCTCCCCAATGAGGCGAGGGAATATATTCTTTTACGATAATAGCTTCACGTCTTTGCCTCTTCGCATCTGTGCATCTAATTAAGAAAAACTGATATAAATTCACCATGGATTTTTACTTATAAACATCTTGAAGCATTTTAATTCCGCCTTTTTCTTCGGGCAGACAATATGTTACATTTGTATGAAAATAGTAGTTTCCTGATTTGCCGCGCATTATTACGAAACTAAACAGGTCGTAACCACTCTTATTTGGAAATAATTTCCCGTTGCTGTCAACTGCAAACATAGGTTTTTGAACACCCGCAGGCTGATTAAAAACAACAATATTTGAATTGTCATCCATCACAAAAGCTTGATTAAATCTATTGAACATACTTTCCGAAAAACCTGCACAGGAAGGTTTTACCGCGTAATTTTTGTAAACCGGAACACAGCCGTCTTTTAAAGAATTGTTTTTACAATATTTTCTGACCTTCAAATTATTTGCGAATTTTTTATAAAAGCGGTCGCAGCCAGAAAAATCACTGCTGACAGATTTGTCCGAACTATAGTAACAGGCTGTTTCTCCGTCCATTTCATAAACGGTCTGGAGAAGGGCTTGAGAATAAACCGAATACAATTTTTTGAAAGATGTAACAGCTGATTTTTCCACAAAATGAATAGTGTACTTTGTTACAAAAAATAAAAGAACGATTAAATATATTCCGAATAATATTAACTTTCTCTTTCTTGCAGCCATAATAAATACGCTTACTATAATAATTCCATAGGTTCCACAACAAAGTCGACAATAAAAGGTTCGTCAGAATTGTACGCCTCCTCAAAAGCAGGCTTTACATCAGAAAGATGTTCAACTCTTAGAGCTTTTATACCATAACTTGCAGCAAGTTTTAAATAATCAGGTCCGGAAATCTCTGTTGCAAAATACCTGCCGTCACACATTTTTTCCTGAAATTGTCTTACCATACCGAGATACCCGTTATTAATGATAAAAATTTTAACGGGAATATTGTAATCAATACAGACTGCCAATTCCTGCATATTCATCTGAAATGAACCATCTCCCGCAATACAAATAACCGGCTGCTTATTTAAAGCCAACGAAGCTCCGATAGAGGCAGGAAGCCCGAAGCCCATTGTTCCTAATCCGCCGGATGTTAAAAATTTACGCGGTTTATTAAATTTGAAATATCTTGCCGCCCAAACCTGATGCTGACCGACTTCTGTTGAGATCACAGGATTTTCACCTTCAATACAATTTTGTATTTCCTGAATTACCTCAAACGAATGGAGTTTTTCTGAACGTTTCACAGGTTCACTGTTCTGATTTTTTAATGCGTTTAAATAATTACACCATTTTTTATTAGCAGATAAATCAACTTTCATGTTATCAAAACGAAGTTTTTCAATCATTTGAGAAAGAACATTCCGGGCATCACCGACAAGCTCGGTTGCCGCAGGAATAACTCTCGAAATTTCTTTTTTGCTGATGTCAAGGTGAATAAGTTTTTTAGATAAATCATCATTACAAAAACAGCACCTAATTCTATCATTAAACCTCGTTCCGACAGCAAACACAAGATCGCTTTCTTTTACGGCTTTATTTGCAGCATCATGTCCGAATATTCCAATCATGCCAATATAATTTTCATCACTTGCCGGAAAACCGCCAAGCCCCATCATTGAACACACAACAGGGATATTTAAAAGATGAGCGAACTCGATCAATTGTTCGGAAGCATTTGACTGAATAACCCCGCCTCCGCATATTATCAAAGGTCTTTTTGCATTGCAGATATCAATCAAAGATGACGTAACATCAGGGGTATTATTGACAGCCACTGATAGTGAAACATTTTGTTCAAAATCAGCGTTTTCACTGAAAACATTTTTTGTTATATCAACAACAACCGGTCCCTGTCTGTCTGACATTGCTGTATTAAAAGCGTCTATCAAAGTCGTTTCAAGATTTTGTGCATTTTTTATCTGGAAACTCTTTTTTGTACAGGATTTTGTAATATCAATAATATCAACCTCCTGAAAAGCATCCTGATGCAGAAGATTTTCCATAACCTGACCAGTAATAACAACAAGAGGCGTTCCGTCAAGATAAGCATCCGCAATTCCCGTAACTGTATTTGTAGCTCCGGGGCCTGATGTTACAAGAACAACACCGCATTTGCCTGATGTTCTTGCATAGCCTTCCGCAGCGTGTACTGCTGCCTGCTCGTGACGTACAAGGTAATGTTTTATATCATTTTGTTTAAAGAGTTCATCATAAACATTCAGCACAATTCCTCCGGGATACCCGAAAACCGTATCAACTCCGAGAATTTTCAAAGTTTCAATAAGGATTTGTGCTCCTGTGAGAGTTTTAGTTAAAGTTTCCATATAAGAACTCCGTTTTTATAAATGGATTTTATCACAGAGAAATATTTTATACAAATAAAAAGATGTCTTTTCAGACATCTTTTTATAATTTTAATCAGTTGAGAACAATTCTTTTAAAAGTGACCTTTTCTTTTCAACTTTTTGCTGCTGCTGTTGGGCTTTCTTTTGTCTTTCAAGCTGTTTTTGTCTTGCCTTAGCTCTTTTCTTTGCAAGTTTCTGTTCTCTTTTTTTCTTCTTTTCTGCAAGCTTTTGCTGTTTAGCCTGCTGTTTTTGATATGCAGACCGTTCTTTTCTGGCGACTTTGCCGGTGAGATTATCTAGCCATCTAGATACAGGGCCCTGTGCTTCTGCTGCATAAACAGAAGACATACTCAACACTGCAACTGCCATAAGGGCTGCTAATTTTTTCTTCATAGTAACCTCGCTTTCAAAATTTTACTATTCTGAGATTAACTCATTCCACAATTGTTTTTTCTTTTCGAATTTTTGCTGTCTTGCCTTTTGTGCATCTTCACGAGCTTTTTTATCAGCTTCTATTTTTTTCTGGAAAGCTTCCTGTCTTTCAAGGCGTTCCTGACGTTGTTTTTCCATTGCTTCTTCTCTTGCTTTTTGCTGCTGCTGCAATTCTTTTTCTTTGTCAACAATTTTCTGAGTATGTTTTTGGATAAATCTTTCAGTATAAGTTGAAGGTTCGGAATCTGCAGCATAAACAGCAGCTGCTCCAGTCATAGCTAACACTAAAGATACAATTAGTAATTTTTTCATAATACACTCTCCTTTTTTTATAAAAATTATTATACTAAATAAAATTATACATATCAACTATTTTTTTTATTCCTTGTTCTGCAATGTTAAAAATCTCAATCATTTGAGTTTTTTCATAAGGTTCGCCCTCGGCAGTAGTTTGAAATTCTATAATCTTTCCACTCTTAGTCAGCACGATGTTACTGTCGACCTGAGCGTGAGAATCCTCTTCATAATCCAAATCCAGCCTAATTTCTCCGTCAACTATGCCTGCAGAGATTGCCGCAACAGGCTCTATTATAGGATTTTCTTTTAAAGTACCTTTTGCAATAAGTTTTTCAACAGCAAGCTTCAATGCAAGAAAACCGCCGCAAATGCTTGCAGTTCTTGTCCCTCCGTCAGCCTGCAGAACATCAGCATCTATTGTGATTGTTAAATCAGGGATTTTTTCCAGATCAATGCAAGCTCTGAGACTTCTTCCTATTAGACGCTGAATTTCCTGAGTTCTTCCGGATAACTTAGTTCTTTCACGAGGGCATCTGGTATTCGGTGCAGAAGGCAGCAGAGAATATTCAGCCGTAAGCCAGCCTCTCTGGTCATCCTTTTCCATCCATTTAGGCTTGCCTTCTTCAACCGAAGCTGTCGTCAAAACTCTTGTATCGCCAAATTCTACCAGCACTGAACCTAATGCATGCTTGGTGTAATCTTTAATAAATTTTATTTCACGTGTTTCGTTATTTTTTCGTCCTTCTCTTTTCATATTTTTCCCCTTTATTCGTAATCCCACATATAAATCTGTCCGCAATACCTGCATACAGCATGATCATTCATAAACTGCAAATCAGGAACAAATTTGTAACCGTCTACTGTTATTTCAATATCACCGTTTTTGTTGTATTCCTGTTTAAAATTTCTCTCGCCTCTATAATCAGGAGAAAACATTAATTCAAATTTATCTATTGATTTACAGTTTTTACAAATAAACATACATTAATACTCATCGTCTTCAAGTCTTGCCCGCCTTATTATTTCAGGATCAATTCCTCTTTTTTCTATCTTGAATGTTCTGGCAGACAATTTTTTTGAAGATTTTCTCTTTTTTTCAATAACCTCTGTTGAATTCTCAAAATAAAGATTTTTATACCACAAAGTCCAGCAGATGCTTCTTATCGGCAGTGTAAATCCGACAACGATCAAAAATATTAACTCTTTTACCAGCTCGCTGCCTATTAAAGCAGGTGTAATGTTAAATTGTTCCAGAGGTTCAAGAGGCAAAGTATATGCCCATGCTTCAAATCCTTTTGATAAAAAGCCTGTCAGATTCAAATAATCAAATATCACAGATAAACCCGCAGGTAGAAAATAATATGTAAAAATACCAAGCACCGCCATTAATAAAAATGTCCTTGCGAACTTTCCCTTAACAAGGCTCATACTTCTTTTAAAATATCCGATTGGTGAAACTCCCTGCTCAAAAGTAAATACCTGAAAAATAAGAATAAAATAAATAAAAAACACTGCGCCTATTATCCAGAATACCGGAATAACGGAAAGGAAAGTAAAAATACCGAACAACAGCCACAAAAGGATGTAAGAAAAAGTTCTGTTTGTAACGACTTCATTATGCGCTCTGAAATCATACACTTTACCGGTATTTAAATACCCTTCCGTCATAGAATTTATTGATCCGTAAGCTACAAGATAATCCCAGAATGCTTTCATAAATATAAGAAGTCCCGGAATTATTGTTATTACAACAACTGACAACAATGTTGAAAACTCATTCAAAGGTGCATATTTTACGGCAAGATTTTGATAATTTCGGGTAAACCAATAGGTAAGCCCGAAAATCATAACAAGGCCTATTAACTGCCCCAATACTGGAAATGCCATATATAAAAGGAATTTATGAATATTCAGTGCATAAATTTTTATACCTTCAAAAAATATCAACCAAACACTTTTATCTTCTCTTGCCATATCTCTCCTGTAAATAAATTTTATTGTATAATAATTTTATTACAAATATGGAAAATTACACAAAAGAAGATTATATAAATAAAAAAGTAAATTTACACATCCACACTATATACTCTGACGGAGAAGCCAACCCTGTTAATATAGTAAAACAGGCAAAAGAAAATGGCTATAAAAAGATTGCAATATGCGATCATAATACTATTGAAGCACATAAAATAATAAAAGACGAAATATTAATTCCGGCAGTTGAGTTTGATGTATGGTGCGGATACGTATTTATGCACCTTCTGGCCTACAACATTGATATTAACAATAAAGAACTTTTATCCTTCTGCGCCAAAAGTAAAAAGGAAACAGAACTTGATATTGTACGAATTTTCGCAAAAAGAGATATTAAAAAACTCATCAAAGCAATACATAATGCGGGAGGAATTGCAGTACTTGCACATCCCGCCTGCTGCTGGGCAGTTAATCTTGAAAGATTTGTAAAAAAGCTCATTTCATACGGTCTTGACGGATTGGAAGTTTATTACCCCTATAAACGCCACAGAGGGATAATAAAATTCCATAAAGCCGTCACCGTTGAAAAAATAGCAGATAAATATAATCTTATAAAAACCGGCGGGACTGATTTACACAAAGCGATTTTAGATTAAAAACTTACCATGGATAATCATCAGAAATTTTCCAACCGTCCTTAACTATTTTTGCAAAACAAGCCTCAACGCTGCCTGTTTTACCGCAAGCTCTTATTTATAGCATTCTAGGACAGACATGAATTATTCGATAGGACTACATACGCAGCACCCTCTCCAGCAGTTGTATGTTCAAATTGTTCACACAACTCCTCTCTCTCCCCCTAAGCTCTCTGTTAATTCCGATAATCTTTTTATTTAAACTTTAATTCCTTTGTACATGGTTATTTTAGCATATATTTTTAATCATTTCAATTGTTCATTCTTAAATATGCTTCTATAAATCCATCCAGATCACCATCCATAACAGCTTCCACATTACCTGACTCATATCCGGTTCTGTGATCTTTAACCATCTTATAAGGATGGAAAACATAAGATCTTATTTGTGAACCGAAATTAATATCAGCACTCTCACCCTTTAACTGTGCAAGTTTTTTCTCATGTTCTTCCTGACGAATTGCAAGAAGTTTCGAAGCAAGAATTTGCATTGCATTTTCCTTATTTTGAAGCTGGGAACGCTCCTGTTGGCATTTTACAACAATACCAGTCGGTTTATGTAAAATTCTTACGGCAGTTTCCACTTTATTAACATTTTGACCGCCTGCTCCGCCTGAACGCATCGTATCAATTTCCAATTCTTCAGGAGGGATTGTTATTGTTTTTTCAAAATCTTCAATAATAGGTGTAACTTCTACCGAAGCAAAACTGGTCTGCCTTTTACCGTTTGCATTAAAAGGTGAAATTCTTACAAGCCTGTGAACTCCCTTTTCTGCCTTTGCATAACCAAAAGCATATTTACCGGTAATTTTTATTGTAGCAGATTTTATACCGGCTTCTTCACCGTCAAGTTTGTCCAGAAGTTCAACCTTCCAGTCCTTATTTTCTGCCCATCTTGTGTACATTCTAAGAAGCAAACTTGCCCAATCCTGTGCATCCGTGCCTCCGGCTCCAGCATTTATTGTTAATATTGCATCAGCTTCATCATACTCTCCGCCAAGCATCTGTTTGACCTCAAAAGTATCACACGCCCGCTCCATAGATTTTAATTTTTCCGCACTTTCGTTTATTAGTTCTTCATCGCCTATATCAAGTGCGACTTGAGCATCTTCCAAAACACTCTGCCATTTATCTAAAAATTCAAGATTATCTTTTATAGAGCGGCTTTTTGCACCTAAATCAGAAGCTTTCTTTTGATCTGCCCATACATCAGGTTTTTGAAGTTCTGCTTCCAGTTTATTCAATTCATCTGACAGCTTATCTCTGTCAAAGACACTCCTTAATTTTGTTAAAACGGGAATTTAAATTATTTATTTGCTGTTTTATTTCTGTATCCATAAAAAAATTGTACTATAAAAATATAAAACATTCTTGCATTCAGCAAAAAAACTGCTATAATAAATAAATAACACGGAGAGAGATAAAATGGCGGGAATATTTGATAGTTACAAAAAAATTTATGAAAATAAAAAAATCCATATATGGCTGTTCATTATTGCATTATTATGGACAGTAAGTTCTTTTATGTTTGATATTGCAACAGGACGACCTAACAATCCCGGACAAAATATTTTTGATATTTTATTCGGAATTTTTACAGGAGTATACAGTTTACAATTTTTGCATAACGCAATACATAATATAAACGGCGGAGTGCTTCCTTCATTTAAAGAAATTAAAGGCAAAACATTTGTAGATATGATTAAACTTGATATAGTATGGTTTTTCTATGCAATTATTATAATAATGACTTCTGTTGTATTGTACTTTACTCTAATACATACAATAATTTTTCCAATTGCAATAATTTCTTTAACAGTCCTTGCGGCAATGTTTGTTTATTATATCTATATTGCTTATGCAGAAAATATGGAAACAAAGGGACTTTTTAACATAGTTTTATTATTCCGTTTTATTAAACCTGCATTTAAAGATACATTAATCAAAGTCTGTATTTTTATTCTTGCAACTCTGCTTGCGGTTCTTATTTGTATATTAATATATGCAGCAGCTGCTATTACCGGTCTCGATACTATCGGACATGTTGCTGCTGACTACTATGTACTTGATTTTATTATATTTATCATAGCGGCATACTTTATGGTTGTTACATGGTATTTTGCATATCCGTATTCTCTTATTGATACGTATATAGAAAAAATCAGACCGCTGTTAAGAAAGGAAGAAAATAATGGCGAAAATGTGTGAAGGATTTGTTAATCTATTTTCAAGCAAAGACGCTTTTTCAAGACAGCTTACATTATTTTCAATTTGCGGAATGATCGGATTATTACAAGGATATATTGCATTAGGAGAGACTGATGTTATATGGAAATGGACTCTTGCTGTTGTCTCAATTCTGTATACTCTGTTTCTTACAGGATATGAAATACTTTTTATGAAAGAGCGAGAAATTCCGGATGTAGACTTGCGTTCAATAAAACTTATAAAAAACAAAATTCCGTTTATTGTTTTTCTCGTATGTATTCCTCTTTCAATTGTGTCGCTTTTTGCCCCGCATTATCAACATATTGCTTTTTGTATTGAAGCAGTGCTTGCTGTTCCTTTAACAATGCTGCAGGCAGGATTTTCTTATAATTTCGATGACAAAGACTGGAAAATATTGTTTGGAAATTTTAAAATCTCCGACTACATTTTACTGTTCATAAAAAGGATATGGATTATTATTCTTGCCTATGCAACAACTTACACTGCAATTTTCTGCGTATTTTTTGTTATCGGCTTTATTATGGCATTCATGTACAAAGGAGATTTAACGTCAATGGGACTTATAATCACATCAAAAGGATATGCAATAAAAGCTATTGCAACATATATGACAGGTGTCTTAATGGTCTACACACTAACAATAGCAACACTAATTTGGGATTATGAATTAATCAAAACTTATGAAAGAGAGGGTAAATGAACGCTATTAAACTTATCACAGATGGTTACAGAAAAATTTTCTCAGGTCCTAATGCTCTGCTAAAAAATATTTCTTTATTTGCTTTAACGGGTCTGCTGACTGCAATTTCACTTTATTTTGAAAGTTTTAAAGCCGTAAAAAATCTGCCAACTGATATAAATTTTTCTGCATTTTTTGCAGCTTCTGCAGGGCTAATTATTTTGGCAGTTTATATTGGAGGTTATACTTACAAATTTATGCATAAAGCATTTTTTGAAACCGAAGAAGAACTGCTGCCGGATTTTAACCTAGAGCCAATCGGGTTATTTTTAAAAGCATTACCGCTTATTATTGTATGGCTCATATATTTAATCATTATGATCGGCATAGTCGCTGTTGGTATGGCAATATCTATGTTTATAGGAATTGTACTCGGAATATTATTTTTGTGTATGGCAACGTTCCTGTCATTTATATTTGTAGCATATTGCGAAAACTTTAATGCAAAAGGGCTATTTAACATTATACTGCCATTTAAATTTATTGCACCGACAATCGGAATGGTTGCTATATTAGGAATATTATTTATACCTGTTGGAATATTGTCGATGGTTCCAAGTGTTCTTGCCGGTCTGATTTTAGGAATTATAGGATATGCTGATACTAATATTCCTGCATATGTAGGCGGGCTGCTCGGCGGATATTTCGGATTACTTGCGCAGTTTGTATGGTATTATTGCCTTGTACAGGTATACAAAGAAAGACTTAGACCTATGATGTAGAAAGAAGCGCCTTTTTAATAGGCGCTTCTTCTTTAATTAATGATTTTTATTCTTCCGTCATCTTTTATTTCAACAGGCTCAGTATGTTTTTTAAAGTAATCTTCAATACATTTTGTTATATCAAAATCGTATTTTATTGCGTTGTCATAATTTTTCAGCATTGTAAAGCCGTCGTGTCCCTGACAATAATAATCTGTTAACGCTGTTTTATAAAATTTATCAGTTCTGGGATTGTTTATGTCAATAGGAATTTCTGTCCCATCTTTATTTACAAAGGAAGCACTTTTTAATTGTCCGTCTTTTGATATTGTATATTTTAAGCCTGAGACATGAACTATACCCGGTTTGTTATTGGTATTTACGAGCGATCTTGCGGAAACTTTAAGTGCATCAACAATCTGTTTTTCAGAATAGTCTGTCACAACTATTTTGTTTTTAAACGGAGAAATATCTTCAAGCCATCTGGTATCCAGATTTCCGGCTTCGAAATATCCGCGAATTGTTGCTGAACCGAAAAGTGCAATGTCCGTTCCAAGCTCTTCTCTCATACAATCACACATAAAGTTAGCATGACCGCTCGGTTCAATCGAATCATTAATCAAAGGCGGCGGAGCTGATTTTATTTGTCCGACAACCCGTGGTTTTCCAACGATCTGTTCAAACACATGCCGTGCAGGTACATTACGTTTAAATCCGCGTGTACTTGTAACATTATTTTGAATTTTAGTTAAAATACCTTTAGGATTAAATTCAACATTCAGCACCCCAAAATACCTTCCGTCACGACCGGCTTGAGTTATAACGACAGGTTCTCCGGATTTTGAATAAAATAAATTATATTCAGGCTTGACATCTTCCACAAGGTTGTGAGAGTGCCCGCCGAGAATTATATCTATACCGTCAGTTTCCCTTGCAATTTTCTGATCATAACCGAAACCGACATGGGATAAAAGAATTATTTTATTCACACCTTGCTTTTTCAAATTATCAACTTCTGTCTGAACGTCTTTTATTGTATTTTCAATTCCGTCTACATTCAACTCTTGAAAAATTTTACCGTATTTTATTCTGGAGAACAGGTCAACGGGACTTATTCCTATTACGCCGTATTTATGACCATTAATTTCCTGGATGTAAGATTTTTCGATTTTTTTATAAAGCGGATTGTCCGGTTTTATATTAATATTACAGGCAAGCATTTTGTAACCCATATGCGGAATAAGTTCTGATATATGATCTGTCATATCAAATTCGTGGTTACCCATGGCAGAAGCCATAATACCCATTATATTCTGTGCTTCAACCATAACTTTATTTGCTTCAACAGGCTCCCCAAGCTGAATATCACCTGACGAAAACTTTAATTTATCTGTCGGCTGCGAATGTTCAAAATGATCAAAAGCGCGAGATGCTGTAATTGTCCTCTCTATATTTATTGATTTCCCGTGGAAGTCGTTTATATAAAAAATGCTTGTCCTAACCTGCTGATTAGCTTCTGTTTTACCGTCTGGCAATTTATTTTGAATTGCCTTAAATAGTAAATTAGTCTGTAAAGCATTCACGGGCGTTATCATTTATAAGGTTCCCTTATATTTTAAACACCCTGAAAATTTTTTTTGCTATAAAAAAAATAAATGCTTTACAAAAATTATTATTCAAATTCCATTGTTTGAATTTGCCAGTGTTTTGAAAGCTCAAGTTTCAAAAGATCTGCATCTCCGTCAACTTCTAAAAGAACAATACCTCTGTTAAGACAAACTTGTTCTTTTGAGGGGTGAAGTCCTATTCTTGTTCTGATTTCGCATCCGAAATTAGTAACTATTTTTTGAAATTCAAGAGCGGTTTCAAGCCTGTTTTCTAATGCTACTCCGATTATAGTTGTTGTCATATATTCTCCTTCTTTTTGCATAAGATATGTTATAGGTATATTTTCCTCTCTTGAGAGAGGAAAATATACGCAAACAGAGGATAAGAAGATAAGAGGGCAAGCTATTTATGGTGCGCGAAGCGCACGAAAAAATTATCCTCTCTCCCCATTGGGGAGAGAGTTAGAGAGAGGGGCTTTTAATAATTACTGCTTAACGAAACAATAACAAAACGAGTGCTGTTTGAGCGGTAAAATCAGATCCTGAAACGAGTTCAGGATGACAAATATATAGCGAGTTCACTCGTTTCAGGTTGAGTTTAGCAGTAATTAAATAATCAGCGTGTTTCTCTTTCTTTGCTTAATTTCTTTCTACTCTTACATTGTCGGCATTAAACGGGTCTGCCGGCAATGCGCTTTGCATCGCAACAAAACGGATTGTGAGCTGAGGCTGGAGTGGCGGATGCGTTGAGCATTCGACACGCAATGCCGTTAATCGCGAGCAACCAAGTAAGAAAGAAATTAAGTGCGGGGTCTGGGGATGCATAATCCCCACGTACCAATAACATATCTTATGTCAATGTACACACAAAAATAATAAAAATTTATAAAAAAAATAACACCCGCAATCGGGTGTTACCTTTTATTAATTTTGATGAGTATTAATTATTTTCCAGCTCATCCATAGCTTGAAGCTGTTTTTTCTTGTAATTGTGAATTACCGCATCTACAAGAAGCTCATAAGATTTCATATTCTCGATATTCGGAAATTCCTCTTTGAGTTGTTCTCTGACCATTGCTTCCAGCTTACGTTCGTCAGAACTTGATTTCAATTCGTCAACTCCGCTAATAAGCCTTACATAATCCGGAGAAGATTTATCAATATTATGATTCATGAAATTTAACCAGCGAAGTTTAGGACTAATCTGCTGTTTTAATGTTTTCACAATCTTTAAATTTTTAAATCGGTTTAGCATTCGTTGACTCCTACCATTTATTGTTTAAAAAATTGATTACCTTCTTTGTATTATTTTAAAGTATCCTGAAAAAAATAATTTACTTTTTTACAAAGATTGTTTACAATTCTTTATAATTTGCTAAAATCCGCAAGCCTGCTATACTTTGATTTTAACAAAGTCAGAAGAGCAAGCCTGTTTTCCTTAACATTTTCGTCCTTGTCCATAACAAGTACATCATTAAAGAATTTTTCAACAGACGGATTAATTTCTTCTAGCTGCTTCAGATAAGCTTCATAGTCCATGTCATCAGAAAGAGTATTAATTTGGTCTAAAAGCATAGCTTCTGCAGGCTCTCTGAAGAGATTTTTGTTAACCTGTTTTTGAGTATCTTCCTTTAATATTCTCAAAACCCTGTTTGCACTCTCAAGCATAGCCGGTGAATTTAGTTTTGAAACAGTTTCCACACGTTTTATATAATCTGTCAAATCAGTCAGCGGATTAACATTAGCAGCACAAGCTTCCAGTACATTTTTAGAATATTTTTCAGACAAGAAGATTATTAATCTCTGGATAAAAAATTCATAGATTTCATCTGTAACTTTTCCTGAAAGCCTATTTGTACAAGAACCGGCAAAATTTTTCACTTTATCTAAAACATTTTCTCCTTCACCGGAAACAGGGAGCAATAGTAAAGTTTCGTTGATTAATTTTGTTAAATCAATTTTCAAATTATTTGCAAGAATTGTTCTTATAATACCTAAAGCCGCACGGCGTACACCCAACGGATCTGATGAGCCGGTCGGTTTTTTGCCTTCTGCAAATACAGCACAGATATTATCTATTTTATCCGAAATACCGACAATCTGCCCCTCTGTAGTTTTGGCGATATCTCCGTCTGCATTGAGCGGGAAATAATGTTCTTTTATACCTTCACAAACACATTCAGGTTCTCCGGATACTCTTGCATAGTCAGCACCAATAAACCCCTGGAGTTCGGTAAATTCAAAAACAAGTTTAGTTGCAAGATCTGCTTTTGCCAGAAGTGCAGTCCTTTCTATTGTCGGATTATCTCCAGCAATGAGTTTTGAAAGCATGACAAGCCTTTGCGCTTTGTCATACATTGTGCCCATACCTTTTTGGAAAGTCATACCTTTTAACTCTTCAACATAATTGACCAAAGGCTTTGCTGTATCCTCGTTAAAGAAAAATACTGCATCATCCAGACGTGCCTTTATTACACGCACGTTACCGGCTTTAATATTTTCAAACTCATCGCCTATGTAGTTTGTCATTGTTATAAATTTGTTGATAAGTTTGCCGTCTTTATAAAGGGCAAAATATCTTTGATGAACAGCCATAACAGTAACAACAAGTTCTTCCGGCAATTTCAGATATTCCTCTGAAAATTCACAAACCGCGGGTACCGGATATTCTGTGATAAAAGTAACTTCTTCCAATAAATCATCTGTATAATAAGGAGTTGCACCGAGTTTTTCAGCTTCTTCTTTTGCCTTGTCTATAATTCTTTGTTTACGTTCGTCTTGATCAACAATTACACAGCAGTTGCGCATGATCTCAACATAATCATCAGGATTATTTATATAAACATTCTGCTGGGCAAATCTATGACCGCGTGTAACGTTAGAGGATTCCTTATCAATAATTTTTATTTTCACTTCATCTCTGTCAAGAATAGAAACAATCCATCTTATAGGACGCGAGAATTTTTCTTCATTATCAGACCATCTCATAAAATGAGACCCTTGAAGTTTTAAAACAACTGAAGGCACATTTTCCTGCAAAAGTTCAACAATAGATTTGCCTTTAATAGTAACTTTTGCATGAATGTAGTCATCTTCTATATATAAATCCTCCGGAGTTAAGTTATTTTTGCGGCAAAAACCTTCACCGGCTTTCGTCAAATTTCCCTGTTCATCGTAAGCAACTTTTTTTATCGGACCTTTTACGATTTTTACTTCATCTTTGCTTTCTTTTTCAAGCCCGGAAACTATAACAGCAAGTCGTCTCGGGGTCGCATAAACTTTTACGTCTTTAAATTCAACCTTATTTGAATTTAAAAAGTTTTCAAAACCGGTTTTTAATTGCTGAATTGCAGACGGGATAAACTTATAAGGTAATTCTTCACATCCGACTTCCAATAAATATTTACTCATCCTATATCCTTTTTTGTATACTTTTGCTTTATTACAATTATAATTTGTCAAAGCTGAATGTAAAGTATTAAGAATTTAACGATTTTTCAAAATCTTCATTTATTAATTCCAGACCACTCAAATCATTCGGGCTATAAGTTCCTTGATCCATCTTTTTATAAATTCCGCATCTTTCATACATATTCTCCGTAGCCTCTGCTGCCAGATTTGCAATATCCGCACCGGTATATGACAAATCATGAATTTTTTTAGCTAATTCAGCCCTATCTATATCATCACTGACTTTTTTATTTTTCAAATAGAAATTTAATATATCTAAACAAGCTTTTTCATCCGGCTTTTTAACTTCTATAAGATTTCCAAGACGACCGCTTCTTTTGATAGCACTGTCAATCATATCAGGTCTGTTTGTTGTACCTATAATTGCAACTCTTGCGTTATTTTTTTCTAGTCTGTCAATCAATGTCAAAAATTGCGAAACTACATTATTATTCGGAACGTTATTATTACCTTCTCTGCGCACAGCCAGCAGGGCATCAATTTCATCAATAAACAGCAGCGACGGCTGATTATCCTCAAGCTCCTTAAACACTTTACGCCACAAAGCTTCCGCTTCTCCGAAATGCGACCGTTCCAGTTCTTTTGAATCAATTTTTATAAAATGAATATCTTCCCCTTTACGTTTTTTTGCTTCACCTATAACAGCAAGAGCCAGAAGTGTCTTTCCCGTTCCGGGGGCACCGTATAATATAGTTCCCCTGTTCATCAACCCCGGAAAAGCTTCGGGGTATAAAAGAGGAAATAGAACCTTCTTCTTTACAAGTTCTATAGTATCATCCATGCCTGCAATATCATCAAAAGTCCGATAAGGAATATTTATTGATTTTGTATCTAATTTTGATTTATTTTTTAAAGCATCAATAAGAACACTTCCCTGATTATTTACATTTGTGCCGGATAATTGTTCAGTTTTTTCAGACGGTTTTCGAATAATAAAGCCGTTTTCGAGTTTAAATCCATCGGTAAAGAAACTTTCCACAGGGAATTTTGCATCATAATAAATCAAATTTGTCTCTTTGTCCGTTTTTAAAAGCCTGAATCTGTTTTTATCAGCTGTTTCGATTAAATCATTATATTTTGCCGGAATATTATGCGTCGACCAGCAATATGAATCTTTTCTCTCATTATTTGAAAGATTTCTTGATTGTCCGTAAGTATAAAAATTATTTTTATCCATCCTTGCAATCAAAAATGTATTTGTCGCATTTTCTTCATGTATGACGTACACATATTTAATATTCTTAGGATTTGGGAGAAAATTATTTTCTTTTGTTAAAGCATGTTGAACATTATATTTAAAAAACGCTCCATCCATATCCCCTATGGCAATTAAAGATTCATCATCCAACCTGTGTAATGTATCACCTATTTTTAGTGAAAGCAGAATACCGTTTGCATTAAGACCTTTCAAAGAATCTAAAGTTACATTCTGAAATTCTTCATCTTTACCAGCATAAGGATTTTTAGAACAGCTATCGTTATTGTCTATATCATCAGACTGCTTTACTGATTTTGCTTTATCAGATTTCCTTGAAAACCAGCCGGAGAAAGAAACATAGTCCTGCTGTATTACATTTTCTCTGAATACATGAGGCTGAATCTTTTTATAATTGCTTATACTCTTTGTCTGATAAAACGTGTTTACAGGATAAATTTTCATATAATAATTAAATCTCAAAAAAATTTTTTTTGCTATTAATAAGGCTGTATTTTTATGCTAAAATTTAATTAAGAGAAATAGAAAGAGGTATAAACTTATGTCAGGACACTCAAAATGGTCAACCATTAAACATAAAAAAGCAAAAGTAGATTCACAGCGCGCAGTTGTATTTCAAAAATATTCAAGAGAATTAATCGTATCGGCAAGATTAGGCGGTCCGGATCCTGCAGGAAACTTCAGATTAAGAACCGCTATTGAAAAAGCAAAAGCGGCAGGGCTCCCTAACGATAATATTAAACGCGCTATAGAAAAAGGTGCAGGAGCAGGAGCTTCCGAAAACTACGAAGAACTAATATACGAAGGTTATGCAGCAGGAGGAGTTGCCGTTGTTGTAGAAGCCATGACTGATAACCGGAACAGAACCGCAGGCGATATAAGAAGTTTTTTCACTAAATATAACGGAAGTTTAGGAGCTACAGGCTGCGTCGGCTGGATGTTTGATCAGCGCGGGGTAATAACATTTGACGAAAGTGTTGATTTTGATAAACTCTTTGAAGCTGCTATTAATCTTGATGCCCTTGATGTAACGGAAGAAGATGATACTTATAAAGTTTTAACAACTCCGGAAAGCTTCCAATCAGTTGTTGAAGGTTTAGAAAAAGAAGGATTTAAAGCACAATCAGCAGAACTTGTAAGAATTCCGCAAAATACCGTAGAAATTACAGATGAAAAAACTGCGGATCAAATTTTAAAACTTTTAGATAAACTGGAAGAACACGATGATGTTCAAAATGTTTACGCAAACTGTGACATCCCTGATGATATTTTACAGAAATTAGAAAATTAATATGATTGACAATCTCAGACAAATATTTAAATTCCTTGACGGAGCTTCAAATATTCAAAGCATTATGAATGTTCTTGAAGAAGTTTTTCCACTCAACGCAATATATATTTATGACCCGACAACAGAATCTTTAAGAGATTTTTCAAAAAGCTGGATGTTTATAAAATCAAAAGAATTAAACAATGTTTTTAAAAAGCTCGGGGAGAAAAAATATATAACGTCAGATAACCGTTCTTATTATGCACTTTTTAACAACGGACAGGTTATCGGGATGCTTGAATTTTCGGAAAAGCTTCACAGCCGCTTGCTTGAATTTCTTGAACTTTCAATATTTTGTATTTCCTTAAAAATACAGAATATTATTTTAAGTGAAAGAATGCAGAAGAATATTGATTTTCATGATTCGATGAAAAATATCGCAAAAATTATTGAAACACAGTATGAAACAAATTATATTATACCGATTATCGGGGAAATGATTGATAAATTTGTATCAGATCATCTGGTTTACATCTTTATAGACAACAAACTTGTCTGGCCTTCTGCCTGTAAAGATGAGAAAATCTTTGAATTGATAAAATGTTTAAACAACAACTCCGAATACATTCTGACGCCTGACAGAAAAATCGGTCTTTTCCCGCTGATAAGCGAAAACAAATTATTGGGCTGTATTGTAACCAAAGGGACAGACAACGTTTTGAGTGAAAAAGAAATTGAATATCTTGAACAGCTATCCAAACAGGCTGCAACCACAATAAACAGAGCTAATGTTTATGCGGAAATTTTAAAACATGCAACTCTTGACGCTCTGACAGGTTTTTATAACAGACGACAGCTTGAAGAACGTATCAAGCAGGAAGTTTCCGGAGCAAAAAGACAAAAGAGAAATCTTTGCGCTGTTATGATAGATATCGACTTTTTCAAAAATATCAATGATACATACGGACACGCTGCCGGAGATCTTGTTTTAAAAACAGTTTCCCGCACAATAAAATTACAGCTGAGAAATTATGATATTGCAGGCAGGTACGGCGGAGAAGAGTTTGTTATTCTTCTGCCTTTCACTAAACTTGATGAAGCTGCAATGGTTGCCGAAAGGCTTAGAAAAACCGTTGAAAAAACTAAAATTGATATCTCAAAAATTAACCCTGATACACATGTAAAAAATATCAGTGTTACAATAAGTCTTGGAGTTCATCAGTACAAATCTGATGAAAATGACGAAGAATTAATTAAAAATGCTGATAATGCCCTATATGAGGCAAAAAACAGCGGACGTAATAAAGTTGTTACAAAGGAATAAAAACTATGAAAAGTTATAAAAAGTTGTGCAAAACTCTTGATGATACAAAAAAACTGGCGCAAAAATTTGCCGCACTAATTCAAGACGGATGTTTTATCAATCTGTACGGAGAAATCGGAGCAGGGAAAACTGCCTTTGTAAAACTCGTCGCCGATGCGCTTGATGTAAAAGAAAAAGTTACAAGTCCGAGTTTTGTAATACTTAATGAATACCATACAGGGTCAATTCCGATTTATCATTTTGACCTTTACAGGCTTGAAAATGAAGGAATAAAAACTATTTACGATGAACTGCGTGAGTATTCGGAAGGCAAACAGGTTACATTTGTTGAATGGGCGGAATTTAATCAGAACGAAGCGCCGTTTAATCATATAAAAATTAATGTTACATACTCTGATGACGAATCCAGACTTTACGAATTTATCTCCTGCGGTAAAGATGAAATAATAGAGGGGCTAGAAAAATGATTACACTTGCTTTTGACACCTGCCTTGATAAAATGTATGCAGTTATAAAAAAAGACGGACAAATTCTTTCTTCACGTATTGTGGAAAATAAAGATAACAAATATCATTCCGCTTTTCTAATTTCTACCTTGCAGGAAATCATGAGTGAAAATCATATTAAACCTCAAGATATTGATTTAATAGGGGTTAATATAGGTCCCGGAAGTTTTACGGGGATAAGGGCCTGTGTTACGGTTGCACGTGTTATGGCACAGCAGCTCAACTGTCGGGCAACAGGAGTTTCATCATTAGAAATTCTTTCCAAAATTTCCGATAACAATCCGCTTGTTGCGCTTGATGCGAGAAAAAATTGCGCTTATCTTTATTATAACGGAGAAATTAAAGGCGCAGTTCCTGTTGATGAAGTTAAAGAAATTATTACATCCGGCAACTTTACCGTAATTACGGACGACAAATTAAAACCACTTCTTGGCGGAATTTCATATCAGGGTGCATCTTATCCTCTGGGCGAAATTCTTGCAGAACTTGCAGAACAAAAAAATGATGAAGGCGACTGGAGAAAATTAAAGCCGCTATACATTCAACCGCCTCCAGGGGTATAAAACAGATAAAATCGGGAATAATATAATTGAACAAAATCCTGATGGTACGTATGGAGAATAAATTAAAAAAAACTAAAAAGACATTTGAAAACGAACTACTCCAGATCCCCCTGACAAAAAAGGAGTTAAAAAATCTTTTGAATTACCGCATACCATGCCTGTGCTGCGGAAAAGAAATGCTTCATCCTGATATTTATATGAATTTGATGGAAAAGAAAGAACTCAGCGGTAAAGCCGATGATGCTATTAAAATTCTGGAACCGTTTGAAAATATTATGCACCCTGTCGAAAGACAGGTATTTAATATGTTAAAAAGTTTGTCTGCTAAGTACCCTGATAAAAACTTCAAAGAACTGCTTGAGATAAAAAAAGATATCCACGAACTTGCGCTCGTTAAAATTCAGAGTTCTATATTTAATAAAGTCAGCTTTTACAGACGGATACTTCCTAAAAAAATGGCAAGACAGCTTCGCAAACTTATGATTAAAACAAATGACATAATTTTTGATCCCGAACCGCATAAACCTTTTTCAAGAAGAATTTTTATTTATAAATTAAAAAATATTATCCGTAATCTTGAAAGTAAAACAATTAAAGAAGAAATAATAAAAATCGCACGCAGGCTGCCCCGATCCAGTGATGAAGTCTGCGCGTTTGTAGTAAAAAACGCAAGAAAAAGACCTGAAGTAATTGCACTTAATTTGATACATTCATCGGTCGGAACCTTTGAACATCTTACTCCAAAATGTATGCTTGGTTTAAGCAATTCGCTTAACTTCGCACTTGAATGCTCATATTGCAATAATTCACGCCACCACTATCCTATACCGGTTCAAATAGAAGAAAACCCTGATATGCCCCGCAATGCTCAATTACAGACAGACAAATTAATTGCTTTATGCAAAAAAGGGATATGTAACAAGGAATACATTGAAAATCTTAGAGAAGTACTCTACTGGCTGTCTGACAGATATATAAATCTTGATATTTCCAAGCTTTATCTTACGTAACATTTTTTAATAAATTAGCAAAAAATTTTAATCAGGTGTATTTTTACTTTATGAGGATTGCATCTGTATTAAATAGTTTTTTCATAAAGCCTTTAGGAGTAAATAAGAATAACCGGCATGATTATTCTGTATACAGGTTTCCTGTAAACAATTCCTCGCCTGCAGGTGACGTTTTCATAAAAAGCCAGCCTTCGTTTACAGCTATTACAAGTGCATCAGGATTGAGAAACCTTGCATACCAAAGAAAAATGCACTGCATATATTGCGGAAGGCCTCTTTTGAGTGATAAAATTGTAAACAGGTTAAAAAGCAGCGGAGTATTTTCAGGACCTATAAAAAAATTTGTTCAGGAAATGTTTAATTATATCGAATATCTCCATCCGACGGAAAAAGAATTTGTAAAAAGAACAGCGCTTATGGCTTTTGACAAGCCGAATATAAGATTATCAGAAGCCATAAAAATTATGTATCCTAAAGCAAACAAAGAACTTCTGGAAGAACAGAAACCTATTTTTAAAGAACTTTCAATGCTTACAAAAGAAATGCCCCGCGGTTATAAAACCAGATTTAAGGAACTTTTGCGGGTTTCAAAATTAAGATTAGAGGAAAAAAGTTATATACCTTCCGAATTTAGCGGCAAAGAATTTAAATATAAAATGTCACGTTTAGGTGTTACGATAAAAGATGAATATATGGCACGAAAAATAACACAGCTTACAGAACCGCTCACACACCCTATATTCAAGAACGCCAAAGAGCCTTTAACACCAAAATTTATTGATAAAATATTGCAGATAACGGAAACCCGTGACGTTAATAAAAAAAGTTTAACAAAAAAAGATTTACAATTAATTATTTTAAATAAAATAAGACAGTATGGCGAAATCCTTAACAGAAAAGATATTTTATCCCTATGTGATATTGGTATTAATACAATTGAAGAGCGTCCTGTTAAAATAAAATTCAGTAATAAAGCGTTTAAATACGATTTAAATGAAGCTCTTTACGGGATGCAGGATGAGCAGCTCAGAACTAAAATAAATGAAATAGTTGACAAATTACCTACCTCAAGAACCAGTGTAAACGCTTTTATTACAAAACATGAACTATCTGCATCAGATGCTGTAGGTTATAATGTGTTAAGACCTTCTATAGCTACAATAGAGCATATACATCCGAAATCTCTTGGCGGACAAAATGAACTTGCCAATTATGCTCTTGCCTGTGCCTGTGACAACTCTAACCGCTCAAATAACAGCCTTGTAGAATTTATAAAACAATTTGATATAAAAAATCAAAAAACATATTTCAAGGAAATTTTTGAGGAAGCATATCGCGGTAATCTTCCAATAAGAACGGCAAAAAAAATGGTTGAAACATTTTTTAATGAAAGCGGAAGAAATATTGACACCGGCAGACTTGGAATAAAAGTAACGAAACTGAAGAAAAAATAATTATTAACAATTGTAAAAATCAATAATAAATAATTAAACTTTTTATAAAAATCTGCCGATTAACTAAATGTAGTTAATAAGGATATAAAAATGGCAGATACAGGAGCATCATTTAACAGACCATATAAGCCGTTTGGGATGAACGTAAAAGTTCCGGAAATAGGGGAACGGACATTAAAGCAAGCCGGCGATACTTTAGGCAGTATCGTAAAAAGTCCGGCAGAGCCTCTGTTTAAATTCTTAGAAGATAACGAGGAAGTCTTCACCGGAGATATAAATTATAAAATAAATAAACTCTACGCAGAAAGTTTCACAATCGGATCTGCAATGAGAATGGAAGATGAAAAGGTAAACGGAATGCCGTCATCATTCGATATGCATTTTTAACCCGCCGAGCAAAAGCATGAGCGAAGCGAAAGACGAACAAACACCAACGGAAACGTTGAGTTTGCGTTGTGGTTGTGAGCGGTGCTGTTTAACGCGAGGCGGAGCCGAGCAAAAGCATGAGCGAAGAAAGAAAGAAAAAAAGAAAACTAATTCTTCTTTGTCTATATATGATAGAAAAGCCCCTAAAGGGCTTTTTTCGTGTAACATTAATTTATAGAAACGCCTATTTTTTCTTGTTTGCGGTATAATAAGGAGGAACATAAGAAGTGTATAACTAAATGCGCCAGAAAAGCGCAAAGCCCGCGGAAAGTTCGCCACGGGCAGGAAAGGAAAATTATGGTACCTGAAACAAAGAAATTTGAAATTGAAATCGGCGGTAAAACTGTTACCGTTGAAACAGGGAAGTATGCACAGTCCGCCAACGGTTCAGTTACGGTAAGATGCGGTGATACAATGCTTTTTGTTCACTGCTGCGTATCAAAAGAACCCAGAGTCGGAATTGACTTTTTCCCGCTGTTAATTGATTATGAAGAAAGAATGTCATCTATCGGCCGTATCCCCGGAGGTTACAACCGTTCTGAAGGCAAAGCCGGAGATAAGGCAATTCTTATTTCAAGACTTATCGACAGACCAATAAGACCACTGTTTCCTAAAGGTTACAGAAATGATATACAAATCGTAGCGCAGTTATTCAGCTATGATCAGGTTAATCAGCCTGATACTCTTGCAATGCTTGGTGCATCATGTGCTTTAATGCTTTCAGGAGCGCCTTTTGAAGGACCTATAGGTGCTGTCAGAGTTTCCAGAGACGAAAACGGCAATATGATTGCGAACCCGACTCACCAGCAGGCTGATAAATCAGATTTAGATATTGTAGTTGCAGGTACACACGATTCTGTAATTATGGTAGAAGCAGGATGTAAGTTCGTGACTGAAGACGATATTATGAATGCAGTTGAATTTGCGCAAGCAGAAATCAGAAAACAATGCGATGCTCAGGTTGCATTTATGAAAGAATGCGGAGTTGAAAGGGAAGAATTTGTAAATCCTTACGATACTTCCGAAATCAAAAAGATTATTGATGAAACAGCTCACGATATGATTTTTGATGCTTACCATAATTTTGACAGAGAATACAGACAAAATAAACTTGAAGAAGCTAAAAAACTTGTTAAAGAAAAAATTGATGCTCTTCCTGAAGATGACTACATCAAAAAAATTATGGAAGAAACAGGCATCGACTTTGTTGCAGAAGAATTCAAAAATGCCGAAAAACACATTATGCGTACAATGATTCTTGACGAAGGCGTCAGAGCTGACGGCAGAAAACCTAATGAAGTCCGCCCGATATGGTGTGAAGTAGGAGTTCTGCCGAGAGCTCACGGTTCAGCAGTATTTACCAGAGGGCAAACTCAGGTTCTGTCTGTTGCAACTCTTGCAGGACCCGGAATGAAACAGGAGCTTGACGGAGTTGACCCGCAGACTGAAAAAACTTATATGCACAAATACATATTCCCTGGATTTTCCGTAGGTGAAGTTAAACCTCTAAGAGGACCTGGCAGACGTGAAGTAGGACACGGCAATCTTGCAGAAAGAGCCAATATTCCTGCACTTCCGTCTCAGGAAGAATTCGGCTATACAATCCGAGTAACATCTGATGTTCTTGAATCAAACGGTTCAACATCAATGGCATCAACTTGCGGTTCATCAATGGCTTTAATGAATGCAGGTGTTCCAGTTAAATGTATGATTGGCGGTGTTGCAATGGGTATGATAACGGAAGAAGGCAAAGAACCCGTTGTATTAACAGATATTCAAGGTATCGAAGACTTTTTAGGCGATATGGATTTTAAAGTTACAGGAAACGATACCGGAATTACTGCTCTTCAAATGGATATGAAAGCTAAAGGTATTGCAAACGAAACCCTCCGCCGCGCTTTAGCACAGGCAAAAGAAGGCAGATTGCATATCTTAGGCAAGATGAGAGAAGTAATTTCAGCACCTGCAGACCACTTATCTCCGTATGCTCCAAGTATTACAACCATGACAATTCCTGTTGAAGATATCGGAACAGTAATCGGACCTGGCGGAAAACAGATTAGAGCAATCATCGACGCTTCAGGTGCCGAAATTGATATTCAGGATTCAGGCGTTGTAACAATTACTTCTAATGATCAAGAAGGGGCTGAAATAGCTCAGAGAATGATTAAAGAATTAACATTCAAACCTGAACCCGGAATGGTTGTAAAAGGTAAAGTTGTAAGAATTATACCTATCGGTGCATTCGTAGAACTTGCACCTGGCAAAGACGGTATGGTACATATTTCTCAAGTTTGCAATGAGAGAATAGATACAATTGAACCGCATCTTCATATCGGCGACGAAGTTATCGTTAAAGTAATTAAAATCGACGATAAAGGCAGAGTTAACCTAACAATTAAAGGCGTTTCAGAAGAGGAAAAAGCTCAGGTTGAATAAAAAAGAGGGCATCAGCCCTCTTTTTTTTAATAATTCATCTGCCACCCGTCATCCATAATTTTGCCAAATGCACCGGTATATGACCCTTTTGAAGAATCAGTAACTAATCCGTATTCTTCAAATGCATAATCTTTTATAGTACCGTCATTATCAATAAACATAACAAAATAATCCCTGCCGAAAATATTAGGTCCGCTTGTTCCATTAACATCAACCTCTATAGTAGCGACAGCACCTTTTAAATTAGTCGTACTGCCTTCCTGCTCGTCATCTTCATTAATACTGCCAGAACCATTCTCAACATCAATACAAAGTATGGCTCCACTTGCGAGTGTGATAACCCGATTACAAGTAGGATTACCGCCTGATATAACAGTTGAAGAATTTATATAGCCGTATTGCGAAGCAAAACAGTCTTTTACTGCACTACCGCAGTCTTTAACAACTTTAAGGTGAGAACTTATAAAATCATTCAAGCCGTCAATAGTATTAAATCTTGACTCCTTTAAATTGACAGCATTTTTTTCTGTAATGTAAAGAGATAAAGCCTGTGACATTTCACTATAGACTTTATGCAATTGCGTTACATAAACTTTTCGCTGGTGATTTTGCATCAATGTCGGAACAGTCATTGCTGATACAACTCCGATTATTCCTAAGGTTACTAAGACCTCTGCTAAGGTAAATGCACATTTCTTTAGACGATAGGACGTTAAGACGTTAGGACAATAAGTTCGTTTCAGTGAAGAGAGTTTCTCTGCATCCCTTCCTCTGGGGAGGAAAGTATTATTTACGATACTGGCTTTGCGACTTCGCGTCTTTGCATCTTTGCTTCTACCTAGCTGAGGAGTGCCCCCCCCCCGACATTTTCAGTTTCAAATAATCTTTTCATTTTTTCCCCTTTCTTATTTAATGTACACGTCCACTATACACTATAATTAACAATTTTTCAATGGAAATAAATTAACAAAATAAATCTTTTGTGTTACGCTTTAATTAACTGGAGGATGAATATCATGTACGATGTTATAACGATTGGAAGCGCAACAATGGATGTATTTGTTGAAAGCGATGATGCAAATATTGTCTCAGTTTCAACAAAAAACAAAAAATCAGAATTTATGAGTTACCCCTACGGAGCAAAAGTCGAAATAACAGAATTTACATCAAAAGTCGGCGGCGGCGGGATTAATACAGCCGTAAATTTCGCCAATCTAGGATATAACACAAGTGCAATATTTAAAATAGGAGATGATATCTATTCTGACGGAATTCTGGAATCCTTTAAAGACAAAAATGTCGACTTATCCAATATAATTCAGGATAAAAATTTAAGTACAGGTTTTTCAATTATCCTTGTAAGTTTTCAGGGAGACAGAACCGTTCTGGCACACAGAGGTGCAAACGCGCAGCTGCAAAAATCCGACATTAATTTTGAAGCTATTAAAAATGCAAAACTTTTATATATAGCGCCTCTTAACGGCGACAGTACAAAAGTTCTTGACGATATAGCTAATTTTGCAAGAGAAAACAACGTATTTGTATGCTTTAATGCAGGTTCTTCCAGCTTGAAGAAAGGTTTTAGCTATCTCAAAAAAATTCTGGAAGATGCAAACATTGTTGTTATGAACAAAGAAGAAGCCTCCCTGGCTACACAAATACATGTACGCCCGGATACAAGAGAGGAAAAATTTTCGGAAGAACTTATACATCCTGACATAAAAGAGATGTTCAAAAAATTAAAAGTTGCAGATTACCAGATTATTGTAATAACAGACGGCGGTAAAGGTGCTTATGCTTATGACGGCAAAGATTTTTACTACTGTCCTGTATTTGACGGTCCAGTCGTTTCAACTCTTGGAGCAGGAGATGCTTTTGCTTCAACTTTTTGCGCGGCACTCGGCAGAACAAACAGAGATATCGGAAAAGCATTGATGTATGCTTCCGTTAACTCCGCAGGAGTTGTTTCAGAGTTCGGAGCAACACAAGGTCTGCTTACATTTGAACAAATTGAAGAAAAATTAAAAGCAGCTCCTTCTTATACATTTAAGAAAGCTTGACAAAATATGAAAAATCATAAATAATAAAAGAAAAAAGAAGGAGTTGGAATATGTTTAACAGAGAAGCTTTGAGGTGCCCCCCCCCCAACAGGATAACGATGTAACAAGGGATTACAGGATTGTAAAGTTAAGGCTGCCGAAGATCAAGATGTCCGGAAGGCAAGCTGACGTTCATGAGATCCTGAAACGAGTTCAGGATGACATTAATATTTTCCCGAAACGAACTTGTTCACTTATTAACTTATTTTCTTATTCACTTCATAAAAAAGCCGCATTTACTCTGGCTGAAGTCCTTATCACACTCGGAATTATAGGTGTCGTTGCGGCAATGACAATTCCTGTTTTGATATCTAAATACCAGGAAAGAGTTTGGCTAACATCATTTAAAAAAACATATTCTATCCTATATCAAGCATATCTGCGTGCACCTCAAGATTACGGAACCGCAAATACTTGGTGTGCCGAGGGAAATACTGATTGTGCAAAAACATATTTTGATATTTTGTCACAATATCTAAAAACAGCACAAATTTGGGGATTTAACTCACCTTTTGACAATTCAATAAGAGGGAAATATCGTGATTTAGACGGCAGCACAATGGGACATGTGAATGTTTTTCCGGACAATAAATATTATAATTTTGCATTAAATGATGGCACATTAATTGGTATATCATATTCCGGAGATTTGAATGCACCGTTATTACAGGTTGATACCAACGGTCTAAAAGGTCCAAATCAATTAGGAAAGGATTTCTTTTACATATCTTTAATTCGAAGGAATGACAATCCTGTTATAGGCGGCTATTCATTGTGGTGGTTAGGGAGCGATAAAGTTTACTGCACAAATGCGCAGCACAGCGGCTGGTGGAGCGGAGGCGGATGTTCTTTATGGATAATTTCAACCGGCAATATGGATTATCTGCATAGGAATTTAACTTCAGATGAATGGAAAAAAGCTGTAAAAAGCTTACTTCTTGATGCGTATAAAGATTCTTTAAATTAATTTACACTATAAAAAATTTTTTTTATGTTAAAATAAATCTGTAAAGAGCTTTATGAAAGGACAAGGGATATGAATAAAGTTGTAGTAGGCGCTCAATGGGGCGACGAAGGCAAAGCTAAAATTACTGATTTATTAGCTCAAAATGCTGATTTGATTATAAGATATCAAGGCGGCTGCAATGCGGGACACACTGTTGTCGCCCATAACAAAACTTTTAAATTCCACTTGATCCCTTCAGGCATTTTATACAAAGGTAAAAAATGTTTTATCGGAGCAGGAACTGTTATACTGCCTGAATACTTTGAACAGGAAATTAAGGAGCTCATAAAAGAAGGCATTGATGTTTCTGGGCTCAAAATTAATCCGCTTGCTTCAATTACAATGCCTTATCATACCGAAGTTGACGGATACTCAGAAAACACAGCCACAAAAGGGAAAATCGGAACTACTAAAAAAGGCATCGGTCCGACCTACACAGATAAAATGGCAAGAATAGGCTTTAAAATTCAGGATTTATATTCACCTGAAGCCTTGAATGAAAAAATTGATATTATATTGCCTTTAAAAAATAAAACTCTTGAAAAGGTATACGGACTTGAACCTTATACAAAAGATTGTCTTCTGGCTCTTTGTGAAAAGTATGCGGAAATTTTCAAACCTTACGTATGCTTTAACTGGCAAAAAGAACTTGAAGATGCAAAACGTGATAAAAAAGCAATTCTTTTTGAAGGAGCTCAAGGCGTAATGCTTGATATAGATTACGGTACATATCCTTTCGTAACTTCATCAAATCCGATAGGCGGCGGTGCTGCAACAGGTTCAGGATACGGACCTACAATGATTGATGAAGTTATAGGGGTAGCAAAAGCTTATGTAACCCGTGTTGGAGAAGGTCCTTTTGTTACGGAATTAAAAGATGAAACCGGCAATAAAATCCGTGAAATAGGTCATGAATACGGGGTTACAACAGGCAGGGCAAGACGCTGCGGCTGGTTTGATGCAGTTACAATGAAATATGCCGTTTTAGTCGGAGGCTTGACATCAATTGCTTTAACAAAAATAGATGTATTTGATACATTTGATGAAATCAAACTCTGTACAGCATATAAAGACAAACGTGACGGAAAAATTTATACAAACTATCCGACAGACGTGTTTATTCACAAGTATCTCGAGCCTGTTTACGAAATTCACAAAGGCTGGGGGCAAGACGTTACAGGCATAAGAGAATATGACAAACTGCCGGAAAACTGCAAAAAATACCTTGCGCGTCTTGAAGAACTTCTCGAAGTCCCTATCTCAATTATAAGTGTAGGTCCTGACAGAGAACAAACCATTTTCAAGAAGTAATATTGACAAATATGAAAAAATCATAAATAATGATAGGAAATAATATAGGAGGTAAAAATTATGGATATTAGAGAGCTAAGAATTGCCCCCCCCCCGAAAAACACTCGACTTTTAAGGGATTAACGGGTTTTACATTAGCTGAAGTTTTGATTACTATAGGAATTATAGGTATCGTTGCAGCTTTTACAATGCCGGTTCTAATCAACCAGACAAAAAAGAAAGAACTACAGGTTGCCTTTAAAACAACTTACTCTGAGCTTAACCAAGCAGCTAAACTTTATTATGTACACGAGGGTATATCATTTCCGGAAGATTATACAACAAGGCACCAGGCAGATGGGAATTTAACTTCAACAATAAAAAAATTAATGAAATATTTCCATGGCGGCAGTCAATATAGTTCTTCTTACTGGGGAAATGAAGAAGAAGTCTTGTCCTATGATATATACATTCTTAATAATAAAGAGAAGAATGATGGTACAATTTGCAATAACACCGGATACTGGACAAACAATTCAGGAAAAATATATTCATTTAATGACCCTGCGACTGATACATTAACGAACGGACCAATTATTTGTGTAGATACAAACGGACAAAAAAACCTAACAGATATGGATATGATGTTTTCTTATTTATGTTTACAATAGATAATACTGTTATTCCTATGGGGATTAAACACCCAAATAACCCAACCAATAACAGCATTTCAATAAATGGATTTGTATCAGGTGCTGAATATTGTACATATTCAAAAGATACAAGAGCAGGAGGTTTCTCGTGTGCATCGTATGCACTAAGTGATACAAGTCCTGAAGATCCTTCTAAAAGCTATTGGAGAGATTTTCTTAAATAGTAATTAGCAATTTTTTTATACTTCATGTTTTAATATATATGTGGTTAGAATAAATTCGATTAACAGTGTAAATAATTACCGTTACAACAACAATAATAGCTCATTTAAGGGAACTAAAGTTCAAACAAACCCGCAGCTTGAACAGTTATCCAACGTCCAGCCGGATTTTACAGTAAAAACTCCTATTGCGTATACAAAAACAGGAGAAATGAACTTTCCTTATGATACAAAGGCATATTGCTACAAACTTTCTAACGGACAGAAAGTTATTATTGTTCCGCAGGAAGGCGAAACCGTTTTAAGAACCTACGTTAACACAGGCTCTATGAACGAACCTGATAAACTGCGCGGAATAAGCCACTATATTGAGCACAATTTGTTTAACGGGTCTAAAGGGCTTGAACAGGGAGACTTTTTCAAACATGTTGATAAAATGGGAGCATCAACAAATGCATCGACAGGTTTTGCGGAAACCAATTATTATATAAGTTCTAACCTCTTGAATGACGGAGATCTTGAAAATAAGATAAAAATTCATGCGTCTATGCTTGAAACACCTCTGTTTGCAGCAGATAAATTAGAAAAAGAAAAGGGAATTGTAAATTCCGAAATAAATATGATAACCTCAGATCCGGAAAATCTTGCCGTAAACAAAATGCTCAAAAACTTATACGGGATTAAAACAACATCGACAGATATGATTGGCGGCACTACGGATAATATAACAAATTTAACACGCGAAGATGTTGTCAACTATTACAACAACAACTATTATCCCGCGAATATGGTGACGGTTATAACAGGCGATGTAAAACCGGAAGAAACAATTAAACTTATATCAAAATATTTTACATCTAAAAAACAACCTTCAGGACAGCGGAATTTTGAAAAACTTACACCCGTTCAAAAAACAGTAAGAGAAGATTTTATATCTGACAAAGCAACAGCAGCGCATATTGCTGTAGGTTTTAACGGTTCTGCTCCGCAAAATATTAAAGACATGATTTTTAGCGAAGCAGCAATGGAACTACTGTCCGGCGCTTCAACTACACGTATTGATAAAAAGCTAAAACCATATAATGCTTCTCTTTACACGGAAGAAGAAAAAATAAGTACAAATCCTAAAGATGGCAGAGCCTTAATGTTTATTGCAGAAGCCTCTGATGAAAACTCCGAAAAAGTGTTAAAAGTTATATTTAATGAAATTGCAAACATAGCAAATAACCCTCCGTCGGCTGATGAAATTCAGATAATAAAAAAGCGTATGCTTAATAATTTCTCAACTATTTTTGAGCATTCTTTCAGAACAAACAATGCTATAGGAACAGCACTGCTTGAAAATAATGCTGATTATTTAAACAATTATCAGGAAATTATTAAATCTATGACAGCTGACGATATTGTTAACGCAGCAAAAAAATATCTTGATGTGAATAAAGCCTCAGTTGCTGTTGTTCACCCGCCATCCGCAAATACCGAAACAATAAATAAAAATTACAATGATACAAAAAATATCTCTTTTACAGGAAGAAAAGAAGCAATAAATTTAACTAACGTAAAAGAATACAATATGCCGAATAATAACTTCAAAATTGTAACTAATAACGGAAGAACAGATAACTGTTACTTAAAAATGGAATTTTCTACAGAAGGATATAATACGGATAAATTAGCTCCTGTTCTCATACTTGATGAACTTTTAAACGAAGGAACTTTAAATAAAAATCAGGAAGAATTTTATAAAAATCTTCAAAAATCAGGTATAAATGCAATGTTTGAAAGTAATAACAAATCAGTAACCGTTTATTCTAAATTCGCGTCTGAAGATATGGACAAAGCGCTTAAATCTATAAAGGAATTACTTGATAACCCCAGATTTACACAAGAAATTTTTAACGAAGTAAAATCAAGAATTATTGAAAAAATATTAATTAGTCCCAAATCAGCTTTTGACAAGCTTAATACGGAATTCTACAAAAATCTTCCACAGGGTAAGACCAAAGATGAAATCATAAAAGAAGTACAAACCCTGACTCTTGACGATGTAAAAAATCTGTATAACACAATTATGACAAACTCAAAAGCGTCAATTGCCGTTACTGCACCGTTTAACAAAAAGCCAGAACTTAATGATACACTGTTCAGAAATATCGCCGCATATAAAAAATTCAATGGATATAAGCCACAAGAATTTCTTGACAAATACATTCCAAATACCGAAACAAAAGTATTGACGGATATTGACAATAAAAATCAGGCAGAAATCATTGAAGCTTTTAAGTTCAGACGAGGAAACAATCTGAAAGATGATATATGTCTTGCTCTTTTAAATACAATACTTGGCGGCAACGCATCCTCCAGATTGTTTAATGACCTGCGAGAACAACAGAAACTTGCCTATCACGTACGTTCTGATTTTAAAATTACAGATAATATCGGGCTTTTCTATCTGAAAATCGGTACTACAACAGACAATAAAGATACAAACGAAATAAGCTATGACAATGTCCAAAAATCAATTGACGGATTTAACAAGCATATCAACAAAATTAAAACAGAAAAAGTAACAGAAGAAGAATTAAACAATGCAAAATTAAATCTGAAAAATTCTATTTTAAACACGAATAATACCTATGCCGCGCAAACCGACGGGCTGTTATACAACATTGATACACCTTACGGGATTTCAAGGGATAATGAAGCTTTAAAAATGATAGACAGCATTACGGTTGATGACATATATAATACCGCAAATTATGTATTTTCCGGCAAGCCTATTTATTCAATCATTGCAACTGAAAACACCTTGAATGCAAACAAACAGTATCTTGAAAGTTTAGTTAAGTGAATTTTTTACGGGCAGGATTTCTGATTTTACCCCCTTCTTTTTTGTGGTTAAATTCAATGGCACAATTACAGATGTACCGCATGCATCTACTGTCCATTCTTCGGACCAGGTTCCCCCGATTTCCTCTCCACGCCGGTTATACTCCACGTTAATTTTAGGTTTGGTAACTTTAGTATTTAAAACTTTAAACTTACGACATCCGTCAACATCTCTGTCTACCCGGGCATAAACCTGACCTAACACAATTGCCTGCATATTATAAGGAACAAGCGTCTTTCCTGCAAGAGGGAGTTTTGTCCTTAAATAAGAACGTGCAAAAACAGAGACAGGAGATAATATCAAATAAGCAAATAAAAAATAACATAAAAATTTTTTCATATATAATTCCTTTTAAAACTTGGTTATAGAATAACATATTATAAAAATAAAGACAAGTTCTTTATTTAGTGGCTTATATCGCAGTTTACACTAAATAACATCTAATTTGTCACCCTGAACTCGTTTCAGGGTATAACTGCCATGAGATGCTGAAACACAGAGGAAATCTGACGTTCAGCTTGACGTTTTACCCAAAATTAGTGTAAAATACGATATAAGTCACTTTATTTGCAATAAAAAAGAGCCTGACAAATATCAGACTCTTTTTTGATTTATATAACCTCTAAAATTATAATTTAGAAGCAACCATCAAAGTAGTTTCAGCTAATCTTGTAGAATAACCCATTTCGTTATCGTACCAAGAAATAATTTTAACCTGATTGCCGCCCATTACACGAGTTAATAAAGCGTCAACAGTTGATGATTGAGATGTTCCGATGTAGTCAGAAGATACTAACGGTTCTTCGGTATAGCAAAGAACATGTCCGTCAGCACCGGCTTTTAATGCAGCATTAACTTCTTCAACAGTAACATCTTTTGAAAGTTCAAATACAACGTCTACTAAAGAAACGTCAGGAGTAGGAACTCTCATAGCGAAACCGTCCAATTTACCTTTCAATTGAGGTAATACAAGAGCAACAGCTTTAGCAGCACCTGTTTTTGTAGGAACAATGTTCAAAGCACCGGCTCTTGCACGACGAGGGTCTTTATGACCTGCATCAAGAATTCTCTGGTCGCCAGTGTATGAGTGAACAGTTGTCATCAAACCTTTAACAATACCGAATTTTTCATCAATAACTTTAGCTACAGGAGCTAAGCAGTTAGTTGTACAAGATGCCATAGAAATTACATTGTGTTTTGCAGGGTCGTATTCTTTATCATTTACACCCAAAACAATTGTAATATCTTCGTTTGTAGCAGGAGCTGAGATAATAACTTTTTTAGCACCTGCATCAATATGAGCATGAGCTTTTGTTGCGTCTGTGAAGAAACCTGTTGATTCAACAACAACTTCTACACCTAAATCTTTCCAAGGTAATTGAGCAGGATCTTTTTCTGCGAAGAATTTAATTTTTTTACCGTTTACGATAATACCTTCTTCATAAGCTTCAACAGTACCGTCAAATTTGCCCATAACTGAATCGTGTTTGAATAACAAAGCTGCTTCAGCAGGTTTCAAACCGGGGTCATTGATTGCTACATAATTAATTTTGTCAAAAATACCTTCTCTGATAGCTGCACGTAAAGTGTTACGGCCAATTCTACCAAAACCGTTAATTGCTACATTTACCATAAGTGTTTCCTTTCTTTTATAAAAACTCTCACATGGTTTTTATATCATTAACAAAAAAACTAATCAAGTGGTTACTGCCTTTCAAATATTAAGAAATAGTTAATTATTTGCACTTTGTTTTAGTTTTCCAATTCAAATCATCACAATGAATATAATCAATATTGTCATTAACCATTACCCAGGAGGAACAAGAAAACTCGTTTGTATAACATTTCAGAGTTCCATTACTGCCGTCATCATACCACCCTATTGAATTTTCATTTAAAGCTACTTGAAATACATCAATACCTAAAGTATTAGGTGCTTTTAATCCGTTTACATCAATATAAGCGTAATTCGGAGTAATTCCGATACTCATGCCGTCACTCAATATAAAAAAACGTCTTGAATTTCCCTGCTTTGTAATAAGATTCCAGGTTTGCTCTCTGAAAGGAGATTTTATAGTTTCCGGAAAACACTCCTCGCCTTTATCTATACCGCAGTCTTTCATAATATTTAGGTGTTTTGATAACGCTTGAAAAAATATATCGGAATTATACTTACCATTTTGATCATAAACACCGGTACCTTCCTCCGGCGGGAGCGGAACATATTCTGCCTCTAAATAACCAAAATCATTGCTTCCACCGTTTTCATAAATAGCAAGTCTGTATGCATTATCTAAAATTGCAACTGCTTTTTTCAATCCAACAACATATTGTCTGTCGCGGTATTTACTAATTAAAACAGGCATAGTCATAGCAGCAACAACACCGATAATACCAAGAGTAATCAAGACCTCCGCAAGAGTAAATCCGCTAAAATGCCTTACAGGAAGCTGAGAATGCCCCCCCCCCGAAAAGCATTACTAAATAAATTTTTCATAATTCCCTCCTTATTTGGTTAGTAATTAAGCCTTTAGGCATATTTACTTTATAACATATTTTAATAAAATTTGCAACTTTTTACAGAATGTGATAAACTCCGAATTATTAAATATTGTATAATTTTAAATGCAAAATGATTAGGGAAAATATCGATGAGAATAGCCAAAATCACAAATTATCAGTATTTTAGCGGTGCATCTAACGGTAAAAAAGAAACATTCTTAGAAAAATTTCATTCATGTGCCAAAAACTCCGCCGATATGACAGATACTATCCTTGTTCCGAGAACCATTTTTAAAGGATATCTCGGAATTATGACAGGAACAACTCTTGTAACTTTAGGCGGATTAGTCAATAAAACAAAACATCCAAAACTTTTTAAAGGGGCTATGGCTGCAGGACTTTTATCATCACTTTACGGAACTTATGCATTTGTAAGACCGTTTATTATAAAAGATGCACCCGGTGTTGCTAAAACTAAATAATAGTTAATCCCTCCACCGCTTGCGCGGTTTACATCATTTTTATAGGAGGTAAGGTTTATTATTTTAAATCATTCTGAATTACTGCGCTGATACGCAAGCTGCAATCGCATCTATAAGACGTTTTACAGGAACTATTTCAATGCGTTCATCTTCTATCCTGTTTGCATATGGTATTATTGCCTTTTTAAACCCGGTCATTACAGCTTCATTTAAGCGTTTTTCTATATTATTTACTGGATGAATTTCGCCCGACAAACCGATTTCGCCTATTATTACAGTCTGCGGATCAACAACAACATCACGCGCACAGGTTGCAACTGCAAGGGCAATTCCTAAATCCGCAGAAGGTTCCGAAACATCAATCCCGCCCATTACATTTACGTAAACATCCTGTTTTGAGAGGTTTAAACCTACTCTTTTTTCAAGGACTGCAAGAATTTGCAGTACTCTGCTCGTATCAACACCGTTTGTAACACGTCTGGGTGTCGGGTAAGGAGTTGTACCGACAAGTGCCTGAATTTCAACAAGTAAAGGACGAGTTCCCTCATTTGTTACTACAATTGCGCTTCCCGGAACTGACACCTGCGAACGCTCATTCAAAAAAAGTTCATTAGGATTTGTAACACATTTAAGCCCGTCTGTTCCCATTTCAAAAATTCCGACCTCAGATGTGTTTCCGAAACGATTTTTCATAGCCCTGAGCATTCTGTAAGATTTATATTTGTCGCCTTCAAAATAAATAACCGTATCAACCATGTGTTCTAAAACTTTAGGTCCCGCAATATTTCCGTCTTTTGTAACATGACCGATTACAATAATTGTTATATTCTTTGATTTTGCGATGTGCATTAAAAGATTTGTACATTCTCTGATTTGAGAAACACTTCCGGCAGAACTTGCAACATTTTGAGAATAAATTGCCTGAATACTGTCGACGACGACAACATTCGGCATAATATCTTCTATCTGTGTTTTAATATTCTCCATCAAGGTTTGCGGATAGACATAGAGGTTATCCGAATTAACTTGAAGCCTTTGAGCACGTAATTTTAACTGGCTTGCGCTTTCTTCTGCAGACACATACAAAACCTTCTTATTACTTTTACATAGTTCACCGCTTGCCTGCAAAAGGATTGTAGATTTACCGATACCGGGATCTCCTGCGATTAAAACAAGCGAACCTTGAACCAGACCGCCGCCTAATATTCTGTCAAACTCTGATATATTTGTTGAGACCCTGACTTCTTCGCCGATATGAATATCTTTTAAAAGTTCCGGTTTTTCTTTATTAATAAATTCGTCTGTCACTTGCTGCTGTTTTTTAGAAGTAAATTGGACTTCTTCCGTTAATGTTCCCCACGCTCCGCATTCAGGACATTTCCCTAAATATCCTGCTGTTTCATACCCGCATTCCGTACAAACCCATTTTGATTTAACTTTAGCCATAAAGTGATTATACAACAAAAATAATTTTAAATTTATAACATAAGATATGTTATCAGTATGTGGGGCTTATGCGTCCCAACACCCCGCACTTAATTTCTCTAGCTTGGTTGCTCGCGATTAACGGCATTGCGTGTCGAATGCTCAACGCATCCGCCACTCCAGCCTCAGCTCGCAATCTATTTTGTTGCGATGCAAAGCGCATTGTCGGCAGAGGGCGAACGGTCAAGGCGATGAGCCTTGCCGGCAGACCCGTTTAATGCCGACAATGTAAGAGGAGAAAGAAATTAAGCAAAGAAAGAGAAACACGCTGATTGTTTAATTACTGCTAAACTCAACATGAAACGAGTGAACTCGCTATATATTTGTCATCCTGAACTCGTTTCAGGATCTGATTTTACCGCTCAAACAGCACTCGTTTTGTTATCGTTTCGTTAAGCAGTAATTATTAAAGCCCCTCTCTCTAACTCTCTCCCCAATGGGGAGAGAGGACGTTTTTTCGTGCGCTTCGCGCACCGTAAATAGCTTACCCTCTTATCTTCTTATTCTCTGTTTGCGTATATTTTCCTCTACAAAGAGAGGAAAATATACCTATAACATATCTTATGAAACTCTTGAAAGAGTATTGTTATTAATGTTATTAATATGATTTAGCAGAGCTTTGAATATAAACGGATGAAGCTTACCTTCCTTTACATCCTGATAAATTATAGTAAGCGCCTGTTTGGGTGTTAATGCTTCTTTGTAAACTCGATTTTCAGTTAATGCCGAATATTTATCAGATGCAGAAAGAATTTGCAGATTTAAATCTGCGTTGAAATCATTGCTTACCCAGGGATATCCTGTTTTTTTAGCATTTTGATGATGGTTTCGTACAAGATTTAATGTAATCGGTGAAATATCTGTAGTTTTCAGTAACTCATAACCTAGTTCTGAATGTGTATGCATAATTTTTATCTCATTATCATTCAGTTTGCCGGCTTTGTTTAATATATTTTCAGGTATTAAGACTTTTCCTATATCATGAAGGTATGCGGCATCATCTATTGCCTTCAAATTTACTTTATTTCTGAGTGAAAACGGTAGATTTTCAGCAATTCCTATTGCAATTTTTTGTGTGTCTGATGAGTGATTGTTTAAAAGCTCTTTAAGTTCAGCAAGGTTTAATTTCATTTCAGGATTAAAATTTTTAACTATTTTTTTTATTTTAGGATTTGCATTTATCATCCGCTTTATTGCAGCTTCCGATGTATAGCGTTCAACAGATTGTCTCTCAAATCTGTCCGCATCAAGCTGCTGTCCGAAACCTGTATTAAAACTGTTCCGGTTAATATAGATATTAGGATTTATTCCGCCTACAACAAGCGACCTTGCGATTTCCAGTCCCATTAATAATTCACACTACAAATTTTCTACACTACTACATATTTATAAAGTATTTTCTTATGTGTAAAATTGCATGAAAAATAGTACATGTGTACAATTTTTAACAAAATCTATTCAATAATTTTTTTGTCGTGTTAAAATTTTGGTATGAATATTATAAAAAATGTTTTAATATGCGGGATAGGAGCTATCGGCAGTATATATGCCGATAAAATTCAAAGATATGACAATCAATCTCTAAGAATTCTGGTTGATAAAGACAGATTAAAAAGATATGTTGACAATCCGACAATATTTAACGGAAGAGAACTGAATTTTAATTATGTATTACCGGATAATAAAGATTTTAAGGCTGATTTAATTATAATTGCCACTAAATTTGAGGGACTGAATGAAGCTTTAAATAATATAAAAAATTTTGTTAAAAATGATACGATAATTTTATCACTTTTGAATGGCGTTACAAGCGAATGGCTGATTGCAGAAAAATACGGCAGAGAAAAACTCCTTTATTCATATTTCATCGGGCACAGTGCGGTAAGAGAAGGCAGGACAATTGTACATGATGATGTAAATACAATTGTTTACGGTTCTGAAAATGCAAATGACTCAGAGAATGTTGAACGAGTACGAGAATATTTTACTAGGGTTGGAATAAATTACTCAATACCTGATGATATACTTCATTCTCTCTGGCTGAAATTTATGCTTAATGTCTCAGCAAACCAGACAACTGCAATCCTTGGTTTAACTTTCGGAGAGCTGCTTGAAAATAAAAAAGCAATGAACTTTGTACGGAACGTTTTGAAAGAAGTTCAGACTATTGCAAAAGCTGAGGGCGTTAAAAACACGGATGTTATGATAGAAGAAACTGTTGCAAATCTTCATACAATGATTCCGGAAGGAAAAACTTCGATGCTTCAGGATGTCGAGGCTGGACGAAAGACTGAAGTTGATATGTTTGCAGGAACTGTTATTGAATTAGGCGCGAAGCATCATATTGAAACCCCTTATAACAAAATTTTGAAAGAATTGATAGATATTATTTATGAAAAACAACAGTTAGAGAGAAACAGACTGCTTGTAACCTTCTAAAAAGCACTTTTCTTAATAATTTTCTTGTAATATTTGCTTGTTATAGTTAATTGTTTGCCGTCGCATTTGTTCTATTTCATTTACTGTTTCATCAACATGTTCCTGTACGCTCTGTTCATTAACCGTAGATTTATCTATTTTTAACGAAGACATACCTTTAAACGCATTTATACTAATTAAAAATATAAACGAAATTATTACAAAACCTATTAATAAATCTATAGCTCCAAAGGCGCTGCGTTTCATTTTTCTACCTTTTATGACAGTTTGTTTTTATGTATGAAAAATTGTATTGCTTCTTCACTTGATTTTGGTGTCTTTAAAATATCTGCTTCAGACAGTTTAAAACCTTGCGTTATTCCAAACACCCTTTTATATACTGATAAGCCTAGAAAAATAATTAAAGCAGACAGAACAACTCCGCCCATTGCAAGAGAAAATTTTCCGATTGAAGAATGAAAAACAGCACTGCGGGATTGTTCGCAGAACCCCGCATTGGCTGTTAGTAATATAAAAGTAAGTAATGTATGAAAAGACTTATTCTTCAACTTTTTCCTCTTTAGTTTTTTTAGTTCTTGTTTTTCTTGTCTTGGAAGTCCCACGGTTAGGTCTGCGGGTTCTTTTAGGTTTTTCATCTTTTACTTCTTCCGTTGGAGTTTCCGCTGCCTCATCAATTTCACCCCTAACTTCTTCAACTTCCATTACAGGTTTAATTTCTTCATTTGGTTTTAAAACTGTTTCAGCAGTTTCAACTACAGGCTCCGGAATTTCAGGTTCCGGTTTCTTTTCAAATTTATTTTTTCTTCCGCCGCGTTTTCTTTTGTTTTCTCGTTTTTCAGTTTCCTGGACAGCAACTGTTGACGGATTTTCTGTCTCTATTTCTACAGGAGTTTGTTGAATTTCTTCAACTGCCGGTTGTTCAGTCTGAACCGGATTTTGATTTTTATTCTGGTTATTTTTATTATTCTTTTTGAAATTATTAACAGGCAATTTCATCTTTGCTGCTTTCGCCCTGTATTCGCCTTCTGCAGTCGGAGATGCAAAGTTAAATTCGTTCATAAAATATCCTGTTCCCTGACAGTGAGGACATTTTTTAGTAAAGATTTCAGACAAAGACTGCCCCTGTCTGTGTCTTGTAAGTTCCACAAGTCCCAGATCAGACAACTGTCCGACCTGCGGTTTTGCTTTATCCGGTTCAAGTGCTATTTCCAGTTCTTCCATAATAGCAAGCTTATCGGCTCGTGAAAGCATATCAATAAAGTCAATAATAATCATACCGCCGATGTTTCTTAAACGAAGCTGTCTTGCAATTTCATGGACTGCTTCAATATTTGTTTTCAAAATGGTTTCGTCCTGAGTGGATGAGCTTGTAAACTTGCCGCTGTTAACGTCAATTACAGTTAATGCTTCGGTTGTCTGTATAAACAAATAACCGCCTGACGGCATATTTACTTTAACATTCAGTGCTGCCTTAATTTCTTTATGAACATCAGTTGCGATAAGCAAAGGTTCTGTACCTTTGTATAAGGTAACCTGAACGTTTTTGTTCATGTGCCAGTTCTGGAGTATGTTTTGAACCCTTTGCAGAGCAAAAGCAGTATCTACAACTATTTCTTTAACATCTTCAGTGCACGCTTCTCTTATCGTCCTATAAAGTAAATCCTGATCTCTGTATAAAAGGTTCGGAGGAGTTACAGTTTCAGCAGAAGTGATGATATTGTTCCATTTTTCAAGAAGAATTTCCAAATCCTCCTGAATATCAGCTTCTGTCTGTCCTTCTGCTTCAGTTCTTATGATTACACCCACACCTACCGGCTTTATAAGGCTTACAATAGCTTTTAATCTTGCTCTTTCTTTTGAATTTTCAATTTTTTTACTGATGTTAATTCCCGGTTCATTTGGCATCAATACTAAAAATCTTCCGGGGAGGCTTATTTCAGTCGTAACTCTTGGTCCCTTGTGCCCTGTAGGTTCTTTGACAACCTGAACAATAAGTTTCTGTTTCGGCGAAAGTTTGTCTTTCAAAGAACCTTTGCCCATAACATCCTGAGCGTGTAAAAATCCCATTTTATCTGTACCTACATTTACAAATGCGGCATCGATACTTGGTAAAATGTTATCAACTGTAGCAAGATAGACGTCACCTAAAATTACGTCACCTCTTGAAATAAAAAAGTCGGTTACTTTACCGTTTTCCATAACGGCAGCAATATTATCCCGCTCCGCAATAATAATTTTTTTGTCAGCATGCATATTTTGCTGCGAATTTTTGTTGTGTTTGTCGTTTGCCATAAAAAATCCTTTACTTATAATTCTTTTAATTCCGCGTCAAAAAACCGTGTTCTTGTAATATTAAAAATCACATCGGGTGCAATTAAATTCATTAAAACATCTGCTCTTAATGCAGGAATTCCTGCGGTTACAGTACCGTCTTTGTTATTAATTGCGCATTGACCGGTCTTGAGTACTATAAACATGCTCTCATCTTCAAATCTGTATGATTTAATTGATGGTTTGATGTCTGTTTTTTTTATTAAACCTTTTTTGTTTTTCTTCTCTATAAAAATTTCTTGCGAAGATAAAACTCTGTTTGTATTATATCTTAAAGTTTCAAAATCGTAAAGTGATTTATTAAAAATATCAACTTTATATTCAGCCCATTGAGCTGTTATATCAAAAGCCGGAGTACTTTTTTCTATTTTTACAATACTTATAATTTCAGCTTGTGCAGGCAGAACTTTTTCCAACTTTAGTTTGAGGTCATCGGGAGTCAAATTGTCAAAAAGTTCTATATCAACAAATTCCGATTTGCTTTCGGCAAACAAAGGAAGTGCAATGCCCATTGAAACTTTCATCATAGGATTATAGCCGAGTGAATAAACCACATCTAAATCGGTTCTGGCAAGAGCTTTTAAAAACGTATTCTGCCAGTCAAGGTGAGATAGATATTTTAAAATCCCTGTTTTAGAGAGTTTAATTCTGTATTTGAAAATTTCTCTGTCATACCCCTGACAGGTTTTTGGATCTTTAATTTCTATTTTTATATTTTGGGCTTTTGCGCTTGCTTTAAAAGGTTTGGCTAGGATTTTGCGTGTATTTAAATTTTTGCAGACCCCGCAATTGACGCATTTTGTTTCACAAGTCGGAACAAAGGAAGTCCCTATGTCAGGAGGGTAGGAAGTCAGGTTCTTTGTCTCTGAAATTTGCTTGACCTCTTGCCCTCTTGTCTTCAGGTCTTCTTTGATTGCTGTATTATATTCATTAACTAACCAAGCCTTGTCCAGCCCGACATTTATAAAATCCCATGGAAGAACTTCTTCTGTTGAATATTGTTTTTGTGCAAGTTCTGCAAGATTAATATTTAATTCTTCTGCTGTTTTATGCCAGATATCTTTGTTAAAATATTCTCCCCATGCATCTAAATAGCATCCTTTTTTATAAAGCGCTTCAATATATCTGCATAAATTTTGGTTTCCTCTGGTCAAAACAGCTTCTATTTGAGATGTAACATCTTCATGGTAGTTAATTTTCAACCCTTTTATATGAGCCGTCTTATCTTTTAAATAATGTATATGTTCTTTGACTTTTTCTAAATCCATTTGTCCGCACCACTGAAAAGGTGTGAAAGGTTTTGGAACAAATATTGACAGAGTACAAGTTATATCAAGTCCGTGTTTTAAATCTTTTTCACGTTTTACTTGCTTACAGCGGTATTTTATTTTGCTTAAGAGTGCTGCCATTTCGTCCATATCTTCAAGAGTTTCTGTAGGAAGCCCGCATATGAAGTAAAACTTTAATTTGGACCAGCCGTTCTCGTATAGTGTCAAAACTGCATTTAAAATCTGTTCTTCTGTTATATTTTTTTTAATGACATTTCTCAAGCGCTGGCTTCCTGCCTCGGGAGCAAGTGTCATTGTGGATTTTCTGACGCTTTGAACGAGGTTTGCAAGTTCAAGGTTAAATCCGTCAATACGCTGGCTTGGAAGTGACACCGATATTTTTTTCTCATTAAAATCAACCGCAAGTTCTTTTATTACTTCGTTGATATTTTTATAATCGTTTGAAGAAAGCGACAAAAGAGAATATTCATCATATCCTGTATTTTTTACAAGTTCTTTTGCAATTTTTATAATATCTTCAGCTTCTCTTTCTCTCACGGGAAGTGTAACATGCCCCGGCTGGCAGAAACGGCACATTCTTCCGCAGCCTCGTCTGATTTCTACAACGGCTCTGTCCTGAACAGAGGTTGAAAAAGGTATTGGGTATGCTTTTAAAGCTGTATCATAAGTTAATTGTGCAATGCGTTTTGTGACAGTTCCGCCGGTTAAGGCAGACCAGCGGCCGCAGGCAGAGGGCAGGACGTCAGGAGGAGCGGAGGACAGGCTTGTTTGATTTGAAATATAGCCGCACAATGCTTTTATTCTGTAGGCTCTTGGCATCCCTTTTGTATTTTTTAGAATTTCACAGACTTCAATAATGCTATCTTCGCCGTCTCCTATCATAAATACGTCTACAAAATCCGCGAGCGGCAATGGATTAAATGCGCAGGGACCGCCTGCAATTATTATAGGATCATTATCGCTTCGCATATCGTTACGGTATGGAATGTCTGACATTTCAAGCATTTTTAAAACAGTCGGATAAGAAAGCTCATACTGTAGTGAAAAACCAACAGCATCAAAATCTTTAATCGGACGCTTGCTTTCAAGTCCGTAAAGTATTTCAGGTCTAAAGTCAGGTTCGGGTGCGTACACTCTGTCACACATACAGCCTTCTTGTTTATTAATCAGGTCGTATAAAATTCTTACTCCGAGATTGCTTATCCCTATTTCGTATTTATCGGGAAAGGCAAATGCAAACCGCATTTGCGCATCATCAAAACTTTTATTATAAGATAAAAATTCACCGCCTGTATACTGATATGGTTTACTGCAATTATGCAAAGCTTCATGATATTTTCTGAAAAAACAGTCCATTTAAGCTAAATCCTCGGGAAAATATTTATCTATTTCTATAATCGTACCGTCAAGAGTATTTTCTTCAAATGATTTCATAAACCTGAAAAGCTCGGAATTAGGTACATCATAATTATAAAGCACCGTATCTCCTTTGTATTCTCTCATAACACGCACAATATAATGGCATTTTTGAGCATATTTTTTTAAATGTTCCGGACTAAATTTGTTGCCGTTATGATCTTTGTCTATTCTTACATAGCTAAAACCCGCATAATATTTTATTTTCTCCTTAACTTCCGGAGAAAAATCAGTATTATGCTTTGAGAATATATCTATAACTTTCTTGTTGATCTCATCACTCATATTTTTTATTAAACTATATTTTTAAAATCATGTCTAAATATTAAGAAAAATATAACAAAACTCTTTACAACTTTAAAATGCTGCTTTTTTATAGTAATATACATCTAATTAACCGGAGAATAGCGATGTTTTATATAAAAAGAACAAAATCTACAGGAAGATACGAAATTAATCTGTTCGGATTAAAAATGAAATTTCGTCTTGGCAATCGTCATATTGATGCTTATAAGTTTGACAATCTTCTATATGAACTTGCTGATCCAAGAACTTTAGCATCTGTAAAATTGCCTAAAGTGCTTAATGCCTATGATGCTTTGTATGCTCTAACTTCCTCCGGTAAATCAATGGCAAGGTGCGGTGACGGAGAATTTAAACTGATAATGGGTGAAAATATCAGCTTTCAAAAGTATGACCCGAAACTTGCAGAACGATTAAAAAATATTTTAAGGAATAGGAATGATAATATTCTTGTTGGCATAACCGATGCTTTCGGCTTTTGCCCGAATAATTATTTGAAGCAGGTAATGGTTCAATGCCGTGAAACTCTTTATAAATATTTAGACTTTTCAAAAACTTATATAGATACTAATGTTACGCGGCAGCTTGGATTTCAAAATTATGAGCAGGGGCAGGATTATTATAATAAAATGAAAACACTCTGGCAGAATAAAAATGTGGTTCTTGTCGAAGGTGCAGGAAGCAGAGTAGGTATAGGCAATGATTTATTAAATAATACAGCGTCTGTAAAAAGAATAGTTTGTCCTATAAAAGACGCGTTTTCAAAATATGATGAAATTTTAAAAATATGTATGGAGCAGCCTAAAGACAGTCTTTTTGTAATGGCATTAGGTCCGACAGCTACAGTTCTTGCGGAGGATTTAACAAATGCCGGATATAGAGCACTTGATATGGGACATGTGGATACTGCATACGAAGCATTTTTAAGAAGGTCAAATAAATTTGTCCAAATAGAAGGCAAAATTGTATTTAATGAAGAACGCAATAAAAGCAGTTTAAAACCCTGTACCGATAAAAAATATTACGAACAGATTATTACGAAAATAGAATAGAATAGAATATATTATTTATGCTTTTTAGAGTAATCCGTATATTCTTTTATAAAGTCAATAATTTCTAAAGCCAGCTCTTTTCTTAAATCAATCGGAGCATTTTTTAAATATTCCATGGCATGTGAAACTTTAATATTTTTATCGTACCATCTGCGCATAATATAGTTGTACTGATCATCCAGTGACATATCAATATTGAAATCAATATCTTTTAACCTGTCAATAATGAAATCAGCACAACGAACCTGAATGTATTCTTCAGCCTGTTCAAGTTTTGCAACTGCCCTGCTGACTACAGGATCAATATCATACCAGCGCTTTTTCATACATTCATAATACAAATTTTTTCAAAATCTGTCAATATATTTGACTTATATCAGGCAACAGCTTCTTTTTCATTTTTATAAGCAAGAACTGATAATGCAACTTCTTTTTGGATATCTTTGGATGTTTCTTTTAGATAAGAAAATGCTCTTGAAATTGTTTCATTACGGTCATACCATCTTGTATGCCTGTTTTCTAAATTGCTTTTAGCAGCATTTTGAATGTAATACATTTCCGTGTCTTTTTCCTTAACTAGACGAATAATAAAGTTTGCATACTCCAATTGAGCTTCAGGGGCTGCACACTCAATCATACTAATTGCCATACAAACATCCGGTTCTATGTCGTACCAGCGCATTTCAACTTCCTCCAATCTATGTACAAATTTAATATACCCATATCTTAATAAAATAAAACAAACGGCTAAAAAAATTTTACATTTTGTATTTGTTTTCAAGTAGTGTATAATTATGGTATGAAAAAAGTTATTGTTTCATTGATACTAACCGCTTTTATTTTTTCAAATACTTCAGTCTATGCTGAAGTTCTTGAAGGTCATGCAGAAAAAACTGACACTTATGAACAACAGCTGCAAAAAGAACTTTTCACAGGAGAAGTTGAACATCTGGAAAGAAAAGATATTATAAATATGACTGTTTCTCAGGTACTTGACAGCAACATTAATATTGAAGGCGATGAATTTTTTGCGGAAGTAACTGATGAGGTCAAAGGCGATAAGGGAGTAATTATTCCTAAAGGTACAATTGCTCACGGGAAAATAACTCAAACCGGCGATCCGCAAAGGCTCGGGCGTCAGGGGTGGATTTCACTTGATTTTGATTACCTTGTTACGCCGGACGGAAGAGAAATCCCAATTGAAGGCAAAATGTCAACGAAACTTCATCCTGTTGCAGAGGCTTCAAAAATTGTTGCCCAAGACGTAGGCTACACTCTTGCAGGTGGTGCTGTCGGGGGCTTTCTGGCATTGAACTGGCTTGGGTTAGAAGCCGCAATTGCTTCTCAGGGTTATACTTTAGCAGGCGGTGCCGCAATCGGCGGAGCAATCGGCCTCGGGATGGCATTGATAAGAAAAGGGAATGATGTATTGATAGCTCCGGGAGATCAAATAAGGGTTAAAATAAATACGTCTGTGCCGCTTCCCGTCTACAAAGAGTCTGCTCTTATGCAGCACGAAATGTTTTATCCCGGACTTGATATACATATAAGTAATATCAGGCATGAGAAAGATCCATTCGGTGAGGTTAATACAATTACTCTCACAGTTATGATTTCAAATATGTCTGACAAAACATTTTCGGGGCTTGATATGGGACTTGTGAATGATTACAATGCAGTATTTCGTCCTTCTATCTTTGGCGATACAAAGCTGATGTTTAAGCAAATTAAACCGGGCGACAAATTTGTCGGGAATGTGTCTTTTTCCGTTGACAACATTGACAGGAAATTCTGGCTGACATTTTATGATCGCCGTACTGGTATGGCTCTCACAAAAATCTCTGTTGACAATGCTTACAGAAAGGTCTCTGACAGAACTAAAAAGAAAAACCTAAAATTAAGAAAGAAAAAAACAAATTTTAAAAAAGAGGAAGATTTGCTTAATATTCAGTGATTGTAACGTTTTTGTTATCAAGGTGTTGAATTCTTAAATTTTTATGTTACAATGTTAGTAATTAGTAGAAATAAAGAAAGTAGAGGAACTTATGGTGTGCGGTAAACTTGAGATTGATATCTTAAATTCATTCTGGCAATTGACAGAAAATGATGAAGACAGAGATATTTCTATTCAAGATATAGTTGACGATTTATATGCAAACGGTGTTGATAGAGCATATACTACAATTAAAACTGTTATGGACAGATTGACAATGAAATCGATTCTTGTCCGTTATAAAGTCGGGAAAAAATTCTTTTATAAAGCGGCAATGAGTAAAAAAGAAATGGCTTCTGAAGCTGTAAAAACCGTTGCGGATCAGTTTTTTAACGGTGATTATGTTAAACTTATTAAGTTTGCGGAAAGCGAAGTCGAAGATTTGTTAGTATAAAATGGGCGTTTTCGAAGACAGAGTTCTGGTCGCCGGGCTTATCAGGCAGGTGTTAATTTCTCGTATGTGTGTAAGAGAAGCTATTTTGAAATTCCCGCGTGATACTGAGGATAAAAGTATTCATGCGGCTTACCATGCACTTGTTCATTATGAAGCCGATGAAGATTTAAGAAACCGCGATAATTTATATAGAGAAGAACAGGATGATTATCTTGAATTTCTTGCAAACATTCTTGAAAATGGGAAAAATTTACCTGAAAATATTATTCAAAATTACGAAAAATACTACGAGTGTGCTAATATTCCTCATGAAAAAAATACAAAAGGATTTTTCAAAAGTTTTTTAAGATTTTTAAATATAAAAGATGATTAGAAGTTAAAAGGAGAGAACATGAAAAAACTATTAGCTTTACTAACTATACTTATGCTGGCAGGCGGATGCGCCCTTGCAAAAACAACGGAAACCCTTGATATTTTACCGTTGTTTAACTCTAAATCATTCCAGCAAAACAGATTGTGGGTAGGAACTTTTCAACTTGTCTGGAATGATTTAATGGATGGGATTGTCAAAGGACCTGTTAAATTTGAAGACTACAAATCACCACTTGCGAAAGAGTTGAATAAACAAACATTTAAGGCTGATCAGTTGTCTGAAGCTTCTTATTATAAAACTTTTGGTGCGACTTCTCCCGAATTAAAAGCTGAAATTGAAAATGCTCTTAAAGAAAAATTCGGAGAGACAAGTGATATCCTGAACTCATTTGACTGGACACCTGCTAAGGGTAAATTCTTTGTTTATGCTATGTTGAAAAAAGATTTTAAATTCTTGACAGCATTTGATAAATTAAAACCGGCAAGATTCGCCCATTCTTTTAATAAAGTTGATTATTTCGGTATAGATAAAAACAGCGATAAAATCCTTGATAAAATGGTTCACGTTATGTTTTATAATTCCTCAAAAGACTTTGCAATTTCTGTAACAACACAAGGAAAAGATATATTATATCTGTACAGAACAGATGATGATAAAAACTTCGAAAGACTATACGCTGATATGTTTATGAAAAAAGCAAAATATCAGGGATCAAGAGAATTTTTAGCAAAGGATGAACTTAAAGTTCCGGACATAAACCTTTACAGTGAAAAATCATTTGATGAGTTATGCAATCATCCTATAAAAGATACAGATATAACAATTGACAAGGCATTGGAAACCGTTGAATTTAAAATGAATAACGAAGGAGTAAAACTCAAGTCTGAAGCTGCTATTGCAACAACAATGTCAATGCCGTTAATACCACAGAATTTAAAACCGAGGAAATTTTATTTTGATGACACATTCGTACTCTTCTTGCAGGAATATGATAAGGATATGCCATATTTTGCATTAAGGGTAAATGATGTTTCATTAATAAATAAAACAGGAAGAAATTAAATAGAAAGCAGGATTAAAAATCCGGCTTCTTTGTTTAAGATAAGATATATTATAAATTTAAAATTATTTTTGTTGTATAATTTAAATTGATGAATTTAGACACAGCCATAGATACATTTTTATCTCCAATAGCCGATAAAATTTCAGGGATTATTTTCAGTTCAGTTACCATTCACGGCGTAAGAATTGAATTCCTTGTTGCGCTTTTAATGATTGCGGCTTTTTATTTTACAATCAGAACTAGATTTATCGGTATTTGGGGATTTAAACACGCTTTACAACTCATTACAAAAAACTATGAACATAAAGAAATCAGGGTTAAAAAGAAAAAAGGAGAAGTTTCATCTTTTCAGGCACTTACCGCTACTATTTCTGCATCTGCCGGTATAGGCAATGTCGCCGGTTCTGCAGCTGCCGTTTCTATAGGCGGTCCGGGCGTAATTTTCTGGATGATAATGGCAGGTTTTTTTTCTATGGCACTAAAATTTGCAGAAGTTTTACTAGGAATTAAATTCAGAAAAATTAATCCTGACGGGACAATAGCCGGCGGCCCGATGTACTATATAGAAGGCGCTTTAAAGAACAACAAATATATCGGAAAATTTGCACCGCACCTTTCCAAAATTTATGCAGTATGCTGTATTTTTGCAATGATAGGCGGATGGAATTTATTCCAGATAAATGCTATGACAACACAGATTACGGAAGTAACTGGCGGGGAAAACAGCTTTTTTGCGCATCAAAGCTGGCTTTTGGGGCTTATCGTTGCTGTTATAACCTATTTTACAATAATTGGCGGGATTAAAGCTATCGGAAAATTTACATCAAAAGTTACACCTGTTATGTGTACTTTGTATGTTTTGACAGCTTTTGCAATTTGTATTTACAATATCGGGCATGTCCCTCATACATTCAGTGTAATTTTAAAAGAAGCGTTTCATCCAAAAGCACTAGCCGGCGGATGGATGATGTGCATGTTATGGGGATTTCGTCGTGCAATGTTCGCAAACGAGGCAGGGCTTGGCACTGCGCCGATTGCATTTTCTGCAGTTAAAACAAATAACCCTGTTGCTCAGGCATTTATTGCCATGCTTCAACCTTTTGTTGATACAGTAATAGTTGGTTCTGCGACGGCATTTGTCATTGTTGTTTCCGGTGAATATCTTAATACATCAGGAATTGCAGGTATTGAATTAACGTCAAAGGCTTTCGGAACAGTATGTCCCTTCTTCCCGATATTATTAACCGTTATGGCAAGCTGTTTTGTACTATCTACAATGCTATGCGGCTCATATTACGGAATTAAGGCGTGGAATTATTTATTTGGCGATACAAAATTGACAACAAGGGCTTTTCAGGTTATATATTGTATATTCATTATTATAGGTTCTGCCATGAACTTTAAAAGTATAATTAATCTATCTGATGCATTTACTTTATTCTTGGCTGTGCCAAACTTAATAGCAGTATTCATGTTATCTGATATAATTATGAAAGAATTAAAAAGATACTGTAGAAAATATAATGTAGGATTATTTAAAGAGGAGAGAGACGAAAATGAAGAAAGATTGTCTGGAGATAGTAAGATCAAAGTGTAGTAATTGTACAGCATGTGCCCTCGGGAAAACACGTAAAAATGTTGTTTTTTCTGATGGTAACCCGTCAACTGCAAAAGTTGTATTTATAGGCGAAGCTCCCGGCGAAATGGAAGATGAGACAGGAAGACCTTTTGTAGGTCGTGCCGGACAACTCTTAAACGAATTTCTTGCAGAAGCAGGGATTTCAAGAGATGAAGACATTTATATGATTAATACTGTAAAATGCAGACCTCCTGAAAACAGAGTTCCTACTGATGATGAAAAAGCTTCATGCAGAAAGTTTTTAAACGCTCAAATTGATATTATTAACCCCAGAGCAATTGTTCTTTGCGGTGCAACAGCCCTAAAATCATTTGTAAATCTTGATAAAAAACAGACAATCTCTAAAGTCAGAGGTCAGTGGATGACAATTAATGTAGACGGAAAAGATTACAAAGCAATAACAATTTTCCACCCGTCTTATCTTTTGAGAAACAGATCAATGGAAGAAGGTTCTCCCAGAAGATTAATGCAAATTGATTTGAAAAATATCAAAGATACTATTCTGCCTGACGTTGACCATTTCAATGACGGAAATGATGTTGAATTTATTGAATCTAAAGAACTTGCTTTAGTGTAAAGTAAAAGATGAAAAAAGATAAAAAACGGACTATTGTAGTCCGTTTTTTTAGTTTGTAAGTATATAAAGTAAAACAGATGCGAGGGATAATGTTATCCTGAAACAAGTTCAGAGCCTGCCCCGAATTTATTTCGGGGTGACGCACCCGAGTGCATTTCCTGAACAAAGCGATAACAAGAATATCTTTAAATATTTCAGAACACTTGAAAAAGCGGCTTATGCAACCCCGTAAGCTGTCATGGGTGGAGCGGCGACTCTCCTTCCCTCTCCTCGGGAGAAAATCAAGCCTTCCCTGATTAGGGAAGGTTTGGATGGGTATTTACAGAAAATCGTCATTTGATTGTTACCCACCCCTACCCCATCCCTTATCAGGGAGGGGATTGCTGCCACGCTCCTTCTTATATTTCCAGTTAGTAGGTTGGGGTTTCTACCACAACAAAATCATTTAACGTTGGGCTGAAAGCCCAACCTACTTCTCTGTACAAATTAATGCAAAACCTAAGTGTCGGGTGGAGCGGCTACGCTCCCTATGAAAATGCTTTAAATGAACGTTCTACGTTTTTGTCTATTACACTTTTTATTGAATCATATTCTGTTTGAAGCGCATTGTGTTCGGTATCAAGCTTTTTCAAATCCTGATCAATCTTCTTGTCCTCGTTTTGAATCTCACGAACAGCATTTTCGTATTCTACTTCCGCACGCGCAATTGCAACTTCATCTTCAACAGAAATAACGTCAGGAGCGTTCGTATAGATTATTGATGTCCAGGTATAACCTTCCGGAGACAATGCAGCTTCTTTACTGCCGTCTGTTGAAGGATTATAATAAGTTGCCTGACTAAGTGTTACAAGACCGTTCGTCAAAGCAAACTCAAGCCATTCAGGACTGGTTAAAAGATTTGCATCTATTTCTTTATAATTTGATTTTGCTTCATTTTTTTCACTATCAGAAACACCGTAATATGTAAGTCCGTCTTCAGTGGTTCCTGAAGTAACTTTGTTAGCGCTTTCGGAACCGTTCATCATATACCATAAGTTTACATACCACTGAGCTTTTTCTGAGTCATTTACAATGATATCATAAGCCGGTTTTTGAGGTTCTTCTACAACATCAGGAGCAGTAGGTCTTGGTGGAGCCTGAATAGTTAATTTTTTCATATCACCGTCAGTAAAATTAACTAACATGTTATACATTGTATCCTTATCGGTGACTAACCCGTTTTGTATTATATAGTACATATCAATAGCTTTTTGCTTCAATGATTTTTTTGAATACGTTCCGTCTGCTTCCAATATATAATCGCTTTGTAACAATTCCAATTTTGTAGGCTTTCTGCCGGCTTCAATTGCCTGTGCTAATATATTCTGCTCACCATCTGTATTAAGATCATCATCTCCGTCACAATATCTTAACGGATTACCATCTGCATCCGTCTCATTCAAAGCATCTGAAATTTGATGCATATCATCATTAGCATACCCCCACATTCCACCCTGACTCGCATTTGTCGTAACATTTTGTCCGGTTGAAGTTGTATATGTATGCTGCTGTAAAGACGAACCATCAAAATCCAGAATTTCATTTAATAGATGTAAATAACAACTGGCATTTCCTCTCAAGGCATGATAATAACAATAGGCAGCACCGTCATCGCTTTCGACATCTTTTGTTCCAACTGCCTCACTAAATTTTGTATATAAATCAACACTCGTTAATGATGCTTCATATGCAGCATAGTCCTTTTGATATTGAGCATAGTCTTTTAGATACTGATTATACTCATCAAGATAATTTTCATATTCTTCAAGGTCTGCATTATATTCTTCATATAATGTACTATCCACAAGACCATAGCAGTTTAAAAAAGCATACAAAGAAGCAGATTGCTCATAATTTTTTGCATCAGTACCGGAGACAAGATACTGACCGGAAGAATTTCTGATAGCATACTGATTTTTTAAAGACTGATATGTATATAAAAGCTGTGGAGTTAAATCCGAAGATGTCGAAGAACCGTCCCCGTTGTAAGACTTGAAGGTTAACTTTTCCGAGTTCAACGCATCCATATATTTGTTGCTTGCTTCTGTTGATTTGTCCGCAAGACGGAGTTTGGAATTGGTCAGCATCTGAGAACGCAATTCATTATCAGTCAAACGACTGGTAACACTTAATAATCTAGCTTGTCCTGCTGACATTCCCATGGTTGAATTTCCTTTTAATTAATTTACTTCATATAGAATATCGGTATTACCGGAAATTTTCTTTAATAAATTTATATAATTTGTTAAAAATATTTTACATTCTGTAATATTTATCTAAAGTGACAACAGCGCTAATTATTTCTATTAATACCCATCCAAACCTTCCCTAATTAGGGAAGGCTTTATTTTTCGTCCTTCCGAATGGGGAGGGAGTGGATGGAGAACAGCCTGACCTCCAAACTCCCTGTAGAACCCTCTCCCGTAGTTGTATGCTCTCTTAAGTCCCACAACTGCTCCCTCTCCCAGAGGGAGAGGGTATTATATTTTTTCTCCCTCCCCGAATGGGGAAGAGGCGGGGTACAGAAATATATACAAAATTTAACTTATTTGATGAATACAGCTAAATTTGATAAAATTATAAGTATGATTAAGATTTTAGTTATTTCAGACCGGAAAGAAAAGTGTGATTATTTCTGTGCGATTTTCCCTAAAAATACGTATGAAATTTCGTGCTTGTCCGATGAAAACCTTATTTATGATACGGTCAGTGCTGATAATCCTGATATCATAATCATAGATACACTGATTAACTCTTTGAAACATTTAAATAAAAAAATAAAAAATCTTTGCCCTAACAGTATAATAATATTTTTAACCGCATCAAATAAAATCGACAAAGATTTAATTAAATATGCAAACGCATTCCTCACCGAGGATATGTCCGACGATTTTATACTTTCAACAATTAACGTAAATCTAAGGATGAAAAATTCACTTGAAATGCTCTCAAATTCGAATAAAGATCTGGCAGACAGCTTATACAGGCTTAATGCTCTCTATTCGACCAGCTCTCAGTTTTCAGGAACGCTTGATAAAGCAAAACTTATTCAGTATATGATTGAAGGGATGGACAAAGCTTTAAGTTTTTCATTAACCTGTACTCTATCTTTCTGTACGGAAGAAGAGCCTGTTTTGATACTCAATTCATTATATGAACTTTCCGACGAATTGATTGAAGCATTAAAATTACGCACAGTTTTAAATTACAATTCGCTCTTTGACGGCAAAAATCCGCCTGTTACCGTCAACTCCGATAATTTAAAAGTTGTTAAACAAATAAAATATCCGGCAAGCAGATTTACATTCAGCCTTTTTAGATTTGATAATATGTTTGCGCCGATAAGTCTCGGTGAAAATTTTTTCGGCTGTGTTGAAATTTTTAAAGAAGCCTCTTTTTCTCCCGACGATGCAACCTGTTTTCAAACTATAGCCCAGCAGGTTTCACTGCCTTTAAAAAGTGCAACTTTGTATCAGGAAATTATTGAAGCAAACATTAAACTTGCCAAACTTGAAAGACTAAAATCCGAGTTTATCTCAATTGTTTCACATGAGTTGAGAACACCTCTCACTTCAATAAAAAATTCTCTTGATATTTTAATGAGCGGGCGCTGCGGAGAAATAACAGAAGCCGCCGATAAGTTTTTATCTATGGCTATGCGCAATGTTCAAAGGCTCTCAGGGATTATAAATGACCTGCTTGATCTTTCTAAAATAGAGGCTGGCAAAATGGACTTCAATTTCGCGCCGACAAATATCAACACCGTTATTGATTATGTAAAATCAGCTTTAAGTGAAGTGGCAAAATCTAAAGGGTTAACAATTTTAACTCAAACGGAAGAAAATATCCCTGATATAACGGCAGATGCGCAACGATTGGAGCAGGTTTTAACAAACCTTGTATCAAACGCTATTAAATTTACTCCTGAAAACAAAACTATAACAATATCCTCAAAACTAATAAATTCCAAAGATATACATGTAAATGCTTACTTCAAAGATACAGTAAAACTTAAAGACGGCGACTACATTCTCGTGTGTGTCCAAGATGAAGGTATAGGCATCGCTGAAAAGGATTTGTTACACGCATTTGACAAATTTGCTCAAATTGAAAATTCTTTATCAAGAAAAGCCGGCGGAACAGGGCTGGGGCTTCCTATTGCCAAACAATTATTAGAAGCTCACCATGGCGCCATCTGGTGCGACAGTGAGCTTAATAAAGGTTCTGAATTTTATTTTGCAATTCCCGCGGCAAATGTGCTTAGCACGGTTTAACATTACCGTTTTTAACAGCTTCAATATCAATATTCTGTTTTGCTCTGGCAAAATTAACGTTGCTATTTACGAAATCAACGATATTTATTGATTTACCTTCTTTTGCAAGCATTTTTGCAGCCTGTGGAACTACTTTAAGATTTTCTTCAACCTGCATAAGCGGTGTTTTGCTTTTTACAAAAGAATCAAGATATAAAACATTGTCGCCGGGGAGTTTATCAGCAACTTTCATAAGCTTTGGAAGCAAACCAATCTTTTCAGGGTTTGAAGTCGGATTTACTAAAATTTTTATAAAATTCATGAAATTTTTCTCTTTCACAAAATTCATAAGATACCCGCCTGTAAGCGTGTGTTCTGCAATATCCTTTATTAAAGGTTTAACAGCGGCTAAATGTTTTGCTGCAGCAGGCACTTCAAGTATTCTTGCAAAATCAGCTAAAAAATACTTTGATGCAGAAGAATCTGTTTGATTTATAACTTCCTTGAAAAATTCCAGGGCTTCAGGGTTCTTTTTTGAAGCTTTCGGCAATTCTTTCATCAGATAGCTGAATAGTGACTTGCCATCTTTAGAACGGAGATTTTTCATGTCCAAATTTTGAGGCAGCATATCAGTTCTGTTCGCAAGTTCACAAATATCGGAAACCAGACCTAAATGTTTAGGGTCCATTGATTTTAATTCGTTCTTAAACTGCGCAACTTCAGGATTGCGTTGAGCAAAATATTCAATATTTTGCAATAACTGATTAACTGTTCTTGTATCAGACGGTTTTGTATGTGCTCCCATTGTTTGAAAGCCGTCAAATCTTAATGCCGGTTTTGTATTAGAAAATGTTCTGCTTGCGAGTTTTTCCCCGCCTGTTATAATTTTATTAACTAAACTCATATTAAATCTTCCTTTCAACATTCGTTTACAACACACTTATAAACCTGCTGAACCGCAATTCTTGCTAAATTACCATGGAAGTTTTACATAATTTAACAATATAGAAGAAGATTTTTGTTATGTTATAATGTTTTTAGATAAACTCAGGGGAACTATATGAAAAAGATTTTAATTGTTGACGATGAACAGGATATAGTAGAAAGCTTGAAATTCGTTCTGGAAGCTGCAGATTTTACCTGTTATTGCGCATATAACGGAGAAGACGGATTAAGACTTGCTAAAGAAATTATGCCGGATTTAATTATACTTGACGTTATGATGCCAAAAATTAACGGCTATAAAATCAGCAGACTTTTAAAATATGATGCTAAATATAAAAATATACCAATCTTGATGGTTACGGCCAGATCGCAGGAAGAAGACAAACTGATAGGTGAAGAAACAGGCGCGGATGAATATATTACAAAGCCTTTTGAACTTGATGATGTTGTTAAAAAGGTAGAACAATATTTAAAATAATATGGAAACGACAGTTACTAACAAAACACTTGAAAAATTAAAATACGATATGGTAAGAGCTGGTCTTGTGCCTTATGAAACCATTGAACAGGCAGAAGAAGTTGCTAATGCTCAAAATATTAATATAGGACAGGTCCTTATTAATTCAGGAGCAATTTCAGAAGAAGCTATCCTAAAATTTTTAGAAGCTAAACTTCATATTCCTTATGTTAATCTGGAAGATTATACACTTGATACAAAATGTCTGAAATTTATAAATTTTTCGGACGCAAAAAAATACCGTATTATACCGTTATTTAAAATAGAAGATACACTTACCGTTGCAATGGCTGATCCTTTAGACCTGTTTGCAATTGACAAAATTATTGAAACAGCTGAATGCTCAATTGAACCGGTTGTATCTTCTGAAACAAGTATTTTGAAAAAAATTGATGAATACTACAAAAAAGATTCAACAATTGCCGATATCCATACAGAAGAGGGAGTTGAATTTGACTGGCGTGATGAACTCCATAACGAAGACTTATCCGACAATCATATACAAAAAATTATTACTGCAATTTTAAAACAGGCAATTCTTGAAGGAGTACACGAAGTAACTTTTCAAAGTTCTGATGACGGATTAGGAGTAAATTTCAAAAGAAACGGAGAAATATTAAATAAAGGCAGTATTCCATCTGTTTTAACCTCATCATTTACTGCTAAATTAAAAACTCTTGCAGATCTTGACGCTTCAGTTAGTGAAGTTCCGCAGCTCGGTAAGCTTTCTTTTAACGTTGATACAATGAATGTTGTAGCAAGTATTTCAACATTTCCAACTATAATGGGAGAAAGAATTTTCTTAAAAATTTACAAACCTCCGAAAGCTTTAAATAAAATTATTAAATCTGAAAAATCTTTAAACTTAATAAAATCTGCATTAAATATTCCGGGAATTATAATAGTATGCGGTTCTCCTTTGAGCGGGAAAACACATATAATATATTCGCTTCTCATAGAAGCTGCAGGAATGAAAAAAAATATAATGACACTTGAAAGTATCGCAAAATACCATCTCAAAGGTGTTCACCAGTGCGAATTAAATGAAAATGTCGGCTTTAATATGGATAAAGCTTCCCGCTTTATTGAATTTCAGTCTCCGGATATTATCTATCTTGAAGGTATAAAAACAAAAGAGTCTTTTGACTATTTTTCAAGTCTTGTATTTGATAACAAAACAATAATAATGGAATTTTTGGCAAACAACATGGACGATTTGAGGTACAAATTGTCATTTTCTGATTTCGAAACATTAAAATCACTTATCAGTTGTATGATTTTTATACATTCGCAGGACAGTATAGAAGTATTTTCCAAAGAAGCTGTACAGAAATATCTGGCTTAAACAATTACCACGGATAATCGTCCGTAATTTCCCAGCTATCACATTGAATTAATGCTCCGCAGTAATCCCCGGAATAATCACCTGCGTTTTTATTACATCATTTTCGAGTTGCGCCCAACAATTCTGATTTGCTTAACCCGCAGCCCGACAAATTTATTTTACAATAACATCTGAACTAAATTCAAATGTAAAGATATCACGACCTGCACGGTTAGTTTTTTTATCTCCATTTAAATCAACATACAAATAAACAGTAGTTAATTTGCCTTCAAAATTATCAAACATAAATGCAATAATTGTACCGTCAGCCATATAAACAATATGGCAAAACCTTCCGTTCCAATCACATTCTGAGCCATTTAAGCGGTATCTTTTAACTCCGAATTGCTTGGAACATCTAATTCCGCAATTATCTCTTACATTTCAGTAAGGAACAAAATACTTATTTACAAAGTCACTGCCAATTATTTTATATGCTTGAAAGGAAGCTTCATACTCATCACCCCTTGTATCACCAAGATTACCCCCCCCCATTCAGACATATCTCCATTTTCAGCCTGTGACAAGAGCCTGACTTACAATAGAATAAGCTTTTTTTAACTGCGCAGCAGTCTGCTTCTTTTGATAGTTAGTTATCACAGACGGCATAGTCATTGCAGCAACCACACCGATGATGCCGAGGGTGATTAAAACCTCTGCAAGAGTAAACGCTGGGCGTTTACGAGGAGAATAAGTAAATAAGTGAATAGGTGAATAAGTTCGTTTCAAAAAGTTATTCTCGTCATCCTGAACTTGTTTCAGGATCTCTTGAACATCGAATTGACCTCCGTGTTGCTGCTTCTCTTGAGCTCCCGAAACTAGTTCGGGATGACAGATTGCTAATTTATTATTGATACTGGCTTTGCATCTTCGCCTCTTAGCATCTTTGCTTCCAGTTATGTCTTTGCCTTCGGAGGAGCCTACAGTGCCCCCCCCCGAAGCTCTGCAACATGACTGATAATCTTCTCATTCTTAACTCCTCTTTTTAAATCAAATCTCATACATAACGATTTTAGCATAACATATTTTTCCGACAAATTCAAAATTCATTAATTAAATAAAACTCCGACAATTGCTGCTGACATATAGCAGGTTAAAGTCCCGCATATTAAAGCTCTTACACCGAGCCTTGCGAGATTTTTACGCTGGTTCGGAGCAAGCTCCCCGATACCGCCTAATTGAATTGCAATTGAACCGAAATTCCCAAAACTGCATAAGGCAAAACTTGCTATTAAAAAGCTTTTATCTGTGAGCGCAACAGGGAGATTGGTCAAATCAAAATAAGCAACCATTTCATTTAACACCAGCTTTGTACCCATAAGGCTGCCTACAGTTGTTGCTTCATTTAAAGGTACACCCATAAAGTATGCAAATATCGCAAATATTTTGCCTAAAATTAATTTTAAAGAAAGATGGGTTAAATCAAAAGATACAAAATTTATGTGAAGATATTTAACTATTAAATTTCCTGCGCAACCCAAAAACCAGTCAATCATGGCAACAAGAGCAACCAGTGCCAGAATCATTGCAATAACATTTATAGCAACTTTCATACCTTCTGATGCACCTGCGGAAATAGCATCAAAAACATTAATATAAGGTCTTTTTCTTTTACTGTAAGTTATTTTAATATCTTCACTTGTTTCAGGTGTTGAGGTTTCCGGATAAACTATTTTCGAAATTACCAGCGCCCCCGGAGCTGCCATTATACATGAGGCTAGAAGATACTGCGCCGGAATTCCCATACCAATATAAATCGGCATGGTAGCTCCTGATATACATGCCATACTTCCAGCCATTGACGCAAGAAGTTCTGATCGTGTTAATTTTGCAAGATAAGGTCTTATCATTATCTGGGCAGCGATTTGTCCTACAAATGCACTTGCCACGTTTGATAAAGCCTCTGCACCGCTGACCCCCATCAATTTATTCATAGCCTTACCCAGAAGCGGAACAATCCTCTGCATTATCCCATAATAATAAAGCATGTTAACCAGAATCATCATAAAAATAAGCGATGCCACAAGCTGCAAAGCAAACACCTGAGCACCTGGGCCAAATACAGCAGTAATTTTATGCTCCGTCATTAATGGACCGAATACAAAAGAGCCACCCTCTTTTGCAAATTCAAGAATTTTTTGTATAAACAAACCTATATTAAAAAATATTGCCCTGCCTAAAGGAACTTTAAAAATAAACACCGCAAGTAAAATTTGAAGTGCAAAACCTGTGCCGACCGTTTTATAATTTATAGCCTTTCTGTTATTTGACATCAAAAAAGCTATCCCGAATATCAAAATAATTCCCAGTAATCCGAAAAATCTGTCCATTTTCTTCCTTTTTTCTAATCCTCATTTAATTTTACTTGAAATTTATTAAAAAAACTTTAATTATAAAAAAAAATTTACTTAATATTTCTTAAAAAACAAACATTTTACTATTGAAAAAAAATCTGCTCACGCCTTATTATAAAAGCGGGAGAAAATTTTTTCTGCAAAACCAGTTATTAATTTAAGCACTACAAAAAGTAAGGGGTGTAAACATGCGCGTGTATCCGGTTCAACTACATCAAAACACTATCGTGAAACGTAATTATATTAACAAAAGTACTGTCTATAACAATGAGAGTGAAAAATTACAGGCTTACAATTCAGCCCCCCCTCCGGTTTATTTCTTTGACAGGATTGCGAGAAATGAAGGAATAGCATCTATCACTTTTACGGGCGGCGGTAAAAATATGAACCAGATACTTTCACTGCCTTATGAAAACAAAGCAACAGGTTTGCCTGAAGATTATCAAGGCGGACTTGGCGTTGTTACAGATGAAGCTCCGGCAAGTTTTCGAGAACATGAAGGCTTAGACGTCAGAAGTATCATGCCTTTCCATGAACATAATAACCAGCAAGGCGGTTACAAATTCTTATATACTAAAGGAATTACACGAACTCAGGACGGAAAGCTTCCGGAACAAATAGAAACAAAATGGTTTTTATCAGGGAACCCCGGAGAAACTCTGGAAGATTTTGCAAAAAGCCACAATTTTGACGTAAATGACCTGAAGTATGTTATTCAGAGTGAACCTAACGGCAAGGAAGCAGACAGCCTTTCAAAATACTGTATCATAGAGCCTACAAGCGCTCAAGGTGAATTTGAAAGGATGTCAGATACCGATATCGGAAAACTTCAAAAAGTCAAATACCATCTGTTTAAAATTTCAAAAGAAAATCCTAAATACAATAAACTTGCAGATACACCAAACTACTGGATGTATACGGAAGAACTGGCAAAAATTCCAAAGCCTTATACTTACGGACCAGAAGGTCATGGCGGAATAGATTCAGAAATCATTAATGCTGATTTTTGCCGCGCTGTTGTAAAAGCCGGGGAACAAATGAATACAGAAGAATTCGGATACTATAACCCCGCAAGTATCTGGGGACATGACAGACCTGTTGCATCTGTTTTCAGCATGATTGCAGATGAATCTGCAAGAGGCAATAGTTTCTATAACGGAACAATTACTCATTTTACGCTGCACAATCCAAGAAGAGCATATCAGGGAACAACTGATAACCCGTTTGCATTCGCAAGAATGATTTTCTCCCCTGAAGATGTTGAACAAATCAGAAACCATCCGCAATATGATTTGCTTCAAAATTTTAACGCCAAAGGCTGGGATAATTTGACAGAAGTCGAGAAAAATTTTGTCAAAAAAGCATTTGATCCGTTTATCGGAGAGTTTAAAGACTTTTTCGGAACATATAACATAACAAAAATTGCACTTATTGCCAAAAAGGTAAACCCGAACAATACTTCAATCGGAACAGTATCACCAAACTTTGACAGACAAATGAAAAATCCCGATATGGATGTTGCTCCCGGACTTGGATCAGACCTGAGAGAGATTGAGACAACCAGTCCTCTGAACGGTTCTACTCCTGCAAGTCTCGGGCTTGACAATAACACAGGCGATTTCGGACGGGGAAACAATACTCTTTCAGAGCAAAAAAGCGGATTTACACCTTTAAAATATAACGGACATAATATAGAAGAGATTATTGAAAACAGAGAAAAGAACGCAGTCTGGCAAACTTCCATTTTAAATAAAGCCGAACAAGCAGGTCAAAAAGCATTAAATAAAGTTCTATATAATGATCTCCAGATAGAACAGGGAAGAAGTGTATTAGGAAGCCTTGCGAACTACAAAAAGGGAGATATGCTAATAATAGGCTGGGGCAGACCTGATGAACAAAAGGGATTTCCTATTACTCTTATGGGCTTTAAAAAATTCTTGATGAGAGAAGATGTGCCTAAAGAAGTTAAACAAAAAATGCACGTACAAATCGGCTGGGGCGATCTCCCGTTTGACAAAAACTCAAGAGAATGGAAATTAATCTACGATAATTTTAAAGCTATTCAGGAACTTGAAAACGGAGCGTATAAAGGCAGCTTAATGCTTGCTGACGGTCGTTACCCGAATAAACTTTTAGCCTGTGCAACTCACTGTATATTCACTTCACGTGATGAAATATGCGGGATAACTCCGTTTGAAGCAAAAGCCGGCGGTGTACCGTATCTTGCCACAGCAGCCGGCGGACCGGTAGATTATACAAATAAAGAAAACGGATGGCTCACCAAAACTGCTCCGGAAATGAATCCGACTTATGACGGTTTAAGCTGGGATACGCCTGCCGATCAGATTGATGATGCGAGAATTAACAGAGCCTCTGATGAAGTGTCAGATTGCTTAAAACAAATGGCAGACGAATATTTCAATGACAAACCGAGTTATATCGCAAGATGCAAAAAGAATATTGAAGAAAAATTCGACTGGCATAACAATGATGAATTCAACGGCGGCAAATCTGCCAACAAAATGTATCGAAACACTATCTGGCACATTGATGAAGGATGGGAAGCCAGGGATAAGTCTTCTATGAAGCGCCTTATAGGAGCAACTGAAGAGGATTTGCAAAGTGGAATTATAAAAACCACAGAAGAAATTAAAGAAACTGCAGCTAAAACGGCAGACAATGCAAAAAAACAGGTTACAAAAGTTAAAAATAAATGGGTTAAAACAGTTGTAGGCATAGGCGTTGCAGCTGCTGCACTTGGTACTGCAGCATATATTTATCTAAAAAAACATGGAAAAACAATAATTCCAAAATCAATAAATACAAAACAAGGCGAAACAACTTCTAAAAAAGACGAACCTGCATCAAAAGCCGGCAAAGCAGCTTAATTTTCAGTCATAAAATCAACCAGATCATAAATTACGATGAGTTTTTCAATAAATTCATCGTAATTTTTTAAATTAAGAACAGACTTAAAAAGATAACCGAAAGGCATGGCTTTTCTTTGCTCCATTGAAATAATAATCGTGTTGTTCCTATAAGAAAACCCGAAACTTTTTGCACAATATGCAAGGGCAAATTTTTTTATTATTTCAAAAAATTCTTCACATATAAAATCATTATCAGAATTATTCTTTGCAAACGCTGATAAATATTCTTCAAAGTTATTAATATTAATTTTTAAACGTGGATATTTAAAATTCACTTTAAGATTTTTAGAAATTAGAATTATATGGTTATTAATATTCTTTTGAAGCTCTATTTGAATTATAATACCCTTAAAAATATCCGGTTTACTTGCAGCCCTGACCGGCAGTGTTAATTTTGTATCAGATATTGTAATACTTGATGATTTATAATACCCGAAAACACATGAAACATCTTCCTGAGTATCAAAATTTTGAAAGAGTTTAGTATCGATAATCTCCTCTGTATTTTGGTTTTTAGGCCAATTTTTAAAGTTAGCAACAGGATGTAGAATTAACGGAAGAATTTCTTCATTAAACTTTTGCTGATATTGCCTGTCTGTAAGAATTATTGTAGTAATAGCTTTCAATAAACAGGCATACAAACAAAATAACAAAATCGGGAATAAAATAGGATTATAAGAACTATGCAAAATCATAATACTTAAAACGTAAACTATTGCCATGGCGCATAAAAAAAAGAGAAATGATAAAAGAATTGCTTTAACAAGTACTTTTTTTCTATATTTTTCAAAATGCTTTATAACATCTAAACAATCATTAAAATATTGATAATATTGAGATTTTAAAATGTTCTGATCCATACGGATAATTTTATCACATATATTGTAACTTTTACAATATCAGAAACAAGTGATTTATATTATAACTTTATACTGAACTATATCAAAGTATCACATCAGCACTAGCCTTTGTGGTGAGATTTATAAAAGATGCTGAAACAAGTTCAGCATGACAATAATATTCATTCCGATGTAAATTTGTATATAAATCAGGGAGAAAAATAACAAAAAAATTGTTGACAATAAAAAATGTTCCTGATAGAATAATTTTACTGGCGAAAATGAATAGCATATATTTTCGCGCTTGTAGCTCAGCAGGTAGAGCACTCCCCTTTTAAGGGATAGGTCGCGCGTTCGAATCGCGCCAAGCGCATAAAAGAGAGGATAGGTTTTAACCTATCCTCTCTTTTATCATATTATTTATTTTTACTTAAGATGAATAAATTTCTTTGCGCAATCAAACATGGAATTTACAAGTGCCGCGTTGGAATAAATATTCATACCGTTACTTTCGAGAACCTGTTTCATGCGTTTTTCCCACATTGAATAAATATCGTCCTTTGAAAGATCAAGAACCTGCGCAATCATCGTCAATTCTTTAAAATCAATAGGAATAGGAAGCGTTCCTCTCAGCATATCAACAATATCCAGACGTTTTTTTCGCGGGAAAGCTCTTAAAAAGTTTATAACTGACATTCCTTTTTCTTTCATGACACTTTTAAAAAATTCAACAGAATCATCTATCAATATCGGCTCCTGAGGAATTTTATATTCTTCAAACTCCTCAGGATCAATTTCCATAACGGTTGCAATACGCTCTAATGTCGTAGTACGGGTTGAAAACGGTATAGTGTTATCTATAAGATTATAAACATAAGAAAGTGTAACACCTATCATTTCAGCAAAATCTTTTTTGTGCAAAGAGTTTTTATCTAAAAACTTTGCGACTTTTTCTGAACTTTTTTCTTGAATGATTGGTTTATTTTTCATAATTTTATCCTCATCTTTAAGTATTATTAAAATAAAAGTTATTTATCTTTTTGTTAAGCGTAAAGACGGTAAACAGGTGTGGTAATATTTATTTAAGTTAAAATAATAAATATAAAGGGAAAGGCGGGAACAAACGTTTGAATTTGATTTCAGCAGCCGGTAAAATTCCATAAGCGTAGTAACTGACAAAAACTTTTAAATATCACAAACAATTAATAAAAGGATAAAAAATGAAATTAATAGCAGGCCTTGGTAATATAGGCGAAAAATATTGTTTTAGCAGACACAATGCAGGCTTTATGGTGCTTGACAAATGGGCATTAGATAATAATATTTCATTCAAAGAAGAAAAAAAACTAAAGTGTTTTATCGCTAAAATGGGAGAAAATCTTCTGATAAAACCCACTACTTTTATGAACCTGTCAGGAGAAGCAGTCCGTGCAGTTATGGATTATTATAAAATTGATGTAAAAGATATTTTGATTGTATATGATGATATTGCACTTGACCTCGGTCGTATAAGATTTCGTGCAAACGGTTCTGACGGCGGGCATAACGGGATAAAATCAATCATAAAGCACACAGGAACAACAGATTTTGACAGACTTAAAATAGGTATAGGGCCGCAACCGAATATTCCGTCAGAAAATTACGTACTGCAAAATTTTCCTAAAGAACAACTGACAGAATTAAAAGAGGTTCTCAAACGAGCTGACGAAGCCATTGAGTATTATCTTGTAAATGGAATTCAAAAGGCACAAAACCACTATAATTAGCCTGATTGATTAGTAATTTATCTATTTTTCATATATAATTAAACTAAAGTTAAATAAATTTAAGGAGTAAAAATGAGTTTACAGACAGCAGAACAGTTTGAAGAAAATGAACAGTATACACAGGCATTTGAAGAATATCAAAAACTTTACAACAGAAATCCGAAAGATTTGAGTTTATTAGAAAGGCTGGGGCATATCTCAATGCTTCTTGACAACAAAGATCAGGCAGCTGAATATTACTCCAAAATTCTTGAATATGATGCAACAAATGTTCTTGCTTATGAACAGTTAATGGATATTTATGTAACCAAAGACAAATATAAATATTACATCTACAGAGGCAATTTGCATTCTGTGGAACACAAACTTGAACATGCAATAAATGACTATAAAAAAGCGATTAACGTTGCTCAGGAAGATAAGGAAATGCTGTCCGCCAGATTTGTTCTCGCAACTCTTTATGAACAAACGGGAAATAACCTAAAAGCGATTGATGAATATTTAAAAGTTCTTGACTATGAAGAGACTCCGCAAGAAGCTTATATAAAACTTTCTAATCTTTATGTAAAGGAAAATGCCGCCCCCAGTGCAATAGAAATTCTTGAAAGAGGAAGAAAAAACGGTCTTGATTTGACAGATATAAAAGAACAGCTTGCAGACCTTTATCTTAAAAACGGAAATCCTGAAAAAGCAATTGAAGTTACATCTGATGAACTTACAAAAGTAAAATGTCTGCTTGATATGGGACGCGAAAAAGAAGCTTATACAAAACTTGAAGAAATGGAAGGCGAATATGATCACATAGCACAATTCCATTCACTAAAAGCTCAATATTACTATATGACGAAAGATTTCGACAAAGCTCTTGAATGCGTCAATAAATTTGACGAATTTGAGAAAAACTCCCCGCTCACATATCAAATGCGCGCACTTATTTATGAAGAGAAGAATGATGACTTTAATGCTCATCTCAACTGGGGCAAATATAACCTTGTTAGAGGCAATAAAGACATTGCAATAAATGAATATTTAAACGCATATCAGCTTAAAAATGATGATTTAGATCTTCTCAACACTCTTGCAATGCTTCTGGAAGAATCCGGCGATAAAAACCATGCAATGGAATTTTATGAAAAAATATCAAAACTTGATGAAACTGATAAAAAATCATTGCAAAAACTCGCGGAATTCCGAGAAAGTATAGGTGACTACAAAGCTCAGACAGATTATCTCTTGAAACTTTACCATCTTGATAAAAGAAATGCCGCAACAGTCAGAAAACTCGGCGAAGCTTATGAAAAACTCAGAAATAAACCGGCTGCTGTTGAATGCTACGAAAAATATCTTGAAATCGGTAAAGGAAACCCTGATTATTCTAAAATCCGGCACAAACTGGAAAAACTGAATAATACAGAAATGCAGGAAGAAGAAGGCTTTATAGATAAAATTATGAAATGGTTTGGCAGGGAGTAATTTCCACACATAAATCCCGTATTCCAATGATACGGTGGAAGTAAAAGTCCGAAACAAGTTGCTGCGGCATTTAAAACAGAGACCCGAGCATTCCTGCATAAAGCTGATAAAAAGCAATTGCGATAAATAAAACAAAACCGCCCATTATTACAATAAGTGCCGGTTCAAATAACTTTAACATGGCATCCAGTGCCATATCTACCTTTTTGTCTATAACATTCGCAGCATCTTTTAACATTTTTCCCAGTGTTCCGGACTTTTCGCCGGTTGCTACCATTGTCATCAGCTCCCCTGGCATCAATCCGGAAATCTGAAATGCATCGGAAAGGGGTTTTCCGTTCTTTGCAAGACTTGCCGTATTCAAAGCCTGTCTTTTCATAACAAGATTGCCTAATGTCTTTGACGACAGCTCTAAACCTGACAGTATCGGCAAACCTGCATCATAAGATATTTGCAACACCGTTATAAAGTTAGATAAATTAATATATTTGATAAAATCAGACACTGCCGGTACTTTTAAAATAAAATTATCCCATTTATATTTCAGCTCAGGATTTTTAAACAAAGAAGAAATTACATAACACAATGCTCCAAATCCGATTAAAATTAACCACCAGAAATTCCCGACAAATGTACACAAACCGATAAGCATTTCAGCCATAAACGGCACTGTACCGCCTGCAAATTGAATAACGCCGTAAAAAGCAGGAAAAACAACTTTTGCAAATAATAACAAAACGCAGAACATTATTAAAATTAACACCGCAGGATAAATAGAAGCGCTTATAATCTTGTCTTTTATATTATCCTGATTTCTTAACAGTAAAAGCATGCGTCTTAAAGTTTCTTCCAATTCTCCTGAATTTTCTCCTGCTTTTATTAAAGATATATAAACGGGGCCAAAAACATCGCTATACTGTGTTTCAAGTGACTGAGCAAAAGTCATTCCCTCCATTATTTTTTGTTTAACATTTGAACAAATAGACTTAATTTTTGAAGACGGAGCATTTATCTCAATTGTTTGCAAAGCCTCTAATATAGGAATACCTGCAGAAAGCATTACCTCTAATTCACCGGTAAAACTTATTTTATCTTTAAGCGAAAGAAAAGTAATTTTTTTATCAGCATATTGCCCTGAATAAGGCAAATTATTTTCAATTGATGGCTGTTGAAATTCTTCCATATAAACTTTAGTTGGAATAAATCCCAGCTGACGGATTTTTTCACGCGCTTCTCTTGAGGATGCAGCCTCTACCTCACCTTTTACAATTTCTTTATTGTTTTTTAATGCTGTGTATTGAAACTTTGCCATAATATAAATACTTTAAACTATTTTAATGAAAATAGCAACAAAAAAGTTCCGCTTAAGATAAGCGGAACTTTTTAATTATTGAGTAATTTCTGATGGTTCTTGATGTTCTTTTTTAGCTCGTTTTGCTTTTTTCTCGAAAGCTATTTTGTCATCAACAAGCTTTATAACAATCGTATCACCCGGAGCATATTTGCCTGAAAGAATTTCTTCCGCCAGCATATCTTCAATTTTACGCTGGATTAATCTTCTCAGAGGCCTTGCACCATAAGCTTCAGAATAGCCGTTTTTAGCCAGATGATCTTTTACTTCATCCGTTACCTCTACAGACAGTTCACGCTCTGCAAGACGTTTGAACAAATCTTTCAGCATCAAATCGACAATCTGTCTAATTTCTTCCTGAGACAGGTGAGAGAATACAATAGTCTCATCAATACGGTTAAGGAATTCAGGTCTGAAAGCTTTTTTCATTTCTTCAGTAACTGTTTCTTTAAGTTTTTCGTATTTATCTTTTGATTCATCATCACTAGTTGAGAAACCTAATTTTGATGTTGTTGTAATCATGCTTGCTCCGACATTTGATGTCATAATAATAATTGTATTTTTAAAGTTTACATGACGGCCTTTAGCATCGGTTAAACGTCCGTCATCAAGTATTTGAAGCATGATATTAAATACATCGGGGTGTGCCTTTTCAATTTCATCAAAAAGAATTACACTGTAAGGTTTTTTACGGACAAGTTCAGTTAAATGCCCGCCGTCATCATAACCCACATATCCCGGAGGAGAACCGATAAGTTTTGCGGTCGAATGTTTTTCCATAAATTCTGACATATCAACTCTTATCATATTATCTTCCGAGCCAAATACTGCCTCAGCAAGAGCTTTAGCGAGTTCAGTTTTACCAACACCTGTAGGACCGCAGAAAATAAAGCTTCCGATAGGTCTGTTCGGACTTTTCAATCCTACACGGGCACGTCTTATTGCCTTAGAAATTGCAACAACCGCATCATGCTGACCGATAACTCTTTCATGCAGAGTATCTTCTAGTTTAAGAAGTCTTTCACTTTCACCCTCTGTCAGCTTGGTAACAGGAACACCTGTCATGGTTGAAATAACTTCTGCGACATTTTCAGCAGTAACAGTCGGCTTGTTTGCTTCATGTTCCTCTTTATATTTCTGTGCCATTTCGCGGATTTTTTCTTTTAAATCAGCCTCGTCATCTCTTAACTGCGAAGCTTTTTCAAATTCCTGATTTCTGATTGCTTCTTCTTTTTCCTTAATCAATCCGCGCAATTCTTTTTCAAGTTCTTTACCCTCAGGTGAAAGATTTGAAACTTTTAAGCGAACTTTTGAAGAAGCTTCATCTATAACATCAATTGCTTTGTCAGGCAAAAATCTGTCTGTAATATATTTATTAGACAATTTTACAGCCGCAACTATTGCTTCGTCCGAAATTATTAATTTATGATGCTCTTCGTATTTAGGCTTCAAACCTTTAATAATTTCAATAGATTCTTCTTCTGTCGGCTCATCAATAATTACAGGCTGAAAACGTCGTTCTAAAGCAGAATCTTTTTCAACGTATTTTCTGTATTCATCAAGTGTTGTAGCGCCGATTACCTGAATTTCACCTCTTGATAAAGCAGGTTTCAAAATATTTGCTGCATCAATAGCGCCTTCTGCAGCACCTGCACCGATAAGTGTATGCATTTCATCAATAACAAGAATAATATTTCCTGCCTGACGGATTTCATCCATGATTTTTTTCAAACGTTCTTCAAATTCACCGCGATATTTTGTACCTGCTACCAGAAGCCCCATATCAAGCTGAATAACCTTCTTTCCGTCTAAAATATCAGGAACTTCAGCATTTACAATTCTTGTTGCAAGTCCCTCTGCTACGGCAGTTTTACCGACACCCGGTTCACCTATAAGAACAGGATTATTTTTTGTTCTTCTTGCAAGAATTTGAATAACGCGTTCAATTTCTTTTTCTCTGCCTACAACAGGGTCTAATCGTAATTCCTGAGCAGCAAGTGTTAGATCACGTCCAAATTCATCTAAACTAGGAGTTTTTGTTTTTCCTCCCGAAGAAGAAGAACTTGAACTTCCTGAAGATACAGTCTGGGGTTTTGATTCTCCCAGCATTTTAACGACATTGCTTCTTACTTTGTTTAAATCAACGCCTAAATTTTCAAGAACCCTTGCCGCAACACCTTCCCCCTCTCTTATTAAGCCTAACAAAAGGTGTTCTGTGCCAATATAATTATGTCCCAGCTGCCTTGCTTCATCCCATGACAGTTCAAGCACCCTTTTGGCTCTCGGTGTAAAAGGTATTTCAACAGCGACAAAGCCTGAGCCTCTGCCGATAATTTTTTCGACTTCTGCTCTGGCATCTTTTAAAGTTACACCCATGGATTTTAAAGTCTTGGCTGCAACTCCGGTGCCTTCACCGATAAGTCCCAGCAAAACCTGCTCGGTTCCGACAAAATTATGTCCGAGCCGGCGTGCTTCTTCCTGAGCTAACATTATAACCTTTATAGCCTTCTCCGTAAAACGTTCAAACATTTTATATATTTACTCCTATCTCTCTCTAATTATATATATATTTTACATAAAAGCAAAAAACTTTCAAGTGGTACAGGGTTGAAAATTTTGTATAAATAATATATAATAAATAAAAGATAAATTTAGGAGGATGAAAAATGTTTAAGAGAGAAGCTTTTAGTTGCCCCCCCCCCGACAGGATAAAGATGTAACAAGGAATTATAGGGTTTTAAAGTTAAGGCTGACGGATGTAAAGAAATACGGATGTCAAGCTGACGTTCATGAGATCCTGAAACGAGTTCAGGATGACATTAATATTTTCCCGAAACGAACTTGTTCACTTATTAACTTATTTTCTTATTCACCTCGTAAAAAAGCCGCATTTACTTTGGCAGAGGTTTTAATCACCCTCGGAATTATAGGTGTCGTTGCTGCTATGACGATACCAACTCTGGTTGCACAACATCGAAAAAAGGCTTTGCAAACTGCGCTTTTAAAAACTTATTCAGAACTTCAACAGGTTAACTTAAAGCTTATTGCTGACGGTATAAGTCTCTATGAAATAGAGAGTGTGACTGAAAGAGCACAATTAATTATGAAACAGTTTCAAGGTCAGACCGCGATTGACGGTAATAACAACTGGGAAGGTTCAGACACCAGATTATACGAGTTATATAATAAAAGAGGCTTATACGGGCACACCAATAACAAGGCTCCCACACACCAAACTTGTGATAACGGAGGGATTTGGACAGATAATATAGGAAGACTATGGCTGTTTAATGATTCAGATAAACAAATCTGTGTAGATGTCAACGGCATAAAGGGTCCGAACCGCTACGGGTATGACTATTTTGTTTTTTATCCTGATGAAAATAATAGGATAGTTCCTCACTATCAATATCAAGATAAAGAATGGTATATAGGAGACGGATCGGATTGCTATGATTACACATATTATGCTCTAACAGACCAGCACCCCAATGAAAAAGGGAAAACTTACTGGCGTGATTACATTCATTTTTAACAAAGTAAAAAAAGTTATATAGCAGTTTACACTAAATAAATAATATATAAATTGTCACCCTGAACTCGTTTCAGGGTCTAACTGCCATGAGATGCTGAAACTAGTTCAGCATGACGTTTTTACCCATAATTAGTGTAAACTGCTATATAACTTCCTAAAAAAAATAGTTGACATTTAATTTTGCTTCATGTAGAATTGAACTTGTCGAAAGAAATAAGCCCCCATCGTCTAGAGGCCTAGGACAACACCCTTTCACGGTGTAGACAGCGATTCGAATTCGCTTGGGGGTACCATTTTAAAAAGTGATGACCTGTTGAGGTCATTTTTTTTGCGTTTGTTCTGTAAGCTTGTGTTTAACTAAAATAAAAAATTAAGGTTCGCAGACAAAGTTATAAATTTTTAAATAATCTTGATTACTCTCCGGTTTGACCATCTTAACTTTATCAGTAAATATTTTTACATATCTTGGCAAAGGATAAGAAATATTCGAAACAATACCCTCGTAAGATCTCTTCACTCCGATTTGCCGATTTTTACAGTCAACCTTACAGCGTAAAAGATAAGCGTTCGATGAAAACGGAGGAAGTTTTAATGCATATATATAATTAAATCCGTTTTCATAACGCATAAGATTTTTATTCACGATATGCAGAGTTTTATCAAGTTCCGTAATATAGTCAATACGGTAATTTCCTGAAGCATTTTGCCAGTTTACAGCAGGTTTAGGCGGATGATGAATATAGGAAACTCCATTGACATTATAATCCAATGTGAATTGAATATCTATACTCCATCCTTTAAATCCTTCCGGCAGCGGTTTAAAAGGTTGAGCATTATATACAGCCGCTAATGCTGCATCATCATAAACCTTATTCCCTGAAGATTGAAATATGCTGGCAGCCAACAGTCTTCCGTCTTTTGCTATTTTCATCAACAAAATAACTCTCGTACTCTCGCTTAATTTCGGCGGGTCCCATTTTGAGCGGATATTATACTGTAAATCTCTCATGTAAAGGGCAAAATCAACAGCCTCTTTCCCTCCTAAAAAAATTAACTGTACCTGCATAGTGTCAGGGATATAATTTTTAGGGAAAGGTTCATTATAAACTTTAACTGATTTTACAGCATCTATAACTGACGCATAAAATTTTAAGTCTTCATTTTGCTCATCAAAGAAAGTTTTATAATCCTTGACAATACCATTTCTGTCAATATTTAACAAAACCGTTGCGGAAGCTGAACTTTCGGGTTCATTATAATCCCAGTTATTAAAAATTATATGTGCTAATTTATCAGTGTATGATTTATAACCAATTTCATAAACAGATGAAATTCCTGACAGTATGCTTACCTGTAACTTCTTATTGTCATCACTTACTTCAACAGCATTTACAAGTTTTGCCAAAACCGCATTAGAAACAAAAAACAAAAGTAAAATTGATAAAATAATCTTTTTCATAAATTAATTATATAAAATTTCAGTGAAAAAGTAAACAAAAAAAGATTTATATCACAGTTTACATTAATTACGAGTAAAAAGTCACCCTGAACTTGTTTGACTGCTTTTGCCGAAATCTTTGATTTCGTGCAAAATGTCCCAATGCGGGCAGGGTCTTATAAATGATGAGATTCCGCACTTCGTAAGGACAGGCTCACACAAAATTTTTAAGATCCTGAAATAAATTCAGGATGACAAAAATTTTGGTTCGCTTTGTCAAACAAGTTCCCAATGACTATGATAAAAAACTCTTTACAAATAATTTTTACCGGTGTATAATATAGGCATGCAAAATAGAACACGACGAATTGTAAGACTTATGAAAGGTTTGTTTTAAAAACTGCTTACTTTTGTCGTAAAAAAAGTTTTTATTACTCGACCTTTCCCCCCGAAAGGTCTTTTTTTTTATGTTAATAAACGTTAAAAATAAACAATTTTAAGGCAAGAAAATTTATTCAGCATATTTATGAAAAAAGTGGAAGACAGTTTAATGAAAAAATTTATCCGAAAAAACTCAATAATCAAGACAAAGAACCCAATCGTAAAACTTATGAATTTAATCTGGGGTCTATAATAGCAGATTATTGACACGGAAAGGAATATAAATGATACCCGCAGCAGTAACCGCAAGTGAATATATATACTCAAAATTAGGCAGCAATGCCTCTCTTTTGCCGCTCGCCGTAAAAGATTTGGCTAACAGTACAGGTCTTACTGCAGGTTCATATATTACGGGAAAAGATGTAGAGGGCAAAGACAGATTTATTGATGAATTCGGCACTGAAATCATTTGGCTCGGCGGAATTCCGTTTTTCAAAAAATTTACGGATTTAACTTTTTATAAACTGCTTGGTATTGATCCGAAATTCGATGTAAGAAACCTTAAAAATAAAGAAATTTTAGCAAAAGCTATTGAAAAAGCTCCGACTGAAGCAATTAAACAGAGTATTATTAAAGCCTCAAAAAATCCAAAATATACAAAAAATCTGGCTATTGCAAAATTTGCATTTTCAACTTTAGCTGCAATTACAACATATGCAGTACTTACAAAATTCAGACAGCACTACAGACTGGAAGAAGCAAAAGAAGAACTTAGAGAGAAATCAAAGAATAAACAGTCCGCGTCAAAAACACCAAACCTGCTGCAACAAAAAGTTCCGCAGGCATTTGCGCCTGTTCATCAAGAGAAAAAGAATAAAGACATCTCATTCAGCGGATATTTTCAGGATTTTATGTTCAATCCCGTTAAAAACCTGATGATTTTGGACGGATCTATTACAGCTGAAAGGCTTGCAAGCTCGCAAAGCCAGCAAGAACTTATTAATTACACAATAAAAGAGGGCGGAACCTGGTTTTTCATGTACTTTGCAGGTTCAATGATACAAAATTATCTTGAAAATAAATCTAAAGTTCCTATAAAACTTGATTCAATGATTATTGAAAGTAAAGAACTAAAACAGGCTTTTAAAGACAATACAATTAAAACAAGCCTTGATGATTATGCAAAAGTAATAAAAGATGACGCAAAAGAAATAGATATTTATAATTTTATTCACGATAACCCTGACAATTTCATTGTAAAAATGGCTAAGAAATCAAAATTAATTAAGACAATGAAAAACTCTGAAAAAATAGATACAAGAGCTTATATTGACATTATGGACTTTAAGAAATTAAAGTCAGATATAGAAGATCTGTATAAAAAAGCTCCTAAAGACGATATTGAAAGTTATCTGAAAAAAGTTGTCAAATCTAAAAGATGCGCTGTATTAAAAAATATCGGAATTTGTATCGGGGCACTGGGTGTTGCCGTTCCGGCACTTATGATTGCAATGAGATATATTTTGCCGAATAACAGAGAATATAAAGTTATGGAAATGGCAAAAAAAGCAAATCAACAGGAAAAAGCTTTTTCTAAAACTGCCTGAGCTGCTACATAAGCAGTAGACCAGCAGTTTTGCAGATTAAACCCGCCGCAAAATCCGTCAATATCCATAACTTCACCGCAAAAATAAATTTCGGGGATTAGTTTTGATTCCATTGTTTTGGGGTTAATCTCCTTTAAATCAACTCCGCCTGATGTTACAACTTCACCGTCAGGAACTGTTCCTGTAACCGTAACATTAAAATGTCTCAATTTATCAATTATTTTGTCGCGGACAAAACCGTTTACCATGTGACATTTTTCATCAGGATTTATATTCAAACGATCTAAAATAAATTCAGCAAAAGATTTGGGTACAAATTCTGTAAGAAGATTTTTAATACTTTTATGAGGATTTGCATTCAATTCTTTTTGCAAATCAATATCTCCTGTCAGATCAAATTCAAGTTTATACGGGAAATTATCTCTTGCACGCTGCGACGAAATTTTATATATTACAGGTCCTGAAATTCCTTTATGCGTAAACAAAATTCCGTTCATTGAAACACCTGCAAGAGATGAAAAATTTTCTTTTGTTCTAAGTCCTGTCAGAGCCGGTCTCGGCTCAATGATATTATGTCCTGTTTTTTCAATCATGCTGTAAGATGAATGTCCGCCCGTTGAAATTACAATAATATCGGCTTTATAAGCTCCACTGTCTGTTTCAAGCGTAAACCCTTCATTTATACGTAAAACTTCCTCTTTTATAAATTTTACTTTCTTGATGGAATTCAAGAATTTTGCTCTGACCTCTTTTGCGCTGTTAGACACGGGGAAAATTCTCATATCCGGCTGAATATAAGTTTTAACGCCTATTTTTTCAAAGAAATCAATAGTATCCGCAGTAGAAAACCTTGAAAAAACAGAATACAAAAATTTCTCGCCGCGCGGATAATTTTTCGCAAGCTCTTTAAAATCATATTCAGCATGAGCCAGATTACACCTTCCGCCGCCTGTAGGCAATAGAGTTTTTAGCGGAGAATTTTTATCAAATACCGTAACATCAAACTTATCCTGCAAAAAATACGCACACATACACCCTGCAGGTCCCCCGCCTATGATTGCGACTTTAGATTTCAACTCTTGTGCCATATAAAAATACCATTTCCGGATTTTCTAAGTCACTGTGAAGTTCGCTGATAGTCTTGTGCAAAACCGGATGTTCAAAATTCGGAATCAATTCAAGAAGCGGGACAAGAGTAAATGCCCTCAGATGAAGGTATTTATGCGGGATAGTTAAATTTTCGTCATTAATAATATCTTTATTATAGAAAAGAATATCTATATCAATAGTTCTGTCGCAATATTCTGACAAATTTTCCTGGCGCTTTCGACCTAACTGCTGCTCTATCCTCTGGCATTCTTTTAGTAAATCATGAGGAGAAAGAGTTGTCTTAACTTCAAGAACAGCATTTACAAACCAGGTTTCTGAATTCATATTCCACGGTTCTGTTTCATAAAAAGCAGAAGTCCTTATAATACTAATACCGTCAGATGCTCCCAGCAAACCTGTAGCCTGCTGGACATATCCGATACGGTCGCCGCTGTTTGAACCTAAACTTAAATAAACAATTGCCATACCAATATTTTATGGTTTTTATCAAGTTGTGTCAATATTTATATACAAATTTGAACACCACATTTTTTTAATGTATAATCTTTATGATAATTATGTTTTTTCTATATAAAATACTTGCTACAATTTTGTTTTTAATATCATTGCCTTTATATGCAATAGTACGACTGTGCCGCGGCAAGGAGCTATCAGGCTGGAAGGAAAAACTCGGAAATTTTGACACTCCTGATTTGGGTAAAAAAGTTATTATGTTTCATGGAGTTTCGGTAGGAGAAGTTATCGCGCTTGAAAATCTTATAAAAAAGGCAAAAGAAACATTCCCCGATTACAAAATTGTTGTAACAACAGGAACGAAAACAGGACAGGAAATAGCTAAAAAGAAATTCAAAGATATCGCGGATTTTATAACATATTTTCCGTTTGATATTACAATATGTGTAAAAACATTTCTTGACAAAATCAAACCGTCTGTTGTTCTGATTGCAGAGACTGAACTCTGGCCGACATTTGCAGATTACTGCAAAAAAAGAAATATTCCGCTTTTCGTAATAAACGGCAGAATATCAGATTCTACATTTAAACTCTACAAATTTATGAAACCGTTCTTTGCAGGTCTTTTTAAAAATTACACAGGAATTCTTACTCAGAGCGAACTTGATCGAGAAAAATTTATTCAAATCGGAGCTGACAAAAATAAAACAGAAATAATGAAAAACCTTAAATTTGATGTAAAACGCATTGATGCAAATTTTGACTTAAATCAGGAAAATTTCAGAGTAATTATTGCAGGCAGTACACATAAAGGCGAAGATGAAATAATACTCGATACCTTTAAAAAGTTAAAAGCGGAATTTTCAGATATAAAACTCTTACTTGCCCCCAGGCATTTGACAAGAGTAAACGATGTAAAAGTGCTTGCGGACAAAACAGGATTTACCTCCGGTTACCGTTCAAAAAGTGATAAATTCGATAAAAACGATATTATTATACTTGATACTTTAGGCGAATTAAGCAGAATTTATCAAATCTGCGACTTTGCATTTATAGGCGGAAGTTTTAATAAAACCGGAGGGCATAATCCATTAGAAGCCGTTGTGTACAATAAACCGATTATTTCGGGACCGTCTATCCACAATTTTAGAGATATTTACTGGATTTTATCCCGCTCAAAAGCCGGAAAAATCGTAAAAAATCCCGAGGAATTGTATCTGCAAATGAAAAAACTACTCTCTGACAAAAATTTCTATATTGAAAGCTGCAATGATTGTAAAAATATTTTTGAAGATCAACAGGGAGCTTTAGATTTTGTAATTAAAAAATTAAATGCTCTGTTTAATCCTTCATTGTAATGATTTGCATAATTTTACATAATTCAAATAGTTGATTTATATTACGGAATGTAACATTTTTTGATATAATAATTAAAGAATTTCCCTGCTTCTGCCGTTAACTGTAGAGAGGAAACAAAACGAAAGGGAACATGTCATGGGTATGGCAGCTTCGCAAGCCAGATTCTTAGGACTGACTGCGAGAAA
>CALVEM010000009.1 GCA_944326605.1 Candidatus Gastranaerophilales bacterium
TTATATCGATTTAAGTATTTTTTTAAATTTTCATTTTTTACATAAAATAATCCATCATGTTCTGTTGTAATTTTATTTTTAGATATAGATTTTGGCAACTCTGGATATAAAGAATCTGCGATATCACAAATATGTTGATTACATCGCCAAGTATTATTCAAATAGTTTAATTTTGCGAGTTTTTTATTTTCTAAAAACTTAAACCATTCTATAATGTTTTCAGCATATTTTCTATTTTTCCTTGAATAATGCGTATCAAAAGTATTTTGTCTTTTATCTGCTACAATAATTGATTTTATTTTTTTAGATTTTAATATCAAATTCATAATTTCAAAATCGTATCCGGCAAAATCTTGAGCCTCATCTACGAAAACATAGTCGTAGCATTCTTCAATTCGCTGAAGCATTTTACCTTTTACCGTTTTATGGCAATCATCAGCAAATTCAGATATTTTGCAAGAATAAATTCTACCATTTGAAGTTAAATAATATCCCTGAATGTCATTACTTTTCTTTATTGTGTAATAATATTTACCATTACTACTTACCTTTAAATGCGGATCCTTATTTGTAAAATAAACTTGATAAATTCTATCTTCAAACCCCATAAGATTTTGGTATGGTCTTATACAATTTTTAAGCAGAAATGTTTCCCAAGTTGTAATTTCTACATTTTTAGGAACGTAGCCATTTAATTCAACAAATTTATTTTTAATTTCCTGAGTATTATTTCTTGTATAAGTTGTTATTAAAATCTTTTTATCCGCATTGTTTAATGCAACTTTTACCAGACAAGTTGTTTTACCAGAACCTGCTGTTGAGTGTATTAAAATATTATTTTTTAATGGCATCTTTTATATACTGTGGAAAATCGACAGCTCCTTTTTCTGCATCAAAAATAGTTAATGCAACTTCTGTTTTATTGTTTTTTGATATAAAAAATTTTTTAAATTGTTCTTCTGTATCGTTAGTTGGTCTTGTAAACAAAGACTTTAATTTATTATATCCATTTGCTGCATACATGTTTGGCTCTAAAGTATTAAGACTTGTATCTGTTGAAAAACATATTTTTATGTTTTCTTCATTTAAATAATCACAATATTTTTCTTTTAATGTTTCTATATCACCATCATTGTCTGTGACCACAACCGTATTAAGTTTTAACACTTTTGCGATTTCAAGAAATCTCTTAAATGCTAAAGATGAAACAGCTATTACGTCTGTACCTTCTTCTATTGGCAACTTATCGTATGTATCATAATATGCCTTTTGGACAATTAATTCATCAGATGGTCCTTCTACCAAAATACTTTTAGTTGCATGTATCATACGCAAAGTATCATAACCAGACAATTTTTTAAAATATTTATATGTGTCTGGGGATAAATCACCAATTTTAAAACTTTCATTCTTGTTTAATAGAATTAATTTATCAATACCAGTTTTATTTGCGACAAAAGAACTGTGAGTGCTAATTAGTAATTGTTTACCGGCACATGTTTTGGAAATAACACTTACTAATTTATTTAAATTTGAAAAAGATAAACTTGTTTCAGGTTCTTCAATCATAATTATATCTGATTGTTCAAGCTTTTCTTTTAATGCCAATTTTATTTTTACAGAATTTTGTTCCCCTTTGCCGATAAATTTAAAAGGGATATTATCAAAATATAATGATAATATAGAATCCCAAGAATTCTTCGCAGATATATCAATTGAAATCTGGACATTTTTATCTGATATGGGTGTTCCTGTACTTTTAAACTCATCATTAATGTTTTTAATTTTTTCATCGCTTGTGAATTCTTCTTTTAATTGTCGATATTTTAAAGCAAGTAATGATTTTTGAGTATCATCTAAATAATCTCCAACTAGTTCAGCTATGTATTTATCTGATCCTTGTATATAACGATGCTCAACATTTCCAATTAGATGCGATTTTACAGGTAATTCTAAAAATCTAAATGTATTACTTGCAAAACTATACCATTCAACTTTATAGTATTCTATGGGAATTTCTTTTACTTTTTCCGGTTCAATTATATATTTTTCGTACTCTTTTTGAAAATCACTGTCAAAACATATTCTTAAAGAGACACCCGCACAATCTTCTTTTAATGAATTTATGCTTCCCTTAAAATCTCCGCTAATATTGTCAGTAAAGTATATCTCAATAAGTATTTCAGGCAGTTTTGCGGTTTTTGCATTCTCTTGCAAATCCTTCAAGTACAAATCCCTTGCATTTAAATTAAAAAGATATGGCGTAAGTTCTTGTGCAATCATTCTACCATTGAGCTTTTGTGTAAGCCCAAGATTTATAGCCTCAAAAAGAGTTGTTTTACCAGCCTCATTATTTCCAACTATTATGTTAATATCAGGGTTTAGTTCAAGACTAAAATTCTCAAATTGTTTGTAATTTTTTATTATAATTTTTTTTATCATAATTCCTCTTTAATTATTTCTATTGCATACATTGGAATATCTATAAGACTATTTGTTTTCTTATAATCTGCCATTGATGTTCTTATTGCATAATTGGGTTTAAATTTTTCCATATAAACCTTCAAACTTTTAGCTTGTAAGTTTCTTTCCGCCTTTACTTCAACAGGAACAACATCAGATTTTATTTGGATAACAAAGTCTATTTCAGCCCTGCTGGTTTCATTAGACCAATAAAAGACTGGTAAATCTTTAATTGTCTTAAATTGTTGTAAAACATATTGTTCGGCTATAGCACCTTTAAATTCTTCAAATATACGATTACCGTCAATAATCGTATCTGCCTGTAAATCTGTCATTGCACCTAATAAACCAACATCCAGTACAAATAACTTAAATGAATTAAAATCTTCGTAAGCAGTAATTGGTAAATCAGGTTTTGTAATTTTATTTACTCTGTATACTAAACCACTATTAATTAGCCAAGACAAAGCAGCTTCAAAATCTCTTGCACGAGCTCCTTCCTTTGCAGCACCATATATAAATTTCTTATTTTCTTTACTTAACTGTGCTGGAATAGATTTCCATAATAATCTTATTTTAGCAACTGTATTAGTGGGAATATGTTTTGTAAAATCTTCTTCATAAGCAGAGAGAATTTCTTTTTGCAGATTTCTAACATTTTCAAAATCTTTGTTTTCAACAAAATCTTGCACAATTTCAGGCATTCCTCCAACATAACAATATTGTTTTAAGAGCTTTTCATACTTGTTATTAAATAGTTTTATTGTTTTAAAATCTTTTTTATTTAAAAGTTCAACAAACCTTTCTTCTCCCATTGCTAATAAAAATTCTTCAAAACTTAATGGGAAAAGATTCATAAATGAAACCTTACCAACAGGGAAACCCGTCCCTTCATGACAAGCAACACCTAACAAGCTTCCTGCAACTATAATATCGTATTGAGGAGCATTTTCTCTAAAATACTTAAGTGAAGTTAAGGCTCTTGGACACTCTTGAATTTCATCAAAGATTATCAAAGTATTTTCCGCATTAATTTTTGTCTTTGTTGCAAGACCTATATCCATAATTAAACGTTCTGTATCATAGTCGACATCAAAAATCTCTCTACTTTTTACATCAACATCAAAGTTAATATATGCAACTTGTTCATAATACTTTTTTCCAAACTCTTGCATAAGCCATGTTTTACCTACTTGTCTTGCACCTTGTATTATAAGCGGCTTATGATTCTTTTTGTTTTTCCAGTCAATCAGTTGCTTTATTGCGTATCTTTGCATGCTCAAATCCTCATATTGTAAGTTTATTATACCACAAATTACACATTTTTTACATCACTTTTACTTAAAGTTTGCACATTTTTTACACGACTTTCGGACTTAATTTGCACATTTCTTACAATATCTTAAATCATCAAACATATAATTTGTTAAACCCAATTCCTGTTTTATTTTATAAAAATCTTTTCGGATTTTGCGTTTTAAGGATTTCTTCTGTTGTTCATTGTCTTTTGCAATAGTGTTCAAAGGCTGTTTTTATAGTTCAGGAGGCTCTGACTTCTGACCTGATATTAATTTGTCATTCATAATTTAACTCTATTTTACCAGCATATCAAGTGTTTTAAATAGCTTTTGTATCTTTTCAACACAATTATTATCCTAAATATGTTTTTATTCTAATTTACCTTGAATTTTCCATAAACCAAATAATGTTATATAAAACATACATACCCCACCAAGTGTCATTAATTCATAACCCAAAAGAGATATCCATTCAAAACGGTATTCTATCATATCATGCAATGCAAAACATAACATTATAATTGTATCATAGCCAAAAGACAATAACAGTGAATATTTTCTACGTATGGAGTTTATTTTCAATTCCTCCGCCACTTTAATCAATTCTGAATTAGGGAAAAATTTTTCAAATGTAACAAATAATAGGTATAAAATAAAAATTTTTGCAAGTATGCATAATAAAATAAAGCAACTTGGAACTATCCAGTTTGGAGCTATATAACAAGTTATAAAAAAATAAGAAACATTCCAAACATAAATATAACTAATAGGATATTAAAAAAATTTAGATAAAAATAAAAATCGAAATTTTTCACAGATTAAATTTCTACTCATTTATTTCAGTTTATATCTACATTTTACAATTGTAAAGTGGATGTAACAACCTTACTTTGTGTGCTGAATATCCCATTTGTACTTTCCAGTTATAAATATTTTAGTTTACCTTGCTATTTTTTATCTTATCCTCTATGTACCAGTAGATATATAATACTATATAACTGCCCAGCAATCCAGCAAATAATGAAAAAATATATAGAGTTATGATACCCTCTAATAGTCCCCAAAAATCAGATTCTGCACAATTAGATAAAATAAAACATTCAATTATAAATGGGATTGGACTTAATATTGCCACCAACAATTTTACTTTTAGGGAATGTCTTAATCCATACAAAAAATCCTGTATATATTTGTCTTTTGCAAATCCTGCAAACCAATTATAAAAATTTGGTAATATAAATAATCTTCCAACCGATATTATTATTGCTAAGATAAAATAATTATATTTTTCTAAAAATGCGGCTGCCATTAACAAAAAAAATACATATATTGCCGGATCTGCTAACAAAAAATTAACAATATAAAGCATTAACATGTTTCGGTTAAATAAAACTCTAACTATTTTTTTCATTGTTATTTTGCACTCCAAATTTTATTGGTATTATAACATAATAGTTTTTGGCAAACGGTGTATACTGCATTACGGCCATAGCATTGTTATAGAAAGTTACCTCAGGTGTCTTTAAATATTCTTTAATATGCAAATTATAGTCATATTTATCAAATAAAATTCCTTTGAATTCTCCGTTTTCTATTCGGGGATTTAGGATTGTCAAATTATTTAACTATTTTAAATATTTTTTAATGCCTCTATACAACATCAAGTAAAAAAGCAAGATTCCTCCTGCGTAAAATAGTATATATGCAATCAATGTAAAAATAACAGTCCATATAAAAAAATAATCAATATATATATATATACAATAAATCAAAAAAGGCAAATCATAACAAAAGGCTATTGTTAGAATTTTCTTTTTATTTTGAGGGGTGTTTTGTAAAAATTTTACAAACTGGTTGAATATTGATAGCGTATATTTTTTAGCACAATTTACAATTAACTTTGGAAGGCAGAGTTTTAATGTAACATACGTAATATATAATGCTGAACCCCATAGGAATCTAATATCTGAACCTGGAGACCCCTGTATATCAAAGGTTAAATCCATACTAATATTCATACATAATATTATGAAACCTATTAATAATATATTGAAGATATTAAAAATTATATAAAACTTTGAACTACTCATTTTTATCCTCTATATTTTATACCTACATTTTACTATTGTAAAATACGGATGTAGCAATCCTGCTTTTTGTGTTGAATATCCCATTTGAACAAGCGGATTCGTTTCATTCGGATTAAAATCATATGTGTCTAATAGTATAAACTCAATATATTTTCCTTGCAACTTTGCTGATAAAATATCCATCTTACCAAATGCGTTGTGTAAATTTGCATCACTATTGAAACCTAGAGAACCGGTCACTTCTTTTCCTGATTTCAGTGCAGCTGCATTTTTATATATAAAATCATTTAGTTCTTCTGATTTAATAATAGCTTTTGCTACACTACTATTTTCATGAAATACTATTCCTGGTACATCATCTTTCTTAAATTGGTTTTTTACTTTTTCTTGAATCTGTTTTTTATATTGAGGGAAATCATTAATAACATCTTTCATATTGTTATAAAAATTCCCATTACCCTTAATATAGTCATCTGCTTGTTTTTTCCATAAATTTTGTGAAGCGATATTCCAAAAATTTACAGCATCATTTTGCTTTTGTATTCTACCAACTGTGTTAATTCCTAAATCAAGCAAATTTTTATTTAAATCCCCTATGAAAATATTTTCTATTGCTTGTGAATAATCATCAATAGTTGCTCTCAAATTTGGTTGATAATCATTATAAGTAATACCGCCTTCTAATTTTAATGTCGGTTCAATATCTACAGCAGCACCTGTTGAAGTTCCACTATGTTCATAATTATTACTCCCAACCACATCAGGCTTGGAACGATAATGCGCTCTTACCTCTGTTCCGTCATCACGGGTGTATGCATGAACATAAACAACGTCAGGATTACCGGAAAGATCGCTTTCTCTTGGAATACCTAAATTTGCCATTTGATAATTTATTGCTTTTTCATTTTCCATAAATTCATCTCCTGACATACCACCGATGTCTTCTGCTGTGTAGATTTTGTTGTCATTTGTGATTGCATTGATAAAATTTCTTAAACTTGCCATTTATATTTCTCCTTAGCGCGGGTGTTAAATTGTTTTATATTTGTCAATATATGTTGAATTATATTAAGTATAACATTGCTTTGTTGATTTGTCAACTGTGTTGATTTATTGTTTTGTTTTTGTTATCATTCTTTTGAGGTGGATAATGGATAAACATACACAACTAATCAAATTCGGGACTGTTTTAAAACAAAGACGTCTGGCTTTGAAATTAAGTTTAAGAGATTTAGAAAAACTATCAAGTGTCAGTGCAGCTTTAATAACTAAACTTGAAAACGGTAAAATGGCTAATTTCCCGAAAGCTATTACTATTAAACAGCTTAGTGATGCTTTAAAATTTAATGATGAATTGTTTGTGCTGGCGGATATTTTGTTTGAACATAAAGAACAAAATATTCCAGACAAAACATTTGAAAACGAATTAAGAGAACTGCTGGCGACTAAAACAACTCTTAATTCTGAAAATATTACTCAGGTTATTTATTTTATTTCGGGACTCGAAAAATTGCAAAAAATCGAAAATTTATAAGTGTTTTCCGACTTAAATGTCAAACTCGCGATACTTTTTCTCAAAATCCCTGATACATAACACTCAGAAAATAAAAAACCGAATAACTAATGTCATTCGGTTTTTTATTTTGGAACTTCACATACGTTTTAACACTCCAAACTCGCCAAATCGCTTAATTGACTATGTTTCAGGCATGTTGAAATTACGCATTTTTCAAAATCTACAAATAAAAATTTACCCACCAAAAAACTGCAAGATTTTATTAAACAGCCTATTTTAATACTAATTGAGAATTTTGTTCAACAACCTCTGTAGCGAATAAATTTTCAATAACTTTTCTAACATAAGATATAAAATCTTTGCTTATGAGCCTAGTTTTTTCGGCAATTCTGCAAAATCTGCCCAAGTTGTGCAGTTACACTCTTTTGCTTTTTGCACCAATGTTTTAATTTCTTCATTACTTATATTTTCGAATTCTTTACCTAATGCTGGAATTTCGGGAACATATTCCATTTTTACATATGTGTATGGATATGCTTTTGCATTTGAAACTTTTGAAACTTCATCTTGGATACATTTGATATAACGAGTTTCCTTTTTCAGTAACTTAAATTTAGACAGTGCAGGAAATACAGCTTCTCCGCCATGTTCCATATTCACTGAAATTTGACTACCTTTTGGTACGACAATTTCGTACAACATACCGTCAGGTAATCCAAAATATGGAGCAGTTTGTGACTTGAAACGTGCAGCATACGCAAAACCACCAGACGGAATTATTTCATCTCCGACTTTGGCTTTGCTTATTATATCAAAATCGGCACCGCCACCATCACAATTCCTGCTCCTGGCTCTAAATACTGTACTTTGATGCGGTTGTGGTTGAAGTTTCAGAAAATCACGATTTCTTTTTAGAGATCTAATATTATTTTCTGTAAGAAATGCTAATCCTTCTGATTTCATTTTAATTATATCTTCTGGTCTTCCTGCAAAATTTCTTTCTATTTGCTTGTAGAATGACTCTATAGTAGTATTATATATACTATTTGCACAGTGAAAACTATGATGCCCTATAACTGCTGTTGTTTCAGTATCTACATATGGAGGAGTTGTCTTTATTCCGTCAACCCATTTATCTATCTTGGGAGAAAAAGTATCGGCTTTCAAATTTGCAGAATATTTTAATCCGCTAACATTTACTCTGCTAATTGGTTTTGTTTCCAAAATGCTTGATTTTCCTAACATTTTAGCATAACTGGCAGTCCGTTCTGCCAAATTCAATGCGATTTTGCTTAATCCCATACAAATATCCTTATTTTCCCCTATGTTTATATAAAGTAAATTATTTAATTAAAATTGCTATATTTGTAAAGTTTATTAACTATAAAAACTTATTGCCACAAGAGCCGTTTGCGACTATTGAAAATCTCGTAAAACTTGCTAAAAAAGAGATTGCGGAAGTTGGTTTCGCTGAATTCAAGTCTGCCATAATTTCTTCAAAGGATAAATGTATCGAAAGCATTAAAAAAGAGCCCGTAGGCTCTGATTTTAATTGTTCTAGTTGTTTTAAATGGTGGAGGTTAGGAGATTCGAACTCCTGACCCCCTGCGTGCAAAGCAGGTGCTCTACCAGCTGAGCTAAACCCCCGCAATTTCTTGCGACTTTTTATTTTATTGTCACAAGAAATATTCTACATGCTGATTTTTTTTTGTAAAGTACCTTGTTTATTTTTTTTAAATTCCTATACTATCTGACAATATCTCATATATTTCCGAAAGCCTTTTCTTATCTGTTATATACCACCAGCCTATAAGCACCTCAAATGCTGTTGCCTGACGATATTCACTCTGGTTCTGGCGTCTCCCTATTGGTATAGGTAAATTTCTACCGCGTCGCGCAAGTTCGTATTCTTCGTCCGTTAAAAATTCTTCAAGTTTATGCAAAAGTTCTGACTGAAATCCCATTTTGACTTTATCGGTTGTTATTTTATGAAGGTGCTGTGAATTATTTGTCAATTTTATCGTTTTTTCGCGAATATAAAGTTCCCAAACTGCATCACCGATATACGCATAATTTCGTAAATTCATTTCTTCCATAAAAAGAGTTTACTACAAAATATTGTTTTTAACCTATAATTATGCAATAATTCTTTTGTAAGGGAGAGGTAAAATGTTTAAAAAATTTTTTGTGCTCGGTATTTGCTGTCTGTTATGCGGATCTATAACTTTTTCACAGGAAATCGGAATAATGGAAAACAACCAGCAGGCCTGCGAATGTAATCAAAGTACAAAATGTCTTGATTTAATGACTTCTATGTACAATGAACGTGCTACTCTGTACAATGTTTTAAACCTCTCTAACGACCAGCAAAAATGTAAAGATGTGATTGATATGAAACGCTATGAAGAGCTTGGAAAACTTTTTAAAGAGTATCAACAAGAAGAATATGTTCTTTCAAAAATGTGCGAACACAGCGGTGCATCAGAATCTGCCGTAAAAAAACAGGAAAAAGTTATTGAAAAAATAAAAAAGGAAATGCAAAAAACCGCTGACAAATATGATAAAGAGTTCAAATCAATACTTAGTTCCGAACAAAAAGCAAAATACAACACTGTTACAAAAATGAAGCGGAAAGAAATTAAATACTGTATGAATAATAAAGCTTTTTATGAACGCGATCCCAAACTCAGACCATTCGGACAAAAAATGTATTACGGGGAACAAAATAACGTACTTTGTCCTGTTCACAAAAAATGGCATCTGTTCGGCTTTAAACACAAACCTGAACAGACGCCTCAAACAATGCCTGAAACCCCGATAATTGAACCGGCTACAGGTTCTGTGATTGAATAATTTTACAAATAAATTAAACAATGGATGATTTTTCCTCGTATATCATTATAATTATGGTATGAAAAAGTTTGCGGTTTTTTGTCTGGCTATAATTTTAAGCACTTCTGCCGGTTTCGGGTGGGGGTTTAAAAAAGACACTCCCGATACCGAAGGCAAGGGATATGTCGGAACATTACCCGACATTTCAAAAAGCTTCAATACAAACGAACCCAAAAGTACAAAACCTCTTTTTGAAGAATCGAAAAATTTTAACTCTTCGGACGAAATTAAACCTGTTCCGCGTGACAACCCTGCTTTTGTAAATATTATTTTAAAAGACAATAAAACATCACCTTATCTGAATGATATTAACGAACTTCTGCCGCAGCTTGAAAACCTTCTTGCCTGTATTGAAGATAGATGTAACGTACAGCTTTTTAATGCAAAAGCTTATTTTTTCACCAAAACCGTAGAATTTTTGCGGAACAAATACGAAAACACACCGGAAAGCAGTTATATCTCGTTTCAAAAACTTATGGAACTTTCCACCCATACACAATCAGTTGCAACACTACGTGCAGAAGCTGAAAAATACAGACCGTATATGGCTTACGCAGGGGCAGGATATTTGTATAATGACAACGTAATTGATCAGCAGCTTGAATATTTAAAAACTGAAATTGAAGATACGATTGTTGTGTTAAAAGAAGCACATTAAAAAATGTTTGCCGGCACTTTTTATTTTTGTTAAAAAAGTTTTTATTAAATGTGTTGACAAAAAAATTTTTTTATGTTATAAAAAATGTGGGGTAAATGTATATTTATAAGTCTTGTCAATTGACGAGACTTTCTTTTTCGCTACAATGTTTTTGTTTTTTATATATTAGAAAATTCTCAAGAAACTGAATTAACGAGAAAATAAGCAATTTTTAACTTATCAAAAATTTTTGTAAACATAATGTAACAATTCATCTTTTTTATTAAAGTTTTTGAAAAATTTTACCGAGATAAAAAATACAGACAGAGCAATAATTAATTGGAGGTAAAATTTTAATGAATTCAAAAACCGAAAACGTTATGGTCATGGACTGTAACACTGTTGCCAATGGAATTATGCATGACATTAACGACATTGACAAGATGGAGAGAATGCTTAGCAGTGAGTTGAGTTCGGCAGACTTATTTAAAATAGATTGTGCTATTTTGTCATCCCTAAGAAATACTACCGATTTTTCAAGAGATTTACTGGAACAGCTGGAAGCAGACAAATTTGAAACAGTTGCCGTCAAACCGCCGAAAAAATCTTTTGAAACAGCATTGGCAGATATTCAGCAGGAAGCAATGATTGATATTACACTGCCGCTTCAAAATATGTTTGATGAAATGGCAAATTATGTCTCAGAAGCGTTTGTTTAAAAAAATTTATAAGGAGCAGAAAGATGAATGAATTAGGTACCCCGACAGAATTGGAAATTGATTATTCCAAAATTACCCCTATCAACAATGTATGTGAAACCCTTATGTTGTCAGAAGAGTTATTAAAAAAGTACGAAATTGTTATTGATGAAAGTAAAATTGAAAAAATCATCGCAGAAATTCCGGAAGAACAGCGTCACACATTGACATTTGAAGAAAAACTGGAATATGTAAGAAAAATTCTTTCCTACGATGTAACAGAACCGATTAAGAATTTATTTGATGATGTTTTGTGTTTCGTAAGTAAACTTTAACTAAAAAAGAGCCTTAAAGGCTCTTTTTTAGTACTTAACCCTGAAGGGATAATCATCAGGAATCCGCCAGCCGTTATATTGTATCAACCTTGTACAATAAGCACGCCAAGATTTACTACCAACATTTTCATTATAACAGCCATAATTTTGATGATTTTTTAGAGAATTTTCTGTGTCATCCCAACCTGACATATATGGTTCAAAGTTCCATTGGTAAAAACTCCCGTCTGATTTACGAACAGGGTTATAATAAAAGGCAAAACTACATTTACCTGATGCTTTTGGCATATTACCATAATTATCAAAACATTTTTGAATATCCCCCGCACAGAAATACCAATCACGCCCATTACTTGAAGGCATTGAAACAGAACTGCCATCAGCAAAATATATAGTATATAATTTTACGCCTGAAACATATACGGAATCAGTTTTCACAACATTCATATAAGGAATAATATATTTTTTACACCACTTTTCTTGCAAAGCTCTGTCACTGTTGTCCTCAAACCACAATTCTCTTGCGCCGTAATCAAGCTCCGCCATGCGGATTGCCTGATTCATTGAGGAATAAAATTTTTCAAGACGCGTTTCTACAACTCGCTTATTATAAGTAGTAATTAATGTCGGAATTGTCATGGCTGCGACTACGCCAATGATGCCGAGGGTGATTAAAACCTCAGCGAGTGTAAACGCTGCGCGTTTACGAAGAGAATAAGAAAATAAGTGAACAGGTGAATAAGTTCGTTTCAGGAAAAGATTAATGTCATGCTGAACGTCGGATTGACCTCCGTGTTTCAGCATCTTATCTAAGGCAGGTTGACTTCCGGGTTTCTGTATCTCTTGAGATCCCGCACGCATTGGGACATTTTGCTCGAAATCATAGATTTCGGCAAATGCAGTCAAACAAAGTTCGGGATGACGCTGCAAGTTGTCATTAACTCTGACTTTCAGCATCACATTTAATCCTTCTCCACTTTGCGGGAAAAGGTGGCACATCATGCCGGATGAGGGGTGACCCTCTCCCGCAGTTGTACGCTCACTTTGTTCACACAACTGCTCCCTCTCCCAAAGGGAGAGGGGATTATTCTTTTCTTCTCCCTCCCTGATTAGGGAGGGAGGGGGTGGGTATTGATGATTGTTACCCATCCTCTTATCCTTCCCTAACAAGGGAAGGAAGAGTTTAGTGTTTTCGATACTGGCTTTGCATCTATGCCTCTTTGCATCTTTGCCTCCAGTTAAGAAATCCTGAAATAAATTCAGGATGACGGAAATAGATTGACTTCTTGGCCTCCGGGCTTCTTGCCCTCTATTTAGCCGACGAGTGCCCCCCCCCCGAAGCTGCGATGATGTTCAAATCCTTCCATATAATTCTCCTTTCTTTATTTCTTTTCTTTATCCGAACGTTCTCTGACTGACAGCTTGACCGGTGTTCCAAAAAATCCGAATGCTTCTCTTAGTTTGTTTTCGATATATCGTTTGTAATGATCTTTCATCAAATCGGCATTGTTTGCAAAAATTACAATATGCGGGGGCTGAACTCCTGTTTGGGTTACATACATAATTTTTAACCGTTTGCCTTTTGATGAGGCAGGAGGATTTAGCATATATGCTTCTTTTATAATTTTATTCAGCAGGCCGGTTGAAATACGTTTTGTACATTCCGCATATACTTTTTCAGCTTCCGTGTAAATCTGATGAAGTCTTTGTTTTGTAACTGCAGAGATATAAATTTTCGGCGCATATTCCAGAAACGGAATATCATTTGCAAGTTTTTTGTTATATTGATTAATAGTATTTGACTTTTTGTCCTCTATCAAATCCCACTTGTTAATAGCAATAATCAAACCTTTACCGGCTTCAGTTATAATAGACGCAATTTTTTTATCCTGATCGGAAATTCCTTGAGTTGCATCAATTACCAGAAGCGCTACATCGCAGTCTCTTATTGAGCGTATAGCCCTGTCAACGGCAAATTTTTCCACGCCCCAGTCTACTTTTGATTTTTTTCTTATACCTGCTGTGTCAACAATGACGAATTCTCTGTTATTAAAAGTTATTGTGCTGTCTATACTGTCACGTGTTGTTCCTGAAATATCGGACACTATAACCCTGTTTTCGTTTAACAGCGCATTAACTATTGATGATTTTCCGGCATTCGGTCTGCCGACTATTGCAATTCTTATTGTTGTATCGTCTTTTTCTTCAATATCGCGCGAAAAATCTTCCGTTACCATATCAAGCAGATCACCTACACCGCCTGATCCGTGAAGTGCTGAAATACCTATCGGATCACCGATTGCAAGAGAATAAAAATCATTAACCATCATTAACGATTCTGGATTATCTGATTTATTTACGGCAAGAAAAACCGGTTTGCCCGATTGCCTCAAAATATTTGCAATATCATAATCAACCGGATTAACGCCTTCTTTCCCGTCAACAATAAAGATAATTTTATCAGCTTCTTCGCAGGCTATTTTTGCCTGATCAAAAATTGACAGCATAATTTCATCTTCATCACCAGGAATAATTCCGCCTGTGTCAATAACGGTAAAAATTTTGTTCTGCCATTCAACATCAAAGTATATTCTGTCGCGTGTAACTCCCGGTAAATCGTCAACGATAGAGTTTCTCGAACCTACAAGACGGTTTACGAAAGTTGATTTTCCGACATTCGGACGTCCTACTATTGCTACAATCGGTTTTTTCATAAAGGTATTATACCATGAAAACAATTATATAATAGTAATTTTCATTATAGCTGTTTTGGTAAAATTGTGACAAAATTTATTATTGATAACAGCTTTGCCTCTATGCCTCTTAGCATCTTATCTTCCAACATCACCCCTCCACGTCCGGGGAGGATGCTATACTATTCTGTCATTGCGAGGAGGGTATAAGCCTAACGTGGCAATCGCAAAATCGTGATGATATTGCGTTTCTTCGTTTCGCTCAGAATGACCAAGCACCTGTATTCGTCATTGCGGACAGCGCAGCTGATCCGCAATCGCATAATATTTCTAAAAATAAATCAGCCCTCACCCCACCCCTCTCCCTTTGCGGGAGAGGGAAATGCGCTTCACCATTCTCTCTTCACACTTCACTAAAAAAGACTTATCGTCCTTTCGTCTTATCGATTAAAAAATAAATTCTCTTCACGTTTCACCCTTCACTCTTCACTTGTTTATTGCAAAGTAGACTTCTTTCAGGCGTTTTTTGCTTATATGCGTGTAAAGCTGGGTTGTAGAAACGTTGCTGTGACCTAAAAGCTCCTGAACAACTCTTAAATCTGCCCCGTTTTCAATCAAATGTGTTGCAAAAGTGTGCCTTAGTGTATGCGGAGAAATTGATTTATGAAGCTTTTTTCCCTGCTCATGAATAAATGTATAGACTTCCTGACGGTTAACTGTTTTTCCTTTTTCATTTATTAAAAGTATATTTGATTTAAGGTTGTATTTTTGAAGTGTATACTCTCTTTCGGGAAGATAATTTTTTATCGCCTCTATTGCTTTTTTACCCAGCGGAATTATTCTGTCTTTAGAACCTTTTCCGGTACATTCAAGATATTTTGCTTTCAGGTCATAATCCGTAATTTTCAAATTAACGAGTTCCGAAACCCTGAGACCGCACCCGTAAAGAAGTTCAACTATTACTCTGTGCAGTTTTGTCAAGTTCTGATTTAATAAATTATTTATTTCTTCAACAGTCATTACTTTCGGAAGTTTTTGCGGAACCTTTGGCTGCTCAAGAGTAAGTGCCGGATTAATTTTCAAAATATCATTTGTACACGCCCATTTAAAAAATCCGCGGATTGAAGCGATTTTTCTCATCACGCTTGTCGGGGAAAAATGTGTTTCATGCAATTCTCTGACATAAGAATTTATTCTGCTGCGCTGAATATCTTTAACATCAATATTTCCGCAGAATTCAAAAAAATTTTCGAGATCTCTTCTGTATGCCTCAAGTGTATTTTCGGCAAGTCCTTTTTCTATTTCAAGATAATCCAGATATTCAGATAAAATTTGCAAATCCATATAATATTTTATACTACATATTTTGTATAATGACATCGGAGGTTTATATGATATAATTAAAATGAACAAAATTATTATTTGTATCGTTATATTATTGTGTAGAGTAAATAAGGAAATCAGAATGAAAAAATTATTATCTATAATGTTTGTATTTACACTGTTTTTTACAGCCGGGTTAAAAGCTTTTGCAGACGATTCTCAGGAAGCTCTGAAATTTTTCAACAGTTACGTAAACGCTGCAAATACATATAATCCTGTTATTACAACTATGTATTCACCGGATGCAAAAATCATCAGACAGGTTGTAAAACCCGACGGCGGACTGGTTAACGTTAATACAAATACAGCAACTTACATTAAACAAATGAAAATCGGTCAGGCAGGCGCGAAAATGAGAGGGTATAAAAATACTTACACAAACATCTCGGTAACTCCTGCCGGAAACGGAGCTTATAAAGTAAGCTCTCTCAGACAGCCTAAAGGTGAAACATATAAACTGAAAACTTACATGATAGTTAAAAAGATTAACGGAAAATGGCAGATAACAGAAGAGATGATGCAGACTAAAGAGCAAATATTTCTTAAGTATGCAAACAAAAAATAAATTATGTTGGATAAATTCAGATTTTTAACAGCGGGAGAAAGCCATGGCAAATGCTTAACCGCAATAATAGAAGGAATACCGGCAGGGTTTGAGATTGACATAAATTCTATAAATGAAGATCTCAAACGCCGCCAACAGGGTTACGGTCGCGGCGGCAGAATGAAAATAGAAACAGACACTGTTGAAATTACCTCCGGCGTGCGGTTTGGAAAAACTATAGGCTCGCCGGTTACTCTTGTTATTCAAAACAAGGATTTTGAAAACTGGCAGAAAATCATGAGCGTTAACCCCGAGGACTATACGGAAGAAAAATCTTTTACTCAATGCCGTCCGGGTCACGCTGATTATGCGGGGAGTATAAAATATAACCAGTCTGATTTAAGAAACATTCTTGAACGCTCCAGTGCGCGCAAAACAGCCATTGAAACCGCCGTAGGTTCAGTTGCAAAACAAATGCTTAAACAATTCGGAATAATATGTTCTTCAAAAATTATACAAATCGGGACAGCAAAAGAAGATTTTAATTCAGAAATAGACAGAGCAAGAGAAGAAGGCGACAGTTTAGGCGGCAAGTTTGAGGTTGTTTTCGAAAACCTGCCGGTCGGATTAGGTTCTTACGTTCACTGGGACAGAATGATTGACGGAAAAATTGCTCAGGCTGTAATGAGTATTCCGGCTGTCAAAACCGTCACAATCGGCAATCACCATTGCTATAAAATGCGCGGTAGCAAATATCATGATGAAATGTTTATCCAAGACGGAAAAATTGTCAGAAACTCAAATAACGCCGGAGGAATAGAAGGCGGAATGACAAACGGAGAACCCCTTGTTGTTACGGCATCAATGAAACCTATTCCCACTATGCCAAAACCTTTAAAAACAGTAGATTTAAAGACAATGCAGGAATGCCAAGCTCATTTTGAACGTTCAGATACCTGCGCTGTTGAAGCATGTTCGGTTATCGCGGAAAGCAGAATTGCCTGCGTTTTAATAGACGAATTCTTGATTAAATTCGGCGGGGATTCTTTTGAAGAAATCAGTAGAAAATATTGTAGAAAATAGTAGAAAACTCATGAGTTTTCTACATAGATTTTCTTTTATTCCAAGTTTTCTACAATTATAAATATTTTTATACATTTTTTCTACAATTTTATCTACAATTAAAACTCAATAATAATAATACTTTTCACCGGTTTTCTACAAATAATTTAAGCTTATTATTACTATTATATTTATATATATAATTATTAATATAATATATAATAGAAAAATTTTTGTTCAAAAAAACAATAAGCTGTTAAAAACAAAATCAGCTTAATTTTTGTTTAACTATTCTTTTAATTGAGCTTTTATTCAGATATAATTTATTTATAAAGAGGGATAATTTAAGGAGTAAGGATATGAAATTTGTAGTTAAAAAAGATGATTTATATAACGGTATAAAAATTGTAGAAAGAGCAACGTCAATGAAAGCTCTTCAGCCGGTGCTTTTAAATATATTAATTGAAACTATTGATAAAAGTACAATTAAACTGGTTGCAACAGATTTGGATTTTACGGTAACTGCTTTAGTTGATGCTCAGGTTGAAGAAGACGGAAAGATTACACTTCCTTCTAAAACTCTCAATGAAATAGTTTCCAAGCTCGGAGACAAACTTATAACTTTTGAAATGGAAGAAGGTCAAACAACAGTTAACATAACCTGCCAGAATTCAAAATTTGATATTATCGGAATTTCAGCTTCCGAATTTCCTCCTGAATTTGCAAATGTTCAGGTTAATGAAGCGGAAGGTTTTGAAATACAAATCAGACCGTTTGTTAAAGCAGTTAAGCAGGCAGGTTTTGCCGCTGCAAGTTACGAATCAAGCAATCTTTTATCAGGTATTGTCTGCGACATTTCTGAAAATATTCTGGAAATTGCTTCAACTGACGGAAACCGCCTCGCAAGGGTGCGCGAAACTATTGATAACAAAGACAATCATTCCAAACAACTGATTATTCCTTCTAAAACCCTTAATGAATTTATAAAAATGAGCGGATTTATTGATGAAGAAGCAGTAAAAATTTACACGGAAAAATCTAAAATTATACTAAAATCCGAAAAGACAACAACTATTTCAAGACTTCTGGAAGGTCAATTCCCGAAATATAATCAGCTTATACCGAAAGAAAGCCCCAAAGAGGCACTGGTTAATGTTCAGCAGATGATATCAGCTCTTGAGCGTGTTTCTATCATGGTTAATGAAAAAACAAGTATTGTAAAACTTGAATTCAGCCACAATAATTTAAAACTTATGGCAGACACTCCGGATTCAGGTAAATCGGAAGAAAGCATTGATATAGATTACACCGGAGAAGAACTTACTATTGCATTCAATTACAAATTCGTTCTTGAAGCATTGAAAAATATTGATTCAGATGAGGTTAAAATAGGTTTGAATACTCCGCTTTCTGCGACGATGTTTAAACCTAACAATGAAGAAGATTATGTCTGCCTCATAATGCCGGTACAAATAAGATAGGAAGGTGCTGGAAAGTTACAGGTATTCGTCATTGCTGACCGCAAGCTGATCTGCAATTGCAGGATTGTAAAAACACAACGGAAAAATTACAATGTAGAATAGTAATCTTTCAGCAATCTGCAATCATCTTCAATATTCGGGCTTTCGCAGACAATTGCACCTTTTACATTGAATGCTTTTAGAGCTTTGAGCAAATCTTTGTAATTCATATCAGATTGTTCAAGATTTAAGTGCTGGCGCTCCCCTTTTGTGGTATATTCAATGCCTGCAAGGTGTCCGTGAAAATTTTCGAGTGCATACTGACCGATTTCATTTCCTATTTTTTCAAGCACACGGGAAAATTCATCGTAAGTATTATATTCTCCGGCTGTTCTTGCATGAAGGTGTGAAAAATCAACGCATGGAAGCACCTGCTCAAATTCTTTTGAAAGATTTATAATTTCGCCTATATCACCCCATTGTGTAGCTTTGCCTGTAGTTTCCGGGCGAACCCAGACTTTTATTTTTTCTTGTTCAATAACGTCCATAATGCGCTTAGTTTGAGTTTTAACCTGATTATAAACAGTCTGTTTGTCTCCGCCCATATAAAACGCAGCGTGATAGGTTATACTGAAGGCTCCTGCCTGCGACGCAACCGAGGCTGTATCTATTATTCTTTGAACACTGGCGTCAATTTTTTCTTCTTCCTTTGAGTTGAGATTAATATAAAAAGGACCATGTGCTGTGATAACAAAATCTTTTGACTGTCCTTTGACAAAAGCTCTGTGATCCTCATTCATTCTCACACCGTGCACAAATTCAAGTTCCATTCCGTCAAGGTTCATTTCTTTTAAGATTTCAAAAGCCTGAGGATAACTGCCTTTTCCTGTTCTTAAAGGCATTCCGGCTGTTATGAAATTTAATTTGTCAAAATTAAACAAGTTTTGCAAGATACGCTCCTATTCCTGTCATTAACAGACATATTGTAACACTCAAAATTATATATGCAAAGGCTTGAAATATCTGGTGATTTCCAATCATTTCAAAAAGTTCAAGAGAAAATGTGCTAAAAGTTGTCAGACCGCCGCAAAATCCAACTGTTAGACAGAGTTTTAATTCAGGAGGGATATTTGTTTTTTCAATAAACAAAAAATATAAAAAGCCAATAATAAAACATCCTGTTATATTAACCAAAAATGTTGCGGCAGGAAGATTTATCTCAAAATATTTTGCCGTATTAAAACTTATAAGATATCTGGTAACAGCGCCAAGACCGCCGCCAAGAAATATTGAAACTATATTCAGCATAAAAAAATTATATCATAAAGTATTTATATTCAAATTTACAACATGTTGTTTTGTGATATCATGAAATTATGGCAATGAAAGAGTGGATATTTAATAAATACGACGGACATGAAAAAAGCTTAATCACAAGGCTTTTACATTCCAGAGGGGTTACGTCGGATGAGGATATAAAAGAATTTTTAAACCCGCTTGAGATGAAACTCACACACCCGAAAGCTTTTTCTGATATGGAAAAATGTGTTGAAAGACTGGCTTTGGCAATTGATAACAATGAAAAAATAGTTATCCACGGAGACTTTGATGCTGACGGTGTTACATCCACATCTTTGCTATACAGAACTTTTAAATTTTTAGGTGCCGATGTTAATTACTTTATTCCTGACAGGGAAAAAGAAGGGCACGGGTTTGATACCAAAGCTCTTGTGCAGATAATGACAAAGGTTAAGCCAAAGGTTATTATCTCTTGTGACTGCGGGATTTCTGATGTTGATGCTGTTAATTTCTTAAACAGTTTTAAAATAGATGTGATAATAACAGACCACCACGAAGCACCTGAAGTTTTACCTAAAGCTTACGGAATAATTAATCCGAAAGCGCCTGATGCGCTGGATGAAAATTTGTCCGCAAAACAAATAAATTCGCTTGCGGCTCTTGCGGGTGTCGGTGTTGCGTTCAAGGTTGCACAGGCTCTGCTTGAAAAATATAACAAACTTGAATTTATATCGGAAATTCTACCCTACGTTGCAGTCGGAACTGTTGCCGACGTTGTTCCGCTGATTGGCGAAAACAGATATTTTGTAACAAAGGGATTGGAATTAATTTCTAACGGAAAGCATTACGGTTTATCAAGACTTTTAGAAAGTGCCGGATATAAGGGGCAGATTACGTCGGAACAGATAGCTTTCGGTATTGCACCCAGAATTAATGCTTCAGGACGGCTTGATACTGTTGATGCTGCTATAAAAGTTTTAATTTCCGATAACAAGCAGGAAATTGAAATGGCAATTCAGACGCTGAACGAATTTAACAAAGTTCGTCAGGAACTTTGTCAGAACATCTTTGCACAGGCAGATGAAATGGTAAAAAAAGAAGGCAACAGAAATCCTGCAATCGTTCTTTTCAACAAAGAATGGCATATCGGAATAATCGGTATCGTTGCTTCAATGCTTGTTGAAAAGTATTATAAACCGACATTTTTGATGACATATTCAGATGAGACAAAACAGTTTAGATGTTCTGCAAGGAGCGTTGAAGGTGTAAATCTTTATGATGCAATATCTGCAAATGCGGAACTATTTGACGGTTTCGGCGGACATGCAATGGCTGCGGGGCTTGCGTTCAGTGAAGAAAAATCGTCATTTGATACGGTAAAATCAGCTCTTTGCAAAACGGTTAAAGAAATCTCTCAGGGTAAGGACTTGAAACCTTTTATAAATATAGATTTAGAACTTATTCCCGATGATATTACGCTTGATCTTGTTGAGCAGATTTCACAACTGGAACCCTTCGGGGCGGCAAATCCAAGTCCGGTTTTTGCCTTGAAAAATCTGCAGATTAAAGAAAAACGCTTAATGGGAGAAAACAAAAATCACCTTCGTCTGACCTGTCAGGCGGGAACTTCCGAATTCAACTGTATCAGATGGAAAGACGGTGATATTTATCTTGTCAAAGGCGACACGCTTGACATTGCTTTTCACCCGCAAAAAAATGAATTTAACGGGGTTACAAGCGTGCAGTTGATAATCGACGATATTCATTCTCCGTATTTGAAAGAAGAAGAAGATTTTCCAAAGCAAAAACTATACGATCACCGTAAAAAAACAGATATTTTGCCGCAGGTTAATGATTATGTAAAAAATTCAAAACAAAATATTTTGATTTTTGCGGAAAGCAAGTCAATTCTTGATAAACTGAAGCCGTTTTCAGAACTTTTTGCGCGTACAATAACCCGTGATAATCTTCGTCCTTGTGATTCTCTAATGTTTTTTGACTATCCGGCAGACAGGGAAACTTTTGACAGTATTCTAAGCCGCACAAATCCGCTTGCACTGCATTTTATGAACTATGACATAAAATATATGGATGAAGAAGAATTTTTAAAGACAGTTTGGGGAATGTTAAAATTTGCCGCTCACAACAACGGCGGAAAAGTCGAACTTCGCCGCTGTGCAAGTTTTTTAGGCAAGTCATATAAAGTTTTTGAACTTTTATTTTCAATACTTGAAGATACAAATTTAATAAAAATAAAAGAAAAAAATAATGATTATTACGTAATCGACTTTACGGGCGAAGGCGATATTACACGCGTTCTTCATTCTCCAAAATATTCAATTTTAACCGATATGGTTGCGGAATGCGAAGACTTTCAAAAAACAATGCTTGAGGATGACGTTTACACTCTTGTGTAATTATTTCACCAATCCTTCTGTTTCGTTGTACATAACCATATAAAAATCAGGGCTTGTCATATTCGGATTTTTTTTCATGAATTTTTTGACATCAAAATTTTCGAGATATTTGTCGAGTTTTTTCAGAACTTTTTCATTGTCCTCATGTTCATTTTTTAGTTTGGCAATATACTGCTGTGTCATTGCTAAAACTTCTTCTTCCGTTAAAATAGGAAGTCCGCCTATCAAAACTTCATCCGGTTCATCTTCATCAATGTATTTTTTTAATTCTTCTTTAGGATCTTCTTTTTGCCGTCTGCCATGACTGTCTGAAGATGTGGAAGATGATACTGCGCGGTTTCCGAAAGGGTTATTTACATTATTGAACATAGGATGCCTCAAAGTTACTGATTTGCATGATTTTCTACGGATTTAAATCAAAAAAACTTTAGTTAAATCATATAAACGAATGAGAATTGCTGCCCGCTCTTTTTCCTCTCATCAGGAAAGTATAGGTTGGAATTAATTTAATATCTCTTTACAAAATCCTAAAGATTTTTTAACAAGTGTCCGTTAAACAATTTGTAAAATAATTTACAGAAAGGATAGGTATATGGAAATTACAGGAGTAAATTCAAAAGCTTACACATCAGCAGCCGCAGCAGTTGAGGAAGATGAAGAACTGCAAGAGGCTCAGGAAGAACAAACAAAAGAATACGGTGTTTCAGTTAAAGAAAAAGAAGAACAGGATAAAACAGAATTTTCTTCTTCAGCTTATGACGAGGCTGATGTGGAAGAAAAAGCACAAAATTATTTAAAAAATCTTCTTTTTGTCGGCGGTCTGACAGATGCGTCAACTGCAGCGCTGCAAAATTATCTCAACACATTTGATGTCGCAAAATTTATAAAAGATTACGGACCGTTTACATCAACCTCCGAAATTTCAGCGGCAATGTATGCGGCTGTCGGAAGTTTGATTAAACCTCAAGAAGATGAATAATAAATTTAAAGGCGGTTTTTTAAAACCGCCTTTTTTAATTAATAAGTCATTTCCCAATTGTCGTTAAGGATTTTGCCGAAACAGCCATGATAATTTACTTTAGTACTTCCTTCCTTACAAGCAATTTCAAACATTTCTTCTCGTTGTTCGCTTGTTGGTGAGGATGCAGTGCCATCCCAAACACCGCAGTTAGTATTATCATTATTACATTTTGTAACCAGGTCGTCAATAACTCCGTTATTATATACATACATTATGAACAAATCTCGTCCAGCAATATTTGGTCCTTTTTGTCCGTTTATATCTGCTGCAATTTGAATTAAAATATTTCCAATTCCTTTATATACGCAGATTGAAGCTCCACTTGCAACTGTAACACATTTATGTGAGCCGCCTGTTACAGTTGATAATGATTTAATTATTGTTCCATCGAGTTTTTTATAACTTTCTGCCATACAAGGAGTGAAATCATCTCCACAATCAGCCGTTATTTTAAAATATGATTTAATAAAATTATAATTACTATCAGTTGTTCTATTTAACCCTGCTTCAAAAAGATTAACAGCGTTTTTGTCGTTCTGATACTGAATTAAAGCTTGAGAAAGTTCATTATATACCTTATGTAATTGTGTAACATAGGTTTTTCTCTGATGATTTTGCATTAAAGTCGGAACGGTCATTGCGGAAACTACTCCGATAATTGCTAAAGTTACCAAAACTTCTGCTAAGGTAAATGCAATTTTACGAACGTTGCTAAAGGTTCCTGCGTATCTGACATCTTTTGCCGGAATAAATCCGTTTTTGCAAATCTTATTCATATCTTACTCCTATAAATAACTAATATATCTTACTTTATAGTGAATATATTCAGTATAATACTGATTATAACATATAAATATATTCAGTATAATACTGATTATAACATATATAATATTAAAAAACAATATTATAAAATTTTATTATATGGATATGTCATATTACAATAATGAACTTGCAAAAAATATGCGTGTTGAGCGTGCGAAATTAAAAATTTCACAGCTTAAACTTGCAGAAATGGCTGATGTTTCATTAGATACCATTAATATGATAGAAAGAGGCGCAGGCAATCCGAGACTATGTACTATAATAGCAATAGCCAAAGCTTTGAATGTTGATCTTAATACTCTTTTACAATTGTAATCAGTAAGTCATTTCCCAATTGTCATTAAGAATTTTGCCGAAACAGCCCCACCAGTAATTACCGCCTGTATCTTTCGCACAATTATTGTTAAAGCTGTTTTCTCTTTCATCAGTAGTACATGGAGTGTTTGTACAGTTTTCGTCAATAGTCCCATTATTATATATTTTTACAGCAAAAAGATCTCTTGCTGCAATATTGGGTCCTTGTTTTCCGTTAATATCAATATGCATTTGAGCAGTATTTATACATATTGAAGCACCATCGGCAAGAATATATCCTTTTGCATTTGAAAGTGATACAGGGTTTATATTACTGCTTCCATCAAGTTTTTTGTATTTATCCGCAAAGCAGTCATGACAGTCGGAACCGCAGTCTTGTACTATTTTAAAGTATTTTTTCATAAAAGCATCTATGTTGTTGATATCATAAAATCCTGCTTCTGTAAGATTAACAGCATTTTTGTCGTTCTGATACTGAATTAAAGCCTGAGAAAATTCATTATATACCTTATGTAATTGTGTAACATAGGTTTTTCTCTGATGATTTTGCATTAAAGTCGGAACGGTCATTGCAGAAACTACTCCGATAATTGCTAAAGTTACAAGCACCTCTGCTAAAGTAAACCCTAAACCCCTTGCTATTCGTGCATTCCAACGGGGGGGGGGCACATCAAAGCTTCTGATTTCAACATGTTTAACCTCCGTTTTTATTTATTATAACTTATTTATTTAATTTTTTCTATCCTCTTTTCCGATTTTAGCCGGATTTTTATATTTTTGTTACAGTTTTTTCTAGCCCTTTTTTGATGACTTGTCAGCCAGCTCAGAATCAACCCTTAAAAATACCGGTTTAATATCTTCTTTAGATATTAGTTTTCCGCATTTTATATTGTCAGCAGTTAAATCGTCCAGTTTTGTTTTTAAATCAAAAGAAAGCTGGCGTGCCATATCCCCTGCAATATTCGGACAGTAAGGGTAAATAAGTGCGCTGATTATGCACATAATGTCAAGAACGTTTGTTAATACCTGTCCGCATTCTGTCATTTTACCTTCTTTTGCTAAAGTCCACGGTGCATTGTCCTGAACGTATTTGTTTGCGGCGTCTACAAGAGATATGATTTCCTGAGAAGCTTCTGCTATTTCAAAATTGTCAAAGTGGTTTTTGACGATTTGAACAGAGCCGAGAGCTTTTTTGGTAAGAGGATTTTCTCCCTTGAATTCTGATTTTACTTCTCCGTCAAAGTATTTTACAAGCATGGAAAGCGTTCTGTTTAAGAGATTTCCCATACTGTTTGCAAGGTGTGCGTTAACTTTTTCTTTAAAGTCGTCATCGGAATAGTTTCCGTCTCGTCCGCACGGGGCGGATGATGCCATATAGTATCTGAATGCGTCCGGATGTTCCAGATTGAAGCTTTCAAGAACTGATGTCGGCGAAATTACGTTTCCGAGTGATTTTGACATTTTTGATTCATCAATGGTAATCCAGCCATGGGCAAAAATGTGTTTTGGAAGCGGCAGATCAAGCGCCATCAAAAATGCAGGCCAGTAAATACTGTGGAATTTCAAAATATCTTTTCCTATAACATGAACATCACAAGGCCAGTATTTTTTGAAAGTTTCAGACGGATTTTCCGTATCATATCCTAAAGCTGTAATGTAGTTAGAAAGAGCGTCAATCCATACATAAATTGATTGTTCGCTGTCGCTTAATACATCAATTCCCCACTGAACATTTGATTTTGCACGGGAAACAGAGATGTCCTGAATATCTTCAAGCTGGTTTAAAACTTCATTTACTCTAAATTCAGGAACAATAAATCCGGGGTGTTCTTTTATGTATTTAATTAGAGTATCTTTGTATTTTGTAAGTCTAAAAAAGTAATTTTCTTCTTTAACTACTTCCGGCTTTTTCAAATGATCAGGGCATAACCCGTCTTCTGTTAAATCTTTTGGATTTAAGAAGCATTCGCACCCCTGACAGTATAAACCTTCATAGGAATGCTTATAAATATCTCCCTGTTTTAAGAGTTTATCGAATATTTTTTGAACAATTTTTTCATGGTCTTCATCAGTTGTTCTGATAAATTTTGTGTAATCAATATCTAAAGCTTTCCATGCGTCTTTGAACTTTTGAGAATTCATATCGCAGAGTTCTTTCGGGGTAATTCCTTGAGCGGCTGCCGTTTTTTGTATTTTTATCCCGTGTTCGTCAGTGCCGGTCAAAAAATATACATCATCACATCTCTGTGTATAGTGTCTTGCAATAATATCCGTCAATATTTTTTCATAAGCGTGACCGATGTGCGGAGCACCGTTTACATAATCTATTGCTGTTGTAATATAGTATTTTTCCATTGTTTATCCTTACATTCTGTCATCCTGAGCGGAGCGAAGGATCGCAATTTTGTCGCGAACTTGCGATGCTTCACAAATTATTTTATCATAAAAATTATTTGTGTTTAAAAATTGTATACCTGAAACCTGTATCAATAATTTTTTCAGGATTGTAATTCTCTTTTACAAATCCGCAGAAATCAAGAGCATAATCCTGACAAATATATTGAAAATAATAGTCTTTCATATTTAAGTTGTTGAAAATAATATATTCCGGCGGATTTTTCCTGTAGCGGTCAATAATTTTTTCTTCTCCGAATGTTTCAATATACAGGGGAAGCAGTGAGTTGTAATAATCATCAGATTTTACACCGGCAAGAAAGTTTACGGTCATTCCTTCAGGGAAAATAACAGCATTTCCTTTTGTATTTTTCAGGTATTTAATGAGTTGATTTGTACTTTCCGCATAAATTTTTTGAGTATAGATTGTTCCTCTGTCAGTTGATATTTTATACTGCGGAAAAATAAGCATATTATAATTTTGAATAAAAATAAGCAATCCCGCTGTGATAAGATATATTGCGGCGGTTTTTTCAAGTTTATCAGGAATGTATTTGAATAAGAGTACTAAAAATGCGGTCAAAAGTATTGATATATAATATGTTCCGTAACTTTGTATAAGCAAGATCCAGAAAACTTTTGCTCCCGCTGCAAGAGCAGAAAGTATCAAAATCAAAAGTTTCGGTTCAAATTTTTTATAACTGCATAATGCAAATATAAAAAGAGTTAAAGGCAAGAAACCGAACGCTATTTTTGTATTTTCCGTGAAAAACCATAGAAACGACAGCCAGCCGACCAGAGAAAGGGCGATTGAACCGGCTTTATTTTTACTAAAAACATAAGCCCCGCCGAGAATTGCAGAAAACGGAACCGCACATTTCAAAAACAGGACAAAATCCGTTAACAAAGCTTTCGGGTGAAAATAAATTCCGCTGTTTTGATAAAAATAGGTGAGAGTTTTACTTTTTGCCATTGATTTCACAACTGCAAAGAAATTTATTAAATCAGAAAACCTCAGCCCCTGAATAAATAAAATCCCGTAACTTAAAAAAGGCGCAGCCAGAAAACTTAAAAAAGCTTTAAGGTTTTTCTCTTTTATTATAAAAAATAAAATAATCAGCCCGTATAGAAGAAAATCATATTTGCATGTAATACAAATTCCGGCTAAAAATGAACTTATACAAAGGGCTGATGTTTTTTTGTTTTCCGCAAAACATAAAAGAAAATAAAGCGAAAATAAAAATGCAGTAAGTCCGTACAAAACAGCCCATGAATACGGAAAATGAAAATTAAAAATAGCAGTTGTTGTGACGCCGGTTGCAATTGTGAAAAAACCGAGTGCAAAGCTTAAAAATTTTGACAGGAATTTTTGCGCGATTAAATAAATTCCGCTTACGGTTAATAAAGAACATATAATTCCTGAACAGTAAAGAGTAGAAAGCTTTGCCCTGAATACTGCATACAACAACGCATTAATTTGATAAGCCAGAGGACCGTAAATATTAAATAAATCTCTGTATAAAACTTTTCCGTTTAAAATTTGTTCCGGATAATAAACCTCACGCCCGAAATCTATCAGAATTCCTGAATAATGTCCGCAAAAAAATATAAGCCCTAAAATACATAATACCCACAGTATTATCAGGTATTTGTTTTCTTTTAAAATCTCTTTCATATTACAAAATTTAACAAATAATCCGTTAAAAAGCAATTTTTGAAGAAAAAAATATTTTATATAAATAAGTGTAAAAGGTAAAAAGGCGGTACTATGGCAATAGGTTGGGCAAATAACTTGGATTTACTGGCGCAAAGCGGAGTTTTGGATTTTGATGCTCCCGCTTATGTATTAGGTCAGCCTGCGCGTTATGTAGGAAATCCGGGGCCGGTCAATCCTTTATATGATAATCCGCCGAGAGTTCCCGGATTTGAACAGCCTAAAACTGATGAATTTAAGCCGTCAAAAAATAATGATCTTGTAAAAACTCCTGCATGGAAAAAATGGATGTTCGGTCTGGTTGCGGCAGGAGCATTGATTTTTACGGGATATAAATTTAAATCAAAATTACTACCGTTTGCAAAACAAATCCCGTCAAAAGTTTCAAACATCTTTTCAAGCGGCTGGAAAAAATTAACCGGAATTTTTAAGAGGAAACCCTAATTTATTTCATCAGGCAGAAGAGAAAATTCCTTAACGGTCGAATAATCTGTCGGGAGTATGAATACAATATTTTTTGACGTTGCTTTTTTGTCCATTTCCATTAATTCAATCATTTTTTGCATGTTGAATTGTGGAATTTCGCGGAAACTGAATTTTTTTATCACATCGTCTGCAAAAAATTTGTAATTTTTGTCTATCAAATTCCTTTTAACAGCAAGATTAAAAGCAAATTTTATCCCTTCAACAACAGCTTCTCCGTGAGTGTATTTTCTGTAATTTGTTATTTTTTCAACGGCGTGACCGTACGTATGTCCGAAATTGAGAATTTTTCTCAAACCGTTTTCCGTTTCGTCTTTTTCCACAACTGAAATTTTTAATTTTATACATATTTCAATGAGTTTTGAAAGAATTTTTTCATCACGGTTTAGAATATTTGAAGTTTTTTCGCTTAAAAAATTTGTAAGGTTCAAATCTTCATCGCATTTGCAGCTTTTTTCAATAAATGAATATTTTACAACTTCGCCTAACCCGCTTTTAAACTGCCTTTCATCAAGCGTTTTTAAGAAAACAGGGTTGATAAAAACAGCATCAGGTTGATAAAATGTTCCGACAAGATTTTTTCCGAATTTTGTATCAATGGCTGTTTTGCCCCCGACAGAGCTGTCTGTACAGGCTAAAAGAGTTGTCGGAACCTGTATATATCCGATACCTCTCATATAAGTTGATGCGGCAAAACCCGCAATATCACCTACAACTCCGCCGCCGATTGCAATAATTGCGTCATTGCGTGTAAGCTTCATTTGCAGAGCTTTTTCAAGAATTTTTTGGTAGCTTTTAAAGTTTTTTTCTTTTTCCCCGTCTTTAAGTATAAATTTTTGCGGCTTGTCAAAGTCCAAATCTTTTCCGTAAAGTTTTTCTACTTTCTCAGATATAACGACGAGAAAATTTTTTCCGTTGAGAAAAGTTAAAATCTGTTCTTTTAATGCAGTAATAGTTTGATTTTCTATAAAAATCGGGTAGCTTTTATTTTCGGATTTTATATTTACTGAAAGATTAATCATTTATAACTCCGAGAATTTCTTTGACGATATTATATGGAGCTTTTCCTGTTGTGTCAATTGTGTAAAGTGCTTTGCGGTAATTTTTTTCTCTGTTTTTCATTATTGTTTGGATTTTTTCCAGAGAAAAATTTCGTTTTAAAAGCGGTCTGTGAGTTTCGTTTTTAATCCTGTTAAAAATTTCTTCAGCTGTTGCTTTGAGATAAATTACAATGCCGTTTTCAAGCATAATTTTACGGTTATTCTCATTTTCAAAAGCTCCTCCGCCTGCGCTGATTATCTTATTATGTCCGGTACAGAATTTTTTTATTTTGTCAGCTTCGAGCATTCTAAAAAAAGGCTCTCCGTGTTTTAAAAAGATTTCTGAAATCTTTTTTTGTGTGCTTTTTTCAATTTCTTTGTCGATATCAATTAGCATATATTCGGGAAGTTCTTTTGAAAGTTCTTTACTTACGGTTGTTTTTCCGCTGCCCATCATGCCAATCAGGATTATGTTTTTGTTCATAAGAATATTTTACAATAAAAAAATACCTGTTTTATTAAACAGGTATTTTTTCTTATACAATTTATTTACTGTGCAGCAATTTCCTGTCCGTTTGTCATTTTGCTCAACACTTCGATTGCTTTTTTCAGTTGAACGTCGTTTTTATTTTTTACGTCTTCTTCTGTTAATTTAACTTCAATATCCGGCGTTATTCCCTTTTTATTAATATCTGTTCCGTTCGGGGTCAGATATTTTTGAATTGTGATATTTATGCCTGATTCATAGGGAAGTTTATTTATTTCCTGAACAAGACCTTTACCGAACGATTGTTCTCCGATTATTATTGCTCTGTGGTTATCTTTCATTGCGCCTGAAAAGATTTCGGAAGCCGAAGCAGAACCTTTATTAATAAGCACTACGACAGGTTTGTTTGTATAAACGCCCGCAGATGCTCTTTGGGTTTCTTTATATCCGTCTCTGTCAACCGTGCTGACAATTGTTCCGCCGTCAAGAAACATGTCAGAGATATAGATAGCGTTTGTTAAAAGTCCGCCGGGGTTTGAACGAAGGTCAATAATGAACCCTTTTTTATCCCTGTTGTTGTTCAAAATTGTTCCGAATTCCGTTGTTGCGTTTCTGCTGATAAAAGAACTTAATCTTATATAACATAAGTCATCGGGAATTTTAATATTTTCTGTAGGAATTTTTTGTGAAATTGATTTGACTTCAATTTCTTCACGTGTAATGGTATATGATTTCGGTTCCATACCGGCGCGTTTTACAAGCAGTGTGACCTGTGTTCCTTCTTTACCTCTGATTTTGTCGGCAGCTTTGTCAACGGTAATTCCTTTTGTGCTGACCCCGTCGATTTCTAAAATTTCGTCATCAGCTTTCAAGCCTGCTTTTTCTGCAGGAGTATCTTCAATAGGAGCAATAACCATTAATTTGCCGTCTTTAACACCGATTTGAATACCGATACCCTTCAAAGACCCTTTAATTGAACTTGTTTCTTCCGCAAATTCTTTTGGATCTAAAAATTTTGTATAAGGGTCATTTAAGCTTGCAATCATTGTGTTGATTGCTACGTAAGCGTCTTCATTTGTTTTAATCTGATTGTCATACTTGTGGCGCCATTTTGCCCAGTCCTGCGAATTGTTTGACTGGTCAACAAATTTTGTATTTATTAATCGCCAAACATTGTCATATAAATCTACCGGAGAGTATGCAAAGACGTTATCTCTGATTACCCAGCCCGAAAGGAACAAAAATGCTCCGAAAAATATAATGCTTTTTTTCATAATGTTTCTCATTCTTAAACTGTTTCCTCCAAATACCTTTAACCGTTTGTTGTACAACTTATTGTATTAGATGTAATTTTTCAAAAAAAGTTTCCGAAAAATTTTTGGTTAAAAGTGTTTTTAATATTATAATAACATAATTCTTTAAAAATGCTACATTATGAGTAAAAACTTATTTTGTTTCTTCACTTTTTAAAAGGTAGGTCAGCAAATCAAGTCTGGAGAATGCTTCAGTACAACTTTCCAGAGTAATATCAAGTGAATTTTTAATACTTTCCCTTGTGACTTCAATTGAAGCAAGCATTTCTTTTTTTAGATTTTTTTCCATATACTCATCCTCATATTTTTTTACAAAAATAATTATACACCATTGAATAAAAAAATCAATAAAAAATGGAAATAAAATTAAAAAATATTAAAAAATAATGTCAATAAGGCTGATTTTCACAGATGTCAACATCGTTGATAATAAATTACACGGATAATGAATATCTGAAAAAATTTGCTCGGCACTTAAAGAAAATCAGAAAAGAAAAAAATATAAAACAGGATGATTTTCTTGATGTAGATGGAATTTCGCGCTCTACAATAGCAATGGTTGAAACAGCAAAAACAGATATCACGCTTTCTAAATTAAAAATTATTGCTGATGTTCTGGGAGTAAATTTAAAAGAACTGGTTGATTTTGATTAATAAAAGGTTATTACGGCAATTTCCGGCGGACAATTAAATCTTACGGGCAGAATGCTTGTTCCAAGTCCCTTTGTCGTGTATATTTTTTTTCCGTTATCTTCAAGGTAGCCGTTTGCGTATTTTTTTCCGTATATTGACGGAGTTATTAATGCCTCATGAAGTCTTATCTGCCCGCCGTGAAGGTGTCCGGCAAGAGTTAAATTAACGGATTGAGGCACATCCGGCATAATATCCGGAGTGTGTGAAACAAGTATAACAGGTTGTTGTGTACCTTCCAGTGCTTTTTTTATGTCCGGAGTACCGGTTTGAAGATCATCAACGCCTGCTATACAGAAGTTTTTAAAGCATTTGCTGCTGTTAAAAAGTACATGTATTTTATTTTTTTGCAGCTCTGTAATAATTTCTTCTTTACCCTGCCATCCGTCGTGGTTTCCTATAACAGCATATGTACCAAGACTTGATTTAAGATGTGAAAACTCTTTCGCAATTTTATCAATTGTCATGGAAGAACCTTTTTTGTGACCGTTTACATAATCGCCGCCAAGAACTATTATATCTGCACTTTGCCTGTTTATTGCTCTAATTATACGTTTTAAACGGTACATTTCATAAGGTTTTATATGGAAATCGCCGGCAAAAACAATTTTTAACCCTTTCAATTCATTATCATTTATTTTAATGTGTTTGACGGTCAAAGTATTTGGTTCAATGAAAACCGCCCAGACACAGGTAAAAATAATTATGCTTATGATTGTTATAAAAATAATGTTCATTTTTTTCATTGTGTGTTTGTATAAAATTATAGCCAAAAGTATATTTTTTGTAAATACGGATATATAATTAAAAAATTTTTATTTGATTTTTATTGAAAAAAACGCTCAAATAAATGAGCGTTTTTTTATTTTATGATTCGACATATTCTCTCAAACGTTTACTGCGGTTTGGATGGCGTAATTTTCTCAAAGCTTTAGCTTCAATTTGTCTTATGCGTTCACGTGTTACGCCGAACAATTGACCGACTTCTTCTAAAGTTCTCTGGCGGCCGTCATCCATACCGAAACGTAGTCTCAAAACATCACGTTCTCTCGGTGAGAGAGTGCACAAAACTTCTGCAAGATCTTCTCTCAGAAGTTCTGATGCAACGGTTTTAATAGGTGCATCTGCTTCTTTATCTTCAATAAAGTCGCCCAGTCTTGAATCTTCTTCTTTACCTATCGGAGTTTCAAGAGACAAAGGCTCCTGAGCAATTTTAATGATTTCACGAAGTTTTGGAATTGATACATTCATTTCAATTGCCAGTTCATCTTCGGTCGGTTTTCTTGAAAGTTCCTGTGCAAGGCGTCTTGTAACTTTTTTCAGTTTATTAATAGTTTCAACCATGTGAACCGGTATACGGATTGTTCTGGCCTGATCGGCAATAGCTCTTGTAATAGCCTGTCTAATCCACCATGTTGCATAAGTTGAGAATTTGAAACCTCTTTCATGGTCAAATTTTTCAGCTGCACGAATAAGACCTAAGTTGCCTTCCTGAATTAAGTCTAAGAAAAGCATTCCGCGTCCGACGTATTTTTTAGCGATTGAAACAACAAGACGTAAGTTTGCCTGAACAAGTTTTCTTTTAGCGATAGCACCGGGGGTTCCGCCTTCAAGAATTTTTCGTGCAAGTTCAATTTCTTCGTTGGCGGAGAGAAGTTTAATTCTTCCGATTTCTCTTAAATACAATCTTACGGGGTCATCTACAGCTATTCCTTTCGGAACATCCAGATCAGTTTCTGATTCGTCATCATGGTTATTTGTCATATAGATATCTTCAAGGTTAATTTTTTTCCCGATTTTTTCGGTGACAATGTCTTCGATATTATCGGTGCTGATATCCATATTCATGTAGTTTACGCTGTCTGTATCAGCTGAAAGGGCTGCTTCATCATCAATATCATTTAAATCAATGTTATCTTCGTCCATAATGCTGACAACAGAGGAGTTAGATTGTCTTTTTTTACTCATTCATTTTCTCCGATTTTAATCTGTTATTTATCTTATCTCTAAGCTGCATTTGAATTTTCAGGGCTTCTGTGTCATTATCATTTGCGCTTTTATATAAATTTCTGATTTGTTCCTGTTCTTTGCGTTTTTGGCATTCGTTGATTTTATTTATATTTTCTCTGATTGCCGTTACAAAATCCTTATCATCAAGATTCTGGAAAGTTTCGGAAGTTGTTATTAAATCAGTGATTATGCTTTGTACTTCCGGTTTTTCGATGAACGCTGTATACAACTGTTCAATCAATTCTTTCACATTATTTACGGTACATGTTAATTTGTCAATTGCAGATTTTACATTTATTAACGTTTCGTCCGTAAACGGGGTATCACTTATCATTTGCTTGATTTCATCAAATGAAAAATGATTGTCGGTTACAAGAAAAACGCTCAATAAATTTTTTTGCGCTTTTTCAGAAATTGGTATATTTTTCTTAACAATTTTTTCTATGTTTGCATCTTTTTCACGGTCGAAACTTTGTGCTTTCTTGACTTCACGCATCAAAGCGTTTTCGTCAATATTAAGTGTATTGGCAATCATTCTTATATATTCTGACTGTATGATTTCATTTTTTATTTCTTTTAAAAGCGGAATAATTTCTTTAACCGTTTTGGTTTTTTCTATTGGGGTTTTTGGTTTTTCCTTCATTATGTTGTTAAGTTGAAAATCTAATAATAAAGGTGCATGAGCCATATATTCCCTGTAGCTTTCGGCTCCGACCGAGCGGATGAATTCATCGGGGTCTTTGCCTTCGGGCGGAGCTATCACTCTTATTTCGCAGGAATATTTATCATTTGTTGTTGAAATATAACTTTCGTCAAACTGTTTAATATTTCCCAATCCTGAGAAAGTTTCTTTAATAAGCTCTGCGTTTCTGTTTGTGGCTTTTTGCCCTGCGGCATCCGTGTCAAATGACAGGTAAATTCTTCTTGACGGCGTGTACCTTGAAAGGAGTTTAATATGGTCGGTCGTCAAAGAAGTACCGCAGGAAGCCACAGCATTTTCTATTCCGTGTGCCTGAGCGGATATTACATCAAAATATCCCTCCATTAAAATAACACTGTCTTCTTGTTTTATCGCATCTTTTGCAGTATAAAGTCCGAAAAGCAGTTTGCTTTTATTATATATTAATGAATCTGATGAATTAAGATACTTTGGCTGCTGGTCTTTTTCTATTGCGCGTGCACCGAATGCGACAACTTCTCCGAATTCATTTTGAATCGGGATAATAACGCGGTTCCTAAATCTGTCAATGTAATCGCCTTCACGCGTTTTGATTATCAAACCTGCTTTTTCAAGAACTTCATCTGAAAATTCATCTCTAAATTTTTTATAAAAGGTTTCATAAGTTTTTGGTGCAAGACCAAGATTATATTTTTCTATTATGTCTTTTGTAATCCCTCTGCCTGAAAGGTAATCAAGCACTTTTGAAGTCTCGGGATTTTTGTCTTTTAAAAGTCTCAGGTTATAAAATTCCGCCGCTTTTGAGCAGGCTTTTATCATTGCTTCTTTCAGTCCCTTTGATTCCGATCTTTTAAAATTTTTGGGCATTTCAAGACCGAATTTTTCGGCAAGTTCTCTTATAACTTCTATAAATTCTTTATTCTGGGTTTTCATTATAAAAGTTAGCGCATCACCGCCTGCGCCGCAGCCAAAGCATTTAAAAAATCCCAGATTAGGGTTAACCGAAAAAGAAGGGGTTTTTTCTTTATGAAAAGGACAGCAGCCCCAGTAGTGGCTTCCGCTTTTTTTTAATATAACCTCTTTGGATACAACTTCGACTATATCAAGCCTGTCTTTTATCTGGGTAACTAATTCTTCAATAGTATCTGCCATAACAAAATATTATCATTAACAAAAATTTTTATCAAAATTATACCTAGAAGGGTAATTGATTAAAAGGGTTTTGTAATTATTATTCATTGTGTGATGAAAAATTTGTTGTCTGCCAACGATAGGCAGGATATTGTTTTTGTTAATGATGTAAGAGAGCTTAAAGGTGTCAGGGGTCTTTCAAATAAAAGACTTTGTATAATAAAAACGGATTTTAAAGATATTAATAAAATAAAAAAAGTATGTAAATCTTATCCTGAGCTGGAGGTATGGCTGGCATGCAGACAGATTTCAAGAGAAAATATAATATCGGCAAATATGTGCGGGATAAAAAATATTGTTGAATATCCGCTTAAACAGGAATTAATTGATAAATTATTGGAACGGGATATGTTAAAAAATTCCGTTTATTCCGCAGGAAAAGATAAAAATAAATATAAAGCAATAAAGGGTTTAAAGGTTATGATTGTAGATGACAATCCTTTAAATACCGGACTGTTAAAAGAAACTCTAAAAGATTTGGGTTTAAATCTTTTTGTTTTTCAAAAACCTGAAGAAGCTGCAAAAATTGTTGAGACTGAAAAAATAGATTTATTTCTTCTTGACATAATGATGCCGGATATGTCAGGATTTGAACTTGCAAGAATTATTCAAAAAACAAGATTAAATTCAAATACGCCTATTATATTTATCTCTGCATTGTCAGACAGTGAATATAAAGTTAAAAGTTTTGATCTTGGTTCTTGCGCTTATATTGAAAAGCCGTTTGATGTAAAAGTTTTACAGTCGCAAATTTTCAGTCTTTTAAAATCCCGTAATGATATTGAAAAACAGTCAAAATTAATGGATTCATATATGGCAATGGTAATTCATGATATGAAAGGTCCTGTACAGGCGGAGCTTTCCGCATTGAAACTTATGACCGGTTCATACGGTCAAAATCTTAATGATGATCAAAGAGAAATTCTCGATGATGTTATAAATTCTACAAAATACCTCCAAAATCTTGTCGGAAATATTCTTGAAAAATACAAAGGCGACAATGGAAAGGTTATTATAACAAAATCTCTTAATTCTTTTAAAAAGCTTGTAAGTGAATGCTGTGATGAAGTAAAATACATTGCTCCAGAAAAAAATTTAATGATAAATGTTTCATACCGTTCAAAAATAGATAACATATATTTTGATTATGATGAAATCAAACGTGTTGTACATAATATTTTGACTAACGGAATAAAATACAGCTTTAAAAATGAAGAGATTATTGTAAATGTTACAAATGACGAAAAAAATATAATTTTTTCGGTTACAAACAGAGGCTTAGGGCTGGATATGAAAAAAATAGGCAATGTTTTTGAAAAATTTACTTCATATTGTGAGGAACAAAAAAGTGTAAATGCCGGATTGGGTTTGTACATCTCAAAACAGATTATTGATGCACACGGCGGAACAATAGACTTTGTAAGTATTCCTAATAAGGAAACGACAGTTACTTTTACTCTTCCTGTTAATCTTCAGGCTTGATGTTCAATGTTTTTTTCATATAATAAAAATTATGAAGTACAGAGAAAATGTCAGAAATTTTTGTATCATTGCCCACATTGACCACGGAAAGTCAACATTAGCCGATCGTTTGCTTGAAAAAACAGGAACTGTTGCCCAGCGTGATATGCAAAATCAAATTATGGATTCCATGGATATTGAGCGGGAACGCGGTATTACCATAAAATTAAATTCCGCCCGTATGAAATATAAAGCCAAAAACGGAAAAGAATATGAGCTTAATTTGATTGATACGCCGGGGCATGTTGATTTTTCTTACGAAGTTTCGCGGTCTCTTGCGGCATGTGAAGGTGCTTTGCTTATAGTTGACGCGACGCAGGGGGTTGAGGCGCAGACACTTGCTAATGTTTACCTTGCAATTGAGCAGAATCTGGAAATTATTCCTGTAATAAATAAAATAGATCTTCCTTCTGCCGATGTTGACCGCGTGAAAGAAGAAATAGAGGAAGTTTTGGGTATTGACGCTTCTCTCGCAATTCCTGTGAGTGCAAAAGCTGGTATCGGGATTGATGAGGTGCTTGAAGCTATTGTTGATTTAATTCCGCCGCCTGAAGATAATTCCGGCAAACCTTTGAGGGCGCTTGTTTTTGACAGTGCGTATGACCAGTATTTGGGAACTCTTTGTTTCTTTAAGATTATGGATGGTAAAATCAAACTTGGCGACAGAGTTAAGTTTATGGCGTCAGGTAAAGAATATGATGTTGTGGAACTGGGATATCAGACACCTTCAAGAGTTCAGGTAAATGAACTTGTGTGCGGCGATGTAGGATATTTTGCCGGTTCTATAAAAGAGTTGACAAGATTTGTCGGTGACACTCTGACAACTGTTGAAAATCCGGCAAAAGAACCGTTGCCCGGTTATAAAGAAGCCCTGCCAATGGTGTTTTCAGGACTTTATCCAGTTGATAACGATGATTATGCTGACTTGAAAGAGGCTCTTGAAAAATTAAAACTTAACGACAGCAGTATTACATTTGAACCCGAGACATCAAGTGCTTTAGGGTTTGGTTTCCGCTGCGGTTTTCTCGGGATGCTGCACATGGAAATAGCTCAGGAGCGGCTGGAGCGTGAATACGGACTTTCGCTTGTTACAACTGCACCTTCCGTTGTTTATAAGGTTCATAAAACAAACGGGGAGGTTGTGGAAATTGACAACCCCGCAAATCTTCCGCCTGCGCAGTACAGGGAATATATTGAAGAACCTTATGTAAAAGTTCAGATTATTGCGCCGAACGATTATGTCGGAACTTTGATGGATTTGGCACAGACAAAACGCGGAATTTTCAAAAACATGTCTTATATTGACAAAGTGCGCGCCTCGCTTGAATATGAAATTCCTTTGAGCGAAGTCATTACAGATTTTTATGACCAGTTAAAGTCACGAACTAAAGGCTATGCAAGTATGGACTATGAGTTTAAGGATTACAAACGCTCCAAACTTGTTAAGCTTGATATAATGCTTGCGGGCGAAGTTGTTGACGCTTTATCAGTTATTTGCCATGAGGACAGTGCATTTTATATAGGTCAGAAACTTACTGCAAAGTTAAAAGATATAATCCCCCGCCAGTTGTTTGAAGTGCCTGTTCAGGCTGCAATCGGCGGAAGAGTTATTGCAAGAACAAATATAAAAGCAATGCGTAAAAATGTTCTTGATAAATGTTACGGCGGAGATATTTCGCGTAAGCGAAAACTGCTTGAAAAACAAAAGAAAGGTAAAAAACGTATGAAATCTATAGGCAGAGTAGAAGTTCCTCAGGAAGCTTTTATGGCTGTTCTGAGTCTTGAGGAGGAATAATACCTTTATCTCTGGCTTTCATTGCTGCTTCAATTCTGTTTTTTACTCCGAATTTATCGTAAATATGCGTAAGATGTGCTTTTACGGTATGTGATGTTATACAGAGTTCTTTCCCTATTACATCATTGCTTTTTCCAAGTACCATTTCCTGTAGCACGTCCATTTCACGCGATGTTAGACCTGATTTTTTCTTTTTCATAGCCTCTTTCTTTATTTATTAGCTTCTCACTTCCAATATCTTTATAATAATCTTAGCAAAACGCTGTTATAATGCTATTAGACAAAAGTATAAATTTAAAAAACAGCGGCTGATAGCGTTGTATAGTGATTTTTAAGGCAATGTAAAGAAATGTTAATAAATATGTAAAAAATATATATCATGCACGCAATTTTTAAATACAAAAATACTTTATATAAATACGGAAATCAATTTAAAGGAATTTTAAGAGAACAGAGTATTGTTATTCAATTAAAATTAATTAAATAGATTAAGAGAATGTGAGTAAAAAACGGAGAACAGGAAATGACAAAAATTAACGGAAATGACGGTATGAATTTTTATTTCGGACTGAATTCATTAAACGTAAACAAAACTGGCAAGTCTGCAAAAACAGATGCAACAGAAAAATCTGCATCTGCAAAGGAAACAGCACCGGCTGATTTTGATTTTGGCGTCGGCTCTAAACAACGTGCGGAACAGATTAAAGGAATGGAAGTTGAAGGAGTAACAAAAATTCCGCAGGAAGATCAGCAGGAATTAAACAGTCTTGCACAAATTGCAGGGATAAAGAATATTTCCGTAACACAGCCGGTTTATAACAGAATAAGTAATTCTGTTCAGCAGGTCGGGACAGTTATGGGAGAAATCGAAACAGAAAATAATGCAGAACAGTTGTATAAGTCTCAAGAATTTGCTGTATTGAATACATTATTCGGAATTGTATAAAATATAAATTTGATTTTTACTCACAAGGTTTGATGACCGGTTAATAATTTAGCCGGTCATTTTGTTTGTAAAGTTTTCTTAACAATTACCCTAAAAGATTAAAGTTTTGTTGTCTGAGTGCCGATACATATTATGTGAGTAAAATATGGAGAAGTGGAAATGTCAGAAAAAATTACAGGAAACAAACAGCAGGATTTAGCGGCACTTAAGGCTTACTATGAAGCTTTACGGGCTTCAAAAGGTGAAAAACAGCAGGTAGAAGAAGTTCAGGCACAAGATGTTAAACCGCAGACAAAAGAGCTTGGCGAAAAATTACTTGAACAGCCCTATGCAAAAGTTAATTTTGTTTCATCTCAAGGAGTTGTTGCAAAAGAAGATGCAGCTGATTTAGAGCAGCTTTTTGCAATGGCAGGTGTAAGTAAAAACCGTATGCCTTCAAAAACTGTTTATGAAAGAATTGGCGGGGCTGTTGCGCAGGTTTCTAAAGCTATGACAGATATTGAAACCGAAAATCACGTTGAAGCTTTATTTAATTCTCCGGAATTTAAAACACTTGATAATATTTTCTTCTCATAATTATGTCTTACAAACTTATAGAATATATATTTACTCACACACATTTTAGAAAAAATCATTTTTTAAAAAGACCGCATACCGGTCTTTTTTTATTATTTTAATAAATAATTCTACTTTACAACAGTAATTTTCCCGTGTACTATAAGCTTATGCCGGACTTATTTGTAACAGGGGTTGACGAATATTCAGATAAAATTTTTGTAACCGCGGGGCTTGCGGCTACAATGCAGTCGCTCGGTTATTCAACGGGAGTTTACAAGCCTGTTGATGTCGGAGCAATAGAAAAAAACGGGTTTATTCAATCATCAGACCTTGCATTTGTGAAATTTGCTGACCCGTATATAAAAACATATTTTTCTTATCTTTTTAAAGGCAAATCAACACCGATAATTTCTGCTGCTGCAGAAAATACTGTCATAGAAAAAAATGTAATTTTGAGTGACTTTCAAAAAATTCAGGATGTTAATGAATGCTTGCTTGTAGACGGCAGTTTCGGGCTGGCATCGCCGTTAAGCAAAAATTTTCTGGAAGAAGATATGGTAAAAATGCTTGATTTACCGCTTTTGCTTGTTGTTTGTGCAAAAGCTGCTAATATAAATAATATTCTTCTTACAATAAATCACGCTTCAGAAACCGGCATAAATTTGCGCGGGGTTATTTTGAGTAATTATCCACAAAGCAGTGAAGACGTAAATATAAAACTCATGCCGCGTTTGATTGAGGAATATACGAATACAAAGGTTCTGGGTATTTTGCCGGAGTTTGATAAAAATTTAAATCCTAATGATTTGATAACAGAGATTTTAAACGGTGTTGATGTGGAGGGTATCTTTAGTCTTCGTATAGCAAAATTACAAATTTAAAAGATATAAAGTTTGTATTAATTAAACTTTACAAAATAGCAAAAATTAAAAATGATAAGTTTTTTCTTATTAGAAAAATTAAAAGAGGGTTATTCAACGTGTTTACAAGTCCTGTTAGCGGAAGAATGGAAATGTCAAATTTTTATTTAGTTCCGTCATCCCAAAGAGAACCAACAGTTCCAAAAATTAATGAAAATATTGAAAAGACTAATAAAGAGAGTAAATCGTCAAACAAACGACTTTCCCCCGTGGTTGTTGCAACCGCGCTGGCTGCAGCAGTTTTGAGCGGAGGAATAGCATACAGGCATTATAATTCTGTTGTAAAAGGGATGAAACATGAAATTAAAGAGCTTGCATCTGATAATGATGTATTAAAAGGCATTAATAAAACATTAGAGGAGCAAATTGAAAATTCAAAAAATAAATTAGAGATTATTTTAAAACAGGATTCTTCTGACGTTCCGCTGTCAGAAGATAAAAAAAGAATACTTGAAGATTTGGAAAATAAGATTAATAATCCCGTTCTTGATTATGATTTATTAAATCCGCCGGAGTTTGACAAAATAGCTAATTATTCCACAGATTCTATTCCTTTGCCGTCATCTGTCGGAACAAATAACAGAGCCGGTATAGTAAAACTGAATATTCCTGAAATTGCTTCTGACGGAAGGTTTGAATTTGAAGTTCCTATGACTGACAGTGTAAAAATTACCCATGAAAGGAAAGATTTTAATCCGGTCAAAAATAAGGAATCAATAATTTCATTGAACTATGGAAAATCGGTGCAATGGGATAATGATAAAGTTGCACGTGATATACTTCAAAACTTTTATGACGGTCACGGGCAGACACTTGACGGTGTAAAACTTAGTTTTATACCTCTTGAAAATTTCAGGTACAGGGTAAGAATTGAAGGAAAATCAACGTTTTCTCCGGAAAAGGCAATTTATCTCGGGCTTTCGTCAAAACAATTTAATGATAGGGCGGCAGGAAATTACGGTGAAGGTGTGAAGATGGCTGCCTTAAAACTTTTAACTGAAGGCGGTGCGGAAAATGTTAAAATAGCATCGGATAACTGGATTTGTACATGGAATATAGGGCAAAATGAGTTATTTAACGGCGAAAATTCAAAAGTCATGTGCTTTTCTGTAGATAAAGCCCCGCAAATATTTGACGGTAATTATTTAGAATTCGAAACAAATAACTTTTATTTACTTGACTCTTTGAGAAATTCAATAAATCGTTTTTATCACTCAGGAAATGTGCATTTTAAATGTCCTGATTTTGAAAATGATGTTATATTAATCAAAAATCTTCCTGCCGGTGAAAAGGGCGGAATATATATTGCCGGACAGCGTTTTCAATATGACGGGGATTATAACGGGCTTGACGGTATTGTAATTGCTTTGAAAGAAAAGACATTAAAAGACATTTTTGATACATCCAGAGACAGAACATCTATTGACAAAGGCGATCTTGAAAAAATCGGGAAATGGGTTGCAGAAGAACAACGGATGTCAAATCAGGACAAAGCCAATCTGCTTAAAGCTCTTGAGAGTTATTGGGATGATAAACCTTTTAAATATGAACATCCTATGGACAGTTTTCTTAGGGGATTTTTACAATCTGATAAGTTTTGTTATTATAATTCATCTTTGTATATAGATTTTCCTGAGGACAAATATGTTGCATATTCTTATGCAAGTGATCAGCTTATATTAGATTTAATGTCCCGCGGTTACAGAATTTGTAAAGATGAATTTAAAAATATCGGAATGCAGGATATTAGCCAGTTGATGATAAAGCTGAGGCAGCATCAGGCACTTGTTCCGACAGATATTCAAAAAAAGAAAATTATACTTATAAAAGATGCTCTGTTAAATCTTTCAGCTCCGTTAAGGGATAAGCATTTTTCAGAAGACGAACTAAATGCCAAAATTTATATTTTTGATAATAAGGCTGCAAATGAATGTAAAATGTATTCTGATACTTGTGCCGAAGCTATTACAAAAATAGATAAGTCTTATGGTTTCTGGATTGACAGGAATTATTTAAACCGTGCAAGTTTTACCGATGTTTTGGAAACAGCTCTGCACGAACTTTCTCATAAAGAGGGCGGTGACGGTTCTGCAGATTTTTCTTACAAACTGACAGATGTAAACAGATGTGTTATTGATCATATTTTAATAAATAAAGAAACGAGAAGCATATTGCAAATGCTTGCGAATATCTGGGAAAAGTTATCGTAAAGAAATGTAAAATTATATACTTTTTATATAAAAGTAAGTCAATTTTTTAAAGGCTTACTTTTTTATAAATATAGAGGTATAATAATTTTATGGACAAGAGAGATTTAACGTTAATCGAAAACAAAACAACTGTCGAAGAAAAACAGGCTGAAAAATCTGTTTCCCGTCAGACAAATCCGATTGCCAAAAAGTTTGTCGAATTCCATAAAGAAAATATGTCTAAATTCAGTGTGAAAGACTTGTTTAGAAAATGATGTCATAAGCTTGGAAGGCAGGCTATTTTCATTTATATAAGAAGACGTTAGGATGTTAAGACGATAAGACGTTAAGTTCTTTACGGTTCGCTAAAGCGAACAGAAAAATATCCCCTCTCCTCCTTTGGGGAGAGGGTGTCTGAAGGACAGGAGAGGGGCTTTTAGAAGGCAGAGAGAAGGTAAAAGTTTATGTATCAGATAAAAAATCAAATTTATCAAGATATGACAAAGACACAGAAATCTGCTCTGTGTAATTTTTTGCGAGCGCTGGTCAAAAAATCTCCTGAACTGAGCGTTAACGCTATTTTAGATAAATTTCTTGATGATGAAAGATATTATTTTGAGATTAATAACCCGCATTTTGAATTTCTCGAAAACTATTTAGATGATGACAAATTTCTTGATGAAACTCTGTTGTACTTGAAAGAATGCCGTAAATACTACGAATACAAGAAAAAACAAGAACCAATTATTCAGGCACAGAAAGAGTTCGAAAAGAAAAAACGTGCGTTTTTGCGCGAAGTTAAAATGTCAAAAGAACAGCCGACAAAAAAACAGCTTTATTATTATGACCGTTTGTGCAAAAAATATAATATAGAAAAAAAAGAATTGACATCAAAGTTAGAGGCACGTGATGAGATAGAGAGAATTTTACGGGATTTTTCCCCCTCATCTGCCTTTCAGGCATCTTCTCCCGCCAACGGGGAGAAGGATGGAGATTGTTTATGACAAATTTGCAAGAGATTTTGAAAATATTGACGGATAGCGGTATTGAACCTAATGAAGCAAATGTTGAAGTTAAACTTTTGCTTGAGCGTTTTGCAAATTACGGGGCAAAAGATATTATTATGGGAAATAAATTAACTCCGGAAAAACTCGAGTTAGTAAAAAAGAAGGCCGTATTGCGTGCCAAAACTCGTCAGCCCATACAGCATATAACAGGTTTTGCGGATTTTATGGGAGAAAAATTTATTGTAAATCCGTCTGTTTTAATTCCGCGTGATGAAACGGAACTTCTGGTCAGGCATGCCGTTGAAATTATCAATAAAAATAATTTTAAAATGGCTTTAGATGTTGGTACAGGCTCGGGTTGTATCGCCTGCATGATAGCAAAGCATACTGATTGTCAAATTATCGGGCTTGATATTTCGACAGACGCTTTGAATACGGCGCTTGATAACGCATCAAGGTTAAACCTTTTTAATAAAGCAATTTTTAGAAAATCAGATATATTTTCAAATGTAAAACCTGGTGAAAGCTTTGATATTGTTATCTCAAATCCGCCCTATATTCCGCCCCGTGAAAAAGAAAATATTCAAACAGAAGTTAAATTTGATCCTGTGGAAGCTCTTTTTACAAAAGATGAAAAGGGGCTTGAGTTTTACGAAAAAATAACGCAGGAAGCTCCTGCAATATTGAATAAAAGCGGATATTTGCTGTTTGAACTCGGTATCGGACAGTCTGCAGATGTTAAAATTCTCATGGAACAAAATGGCTTTTCTGATATTGAGATAATAAAAGATCTTGCGGGAATTGACAGGGTAATAAGCGCAAGATTAGAAGGCGATTAGAATTAAGGCCAAGAGGCAAAGATTTAAAGCCTATTTAGAATTTAGTAAGATAGGCTATTACAGCTGACGGAGGTCAAGAGGTCAGGATGTCAAGCTATTTTCATTTATAGCTATTTTGGTAAAATTGTGACAAAATTTATTATTGATAATAGCTTTGCTTCTATGCCTCTTCGCATCTTTGCATCTAACTTTAGCCTGCCTTCCTGCCCTCCGGTCTTCTGTTCTTCTGAACAGAAAGTAGGGTGGGATAAGCATTTGCGTTCCCACCAATCATTGCCAGGCTTCTTCTCACGTTATCAATTTATATAAAGCAAAACAGATGCGAGGGATAAGAGATTCCGAAACAAGTTCGGAATGACAATAATACCCGAGTGTATTGACAGAATAAAGCGACAGCAAGAATATCTTTAAGGTTTTACAACACTTAAAAAAGCGACTTATGCAATTCCGTAAGCAGTCATGGGTGCAGCGGCCTCTTGCTCGTATCGCGATAAACGGGACTACGGAATGCTCCGCCGGCTCATCGCCGCCGTGTGCTTCCTTCGCCCTCTGCTCACTCGCGCTACGCTGCCTACGTGCGTAGCACAAAAAAATGCCGGAAACAGTGAGGATTTCCGGCGCATTACTTTAAATTTGGGTTTAAAGTAAAGAGGTGATGATTATATGTGATTTTAGTTTACATAGGTTAATTTACGTAGTCGTAAGGTTTGCTTCCCGTTGCTTTGTACAAGCTGATTGCATCTGTCATGCATTCTATCTTTTGTTGTGCAACGAGTTTTTCTATTGTCAGAAGGTTTTCCTGATACTGGATTAAGTCAAGTTTGGAAATTGTTCCTTCATCAAATTTATTTTCGCTGTACTTGTAATCTTCTTTTTCCAGATTGAATTGATGTTCTGTTTGAAGCATCTTATCTTTATCGAGTTTTGCAGCAACAAGTGCATCGTTGACTTCCTGAATAGCTGTCAGGTTTGTTTTATAATAGTTTTGCAAAATTCGTTCATAAGTTGCTTTTTTCAATCTCAAATTTGCAATCAAAGATCCGCCCTGAAACAACGGTGCCATAATACCGCCTGCGAGTCCTAAAAGCATATTTTTGGTAGTGAACAAACTGCCTAAATCTCCGGCATTAAATACTGCCCCGCCTAAGATATTGATGGAAGGCAGAAATTCTTTTTTAGCGACTTTAACATCAATTCCGGCTTTTTCAACCATTAATTCCGCTTTCAGATAATCAGGCCTGTTTGTAATGATTTCCGAGGGAATTTGTGAGGGTACGGCGAGTTTGTAATTGATATCATCAAGCGATTTTCTTTCAAGTGAATTTGCATTCTCGGGGCTTTCGCCGATAAGTACGCTTAACTGATGTAACATTTGCTCTCTGTGTTTCTTCAATTCTATTAAATCGGTCTGGCCTTGAACAAGTGATTTGTTTGCTCTGACGGTGTCAGCAGTTGAAGTTAGTCCTTCTTTGTTGCTTGCGAGCATCAAATCATATATTTCCTGTCTTATTTTTACAATTTGTTCCTGTAAATCAATCATTTTATCAAGATTAATTATATTAAAATATGTTGAACCTACTGCTGATGCAACGGAAATATAGGCCGCACGCTCATCCTGTTTTGAACCTTCGTAAAGTTTTTTTACGGCTTTTGTTTTGTTATGATTTTTCAGGAAAATGTCAGCTTCATACTGTACAATAATCGGAAGTCCGAAATTGATATCAGTACTTGTACTTCCAGGCATTTTAAACCACCCCGGTCCAAAACCTCCGGTAGCGGACGGAAGCTCGCTTGCGAATTGCATTTTAACATTCTGATAGTATTCTTCAACATTCAAAGTTGCCATTTTCAAATCGTAATTATTTATAACAGCTTTTTGAATATATGATGTGAGAATATCATCGTTAAAATTTTCCCACCAGTTCATGTTTATATATGCAAATTTATAATCATCAGAAGTTTTTTGTTTTTTATTTTTGCTGACCATGCTTTTGAATTGTTTCGGGGTAGCAGTCGAAGCTTTTGCATTTTCTTCAACTGCGAAAACAGGCATGGTGTTCAAGCTTATGATACTTGCCAGTAATGCTATTGATATAACCTTTTTCACTTTTTTTATCCTCTTCATAGATTTTTGTGTTACTTATCTTCTTTATTAATTTTTGTCTTGGATTTTTGGGTTTTCGCCGGAGTAACGTCCAGCTTAAACTCACGGGCCGGGCTCGTTTCACTCGCGCGGTGCCCTACCAAAAATCCGCTCTTGCATTTTTACAATAACTATGTTAGCATAATATTGTTGTAAATGCAACATATTTTTTTTACAACATAATATTTAAATAATAAAACAGATTATAATTAAAGTATGAAAACTAAACCGGATTGCAAATTACATTATACAGACAGTATACATTATGAACTTGAACAGACTTCAAGGTTAATGAAAAAAGTAACAACCCAGTTGTTTGAAAAGTTGGAAATAGGTTTATCTCTTGATGAATATGCTGCATTGGATACTGTTTCCGTTAATGCGGGGATTTGTCAGAGAGATCTTGCAAGGCTTATATTAAAAGACAGGGCAAATACAGGCAGAATTTTAGATTCGCTGGAACAAAAAGGATTTATAACACGATTTATTGATACAAAGAACAACAGGTTAGTAAAAAAAATGGGCATAACTGAAAGAGGCTTGAAAGAACTTGACACAATTAATAAAAAAGTGAAACAATATCTTGAGAGTGTAACAAAAACGATTTCTGATGAAGATATCGAAAGAGTTCAGGAAACTTTGAAATCTTTCAGGCTTGAGTTGGAAAAAGTAGTAGAAATAAATATATAATTAAATAAGAGGTAGAAAATGGAAGAACAAAATACAAATGTAGAAGAACAAAGTGTTCAAACGGACGAAGAAGTTAAAAAACCGCACAAGCCTTTTAAGAGATATATTGCAGGGGCTGCAATTGCTGTATTACTTGTCGGTGTAGCTTATTTTGTACATGATCTTTTAATGTACCAATCAACAGACGATGCTTACGTTGAAACAACAACAGTTCAGGTTGCTCCCAGAGTCAGCGGCCAGATTATTGAATCTTATGTAACCGATAACCAGACGGTTAAAGAAGGTGATCTTGTCGCCAAAATAGATCCTGCAGATTATGAAATTGCTCTGGCTCAGGCTGAGGCAAGATATGAAAGAATTTTGCTTGATCAAAAAAATGCTCAGGCTAATTTTAAGGCAATGCAGACAAATATTGATGTTGCAAAAAAAGATTTGGACAGATACACAAATCTTTATGAAAAAGGCGCTGTATCAAAACAGACTCTTGACGCTGCTCAGGCAAAATATGATTCTGCTCAGGCAAACTTAACTAAGGCAGAAGAATCATTGCTATCTCAGGGAGGCAATAAAGTTGCCGATGCAGATTTAAAAGAAGCAAAAGCTTTGAGAGATAAGGCTAAACTTAATTTAAGCTACACAAATATTTATGCTCCTCAAAACGGAACAGTCGCATCAAGACGTGTTGAAAAAGGCATGTACGTAAATGTCGGTGCTCCTTTGTTTGTAATTGTTCCGGAAGATGTCTGGGTTGTTGCAAACTTTAAAGAAAACCAATTACGTCATATGAAACCCGGTCAGCCTGTTGATATCAAAATCGACACTTATCCTGACCATGTATTTAAAGGAAAAGTTGACAGTATTCAGCGTGCGTCGGGTGCAAAATCAAGCTTGTTCCCGCCTGAAAATGCGGTTGGTTCTTTCGTAAAAATCGTACAGAGAATTCCGGTAAAAATCGTTTTCACTGAAAAATACGATACAGATAAATACAATGTAGTTCCGGGCATGTCAGTTATTCCGAAAGTAAGAGTAAAATAGTAATTAGAGGATAAGAAGGTAGGAAGATATGAGGATAGGCTATTAAAGCAAACGGAGGGCAAGAGGGCAGGATGTCAAGCTGGTATCAGTAATAGGTTTTTGAATAATTTTACCAACCCATCTTTAAATGAAAATAGCCTGCCTTCCGGGCTTCCTGACCTCTGTCAGCTTTAATGGTTTCCTATCTTCCATAAAAAAAGGATTTACAATGTCAGAAAATAATACAAACACCGCAGTACAACAAGAAGAATGGACCCCTAAAAATAATCCGTGGCTTATAATTATGCCTGTAATGCTTGCAACATTTATGTACGCTCTTGACGAAACAGTTGCAAACGTTGCACTGCCGCATATTGCAGGTTCATATTCTGTAAGTAATCAAGAATCCATATGGGTCTTGACAAGCTACTTGATGGCGAGCAGTATTGTTATCCCGATGATTGATTACTTCTGTAAACTTCTGGGAAGAAAAAACTTGTTTATGGTGGGTGTGTTTGTATTTACAATAGCGTCATTTTTGTGCGGTGTATCAACTTCTATCGGAATGATTGTTATAGCCCGTGCAATGCAGGGTATCGGCGGCGGCTGCTTAATGCCTATGGCACAGGCAATTACTATGGAATGTTTTAAGGGCGAAGCAAGAAACAAGGCTATGGCTGTATTTGGTCTTGTTGTCGTTGTGGCACCTATTTTAGGGCCTGTTATGGGCGGTTATATAACGGAAAACTGGTCTTGGCCATATATTTTCTTTATTAACGTACCGTTCGGTTTTTTCTGTATTGCACTTGCCAAAAAGTTTCTTGAAGACCCTCCGTATGCAAGAAGACAGAAAAATGTTCATCTTGATAAATTTGCGTTTTTATGGCTTTGTGTCTGGCTTGTGCCTTTGCAGATAGTATTTGATAAAGGTAACGACGCGGACTGGTTTAATGCGCCATGGATATGCTGGCTTACTGCAATTGCCGTAACAGGCTGTATTTGCTTCTTTTATACTCAAGTTAAAGGTAAAAATCCGCTTATAAAACTTGATGTTTTAAAAGATGCCAATTTCTTCTGCGGAACTTCAATGTTAATTCTTTTAAACGGTGTACTGCTTGCATCGCTTGCTATATTGCCTCAGTTACTGCAGAATATGATGGGATACGATGCATTTACAAGCGGACTTGCTATTATGCCCAGAGGTGTCGGTGCGTTTACGGCACTCGCAATTTTCGGAGGACTTGGCGGACGCTTGAGTTATAAAACTTATGGTATCATAGGTCTTTTCTGCATGGGACTTGGCGGATGGATACTCGGAAGCTTAAATTTAGAAATCAGTATGATGAATATTGTCATCCCGAATATTGTTTTCGGACTGGGTCTTGTATTTACCATGATGCCGATAACTACCTTGTCCTGTATAACTTTAAGAAATGACCAGATGACAAATGCCTCCGGTTTCCAAAACTTGCTTAAGACAATAGGCGGTGCAATCGGAACTTCTCTTGTTGCAACAATGATATCAAGATTGTCGCAGGTTCATCAGAACGGACTTGTAAAATCTATGCATGAAACAAATACCATTTTTGCGGACAGGTTAAGCTCTTATGCAGCATCATTTGTTCATCAGGCAGGCGATATGATGAATGCAACTTATATGGCAGGAAAAATGTTATATAATCAGCTTATTGAACAGTCTACATTATGTGCTTATATGACAACATTTAAAGTTTTTGCAATAGCCTGTTTTATTTTGATTCCGTTTATGTTTTTATTAAAGAGTGAGAGAAAAGCTAAAATGAATTGAGTGAAGAGTGACGGGTGAAAAAGTGAAGCGACTTTCACTTCACTCTTCACGTTTCACTCTTCACGTTATAAAAAGGAAACTCAATGTCCGAAATAAATCAGCAAACAACCGAATGGAAGCCGTCCGTAAACCCCTGGATTATGGTAATACCTGTAATGCTTGCCGTGTTCATCTATGTTCTTGACGGAACAATAGGCAATGTTGCATTACCTTATATGGCAGGAAGTTTTTCTGCAACAAGAGATGAATCCATGTGGATTTTGACAAGTTATCTTATTGCAGCCGGTATTGTAATTCCTGCAGTTGACTTTTTCAGCAAGGTTTTCGGTCGTAAAAACTTTTTTATAATAAGCATAATGATGTTTACTATAGCCTCAATGCTATGCGGAATGGCAAAAAATATTGAATTTATGATATTTGCCCGTGTCCTGCAAGGGTTTGGCGGCGGCGGAATTCTGCCTATATCTCAGGCAGTTATGATAGAAAGTTTCCCTAAAGAACAGCGAGGGCTTGCTATGTCCGTGTTTGGGATGGGAGTAATTCTTGCACCTATTATCGGACCGGTTCTCGGCGGATGGATTACTGATAACTGGACATGGCCTTGGATATTTTTTATAAATGTTCCGTTCGGATGTATTGCGGCGCTGTTATGTCACAAACTAATTGAGGATCCTCCGTATGCAAAAAGGCAGAAGAATGTAAAAATAGACGTTAAAGGTTTTATTTATTTGACTATCTGGCTTGTCACACTGCAGACAGTCCTTGATAAGGGAAACAATGACGACTGGTTTGGGGCTGTATGGATTAGATGGACATTCAGCATTTCTGTTATTGCGTGTATCTTGTTTTTTCACTCACAGCTTACCAATAAACATTCGCTTGTTGATTTATCTGTTTTTAAGGACAGAAACTTTTCCGCAGGAACGATAATTCAGGTTGTAATTCAGGCTGTATTATATGCATCACTGGTAATTCTGCCCCAATTTTTGCAGAGTATGATGGGTTATACTGCATTTTTAAGCGGTGCGACGATGATGCCCCGAGGTTTTGGAAGTATGCTTGCTATGCTTATGACTGCAACCCTTTCAAACAGAATAGATAACAGATTTCTTGTTATGGCAGGGCTTGGATTAATAGGCGGGTCAACTCTTGTTTTCGGGACATTAAATTTACAGATTTCCAATATGAATATTGCGGTGCCGAACTTTTTTATGGGCATGGGCATGGGTTTAGCAATGGTTCCGATTATGAATTTGTCTGTTGATACGTTGAAAAACGAACAGATGACTAATGCAACAGGTATTCAAAATCTGTTGAAAAATATCGGAAGTGCTGTAGGTACATCTCTTGTTGCAACGATGTTGACACGTTTTGCTCAGGTGCATCAGTATATGTTAGTCGGCAAAACAAGCGAACTTAATCCTGCATTTATAGAACGTGTTCAATCAACCGCAGGTGCTCTTGCAGGGTATGCAGAACAAACCGTGGCACATTATATGGCACAGTATTCAATTTACGGTCAGCTTGTTGAACAGTCAAATTTGTGGGCATTTATAGATTCTTTCAGAGTATTCGGTGCGCTTACTCTTGCGGTTATTCCGCTTTTGTTTTTGATGAAAAAGATTAAGAAGACAAACAGCTAGGCGGAAGTCCGTGGGCATTAAAGCTGACGGAAGGCAAGAGGACAAGCTATTTTCATTTATAGCTATTTAGGTAAAACTGGGACAATATTTATTATTGATAATAGCTTTGCCTCTATGCATCTTCGCATCTAGACACGGGATCCTGAAACAAGTTCAGGATGACAATTTTAATTCGAAACGAACTTATCGTCCTAACGTCTTATCGACTTATCGACTAAAGACAATCGCATTTGCTTATCACATCAATCTACTTATATATGCAGCATCACTATAAAGGTCAATATTATTCCGAGAGAGATTAGACCTGTCAGCCCGACAAAAATCCAGTAGAGCGAAAATTTTTTCTTACTTGTTCTGCATATCATAACAGTGGATTGCTTTTTACTTTTTTTAGAAGATTTCGTGGCTGTTTTTGATTTTTTAGGCGTTTTCCGGGTTAACGATTTTTCTTTTGCTTCTTTATAGCGTTCGGCAAGAGATTTGTTTTTTTGTCCCGTGAGCATAAGTTCGGTATCGTATTGAAGTTTTAAGATGTCTGTACATTTACCTTTGTAATAAACACAGTAGCTGATTGCAATTTCAAATGCTCTTTTAAGGCATTCAAGCGCTTCGATACCGTCTTTTTTTACTGAAGAAGAATGAACAGCGTTGTTGCCGTGTTTTTTCAAAAAATACAAATCGGTGATAAATTCTTGTTCTTCAGCTCTGCCTGTAGAGCAGTCTTTCAATGTTGCAAGCATATCATCAAACGTATTTTCTGTAGTGCGGTTTGTAGCCAAAACTTTTTTGCAGACATTTTCGCCAAATCTTCTGGTCTGGGTCATACACTGTTCAAAGTACTCGTCCCTGTAAAGCTTTTCGGCATCAGAAATTATCTCAAATAAATTTTTATCAACTTTTTTCAGAAAATCAAAATTTGTGGTCATATAAAGAATGATAACACATCAATAAAAAAGCGGGAACATTTATATGCTCTCGCTTTTTTTTATTTGTTTATTTTATTTATTTTGTTTTAATTACGCTTCTTTAGAAACTCTTCCCGGAACTACAACTCCGCCTTTAAGATTCTTTTTATAGAATTCTACGTGCGGCTGCAATACGCTGTCAAGAACTTCTGGGAACGATTTGTTTTCGCTGATTTTTTCAACAATTTCCTGATAAACTGTTGCAAATGCTCTTAATTGAGTTAATGCGCCTGCTGCTTCAGGAGTTAAGCCCATGCCAGAAGTTTTTGCAGTTTCTAAGAAAAATGCTCCCGTTGATGTGTAAGATTTTGTCAGAGCTTCAACATAACTTTCGGCATTTTCTCTGCAAACTCCGTTATCCTGAGGAACAGTCAATGCGAATGCAAATTTATTTGCAGGGTTAAAGTGAGCTTCTGCTGAGTGGTGCATTGCGTCAGGAACTTTTGCAACCTGCTTAAGTGTATCTTTAACGGATTCGTTCTGCATTTGAGCATGCCAGTAAACCGTATTTTCAAAGATTGAACCCATATACTGATGAACTGTTGTTAAAATACCGTTCATTTTTGCATTTGCCCAGAAAATACCTTCTTTCAATGCATCATTTACGTCTAAATCTGCAGTTAATGATTCTGTTGAAACTTCTTGAGCTGCATTTAACATTTTTACCATATCTTCTTTTTTCATACCTGCGTATGCAAGTGTGAATAAAGCATGGTCGTCAAATGCCGAGAAACGTCCGCCTACATCATCATGGATATATAAGTCGCCAAGCCAGCCGTTTTCGTTAGATGTTCTTCTAAGTTCACTTTTTTCAGAATTTTTATCAGTTACTGCAATAAAGTGTTTATTAGCACATTTTTTAGCTTCTTCTTCTGATTTGCCCTGAGCTTTGTAAGCATCAATCAACATATCCAAAACTCTCAAAAATCCGTCTTTTGTTTCAAAAGTCGATCCTGATTTTGATGCAATAAGGTAGTTTGATGAAGTTACATCATTCCCCAATCTGTATAAAAATCTTTCCAAACTTGCAGAATCAACATCTGAATAAAATTCTACAACGTCATGGCAGACATTCAAACCGTTGATTGACAACATGTGCTCAACTGTGTGTTTTGAGCCGCCGATACCCATTACACTGAGTTTTTTAGCACCTGTTTGTTTTTTAAGACTTTCTGCAAGTTCATAAATTTCATCAACTCTTTGAGCCTGATTTTCAGGTAAATTTACCCAGTTTAAAAACTGACCTTCTTTGTTAGCTCTTGATGAAAATTCACTTACGAATTCAGAAACTTTTGATGAATAACCGCTAAAATCAATTCCTGTAAATTTAACAGTTACATTAGAATTTTTTGTCAACATAATAACCTCTTTCTCTTGTAAGATTTTACACTGATATTTTACTATAAAAATACTTATATTTGACAATGACTTAATCTTGACATATTCTGGTATTTCAAGGAACAGAAAATTTAAGGAGTAGTTTTGATGAAAACGGTTATTGTCGGCGGAGGTGCATGCGGAGCTAGCTGTGCTGCACGTTTGAGAAGATTGGATGAAAAAGCGGAAATAATAATTCTTGAGGCAACTGATGAAATTTCAATAGCAAACTGCGGACTTCCTTATTATTGTTCAGATGTTATAAATTCACGTGAAAATATGATTGTTGCTAAACCGCAGGTTTTTTCAGGGCTTTTGAATATAGATGTCCGTCTTAATTCTAAAGTTACTTCAATTAATCCCGATAAAAAGACAGTAACCGTAAATAATGATTACGAATTAAATTACGATAATCTTGTTTTAGCATTAGGCGCTTCGCCTGTCAAACCGCCGATTGAAGGAATTGATAACAATAAAATATTTACCGTGCGTACACTGCTTGACGCTGACAAAATAAAAACTTACATAAAATCAACCAATGCAAAAAATGCCGTTGTAATCGGAGGCGGGTTTATCGGGGTTGAAATGGCTGAAAATTTCCTTGAAATGGGCTTGAATACAACTTTAGTTGAAGCGGCGCCGCAAATTCTTGCTCCTTTTGATATTGATATGGTTTGCTATGCGCAAAATGAGTTGAAAGATAAAGGATGTAAATTAATTCTTAACAACGGCGTTAAAGCCTTCAAAGATGATGCAATAGAACTTTCTTCAGGAGACAAAATTCCTTATGATATTGCAATTTTAGGTATAGGTGTAAAGCCTGAAACGCAAATAGCAAAAGACGCAGGCATTGCACTCGGTGTAAACGGGAGTATAAAAGTTAATGAATATATGCAGACATCTGCTAAAGATATTTTGGCAGGCGGCGACAGCGTTGAAGTTGTTGACTTTGTTACGGGTAAACCGTCTTTAATCCCTCTGGCAGGTCCCGCAAACCGTCAGGGAAGAATTATTGCAGATAACATCTGCGGGAAAAATCAAACTTATAAAGGTTCGCAAGGAACATGTGTTGTAAAAGTTTTTGACAGAACGTTAGCTGCTGTAGGTCTGAATGAAAAACAGCTTAAATCTTCGGGCATTGAATACTTAAAAAATATAGTTATGTGTAATTCCCATGCAGGTTACTATCCGAATGCAAAATTTATGACAATTAAACTTTTGTTTACATCTGAAGGAAAAATTCTCGGCGCACAGGCGGCGGGCTATGAAGGAGTTGAGAAACGTATTGATGTAATTTCAACTGTTATGCGCCTCAAAGGAAAAGTGCATGATTTAATTGATCTGGAACTTTGTTATGCACCGCCTTACTCAAGCGCCAAAGACCCTGTAAATCTGCTTGGAATGTCATCCCAGAATATTTTGGACGGACTTTTTAAACCTGCATTTTATGAAGATCTAAAAGACGCAGTAATAATTGATGTGCGCCCTGCTGCGGATTATGAAATTTCTAATATTCAAGGTGCTTTATCAATTCCCGGCGGTGAAATCAGAAAACGTCTTGATGAAATTCCCGTTGATAAAAAAGTCGTTCTTCATTGCAGACGCGGGTATACAAGTTATGTTGCCGCACGGATTTTGAGCGGCTGCGGCCGCGATAATGTTTACTCCTTCTGCGGCGGAAAACTTCTCTATGATGAGATAACAAAAGACAAACAGCAGCAATTAGCCAATGTATAAAATTGCCCTTTCATTATAAAACAGAAGGAAAGTAATTAAACGTTCTCTCTCCTTGGGAGAGAGTTAGAGAGAGGGTAAAAAGATATAGTTTTTCCCGCGAAAATATGTTATAATATATACGGGGTGAAAAATGATTGATTACGATAGTTTGTTTGAAAAAATTCCGCGCGTAAAAAAAATTCTTGACGACGGAAAAAACAGTATTCTATACCACTATACAAAACCTGAAAAACTTTTGAGCATTTTAGAATCAGGAACAATCCGGTTTTCAAACGCCTTATATCTTAATGATAAAGAAGAAGTTACTTATTCTTACAAACTCATCTGTACTCTGGCGGATGAAATGCCCGAGTTAAACCAGTCGCTTCTCCGTAAAATTAAAGATAATTTTTACACAAAATACACAAATATTATTAACGGTTCAAACGATTTCGGTTACAAATATGAGTACTATACAATATCTTTTTCAACCGATGCCGATAACCTTACGCTATGGAATAATTATGCCAAAGGTCAAAAATACACGGGCTACAACATAGGTTTTTGTAAAAAAGATTTGCTGTCTGATATGGCGAAAATCGGTTTTAATTCCGTTTACGGCAATATAATTTATGAACGCTCAAAACAGATTACGATTTTGAAGCTGATTTTTGAAAAATGGAACAGGCAGTATGAAAAATTGCTTAAAAGCTCTAAAAAAGATGCCGGAGAAAGACGCGTTGATACGGTATTGGAACTTATTGATATTTTGAGCATTATAAGTTTATTTTTCAAAAATCCGCATTTCAAAGACGAAAAAGAATACAGAATAATTTTTATTAACAATTTCGGTGCAAATTTTGCCAAACAGACAAAAATCTGTGAGAAAAACGGACTTTTTGTCCCGTATATTGAATACAAATTTCTGAAAAAGACGGTTGACTCGATAAATATCGGACCGACATTTGATGAAAGTATATTTTATACAAGCACATGCAGGATGTTAGCCAATTTCGGCTACGAGAAAAAGACCGTTAATCGTTCGAAAATACCTTTGAGATATTAAAGCTGGCAGAGGTCAAGAAGGCAGGCTAGTTACGTCATTCTGAACTTGTTTCAGAATCTTTTAACTACTTTAATATTTTTTACGAGATGCTGAAATAAATTCAGCATGACAAAATAAATGATAACAGCTTTGCCTCTATGCATCTTTGCATCTAATTAATACCCATCCTCTTATCCTTCCCTTATTAGGGAAGGAAGATGTACTTAGATTTTTGTTCAAGGCGGCTAATATTATAACTGCATTTCAATCCATTGCATAATAATATTCACGACATATTCCTGCTGTTGAGGGGTAAGTTCAACGCCTTTCTCTATTTTATGCCATTTGTTTAAGCAGCCGCGGCAGCAGGTTGCGGTCGCGTGCTGTGCAATAAAGACAGGATGACCCTTCATCGGGGTTTGTTTGCCGTCGTTTGGAATAACAGCCGGCGCAAGTCTTTTGGATATAAAATCACAGGCATGGCGTCTTATTGTGTCCAGCCCTTTTTGAGCAATGTAATCTTTGTCTTTTTGTTTAAGTTTGAATTTACTTCTGAATTCAGATTTAGCAAGTTTTTGGAAAATATCGTCCATTTCTTCTGCCTTTTGTAAATAAATGTAACATATATTTATAAATTTTTAAAGTTCAGAGCTGAAACATCCGTAAAAGCATGTGTAGGTAACTAAATACAGAAATGTAAAGAAATGTGAAGTTAAAAAATACTTCTCAAACGCTGTAAAATCAAGGTTTTTTCAGCACAAAGCATGTAAAGATATTTTGTAAGAGGCAATTTGCGATAAAAAAATGTTTTTACATGGATATAGAGAAGTATAAAAGTTTAATTTTCATGCAAAAATTTTGAAAATTAAAAGAAAGGACCGAAGTATGGGTGCAAATCAAATAACAGGATTAAATGGGACGTATTTTGCCGGAACTGTGCCTGAAAATATAAAGGAGCAGGCAAATAATGGTAACGTACAAATTATACCTTTTGGGAATCAGGGTTATCTTGTTGTTCCAAAAGAAATAACTCGTACTATTGGTCTGGATGTTGAGCGTGCTGGGGATACCCGCCAAGATGATGTCAATGTCAATACTGCAACCAGTACTACTGTAGATTTAAGCGGATATGATAAAGATTTTATTGCAATTTTGCAGAATCAAGGGCTTATTAGCACTACCGATGCGGATTTTAAAAAATGTACCGTATCTGCAGGACAAGAAGCTAAATTAAATGCTGCAATCGGCGAATATAACAGTTTACCGGAAAAAATGGATGAAGTTGTATTTAGCGGCGATAAAAGTATTCAAGATAAGTTAAAAGCACAATTAAAAGAACAAGGCATAATTGATGATGAAGGCAACATTATAAATAAATCAGAATTTGCAAAATTATGCACTGAAGGAATAACTGTTGACGGAAAAACTTTTAAATTTAATAAAGAAAAAGACGGTCAGATTGATATCAACTATAATGATGTGACTACATCTAAAGTGGATAGTCAGTTTAAGGAGATGAATCCTGCTGCTATTGAAAAAATGAAGGCACAGGGTGGCTCTTGGAAAGAACAATTAAAAGAACTTGAAAAATCCGGAGTTGTGTCAATTATAGACGGCAGATATTTTACAAATGACCCGAGATTGCAAAAACCGCAAACAGAAGAAGTTCAAAATGCGGAATTTGATCCTGTAACTCTGGTTGGTAATGATGAGGCTATTGATAAAAGAGAAACAAAGTTACAGGAAGACTTTTTAAGTTTGTATGATACAAACCCTGACAATGCAATGGATACGCTTTTGCATACTAAATATTATAAACAGTATACTGCATTAGAGGATGCTCTCAGAAAAATGAATACTGAAGATAATTCTAATGTAAAAAAGAAAGATTACGGAAATGAAGTTGCATACCGGAGAAAAGGTACGCTTGCAAGAGCATACTATGCTCAGGCTCAGGATACTAAGGGTAATGTAGTATATGAATATGCTTCTCCGGAAGAAATTGAAAAATTTCAACAGAAAGTTAATAAGCATAAAGATGACTTAAGCAAATTAAACAATATTCAACAAATAGATGAATATAAAACATTTTTTGGAGATGTGTTAGATGATAATATTGATAGTTTGAGTGACGTTCAGTTCCAACAACTGGCAGAAGCAAAAGCTTATAATGAAGGTTTAACGGATTCTCAAATTAAACACATGGCATCTACACAGTTTAAAAATCGTTTTAATACTGAGATGAACAATGTTGCTCAGGATTATTATCAGCAAATTCAGGAAGCTGAAGCCAAAGGCAATACTAAAAAAGCTGAAAAATTACGCCGGAAAATGAATGAAAAACTCCAAGAAATCAGTAATGAAAAAACAAGGACTGAAAATGAAGACCGCGGCGATTATGCTGCTATGATGGCACGCGGTATGGTAAACAGTGAAATTGCAGAGGGTAATTTTAAAAAGACTAATCCGACTTATGAAAGTATAATAGAAGCATGTCCGGAAGCGGCAAAGTTTATTGAAGCTAATAAACAAAGATTTTATAAGAAAGATGCAAACGGTAATTTAACTAATGAATTTGACCCGCAGGCATGGAAAAATTTCTGGTTAAACAAGAGTGCATCACGTGAAGACAATAATACCGATGTTGATAACAATCGTATACAGGATTATTTTATGTCTCTGGGTGAAGCGCAAGACATTGTAAGAGGCAATGCTTTGGGTAATGCTGACGAAGCATATATAGGTCTTGATGCTATATTTAGTGATGAAAAAGAAAACAAATTAATAAATCTTGCCCGTGACATGGCAGAAACAGCTGGAGTGGTGACAGAAGCTAACAGGACTGCCGGAATAAGAGCTGCACATGTATTTAAAGAAATGGGTAAAGGTGTAGCGGCAGGGGCGGCAGCAGATGTTCTCGGCAACTTCGTTTTAAGTAAAATCAGAATACCTTATGCAGGTGAAGTTGCAGGTACTGTGACCGGTTCTGTAAACTGGGCGCAGAGCGGTACAATTCAAGATTTGGACAGATTTGTATCTGAAACTTATGAAAACGGCAGACTGATTGATTCTCAGGTAACTGAAGTAATTGAAGAACATCCGTGGTCTTGCAGCGGTTCAGAAAATTACAGTCAAGATTATACAAAAGCTTATAGCGGAAGCAAAAAACTAAGAAGTTTTGCTCTTGATCCATGGGCTCTTGGTATCGGCGGTTTGGGCGGAGCAATCAAAGGTTTGATAGAAATGCGAGGCAAGCATGATATGGAAGATAAAAATTCACGATTGCAGCAATATGCCCGCCGTGATCATAATGAAGGACCGAAAACTCAAGAAACTATAAATCAAAGAACCCAACAGGCTGATGTATATAAATATACCGCAAATGTTGAAATTGCAACAGAACCTGTTGACAAAGAAATAGCAAATAAAAAATGCAGATTAAGAGCAATTCCAAAAGTTATTAACGGTAAGCGTTATAATATGACAGACAGTAAAAAAGACATGGTTGCTAGATATTATGGTCTAGCTCAGAATGATCCGAATTTTAACAAATTATATGAATATATTATGGAAGATATTAACGGTTTGAAAAAAGGTAAATATAATGATACTCAATATGTAACTAACATGACATATTTGCTTCCGGAACTATTACCTGGGGCATTAACCGGATTAAATGTTGATTATGAATTAAAATTTGACCCTGAAACAAATCCGCAGGAACTTGATGATGTTCCGGTATTACAAGGCGGTACGAGTATACCAAATGGCGAGAACCGTACACAGAGACTTCAAACTCCGGGAGAAAGCGGCTCAGGTTCTGTAACAGCTCACAAAAGAAGAAAAGAAGTATAGTATATGAATTTTTGTAAAATTTTTCATAAAAAAAGTAAAGAATGTACATGCAAATACCGTTTATATACATGTAAGTGTTCATGTGCATAAGAAAAAGAAACAGGTGGAACCTATGAAAACACAAGGTATTAATAAAAAAAGAGTAATCGCATTTATCTTAAGCTTTTTGCTTGTAATGCAGCAATCGCTTGCTTATCAGGCTCTGGCTTCAACTATTACTGATGCTTCGGGTAAACCGATTAATCCGACATTAGGTGATAATACTTATGAAATCAGACCTGATGCTTTTAATGATAAAGGCATTGGTTTTAGCAGTTTTCAAGATTTAAACCTGTCAAAGGGTGATATATTAAACTTTATTTTTCAGGCATGGGCTAATGGTCAGTGGACTGATTCTACCGGTACTACACATCAAGCAGGTGGTTGGGACATTAATACTTTTGTTGCGCTTGTTCAAAATCAGATTAATATTGACGGTATTGTTAATGCAATAAGTAAAGTAACTGACGGAAACATTAATAACGGAAACATGGTATTTGTTTCACCAAACGGTATGGTTGTCGGCGCTTCAGGTGTTTTGAATGTCGGTTCTTTGTCTGTTTATACACCGACACAAGGCACATTTGATAATTTGAAATCAGGTTTGCCGACGTCAACAACAGTTAATAATCAGAATTTTGCTCTTGGTACTTATATAAAAGATAAAACATTTGATCCGTCAGTATTAACTATTGACCGAAATCAGTCTGTTGATATAAACGGCAGAGTTAGAGCTGTTCGAAATATTGATATAAATACAGGAACTTTAAATGTTACACCTGATGCCCAAAGCCAAAGCGAAACCCATCATACAGGGTTATTGATTGCAGGGGCTGGCGGTGACACTTCTGTTTTGACTGATGAAAATGCAGCGAATGCTTTATTTGAAAGTTTGGTCAACACTGATAATATGGATATGTCCATAGCTAACAATCAGTTTGCTTCTGCTAACGGAAATATTATTATAACTACTACAAAAGGTACTTCTATTGCAAACGATGCTAAAGTTAAGAATTTTGGTTCCGGCGGTATCATGATTAATAACACAGGTGAAAATGGTGTTAATATCGCAGGCGAGGTTTCTAACCCCAACGGCAATTTGACAGTTAAAAATTCAGCCGGAGAACTTCTTGTTGATACAACTGGTATCGTTAAAAACAAAGGTACTATGACGTTTACCAACGACGGTTCAGGTACAGGCATAAAGCTTAACGGTAAAGAAATTACAAATGAAGGGACTTTAATCGCTACAAACAAAACAGGTGCTAACGGTTTATTGGTCGGCGGCAGTGTTACTAACACAGGCGATGCAACTTTCACAAACAACGCCGGTGCATTGGATGTTACAGGTATTTTGACTAATACCGGTAATCTCACATTGACTAACAGCGGGAACGGCGGTTTGCTTGTTTCAGGCAACGTAACTAATAATACAGGTGTTACAAAGCTTACAAATAGTAATGGACTTTTAAATATCCAGCAGGGAGGTACAGTTACATCAAACGGTACTTCTATGGATATTCATAACACAACAGGTACAGGTTTGACTGTTGCAGGCAATATTAACAATACAAACGGTGCTCTGGTTGTAAAAAATGAGCAAGGTCAATTGCTTGTTAACCCGACAGGTATTATAACGAATAACGGTACTTCATTGCTTGTTGAAAACATCGGCAACGGTGGTATGGATATTCAGGGTAAAGTAAATAATACCAATGCAGGTGCAACTGTTAAGTTTACAAACAGCAATTCTGATATGAAAATCGGCAGTTCATCTGTTGATAAAAATATTAATTCAAATGCTGATGTAACAATACAGGTTACAGACGGTGATCTTCTTAATAACGGTGTAAGCAATGTATTAGTTGCAACAACTAAAGGTGCTGATGTCGACATTAATGTTCATAACGGTGCAATCGGCACGGAAGTCGGTCCGAATGACGGGGTTTACACAGGCATCGGACAGAACCACAGAGATTTGACAAAATCAATTAACGTCTCTGTTGACGGTGATATTACAGCAGTAAGCTCAGGTACAGGCTCGCTTGTTAACCTTGCAAGCATTGACAACGATATGAGAATTAAACAGATTAAAGCTGACGGCCGCGTAATTCTTCTGGCTGATTCATCAACAAAAGGTCAAAATCCTTATGACGTTGTAAATGCAGCCGGCAATGACAAAACTAAACCGAGTATTGAAGGTAACGGTATTTCAATTATTGCAAGCGGAAATATCGGCGAAGCCGGTAATGCTTTAACATTCAGACAGAACGGTAACGAAAATATATTCTACGGAGATGATGCCAGAAATCCTCATGTTCCGACAACTGTTGATGAAGGCAGCAACGGCGTTGATATGCTTGCTATAAAAGACATTCATATCAAAGGCTTGGACGCTGAAGACGGCAGCAAACTTGATACAAATATCGGCGGATTGATTTCACGCGAAGGCTCTATTAACGCTGAATTCTCAGGCGATGTATATGTTCGCGAAACTACAGCCGCAAACAGAATAGATATGACAACCCGCGGTAAAAATATGTATATCGAACATCTTGGCGAAGTTCCGACATACGAAAACGATTACTACGGCGAAAATAAAAATATTCATCCTGAAAAAGTTAAATTAACAGCACTTGATTTGGGCAGTTACTGGGATGAAGATGAAGCTCCTGAATACGAACACGCAGCAGATTCTACAATTGTTGTTAAAAACGGTACCTTAAGAGGTCAGGGCAACGACGGCAACGGCAGATTTGACGAAACCGGAGAGGAAGTTATACATGAACAAGACTTAACTCTTGTTGCAGATAACGCTTACGCAGGCGGATACTACTTCAATATGGGTAAACACCGCGGTGAAAACGGCGACAAATTCAATCCTTCTACTGTTACTAAAGACCCGTTTACAAATAAATTAACAAACGCATCAGACGAAAATGATTCAGATATCTCAATCAGAGCAAAAGCAGTACGTCCTGATGATGTTGAAGAAATCGGCAGAAATGAAGATGAACGTAACTACTACTACGGCGGAAGCTCTCAAGGCGGCGATCAAGGATATGACGGCGTTAATAACGAAGACGGCAACGGAACCAATGACGGTGACAAACAGGGTACAGAAGAAGACGACGATAACCTTGTAGTTCCGGATGAAGAAGATGAAGTTCCTCTCGACACCGATGTGGACACCGACACAGATACTGATACGGATACAGACACGGATACTGATACGGACATTGATACTGACACAGATACAGACGTTGACAATGACACTGACAACGATGATGATACTGATACTGACAATGATACGGATACCGATACTGATACAGATGTAGATACAGACACAGACACTGATACCGACACGGATACGGATACCGATACAGATACAGACACTGATACGGACAGTGATACCGATACGGATACTGATGTTGATAATGACAGTGACAGCGATAATGACAACGATAACGATGATGACACTGATACAGACGATGATACTGATACAGATACGGATACCGACGCAGATACAGACGTTGACAATGATACCGACAGTGATACAGATATTGACAACGATAACGACGATGATACTGATGCCGATTCGGATACGGATGTAGATAATGACGACGATACAGACAGTGACAATGATACGGATAACGATACTGATGACGATCCGGGAATTGAACCTGAACCAACACCTGATATCAACTACGACTTCGGTAAAGAATTATACAAACAACGTGTTGTCAGTGACAGAGTTGACTCAATAGATAAACGTCAATATATGAGATTTGACGCAGAAGGCAACCAGAACCCGATTACATTTGAATCCTCAACTGACGGAGTTGTATCAATAACAGATATATCAAGAGGCGGTGTATCTCTTACACACAACAAAAAACTGAAAGTCGGAGATGTTGTTCCGGTACATATTCAATACGGCGATATTACAATTAATGCAAACGTTAAAATCGTTTCCGCAAGCGATGTAAAAGCCGGAGGTAAGTTTATCGACCTTGATCAGGCAACAGCAAACAAATTGTTATACCTGAGCTTGATTGAAAAGAATGAACCGATAGTTCAAACAATACAAAATATATCAACAACATCGGTTGATGATTAATAAATAAAAAAAGAGGTTAAATTATTTAACCTCTTTTTTTACAAACTTTCTTCCTTCAAATCAAAGTTTTCAACGTTAACTTCTCTCAAAAAGTCAATCCAGCAGTTGTAATAATCCGCAAGAGCATAAGTGTAACCGGCAACAATTGATCTGTATGACTGCTCCATAACAATTAACGTTGTCAGGGAAGATTTGCCCTGTGCGTAATTCTTTTTAGCCACTTTTATAAGTTCGTTGGAATTTTTTAACAGGTTGTCATTGTAATAATTCAAGTTTAATTTTGCTGTTAAAAATTTTTCATAAGCACTGTGAAGATCGTTTATTGCTTTATTTTCAACTGATGTATATTTCAATTCCGCCTGATCAACCTGCATTCTTGCGTTTTGGATTTCCGGTTTGTACGTATAAAACAGCGGGATATTAACAATGTTTGCGCCTGCATAAGCTCCGTTCATATACGCGCCTGTTTCGCTCATGCCCTTTGTCATAAATCCGTAGCCGCCTTGAAGTTCAATATCAGGAACCCGCTGGCGTGTTACATAAATAAGATTTTTCTTTGCAACATCAATCTGCTGCTTTGCAATACGTATATCATACCTGTTTTTCAGCGAGTTTGCCATAATTAATTCAAACGGCGGCAACTTATCGCGCGGTTTGGGGCTTAAAAGGGCTATAAAATCGTCTTTGTCGGAAAAATTGTCATCCAGCGCATCGTATTTTATTGAGCCTTCGTTTTTTATGTTTATGGCTTTGTTAAAATCAAACATCGCGCTTTTAACATTGGCTTTTTGCGTGTTTACCTGAATAACAAGCTGGTTTAGAGCAATTTCCGTTTGAATTACATCAACTTCTTCAACTTCGCCAGCTGCTACACGTTTTTTTGCAATTTCCAGAAGGTCTTGTAAAAGCCGTTGTCTTGATTCCAAAACAAGCAAGATTTCTTTTGCAAGTACAAGATTAACATAAGCTTCTCTTACATCCATTTTCAGGTCGAATTTAATGTAATCAAGGTTTTGTCTGGTAAGTTCCAGATTTGCCATTGCAAGCTTTTTTCTTGCATCGCGTTTGGCGATTTCAATGGTTTCTGACAGACCTGCAGTCTGGGGGTTGCCCCTGCCGATATCACCGATGTTAAAAAATGTATTAACCTGCGGGTTTTGCAGTCGGTTGGAAGCTTTTACCTTATTTTCGGCAATCCCGATATCCATTTTTGAAGCCTGATAGTCAATATTATTTTCGACAGCAATATCAAGAGCATCCTGAAGCGAAATTTTTTTAATTTCACCTGCATAACCTGCGGGGCAAATAAGTAATATCAGCAATATTAAAACAAATTTTTTCATAAAATTTTCCGCTCACTAAAATTATATCACAATGTAAATTCATTTTTTATGTATAATAATAAAATAAATTATTTAGGAAGGCGGTAGAAATTATGTTTGAAATTGACAGAGAAAAATGTATTCATTGCGGTCAGTGCATAAACGACTGCTCTGCAAAAGCTTTACGGTTTAATGATGAAAAAATTCCGGTAATTGATGAAGACAAATGTTTTAAATGCCAGCACTGTCTTGCAATCTGTCCGACAGGAGCGCTTTCCGTCTGCGGGAAACATCCTGAAAATTCCGATAAGATTTATTCGCAAGATCCTGAAATGATTTTGAACTTAATTAAAAGCAGAAGAAGCTACAGGCACTACAAACAACAAAATCTTGACAGCGAAAAAATGGATAAGCTGAAAAATATGTTAAACTGGGTGCCTACAGGCTGTAACTTTCATAAACTTCATTTTGCTTTTATTGATGATATCGAGGTAATGAATGAATTCAGAGGCTATGTAAACGGCAAAGTCGTTGATGCCTTAACAAAAAAGCCCGTAAAAGCTATTGTGAATAAATTCAACAAATACCTTAAATCATTTTTGAACGGCGATGATATTATTTTTAGGGGCGCTCCTCATCTGGTTGTTGTTTCAACACCTGTTGATGCGCCGTGTTATAATGTTGACCCGATGATTGCATTGAGTTACTTTGAACTTTACGCTCAGAGCATGAATATCGGCACCTGCTGGTGCGGGCTTGCGGAATTTTGTCTGATGATAATGCCTGAACTTTCCGATTACCTTGAAATTCCCAAAGGCTACAAGGCATCTTATGTTATGCTGTTCGGCGAACCGGATATAAAATATGCAAGAACCGTTCAGCCTGAACCTTTTGAAGTTACATCGGTTAAAAAAGGTGAATTTAGAAAACTCGGACTTAAAGACAAAATGCTTAGATACTTCTGGAATTTGAAGTAAATTAGATGCAAGTTAGATGCAAAGAAGCATAGATGCAAAGAGGCAAAGCCCTTTACGTGCGCATAGCGCACCGAAATAGACTATGCATCTTTGCATCTACTAGCTTCGCATCTACTTAGCATAACGGCGCTGCATAATAATATTCCCATCCTCATCGTAGGCATTTTCTCTCAGCCAGTGCGCTATAAGCCTGCCGTTCGGACTGTAAATAAAGGTTTCTTCTTTGCTTACCCTTAAGCCCATATTTACAAGTTCGCCCATTGTTGTATATTTATAAGACCTGTAAGGGTAATCAAGTCCGTCTTTTTCTTCCGCATAAATAAGTTTTCCGTCATGGGAATAATACCAGACATGGTATCTGTCACGGTTATACATTACAGCATAGGTTCCGTCGGAGAAAAATGCCAGAGTTCTGTCTTTCAATTCTACATTGCCCTGCAAAGCATATTCCAGATTTTCTCTGTTTTCCTGATCGGTTATATATTTTGCAACAAGATGCGGATTCAGTTTTTTTAACGGATTTGTTAAAAGTTCTTCCCTTGCGGAATTTACATCGTATGTAACTTCGCCAGTAAGTACGGTTTGCGCATTAACTGGCAGACTTATTATTAACAACACTAAAAAGAGAATTATTTTTCTTAACATGTCTATATTATTAACGATAATTAAATCTTTTGTCAATTTTTGTACTAAAATATTAGCGTATAATGTGAAAAAAACTAAATTATAAAGGAACTACTATGGAAAGAACTATTCAGTATCAAACATCAGGCACCTGCTGCCGTTTAATGCAGGTTACAATAGATGATAACGACACAATCGTTAACGTTGATTTTTTAGGCGGGTGCAACGGAAACCTTAAAGGTATAAAAAGTCTTGTGACAGGCATGAAGGTTGATGATGTAATTTCTAAACTTTCGGGTATAAAATGCGGCGACAAATCAACAAGCTGTCCTGACCAGCTGGCGCAGTGCCTAAGCCAAATTAGGACAAAAGTTTAAAAAATTTTTGTTGAAATACTAATCAATCGGGTAATTGCCTAAAGTATAAAAAAAGTATTAAATATAATTAAATCTTTTTCATACTTCCAGCTATTCTTAATTCCAACGGAGCCTTGCGGCTCCTTTTTTTTAGCCCTTTTTACCGATATTTATCTGCCTTTTTTTGTTCTCGCCAGAGCCTTGCGGCTCCTTTTTTTTGTGCTACGCACGTAGCCACCTAGGTTGTAGTTGCAGCAGCGTAGCCGCTGCACCCGTGACAGCTTACGTGGTTGCATAAGCCGCTTTTTTTCAGTGTTCAAAATTACTTAAAGATATTCTTGTTATCGCTTTGTTCTGTCAATGCACTCGGGTATTATTGTCATTCCGAACTTGTTTAGGAATCTCTTATACCTCGCATCTGTTTTGCTTTATACAAATTGATAACTTGAGTTTGTAGGTCGGATTTACAAATCCGACAAATAATGCTGCGGTATAAATTCGTATAATCAGGTAATTGTATAAAATTTTTGAGATTTTTATGTTAATATTAATAAAAACGAAAGGGTTTATATGAAAAAAATTATTTTGGCGTTATGTTTGGTATTATTGAGTACACCTGTTTTTGCGGGGAATATGAAACCTGTTTTGAATGGCAATCAGGTTATTTATTCACCATCCACAAACACTTGGCATAAAGACGGCGTTTTTAAAGACGGAATTGCCCTGACTAAAAAGACATCTTCGGGAACGGGTAATTATTCAATCTATTACAATATGAATAACGAAATTATGCTGGGTTCGGATTACGAATTCTTATTTAACGGGCGTTTAATTTCCTGTCACAACGCTGATTTAAAGATTTTTGAGCTTGTTTATAACGGAAAATTCTTTGAAGAAAAGGAATTAACTCAACAGCAGATTAAAGAAATTTTCCCTGATGCGGAAATTATTACAATATCACAGTTTAAGGATCAAAAATTAACAGTCAAAAAACCTGCATTTGAGAAAAAGGAATTTTTACTTTTAAATGATACTGACAAGTATTTTTACAAATATTCATTTAAGCCGAAAAGTGTAAAATTTTCTCCTGTAGGCGGACTTTTCAAAGCATCATCAATCGGCAGAATAACATTTTCGCACTTCGGTCAGGATAAATACACTATTTACGTAAAAAATACTTTCAAAAAATAAATTATGATTTATTTGAATTAAGTTTTTTTGAAATCCTGCATGAAATTTCGCAGATGATGAATGGCAGAGATAGTACCCCTGCTGTTTTTAATCTTTCAGGAATTGTATTTTTCATTAATGCGTGCTTTTTAGCTTGTTGAACTATTTTAGGGGTAAAACGTGCATATTGTAATGGCTGTATTTTCATACCCATATTTTTAAAGTTTTAATGAATTATTACATTAGTCAAAAGGGCAGATAAAAAATCTAGATTTTTTGCATGTGATTTGTATCTTCCCATGTAACGAAATGTAAAGACGGATATACATAAGGCTGAAACTCAAGTATACTCTTCATAG
>CALVEM010000010.1 GCA_944326605.1 Candidatus Gastranaerophilales bacterium
TCTAAATTTCTTACAAGTTCTGACCGCCGCTTAAAATACGTAGGCAAAGAAAGCACATCAGGTCTTGATAAAATCCGCCAGTTGAAAGTATTCAACTATACCTTCAAAAAGGATGAAAAGAAAACTCCTCATGTCGGCGTAATAGCACAGGATTTGCAAAAGGTCTTTCCTGATGCTGTGAAAAAAGGTGTTGACGGCTTTTTAACAATCCGTTTTGAGGATATGTTCTTTGCAATGATAAATGCAATAAAAGAACTCGATACGCGTGTCACGACCCTGCAAAAAGAAAACCAACAATTGACAGAGATCCTGAAACAAGTTCAGGATGACAATAAGAAACTTGATGCACGCCTGAGAGTTCTTGAATCAAAGATAAAATAGATTTGTTTATTAAACAAACAGCCACATACGCGGTCTGTTTGTATTCATTCCTTCCCGCATTGAAAAATGCGGGTTTTCTTTTTGTATAAGCTATCGAGCGTCGTTCATTCTGCGTCTCACCCGCAGGTTATGGCGAAGTATAGCCCAGATATATAATTCAATTATCTGTAATTTGTAAACTGAAGCGGATAATCATACTTTTCTTCATTTGAACGAAGAAGTTTTATAATATCCTGTAAATCGTCCTTATCTTTGCCGGAAACCCTTACCTGATCGCCTTGTATTGAGGCTTGAACTTTCTTTTTCGTTTCTTTTATGTCTGCAACGATTTTTTTCGCAAGTTCCTGATTTAAGCCTTTTTTCAAGTTATAAATTTGTCTTACTTTACCGCCGAGAGCATTCTCAACAGGCTGAGGATCAAGGATTTTTATGCTTAAATTTCTTTTTACAAGTTTTGATTGCAAAATATCGTAAATATTGCGCAATTTCATTTCATCACTCGTTGTAATTGTTATGGATTTGTCAGAATCCAGTTCAACGGTTGATCCTGAATCTTTTAAATCAAAACGGGATGCGACATCGCGTTTTACCTGATCAACAGCATTTACAAGTTCCTGTCTGTCAAATTCCGAAACAATATCAAAACTACAATCTTTTGCCATTTGAACCCCCTTCTTTTTGATATTTGTTATTATAACATGGAAAATGCAAGATAGAAACTACCTTGCATTTTGTTTTGGATGGGGGATGGATAATTTATTATTATGGAGTATTTGTTGGTTTTCTCTTAAAGAAATTTTTAAACTTTTGCCATAAAGTTGCTTTAGGTTTTTTATTACCTTTAACCCAGTTTACTAAATCGTTCCATTTGTTTACTAAATATTTACCTGTGCCGCCTGCAGATCTGATACCTTTACGTATCCGCCCTAAACTGCCTATTGCAAGAATAATTGCAATAGCTGCACCCGCAATCTTAAGAGTTTTTTTACCTTCATTTTCTTTTTGTTTCATTGTCTGGAATTTGTCATTATCAAGCTGCCGCGGGAGTTGAACTCCGCCAAGATACTGAGGATAACCTCCATATAGACCTGCTCCGTACATTCCCGGCATCATATTTAAAGGTCCCATTGTACTGTTTGCAAGATCCTGATACATTACAGGCGTCTCGAAATTACTACCGATCATAACCATTTTCTCCAGATTAAAAACTAACCTATTTATATAAAGTATTTTTCTCCGGAAAAATTTACTAAATTGTTAAGAAATATTAAAAACAGACCTTGATTAATTCAAGGTCTGTTCATTTAAATATATTTTAAAAATAACTTACTTAGCAGATTTTGCTGCTTCAAAAACAACAGAGAAAGCTTCTGGATCTCTGACTGCCATATCAGCAAGCATTTTTCTGTTAACAACGATATTAGCTTTTTTGCAAGCGTTAACAAATCTTGAATAGCTCATACCGCGTTCTCTAACAGCTGCGTTGATTCTTACAATCCACAAACGGCGCATATTGCGTTTTGTGGTTCTTCTGTCTCTGTAAGCATATTTTAAAGCCTTCATTACAGCGATATTAGCAACTTTAAATATTCTGCTTCTTGCGCCGATGAAGCCTTTAGCTAATTTTAATATTTTTTTATGTCTTTTACGTAATACATTACCGCGTTTTACTCTCATTTACTGCCTCCTATCTCGCATACTTTCTGTAAGGTAACTCTTTTGAAATCAATTTGAAATGTGATTTAGAAATTGAAATCGTTTTGAAAATTCTGCGTTTTCTTGAAGCAGATTTGTGTTGAAGCAAGTGGCCTATGCCTGCCTGTCTTCTTACAATTTTGCCTGTTGCTGTAACTTTATAGCGTTTTGCAGCAGACTTGTGTGTTTTCATTTTTGGCATTTTGTCCTCCTTTTTTGTAACCTCAAGACAAATAACCTCTATATATTTCAGCTTTGCCCGAGGTAAGTGTACTTAAAGAAATTTTTGGCATACCAAAGCCATAAAATTTCTGCATAACAATTATATTATGCAAAATTTCTATTTGCAAGCACATTGTTTAAATATGTTAATCAAAAGTAAGCTTTAAGCCGGAATACACTTCTTTGACTTTTAAATATTCTGATAACACAAGTTTTGAATTTAGATCACAGCAGTGACCGGGATAGAAATTTTTAATATTCAATGTCCTCAAATAAATTCCAAGTTCTCTTATTTTGTATTCGGTTTTGTCGCGAAGGAAAACTCCGCCTATAAGTGTATTAATTCGTTCTTCACGTGTGACTTTTTTTGCGTGTTCTATTATGTTTGGCAGTCCAATATGCGAACATCCTGCCATAATGACAAGTCCGTCAACTCCTTTATAAACAACCGCTGATTCATCCGTGTATTTGTAATCACTTTTATACTTAATAGGTATTTCGCCGAGGAAAACTAATTTAGAAGTTAACCATACCGGTTCATAAGATAATTCTATATCAAATACATCACATAAATCTCCTGCATTCCCCGGAAAACCGACATTATGTTTTTGAGAATCCAATTTAGGCTCAAAAACGTCAGGGTGGGCATAAATACTTTTATGAGTAAGACTTATTCCGGCAGCAAGCATTTTTCTGTATAAAATATCTAGTCTGATAAGCCCTGCGGTATGGTCATTGTGCCCGTGAGACAATATTATTTCTGTTACTTCAGTAAGGTCAAGACCCATTTTATACGCATTTTTTATAAAGATATCGCTGTAACCGCAGTCAAATAAAATTTTCTGGTAGTCATTTTCAAGCAGAAATGAAAGCCCCGGTTCGGCTAACATATTAAGATTACATCCAGCATTGTTGTCAACTAATACCGTAAAATTCATTAATTCCTCGCATACATATATATACCCATTATAACAATATTTTTCACGGATTGCAATATCATATTAATAAAATTTTTGTACAACCGGAAGATTTACCCCATTGCAGAAAGAACGTTCGGTCAAACGTATTCCGAGACATCCCTGATGACGCTTAAACTGCATTCTGTAAATTTTGCAAACAACTTCATCAACTATTTTGGGGACATGCTTTTTGTAGATTTCTTCTATAGGAATGTTCTGTTCAACATACATTTCAATAATATCGTCAAGAACGGCATATTCAGGCAGTCTGTCCTGATCTTTCTGACCGGGGTGAAGTTCTGCTGAAGGAGCCTTATCTATGATTGCCTTAGGAATAACTTCTTTATCTTTATTTATAAAATTTGCCAGCTTATAAACGTTTGTTTTTGTCAGGTCGCATATCAAATTCAAGCCGCCTGCAAGATCACCGTAAAGGGTGCCAAACCCCATTGCGCTTTCTGATTTGTTGCCGGTAGAGAGAAGAAGCCTGTTTTCTCTGTTTGAATAAAACATTAAAATTAAAGCTCTCAAACGTGCCTGTAAATTTTCTTCAGCAAGATCATGAAGTCTTTCTCTGTTCTCCATAAAAGCTTCAAATAACGGAGTTATCGGCTCTTTAACTGTATTTATCCCGAGATTTTTTGCAAGTTCAAGGCTGTCTGTTATACTGCCTTCTGATGAAAACATACTCGGCATCAAAATCCCGAGAACATTTTCGGAACCTATCGCTCTAACTGCAAGAACAGCGGTCAATGCACTGTCTATACCTCCTGACAAGCCCAGAACAACTTTTTTTAACCCTGTGTTTTCACAGTATTCTTTCAAAGCAAAAGTGGTTACTTTTAAAACCTGTTCTTCCATAGCTTCGTCCTTAAAATCAACAGGTTTAGAAAAGTCAATTTCTGTTATGCACTCATCACATACGGGAGCTTGTAATACAAGTTCATTTTTGTTATTTTTTGCAAAGCTTGCACCTGCATAGATATTTGAATCAGCCATACAAATGGCGTTGATATATATAAAGTTACTTTTTGTTTCAATACTTCCAACAAAATCTTTATATGTGTTCATTGCAAAGTATCTGTTTTTCGCAAGAATATACAAATCGCATTCTACATTTTCAATAAATGTATCCGACACAAACACTTTTTGTCCGCCGATATCAAAATAACCATCCTGAGACAGTTCAACTTCTCCGTTTCTAATCAAAACATCGCCAATCAGCAGTGCTGGTTTAAATTTTTTTGAGGCAATTTCATTATAAAAATCAATCTGGGCGTTTCTGCAGCTCTCATCAAGAATTAGATCTTTTCCGCCGAGATTTTCTATATCAGCACACGGAAAAATGATTAAATCCGCATTTTCTCTCACATTATCCGTAATATTTTTTAAATTAAAATTAAAATCACCTGTTTTTAATCGAGTTTGTGCTAATAAAATTTTCATAAATCATCTCCTGCTATTGTAATTTCAAATAGTTAACCTTTTCCCAGCTCAAATCCAGATATTTGACTTTTGAATCCACGAGTTTAACCTGCGGTAAAATAGACGGAATTCTTTCTATTCGTTTGAATACATTTTCATCAAGCTTGCCCAGGCGTATATTAACTGTTTTAATTTTTACGAAAACATCTTCAGGATTGCGAAAATCTATGTATTCAACAGGTTCTTTAGAATAAGTTTCAACATATCCGGTAATTTTTTCAATTAGTTTTATCTTATTGATATCCCATTTTCTGTAGTCATCGCCCTTATTACCGTACGATAATACTTTAATTGTCTTATAATTAGATTTTAACGGCAGAAATTCTCTTCCGATAAGCTTGCCGTCTGTTGTGAAGAATGCAACAGGAGCTACTTTGGCATCAGGTGAAATAGTAATTGCAGGAATACGTTCTCTTATTATAATTTGAATTCTGGCCGGAAAAGCGTAACGTCTTATGTAAACATTTTCAACAGGATCAAGCTTCATCAAATCTTTTTTTATTGCATCTGTTCTTGCCATATACAAAGGAACATTCGGAACATCATTGTTTTTTAGCAGTGCGAGTATTTTATGTGAAGGAACAATGTTGTTATTTATGATTTCAATAGAATTCCCGCCGATACGGTTGAATGCATTTTTCTCCATATACCAGCCACGGCATTTTGAGCAATATACAAGAAGGAATATAAAAAATACGGAAAGAAAAAAACGCATAAATGCACGGAAACGTTCCTGTTTAATGCGTCCTTTTCTTACAAGACGTTCTCGGCGTTTTTTCTTAACAAGATGCTTGCCATCATCTATGGGAGGCTGATTAATTATATCAGTCTCTTCTTCATATTGTTCTTGAATTGATTTTTCTGTTATTTCTTCATCCATTATTTATTCAAGCCTGCACTATTCAATATTAACTGTACCAGATTATCGTAATTTATCCCCATAGCAGCTGATTGTGCAGGTAAATCACTTACAGTTGTCATTCCGGGGCTTGTATTGATTTCAAGCAGATAAGGAATATCGTCTTTCATCATAAAATCAATTCTTGAAACACCTCTACAGCCGGCGGTTTCAAAGGCTTTGACCGCTGCATCTTTTACTTTTTTAGTAACATCATCAGAGAGTCTCGCAGGACAGATAAATTCCGACATTCCGCTGGTATATTTTGCCTCGAAATCATACCATTCGGTTTTTGGTCTGATTTCTAAAATTTCGGTGGCAAACGGCTCACCCTCACAATCTAACACCCCGACAGTTACGAAAAAGCCGTCAATAAATTCTTCTATCAAAACATCATCGTTATATTTTAGTGCTGTTTCATAGGCGGATTTCAAGTTTTCTTTTTTGTCAACTTTTGTCATCCCAAAGCTGGATCCCTCGCTTACAGGTTTTACAAAAAGAGGATAAGTTAAATCTTTTGTTTTCTCAAACAAATCATCACCTTTTTTTACAAAAGCTGATTTTGCCATAACAATATCAGGGTTTGTTGATAAAATTCGTTTTGTGAATTCTTTATTCATACAAAGAGAACTTGCCATAACACCGCATCCTGTGTATGGAATTCTTAAAATTTCCAAAATTCCTTGAATACAGCCGTCTTCTCCATATTTGCCGTGCAGTGCGTTAAAAGCATAATCATAATTGCCTTCTTTTAATTTCAAAGCAATATCTTTATCGACAACAACCATTTCGGAATTTTTATACCCTAGTCTTTGCAAAGCATCATAACAGCCTTTGCCTGATCTCATGGAAACCTCGGCTTCCGATGACATTCCTCCGCATAAAACCGCAATTTTTGATTTTTTATCTACAACAGATTTAATTTCCTGCATAATTCAACCTCTTTTTCATTTTTCCCGCCGAGATATCTTACCTCTGGTTTTAATTCTACATTAAACTTTTCTTTTACACGCGAATACATTTCATACATTAATTCTAAAATATCTAAAGATGTTGCACTCCCGTCATTTATAATAAAGTTTGCGTGATTTTCCCAAACATGTGCACCGCCTATTTTAAGTCCTTTAACACCTGCCTCATCCAAAAGCCGCCCAGCAGAATCACCTTCCGGATTTCTGAAGGTACTGCCGCAGTTAGGCAATGTTAATGACGGCTGCTTATTCTGTCTGAAAGATAAGTTTTCATTCATTTTTTCCTGAATTTTATCTTGAGATGTTTCAGTAAGTTCAAATTCCGCTTCTAATACGGAATACGGTTTTCTCTGGCAAATTGAAGTCCTGTAGCTGAATTCCATATCAGAATTGCTTAATGTTATGACACCTTTTTGCGGACAGTAAACTTTAGCAGATTTTAGAACATCAGCAATCATCTGCCCGTGCGCGCCTGCATTCATAAAGACTTCTCCGCCCACGGAGCCTGGGAATGCTATCATAAATTCAAGCCCGCTTAATCCGTTTTCAAGTGCGAGTTTTGATAATTTTGTACCTCTGACACCTGCGCCTGCAATAACTTTGCTGCCCTTAAAGTCTATTTTATCCATTTTTTTTGTCAGAATAAGGGCACCGTCGTATCCGTCAGATGATGCAAGTACATTGGACAGGTTGCCTGCTACAAAGGCGTCCGGTTCTTTTTCAATTGTCTTAACAAATTCTTCAATACTTTCAGGGAAATATGTTCTTGCAATTGCACCGCCGACTTTGAATGATGTTAAATTTTTTATTTCAAAATTTTCTTTATAATCCAATTTTTACACCTTCTTTATCTAGTGTTAAAAGCTCTTTGCCTAGATTTGTAATTGTACCGGCGCCAAGTCCTATTACTACATCATTATTTTTCAATTCAGGATAAAGTTTTTTTGCAACATCACTGATAGATCCTGAAAGATATTCGCAGTTTACTTTTTGGGAAAGTTGTTCTGCAAATTTTTCAGAATTTATGCCTTCAATTGCATCCTCTGATGCGCTGTAAACATCTGTTACAATTACTTTATCGACATTATCAAAGGCGTTTAAAAATTCGTCCCATAAATTTTTTAATCTGGTATATCTGTGCGGTTGGAAAACTGCAATAATATTTTTACCGTGCATACCTTCAGCAGATGACAGCGTCGCCTTAATTTCTGTCGGATGATGCGCATAATCATCATAAATAGTTACCCCGTCAAATTCTCCGACTTTCTGAAATCTCCTTCCCATGCCTGAAAAGGTTGCAAAATGCGGTTTAACAACACTAATATCAACTCCTGCCTGATGTAAGCTTGCAAGAACCGATAATGCGTTATAAACATTATGCCTTCCGCGCAGAATAATTTTTAAATCAGTTAAAAATTCACCTTTGTAGTAAATATCAAATGTTGTGCAATCAGGTTTATAGCTGATGTTTACGGCTTTATAATCAGCATCGTTTTCAAGAGCGTATGTCATTGTTTTGTGCCCGTGCAGGCTCATAGTTGCTTTGCAGTCGGCATTTACCAGCACAAGTGAACTGTCAGGTATTTTTGAAATAAATTTATCAAATGTTGAAAGAATTGATTTCAAACCGTCTTTGTAAAAATCCAGATGATCAGGTTCAAGGTTGTTAATAACGCAAATATTAGGACAATATTTAACTATAGTACCGTCGCTTTCGTCAAGTTCTGCAACGAAAAATTTCCCATCCTGCGAGTGTGCGTTAGTTTCAAGAGAAGGAATAATTCCTCCGACTACGTAAGATGGTTTTAGCCCGGCTTTTTCAAGAACATAAGATGAAAGGCCGCTTGTCGTTGTTTTCCCGTGAGTTCCCGAGTACCCTAAGAAAAACTTGCCCCATCGTGAAATTTCGGCTAAAATATCAGATCTGTGATAAACTGTTAATCCAAGCTCTCTTGCTCTTATCATTTCGGGGTTATTTTCGCGGATTGCTGTGCTCGCAACAACTATGGCATCAGGCGGTACATTTTCAGCCCTTTGACCTATGTAAACTTTAGCACCTAAATCTCTTAATTTTTGAATATATTTACTGTCAACTATATCCGAGCCTGAAACATCGCATCCGTTTTCCAGCAGATACTTTGCCAGACCGCTCATTCCTACACCGCCTATTGCGATAAAATAATACTTTTTATTTTTCAAAACTCTATCCCTTATCTATATGTACATATATAATTATAATACATAAATCCTGATACGGGCGGAATTTTACTATTTGTAAATATTTTTATTTAAAAACTTAAAATAAATAATGACGGAAATATTATAATTCCCGTCATTATTATTTACTGATAAATTTAAACTATTTAACAACTATATTCACAAGCTTTTTGGGTACAACAATTGTTTTTACAATTGTCTTGCCTGCAGTAAGTTCTTTTATTTTTTCGCTGTTCAGTGCAAGAGCTTTCAGTTCATCTTCAGATAAAGCTTCATCAGCCTCTATCTTATCTTTAAGTTTGCCGTTAATCTGAACAACAAGCGTGATTGAACTTGCTTTTGCAAGGTTTTCATCCCATTTCGGCCATTCAACATCGTGAATTGATCCTTCTCCGCCAAGATCATGCCATGCTTCTTCGGTCAGGTGAACCGCAACAGGAGACATCAATTTGATTAATGTTACAATCGCAAAGCTCAAAATCGCCCTGTCTTCATCATCAAGCTCAGACTTTTTGCCTCTCCAGTCGTAAATTGCATTAACAAGTTCTCTGTATTTTGAAATTACCGTATTGAACTGGAAGTCATTTGAAATATCATTGGTAATTCCCTTGATTGCAATATGGACAAGACGGAGAAGATTGTCATTGTCTTTCTTTTTCAGAGATCCTGAAACAAGTTCAGGATGACTAAAATCAATTAATTCCGCATTTGAAGAAATTAATCTCCAAACTCTGTTCAGGAATTTGTAACATCCTTCAACACCTGCATCCGACCAGTCAAAATCACGCGCCGGAGGCGAGTCAGACAGAATAAACAATCTTGCGGTATCTGCGCCGTAATTTTCGAATATTTCGTCGGGGTCTACTGTGTTTCCTTTTGATTTAGACATTTTTGATCCGTCTTTCAAAACCATTCCCTGTGTCAACAGATTTTTGAAAGGTTCGTCAAAATCCAAAAGTCCCATATCTTTTAATGCTTTTGTGAAAAATCTTGAATACAAAAGGTGCAAAATAGCATGTTCAATACCGCCGACATACTGATCAACAGGGAGCCATTTGTTTACTTTGTCTTTCGCAAACGGCATTTTGTCATTTTTTGCATCAGAATATCTGAGATAATACCAACTTGAGCAGACAAATGTATCCATTGTATCTGTTTCGCGCCTTGCAGATCCGCCGCAGCACGGGCAGGTAGTATTTACGAAAGTCTTTGATGTTGTAATCGGAGATTTTCCGACAACGCTGAAATCTACATCTTTTGGGAGTAATACCGGCAACTGCTCTTCCGGAACCGGCTGAATACCGCATTTGTCGCAATATACAACAGGGATAGGAGCTCCCCAGTATCTCTGTCTTGAAACAAGCCAGTCTCTTAGTCTGTATTGTGTTTTAAATTCACCGAAACCGCCGTCAACAGCTTTTTGAGTAATTGCTTTTTTAGCTTCTTCATTACTCATACCGTCAAATTCGTTTGAATTTACAAGAACTCCCGGCTCTGTATAGGCTTCTGTAAGTTCTCTCGCTCCCTGTGGGAGAGGGTTAGGGGTTATAACAACTTTGATCGGTAGATTATATTTTTTTGCAAAATCGAAGTCTCTTGTATCATGCGCAGGAACAGCCATAACAGCACCTGTACCGTATTCTGCAAGTGCGTAATCTGCTGTCCACAGCGGGAATTTCTCGCCCGTAAACGGATTGATACAATGAGTTCCGAGTGGTACACCCGTTTTAATTCTGTCCGTTGAAAGTCTTTCAATTTCAGTCATTTTGCGGGCATTTGCACGATATGCTTCGACAGTCTCTTTATTTTCAGGAGTTGTCAATTTTTCTATATCTTTGTATTCAGGTGCAACAACAAGATAGGTTATACCGTGAACAGTATCAGGTCTTGTTGTATAAACTGGGACTTCCAAATCGTTTTCAACAACTTTAAATCTGAATATTGCACCTTCGGATTTTCCAATCCAGTTTGCCTGCATTGTTTTAACGTTTTCGCCCCAGCCTGTTAATTTGTCTAAATCTTCAAGAAGAACTTCCGCATAATCTGTAATTTTCAAAAACCACTGGGATAAATATTTTTTCTCTACAACATGGTCGCATCTCCAGCATTTACCATCGATTACCTGTTCGTTTGCAAGCACTGTTCCGCATTCTTCACACCAGTTTACGGCAGCTTCTTTTTTGTAGGCAAGACCTTTTTTATACAATTGAAGGAACAACCACTGTGTCCATTTGTAATAATCAGGCTTGCAGGTTGTAACTTCTCTATCCCAATCGTAAGAAAGCCCGAGCATTTTCAACTGTTTTGTCATATATGCAATATTCTCATCAGTCCACGTTTCAGGATTTGCGCCGTGTTTCATTGCGGCATTTTCGGCAGGAAGTCCGAAACTGTCCCAGCCCATCGGATGAAGCACATTATAACCATTCATCTTCTTAAACCGCGCAATAACATCTGTTATCGTATAATTTCTGACATGCCCCATGTGAAGCTTGCCTGACGGGTATGGAAACATAGACAAAGCATAATATTTCGGCTTGTCACTTGTATCGGGGGTTTTAAATACACCTTTTTCTTCCCAGATTTTCTGCCATTTTTTTTCTATTTCCTGCGGAAAATATGCGTCTTTCATCTTTTTCTTCTCTCCTAATCTACGTTAAAAATATTAGCACAAAAAAAATTTTTATGTATAATAAAGATATGAAAAAGTTATCCGTTTTATTTATCGCAGCTTTATTATTATCCGGTAATGTTTATATACCATGTGAAGCAGGAATATTTTCGGCTCAAAAGGCTAAAATTGAGCAGAACAGAGTTAATAAGTCGATATTTAATGCTGTTAAAAATGTAATAGATCAGCAGTCTGTTTATACAAACAAATATGATTTAGAAGGGTTAAAATCTCTTTATTCTCCGAATTTTGTTAATTCAGACGGTTTTACGAGAGATGTTTATTTTAAACTGATTGAAGAAACCTGGAAAGCTTATCCGGATATTGTTTATTATACGGATATAAAAAATATTGAATTTAGCGAGAATTATGCCTCTGTGTTGGTTGAGGAAGCTGCAGTCGCAACATCTCAGGAAAATATCGGCGACTTTATTGCAATAGGTGAGCTTTATTCTACTTCGAAATGTATTTACTACCTTGAAAAACAGGGTACAAAATGGTTAATAAGTTCTGAAAAAATTTTGGAAGAAACATCTTCTTTAAAATATGGTGATGCAAGATATGTAAATATGGAGCTCAGCGCCCCGAATCAAACAGGTGCGGGAAAGTATTATACAGCAACTTTAAAGGTTGATACTCCTAAAGATGCTGTAGTTGTTGCATCTATAAATAAAGAAGATATTATTTATCCGCAGGACAAAACAGAAGAAGCTTTTAGAAAAGTCCCTGATAACAATATTCTGGAACGTTTTTTCTTGTCAAATAGTAAAAATGTGAATGAATATGCAGTTGCATCAGTCGGAATTACAAGGGCTGAAAATTATTCTCCTGATAAAGTAAGGGTTTATATGGGCGGGCTTGCATTTATAATGACAAGAGTTAATGTAATTCCTGAAAATAAATATTTAAAATTTGATGCAGATCAGAATGACAAGGATAAAGATAATGGAAAAGGCAAGTAAATTTATATATTTTATAGTCTGTTACGTGTTTTTTATATTTACCGATCTTTATCTTTCAAATATAATGGTTGAACAGCTTACGTCCGGCTACAGGCTTTCAAATCCTGTGTTTTCGCTTAATTATATTAAAAATACCGGAGCTGCATTCAGTATTTTGCAGGATTCTCGTGAATTGCTCATAATACTTTCAATGATTGCACTTGTTTTGCTTGCCTTGTATGTTATCAAGCATATTAAATCAATTTCACTTAAATCAATATTTTTTATTTCACTCTTATCGGCAGGTATTGCCGGAAATTTGCACGAAAGAATTGCGTACGGATATGTACGTGATTTTTTTCAGTTAAATTTTATAAATTTTCCTGTTTTTAATATTTCTGATATATTCATTAATATCGGAGTTATAGCTTTGATAATTTTGATACTATTAAAAAGAACAAAGTAGTAGGAGAGCCTGAAATAAATTCAGGATAACAAAATGATATTATTTACTGATGAAAATGACGAAAATAAAAGGCTGGACAGCTTCTTGTCAGAAATAACGCCTGAATTGTCGCGTTCAAAAATTCAGTCACTGATAAAATCAGGTTCTGTAAAGGTCAACGGACAAGATAAAAAATCATCCTATTTATTGAAAGAAGGGGATAAAATAGAGTTTGAAGCTCCTCCGGAAGAAGATTTGACCATAAAACCGCAAAATATTCCGCTTGACGTCGTTTATGAGGATGAAAATATGCTTGTGGTAAATAAACCGTCCGGAATGCTTACCCATCCGACAGCACAAGAACGTGAGAACACACTTGTAAACGCACTCTTATACAAATACGGACAGAATTTATCGGATATAAACGGAGAATTCAGACGCGGAATTTTACACAGGCTTGACAGAAATACATCAGGTCTTTTAATGATTGCAAAAAATAACAAAGCACATGAATATCTCGCCGGACAGATTAAAAATCATACAGTTACCAAAAAATATCGCGCGATAGTGAAAGGTCTCATAAATGACGATGAATTTGAAATAAACGCCCCGATAGCAAGAAACCCGAACCAACCGCATAAAATGACAGTAAGAGATGACGGAAAACCAAGCAAAACTCTTGTTAAAGTTCTTGAAAGATTTAAGGATGCAACATATATAGAATTGACTTTAATTACCGGCAGAACCCATCAGATAAGAGTGCATATGAAAAGTATTAACCATCCTGTTTACAATGATACTTTATACGGCTCAGGACAGGGAAAAGTTAAGACAGAAGAACAGGTTTTGCAATCTTATTATTTGAGGTTTACAAAACCCTTTGGAGATGAAATAATAGAGTTGGAAATTGAACCTGATGAAAAATTAAGGAAGGTTCTAAAATATTTGAGAGGCTTATAGATGAAGATTATATCAATAATATCAATATTAATAGTTTGCGGTTTGCTTTTAATGAACTATCAGGATACGGCAGGAATTACGCTTTTGAGCAGTAAGATTGCCCAATTTATACATATTGCGCCAAAATCAGTTACATTAAATATGTCTGTTTACACTCTTTTAATATTTTTGCTCGGACAGATATCCGCAATATGTTTCTTTGCTCCGCTCTATTTTTCATTAAAAGAAAAATATAAAGCGTACAAACGCGAGCTCGAAAAAGATTCTATTTCAAACACTACAAATGAATCGAAAATAGCAGTTCTGGAGAATAAAATTACGGTTCTTGAGAAAGCTTTGGAAGATGCCTTAAAACAACAAAAAAAGGACAATTAATTTAATTGTCCTTTTTTGTTATTTAGTTTTTTTACTTACGCTTCCTGTTTTGTTTCCTTCTGCTGGTTAATAAGGTTTTGAAGTTTTTCTTTTATTTCATCGCCTTTTTTCTGCATATCAGAAACAACATCATCCGCTTTTGATTGAATTTGTTTAACTGTTTCATCGGCTCTTCTCATAGCATCTTTTGCTCCGTCTGCAAGCATTGCACGTGTTTCTTCACCTGATTTAGGTGCCAGAAGAACGCCTGCAATAGCTCCGATTGCGCCGCCGACTATAAAACCTGCTAAAAATTTAGTTGCTGACATAATGACTCCTTTTCTGTTTTTTCGTTATCATTTTAACTGTATCTGTTTAAATATTAATCACCGTAAACGGCTATTTTTTAAATAGTTTGTAAGCTGTTACAAAACCGTTGAACAATCCGCCGATTAAACTTCCTGACACAGCTTTTGTTTTATCAATAATTTTTCCTACGGCAGTTTTAAAGTCTCCGACACCTTTATCAGTACTTTTTACTATTTCATTTATAGAGTTTAAAGTCGTATTTAATTCTTTTAAAGTCGGTTTTAATTCCGTATTAACAATAATTGATGTTTCATTTAAATTTTTTGCCAGTGTTGACAGATCTATCAAGAGTTTTACCAGAAAACCGGCAACAACGATTAAGATTATACCTGTTGCCCAGGTTAAAAAGGTCAGCCCCTGATTTAACGCGATTTGTGACATCTCCATTTAAAATTTCCTTTACTTAATTGTATTCAGTGTATTCATCGTCCATTTCTTCAAGCTCTTTGGCTTTTTGAAGTTTCTTTGATTTTATCATGTTATTAAACTTTCTCAATTGCCTTTCAAGCTTATATTTCATTAAATCAATGTTTTCAAGAGCCTGCTTTTTGGCTTCTTTAATCGCCGGTGAATTCTTTTCGTACAATTCACACGCAGTTTCTTTAATCTGCTTTCTGGACTCTTCGCCTGACTGCGGAGCATAGAGCACCCCGGCAATAAGTCCGCCGACAACACCTGCCAGCAAGCCCATTCCGAACATTAATGATTTGTTTTTACTCATAACATAACCTCGTCTTTCATTTATTATTTTATCATATTTTTATTAAGATTACAAGCTAAATCAGAAAATTGCCCGCTATATCTTGAATTACGCCTGCTATATGGTATACGTTTGAATATTTTTTCGATTTTGCCCTGAATAAAAACAGAACAATATATATTCCGATAAGTATTAATAATTTATTGAAAATCTGTTTTCTTTTATGGCTTACAAATGATACAAATTTATCAAAATTTTGCCGGAATGTTGTTGTGAGGCATCTTGCATACTGCAGGCAAGTCTCGGCAAGAGGATTGAAAGCCTCAACGCAGCAGTTCAAATCATTAACTTTTTTATCCAGTTTGACCAGAAAATTGATAACAGTTACTGCAATAATCAACTCTGCTATAAAAATTGTTGCGATAAATAAATACATTTTTCTAATTCTTACTTTTGTATTATGATTATTTAAGGATAGAATAATTTAATCAAAATTAGAATACGTCTAAAGGACTATTTATGATAAAAAAGATAAAGTTTTACCTGTCATTAATAATTGCGAGATGTGCATATCTTGGGATAAAAATTTTGAATAAATCATCTGGCACCTCTTTTGTAGGAATGCTGGTTTTGAAAATATGCCCCGATTTTCTTAAATACTGCCCGAAATATATAAAAAAAAGAATTGTTACTATAACAGGCACAAACGGGAAATCAACCACTTCAGGAATTATTGCCCATATTCTTGAAACAGCCCATCAAAATGTCATTCATAATCTAAAAGGCGCAAATATGCTTACCGGAGTGGCTAATGTATTTGCTCTATGTGTCAGACCGTTTATAAGATTTGATTATGCTGTTATTGAATCTGATGAAGCTTATTTGTCAAAGCTTTATGATTATATAAACGCCGATTATCTAGTTGTAACAAATCTTTTTCGTGACCAGCTTGACAGATACGGCGAGCTTAATACGACAGCCGGATTTATAAAAAATGCAATTGATAAAAATCCGGATTTAAAGCTTATTTTGAATGCTGATGATCCGATTGTGGCAACATTCAACAGAACAAAATACGCAGTATATTACGGCTTTGAAAATGTTGAATACAAATGCAGCTACCAGCACACTTCAAATGCTCCGTCAGAAGTGTTTAATTGCTTCTGCGGGGAAGAATTAAGGTACTCAAAGCAGTTTTTTGCCCAGCAGGGACATTATTTTTGTCCGGCCTGCGGTTACAAACGCCCTGAATGTAACTATCCTGCAAATGTCGTTGTTTATGATGATTATTCAATAATAAATATACAAAATAGAGGAATTCCTTTTGAATTTAAGGTCGGGCTTGCAGGTTTGTATAATGCGTATAATGCTCTTGCAGCCATATCTTTTGCTTTTGAATGCGGGCTTAATCAGGAAGAAATTCAAAAAGCTCTTGACAGTTACCACGCGATTTTCGGCAGAACGGAAAAATGTGTTATAAACGGAAATCTGGCGATAATTCAGCTTATCAAAAATCCAACAGGAGCAAGCGAAGTTTTGAAAACTGTTGATTTAAAATCAAATATTGTAATTGCAATAAATGATAATTATGCAGACGGTCGTGATATTTCGTGGCTCTGGGACAGCGATTTTGAACAGCTTAAAAATGCGGAAAAGCTTGTCATCACATCAGGCACCCGTGCAAATGATATGGCAACAAGACTTAAGTATGCAGGAATTGCGCAGGAAAAGATTATTGTTGAACCGAATATAAAAAAAGCAATAGATAAAGCGACACTGGCAGGTAAAACAACGATTTTGCCTTCTTATACAGCGCTTTTAAAACTGACTAAAGAAATACGATAAAATGTCATTCTGAACTTGTTTCAGAATTTCAAATATATAAAAGAAAAGAGGTAAAAATGTTATTAGGTGTAAATATAGATCATATCGCAACATTAAGAAATGCCAGAGGCGGTGTAGAGCCGTCAGTTGAAAAAGCTGCCGAAATAGCCGAAGAAAACGGAGCATCATCAATTACAACACACTTAAGGGAAGACAGAAGACATATTAAAGACGAAGATGTTTATGCTTTGATTAATATGTTAAAAACACGTTTAAATCTTGAAATGGCTATGGCAGATGATATTCAACAAATCGCACTTGATATAAAACCGTATTCCATCTGTCTTGTGCCTGAAAAACGTCAGGAAATTACAACCGAAGGCGGGCTTGATGTTGCGGGGCAGTTTGAAAAAGTCACTGAATTTATAAAACCGTTGCTTGATGCGGGCATAATTGTAAGTTTATTTATAGATCCCGATGAAGAACAGGTTAAAGCGTCAGCAAAAACCGGTGCACAGTTTATTGAACTGCACACCGGAACATATTCTGAATGCTTCGGATACACGGAAGAAGAAGCTGAGTTTCAAAAACTTAAAAAATCAGCGGAACTTGCGCAGAAGCTTGGTTTGAAAGTTAATGCGGGACATGGATTAAATTATGAGAATGTTCACAGAATGCACGAAATAGAAGGCCTTCACGAACTAAATATCGGACACAGCATAATTTCACGCGCGGTATTTACAGGGTTGCCGGAAGCAGTGAATAAAATGAATACTCTTATAAAATAATTAGAGTATCCGCGTAAGCCGCGGGTACTATAAAATTGAAAGTTAAATATACTTTGCCTCCCTTGTAAAAGGGAAGGAAGCCGTGTAAGCGGTGTGTATAATAGAATTGAAATTTAAATTTAACCTCCCTTGTAAAGGGAGGGGGACCGCGTAAGCGGTGGAGGGATTTATGAAATCAGAAAAAGAAATAGCCGAAGAAATGGCGCAGGTAGTTGAGCAGATGCGTCTGGATGACATAGATGACAATCCTGATATAATAGATGAATATTTTGACTGTGATTGCTGCGGAGAAAATAAGTGCCTTGCAGGTTCTATAGAATATGACGGATACAGACTTTGCAACGACTGTGTTCTTTTGGCAGAAACAGGATTTGCGCTAAATAAAATAAAATCCGTGGCAGAGCTTATTGAAGCAATAGAAGACCGTCATCTAGAAGAACTTGTTAAATTTGTGCGTGATGAAGAAAAGCGTGAAAATAATTAGACAGTCAATTTAATTAATCCAAAAGAGTGTAAAAAATAAAAACTAATTCTTGAGAATTAGAAACATTTCTTTACATATAGTTATAAAGAATTAGTTTTGTGGTATATTATATATATACGGAAGATATAGGGAGCGAAACTAACAATACATATATAATTCATAAGCGTGACGGGTTTGAATCGCAACCCCGTCATTTTTCTTTATGACGTAAAATATGTTATTGGAAGACGCTAAGTCGATAAGACGTTAGGACGTTAAGTTCGTTTCGGCAGCGTGCCGCTAGCTAAACTAAATAAATTCGACCGTTAATGGAGCGAATAATTAATGTTAGCGAAACAACGACAAAACGAGTGCTGTTTGAGCGGCAAAATCAGATCCTGAAACGAGTTCAGGATGACATATATAGCGAGTTCACTCGTTTTAGGTTGAGCGTTACAATTAATTAATGAGCGAAATGTCGGTCGAGAGTTTCTTTGCGGCACTTTCTTGTCGGTACAAGAAAGTGCCAACAAGGTAACTTTACTAGGTTGTTTCACTTCCGATAACATAGTTTATGTTATAATCATATTATGAACAGTAAAATTTCTGAAAAAGTAATTAACAGACTTACCCTTTATCATTGTATTCTTTCGGATTATATAAATAAAGGCATAGAATTTATTTCAAGCAAACAAATTGCTACTCTTTTACATATAGACGATTCGCAGGTAAGGAAAGACATTAATATGCTGAATAACTCTGGCAAAAGCAGGGTCGGATATATTGTAAAAGAGCTTAAAAGCTCTATAGAAAAAACTTTGGGCTTTAAAAAAACAAAAAAAGCTTTTATTATTGGTGCCGGAAACTTAGGTTCCGCAATTGCTAATTACGGCAATTTTACGGATTACGGTTTGAATATTCTTGCATTATTTGATAATGATCCTGCAAAAATCGGTAAAGTTGTTAACAATATGAAAATACAGGAAGTATCGCAACTCCCGCTGGCGGCAAAAGATGAAGACGTTGATATTGCAATTTTAACAGTCCCAGGAAAATTTGCACAGAGCACGGCGGATTTTCTGGTAAAGGCAAATATTAAATATATCTGGAATTTTACCCCTGTTGTTTTATCTGTTCCTGACGATGTTCAAGTTTGGAACGAAAACTTAATGGGAAACTTTTTGCAATTCACTTACAATATTTAATTTGTTAATCTGATATAAATGCCTTAAACCTTCAAGTGTGAGAGTTGGATTAATAAAGTCAAAAGGACGTGTAAGATAATTAGCGATTAAGCCCGAATAACCGCCTGTCGCAACTACAACCGCTTTTTGACCCAATTCTTTTTTACACTGTTCAACAAGCCCGTCAATCATTGATGCAGTTCCGCGTAAAACTCCTGAAAGTATTGCATCAGTCGTGTTATGTCCGATTGCTGCATTAGATAATGTTACATCAATTCTCGGCAGTTTCGAGGTGAATTTGTTTAAAGACTTTAATTGAAGATTGACACCGGGTGCGATAATCCCGCCGATAAATTCTCCTTTGGAATTAACGATATCAAAGGTTGTTGCTGTGCCGAAATCGACGACAATCACAGGATGATTGTATAAGACATAAGCTCCCGCAGCATTTGCAATTCTGTCTGCACCTGCTTCTTTCGGATTATCCAGCGCTATTTTTACGCCGGTATTAATTTCCGTCGATAAAACAATTGCGTTGAGTTTAAAAGTGTTGTCAACAGCTGTTTTAAATTTTTTTGTAAGCTCTTCTACAACCGATGAAATTATTGCACCGTCAATTTTAAAATCTTTACAAAGAGATTTCAAAAGCACTTCGTATTCCTCAAGCGGCAAATCTTTATCAGATGCAAGTCTATATTCTTCGACAAGTGCGTCTTCATCAAAAATTCCTAAAGTAATACTTGTATTCCCTATATCTGCGGCTAATAACATAAAAACTAGTCCTCTTTTGAAGACTAGTTTATATCAAAGAAAAACTTTTTGCAAAAGTGTTATGCGCGGAAAGCACCTTCACTTTTTTCTCCGCCTTTTTCAACGCCTACAGTAAAGGCACTGTTGAAGTTTTGCGGTATATTACCGAGATAGGAGACAGCTCCGTTGAGCATCTCGCCTATATTTTCCCATTGGTTTTTCTTTTTTATTTTAGTTGTATATGATCCTGATGATTTGTCATCTATTCCGATTGCGTCAATGCGTCCAGCGTTTAAGCCCATAGTTTTATCTCCTTAATATTTAATACTCATATCTCTTATATATATATTAAGGATATAATTTCAATAAAATTGTCAGTTTTTTAGAAATTATTTACAAAAGTTTACAATAAGTTATTTAAGAATATTTTTTTCAAGTGCAAGTGCTGTTTTTGTTGCCGCAAGACCGCCTTTTGAACTTTCTTTTAATAGTGGGGACATTAATTGTCCGGTCTGCTCCATCGCGTCAACGATTTCATCAGCGGGGATTTTTGACATTATATCCGCCATTGCAAGTTCGCTTGCAGTAACAGCGTGGATTGCAAGAAACGGATTCCTCTTCACACACGGAATTTCAACCAGCCCGCACACCGGATCGCAGGTCAGTCCGAGAATATTTTTTAGCGCAAGTGCTGATGCATTAATTATCTGTTTTACCGTCCCGCCGCGCATTTGTGTCAGTGCAGCCGCAGCCATAGCTGATGCAACTCCGCATTCTGCCTGACAACCGCCGACGGCACCTGCCAGAGCCATTTTGTTTGAAACAATTCTACCGACTTCGCCTGCTGTTATAAGTGCATTTATCTCGTCTTCTTCTTTAATTTTGTTTTCTTCAGCAAATGCAATCAAGACAGAAGGAACTATTCCGCATGAGCCTGCTGTAGGACAGGCAGCGATAGTGCCCATTCTAAGATTTTGTTCGCTTGTTGCAAGTGCGTATATCATAATCTTTTCGGCAGTTAATCCAAGTAGGGAATGAGTTTTGGCATAACGCTTTTTTAGTTTGTCGCACTCGTTCCCGCTCATTCCGCTAGGAGAAAGCTCTACCGAATTTATGCCTTCTTTTATTGCTTCTTTCATAGCATCAAGGCTTTTCTTAGCCTGTAATCTTACCTGATACTCAGAATAATCTCCTTTATCAACTTCATTTTCAAGTGCAATTTCAAAGATCGGTTTATTTTGTTCTTTGCAGGCATAGTATAATTGCCTGAATGTGGTTATTGAATATCTCATAATTAACTTTCCAATTTTTTTATGTATCTCACAATGTACATATCTTTAAGTTCGCTTATATCTTTAATACAGTTGCGTGAAAGTTCTCCATCCAGACAAATGCACATTGAAGCATCTTTGCCTTTGCCGCTTCTGTCGCAGTGAAGCGATGCTATATTTACATTGTCTTTTTGTATAATGCCGGTAACAGCCGAAATTACGCCGGGCATATCTTCATAAACAAGCAAAAGAGTATTATATTTACCATTTAGTTTTACAGAGAATTTATTAATATTAGTAATTTCAATTTCACCTGCGCCGATGGAATTTCCGGAGATAAGCATATTTAAACCGCCTTCAATTACAAAATCAACAGCGTTGGGGTGCCTGTTAAAATCCTGAAGGTATTCAAATTCATAGTTAATTTCTTTAGCCTCCGGAGTGTCAAAGACTGTTTTAATTCGTTTATCACAAACAGAAAAACCTAAAAATCCCGCGAGCAGACCTTTATCTGTTCCGTGTCCCTTGCCGGTCGATGCGTAAGAATTATAAAGCTTAAAAGTAATTTTATCGGGTTTTGCATTATAAATATTCCGTGCAAGAAGTCCTAACCTTACGGCACCTGCGGTGTGCGAACTTGAAGGTCCTGCCATTACCGGGGAAATGATATCTATGATTGAAGATTGATACATAATTTCCTCACCTGTAATTCAATTATAACATCACATTAAATATTGTAAATAATTTGTAAATTTTTGACAATAAATTAAGATTTTATGTTTTTATATATATGTGTGTAAGTAAAATTTTTAGTGTAGCAAAGGAGTAAGATGTTTAGTCCTGAATTTATGCGTTATTTGATTAACTATCAAAAATCTGAATTTACCCCGGAAGAAACAAAAAAAGAAATCAAGTTTAAGAACAACGGCGGCGGTAAGCTGGCAGAAGTTTTGGCTATTGTTAATAAGTAATTTTACCTTCTCTAGTAATTTTCAGGGGGAGGACACAAGTTGGTGTGATGGCTTTTGAGATCCCGAAACAAGTTCGGGATGACGTATCCGAGTGCGTTGACTTATAAAAGCTTTATAAAGAATATTTATAAAATATTTGAATATCTTTAAAAGCGCTTCATGCAAAATCGTAAGCTGTATCGGTTGGAGCGGCTACGCTTGATTTGTATGTGAAGTAAAACATTAAAAGCAAAACAGGTGCGAGGGATAAGTCTTTGAGATCCCGAAACAAGTTCGGGATGACGTATCTGAGTGCATTGACTTATAAAAGCGCTATTAAGAATATTTACAAAATATTTGTATATCTTTAAAAGCGCCCCCATGCATAGTCGTAAGTTGTGTTGGGTGAAGCGGCTACGCGGGCTCGCGTTATACGGCACCGTTCGCAATTATAAGCGAAAACGCGGTTTCAAACGATTATAGTACGTGTTTCAAATTTTTATCAAGTCTTGTTTAGACATTATGTGACTACGTGCGTAGCACAAAAAAAACGCCGCCTTCTTTCGAAAACGACGTTGGAATTCTTGAACAATTCCTCGTAATAGTGTGAAGTGTAGTGTGCAATAAAACGCTTTTTTTGATTCCTCGTTTTATGCATTTCCTCGTGTCATATATATAAAAAATTTTTTGTATATATAATTGCTATATTTAGAATATCAAACTTATATTTTGTTACATATCTTTACATTACGGATTTTATTAATTCACGGGTTATAGTATTATTAATATAGAATTAGTTTGAATTGAAAGGGAGGAATATGAAAATATTAGTATCTAATGACGATGGTATTGCTGCAAACGGGATAAGATGTCTTACGGCAACTCTAGCCAAAGAACATGATGTTTATGTTATTGCGCCTGACAGGGAAAGAAGTGCAGCCGGGCATTCACTCACTTTGCATACTCCATTGAGAGTTGAAGAAGTGGAGGCATACAACGGAGTTAAAAGAGCCTGGGTTACGACCGGAACTCCCGGAGATTGTGTAAAAATTGGTATAAATGCGATTTTAACACCGGAAGAACAGCCTGATCTGGTAATTTCCGGTATTAATCACGGACCCAATTTAGGGGCTGATATCTTATATTCAGGCACTGTAAGCTGTGCAATGGAAGGTGCAATGCTCGGGGTTCCAAGTATTGCTATGTCTTTGGCAAGTATGAATTATGAGTACGAAAATTTTGAATACAGTGCTAAGTTTGTAAATCTTTTATTAAAAAAATTAAAAGGATTTAATTTCCCTAAGAAAAGTATTTTGAATATTAATGTTCCGGCGCTTGATGAGGATGATATTGCAGGAATTGCAATCACTGAACTCGGAAGAAAGATGTTTACAGATAATTATGAAAAACGAATTGACCCGAGAGGAAAGGTTTATTACTGGATGGCAGGTGAACTTATTACAGAAGCAGAGGATTCAAATACTGATATTGCAGCCGTTAAAAATAATAAGATTTCAATAACGCCAGTGACTTATGAGATGACTAAAGAAGATGTTATGGCAAATCTGGATAATATCTTATGTAAAGGCGATTCGTGCAACTGGTTTAATTAGTAATAAAAAAGAGGCTTTTTTGAAGCCTCTTTTTTTTATATGTTATGTCAAATTTATTCCATAATTATCCTTGCCGGATAATTATTCCTTAAAAGATCATTTACAACGCTCTGAGCTTTTTCCCGTGTAGTGTATGAGCCGACCTGAATAGTGTATGCTCCTCCGATACTTCTGACGAACGGAGAAATATTCATGCCGGATTCAGCAATTATGCCTTTTGCGACTTCTGCCTGTTCTTTCGTTGCATAGTAGCCGACAACAACTTTTGCGGAAACATTTTGCTGAACCTGAGTGCTTTGCGGAGCAGGAGAGGCTGTTTCCTGAGGTTTGGGGTTAGCTTCAGCGTCCGGAAGTGTTACAGGTTCTTCCTCTTGAGAAGCTGTTTCCGGCTTATCCGAAGTCTTTTTATCTTCAGGAATGACGACTTTCTCTTCCAGTGCATCATTGAACATTTTGTCCTCTTGAGAGTTGTCTTCATCCTGTAATAATTTTAATCTAGCATCAACGGATGATTTATACATGTCATCATCTTCTGCGGTTGTTTGTTGAGTTTCATCACCTATAGAAACATCAACTTCAGGTGATATCTGTTTGGCAATTCCCAGAAACAGAAGTAACAGAATGAAAAAAGCCGAAACAAATATAATTATCCCTTCATTCGGATTTTTTGTAACTTTTTTTTGATATTCTTTATAGCTGATATGTGAAGGTCTTCTTGAATCTTCTTCCATTATACACCTCTAACTTTTGTTGATGCCAGTATTATATCATCAATTTCCTGTGAATATTTGTCCATAATTTCTTTTGCAAAATTCTTTATATCAGAAATCCCAAGTTCGCTTGCCAGACCGCTTGCCTTAACAGGAGCACCCTGCGAATTAATATTTATGCCTGTATGAATTAAGATTGAATTTACTGATTTAGTTGCAATTGATACAGTAAGTTTTTTATTGTCAAAAAATAAATCGTCTCCGTCTCTTTGGATTTTTATTCCGCGTTTTTCCAGTGCTTCTTTGATTATACAGATTAAAAGCCGTTGTCTGAAAACACCTTCTACAAGCCCTACATTAAACTGTTCCGATATAAAACTCAGCATGGATTTGCTGTAAATAGGTTCGTTGTTTATAACGTCTTCTATATCAACCATTTCGGAAAGTTTAACTTCACATTCGCCGACAAATGCTACTATGGCATCCCCCTGCATTTTAAAATTTTTATAAATCCAGTGCGGGGAAAGCTGCCATCCTTCATATTTTATTTCATGCTCAATTAATTTTGTTTTCAAAAAAGTTCCTTTATATAATAAGTGTCATGGTTGTACAACAGGGCATTTTTTAATCTCATGCAAGATTCACACTTTCCGCAATGTTTATCGCCGTCTGCGTAACAGCTTCTTACATATTCAAGCGGCAGTTTATTATCTAATGCCAGCTTTACTATATCATTTTTATCAGAATTTATCAAGGGCGCAATAACTTTTGGCTGTTTGCGTGTAGAAAATTTAAAAACGGCATTTATTTTTTCTATAAATTCCGCGGAATTATCAGGGAAAGTCTGACCTTCTTCTTTATTGGCACCTATTACAATATAGTCGTAATCTTCTCCGTCAGCAAAACTTGCCGCAATGTTCAAAAAAAGACCGTTCCGGTTAGGCACCCAGACATTTTTGGCGGATTGTACAGGATTTTTTAGAGCTTCACCTGACGGGATGTTTGTATCTGCGACCAGTGCTGTATGTGTGATATTTTGGAGCCAATCAAGCTTAATTATTTCATGTTTCAGACCGTAATATTTGCATATTTCAGAAGAAGCTTCAATTTCCTGCTTGACTGATTTTTGTCCGTAATCAAATGTTAAGGCAAGGCAAATACCGTATTTTTCTTTTCCTAACCCCAAACTTACGAGCGAATCAAGACCGCCTGATAGAAGTACAATTCCTTTAGACATTGTCATCAGCTCCTTCGTCTTCATATTCTGAAATCATAGAAACAGCTTCCATTTTTAAAGAATCTGAGTAATCCGAACCGTTTGCCACTTCATCTAAAATTTCCCGCCCGATAAGGTTATAGAGTGCAATCAACGCGTTTTTCTTAACTTCTTCATCACTATCCTCAACAAGACAGGATTTTATTGTTTCTACTGCCTGAGGATTGTCACTGTCCATAATCGCTTCTATTGCATTAATCCTTATTTGAGGCGATTCGTCAAGCAATGAATTTTTTAAGGCATTAAAAACTCTTTCGTTATTGTCGCATCTTAATTTGCCGAGAGCTTCAATAACCCGTTCTTTCAGAAATGTAAATTTATTCCATATACCTTTTTGAGCTTCAAGAATACTGACCAGAGGATCTACAGCCCTTATATCGCCGAGCATGCCAAGAGCTGATGCTGCTGATTCTCTAAGGTAAACAGATTTTTCATTCTCATCTTTGACAACCTCAATTAGTGGTGCAACCGCATATCTGTCTCCGATTTTACCCAGAGCGTCAGCACATGCAAGCCTTATCTTATAATTTTCGTCCTTATTATTCAGGCAGTATAAAAGCGGTGTTACAGCAGATGTATCTTTGAGATTTGCAATCGCTTTAGTACACATTACCCTGACGTTTATAAAAGCTTCTTTATTCCCGTCGATATTTTTCATCAAAAGCAGGTCAAGCAGCGGGCTTAAAGATGTTTTATCTCTAAACCTGTCCATACATTGAATAACATGCATTAATATTTCAGGATTTTTAGAAACAGATAAAAAGTGATTATAAATTTTAACGAGATTATCGTGTTCGTAAAATTCATCAAGGGTTGAAATTTTGTGGACAACAGAATTGATGTCGGATGCATCAAACAGGTTACAATCTTTAGCTATTGAGTCTAAATCCAGGTAATCTTTTCCCACGCATTCACCCCGTGTATACCTGCAATATACTATAAAATCTAAATAATTTCAAGTAAAATAGAATTATTACTACATATTTAGTAATAATTATCTATCTTAGTCCTCTTCTACTACGTTATTATACTTGAGCTTTCCACCTGTCAGTATGCTAAATAAGCTGTCAGCGCCGTATACATTCCAATAACCTTTCCCAACCCTGTCAGCAAATACTGATATACCAAACGCATCATAGCCAAATTTGTTCGGCCCTTTGGTACCATTCACGTCAAAATATATATTTCCGCATGTGTTGCGGGTATCTGTCCACATCGAAGGAGAGCCATCAGGATTATATATTATGTTGCCGTCACTATCAAGGTTTGCTCCGGTTTTAACAGTATCTACGCATTTACATTCATTTAAAGTAATAAATATTACGCTGTTATCCGGTAAAACTATAGCAGGAGGCGCCACGCTTCCGTATTTATTTTTATAAGCAGAATACAATATTTTGTACTTCAAATCCTTGCATAATTTATCTTTAGAACTTGACAAACACAGATTTCCGCCGGTTATATACTTTGAAAATGCCTTTGCTACATCATCTGATGTTTCCGCACCTGTGTATAAAATAGAATTATCTCCGGGGGTGCCTGCTTCAGCCTGCGCAAGCCTGAATGTTTGCATAATAAGTGAATAATCCTTTTTTGCTTTGGTTATAATCTCTTTTTCTTTGTAATCCGCAATTAAAGACGGTATTGTCAAAGCAGCTACAACACCTATAATGCCTAAGGTTATTAAAACTTCCGCCAGAGTAAACGCGGCTTTTTTGTGTAGTGAATAAGTAAATAAGTGAATAGGTGAATAAGTTCGTTTCGGGGAATTATTCTCGTCATGCTGAACGCCGGATTGACCTCCGTGTTTCAGAAGCCCATTTCCTTCTCCCCTTTGCGGGAGAAGGTGGCACTCTGTGCCGGATGAAGGGGAAGTAGAACCCTCACCCAAAATACTAACCTCACTGCGTTCGTTAAGTATTTTTTCCCTCTCCCAGAGTGAGAGGGGGAACGTAGCCGTTCCATCCGACATATGAGTTTTGCATGATTCCTCACATTGTTTGGATGCCTGCTCTTCTCCCTCCCTGAATGGGGAGGGTTGGGGTAGTGTGCAGCCGAATGAACAGAGGTTCGGAGAGCCGGAAGGCTGGATATTTTCTGTTAAAGCTGTTTTTGTAAAATTGCTACAAAATATATTATTGATAACAGCTTTGCATCTATGCATCTTGGCATCTGTTAGCCATAACAGCCTATCCTCATACCTCCCTATCTTCTTATCCTCCAGATAAATATCGTCTGCCATCTGCTTCTCCTTGTAAATAAAACGTGAATAATTTCTTATATTTATGAATAATATTCATGTTTATACAATATTTTTCATAATTTGTCAACACAAATGTATAATACTGTTATGAATATCCGGGAAGAAGTTAAAATAATGCTTACATCAAAAGGTATGACAATTACAGAACTTGCAAAACGTATGTCAGAGCTAAGCGGAAAAAATTATTCACAGAGCCTCATTTCGCATAAACTCGCAAGTGAATCTCTCAGATATTCCGAGATGAAATTAATTTGTAAAATTTTAGGTTACAGAATTTATATAGATTTTGACGAAATAAGGCTCGGAAGATAAACTTCGTCGAGCCTTGGTCTTGTTTTTTTTATTTTTATGCCTTTGTATTTTCTTGTGCTTTTGCTTTTTTATGAGCAAGATATTTTTCACATAAGAAGTTAGCAGGTTTTGTTACAACAACCGGAACAAAGTAGCGGTATACAAAGCCGAATACAATCATTGCCCTTAGAGGTGACATACCTTTTACCTTTGTCATGAGAGTTTTTGCATCAGCTTCCGATGTTTTAAGCAATGTTTTGTAATAATTATGTTTTTCAACAAGCTTGCCTACTCTTGGCATTGATTTTAATTCAGGTTTAACGCCTTTAGCTTTTGCTTCTTTTATAAGTTTTTTATTTTCTTCTTTTATTGCTTGTTTTTGTTTTAGATAATTTTCATAGAATTTAGGATCGCTTACCAGATGGCCGGCAAATCTTGCAGTTACATTATCCCACCATCCTTTTACATATTTATCAAGAGCGTAAGCTCCGATTGTTGATACTGCAAATGTCAGCCCCTGATTTACAGCAAGTGTATTTTTTCTGTCTTTATCAAGTTTGTCATTAGCAAGCGTCCTTTGCATATACAAACCGCTGGTGATTACAGAGCCTATTGTTAAACAATGCTGATAGAGATTATCACTGTCTTTAAATTTGTTTGCAAGCTTTGTAAGTGCTTCTGATTCAACGATTCTTGAAGTAAATTTATCTGCAATAAAGTCTGTAAATTGTTCGTATTTGTCGCTGAAGTATTTAAAAAATTGAGATTGTTCTTTTACAGCTTTATTTACAAGATCTTCCGCAGCCTGAGTTTTTGATGTAAATGCAGGCTGTTTATATTGGTAATTAACTCTGTTGTTGTTATTTCTTGGAAGTGTACTATTAATCGTAATATTCATTACTTAACACCTCCTTTGAATTCTTCAAAAGCGGGTTTGTCTAAAAAGTCCATTTTCGGGGTATCCGTATTATTAGTGTTAACATTTTTATTTTCTGCCGGTGCGGCTTTCTTTTTCTTTTCAACGCCGAACACGTATTTCAATATCGGCGGAATAAGTGCAATTGTAAGAATAGCTCTGGGAACACCAATTACCCAGTCAGGAATATTTTTAACAAGTGTATTCAGTGCTGATCTGCGTTTTGTCAGATTTTTTAATGTTTGTTTAGCTTCCTGTGTAATTGTTCCGGCATCTTTTTGTTTTGTGAGTTCTGCAATTTTATCATCAATTGCTTTAAATTTCTTACGTCTGAATTTTTTATCGTCAAATATTTTATGAATTGATTCATCAAAAGGGCTTGTTATTGCTGTTGAAACTACAAAACCGATAATCCCTGATGCAATAGCATGACCTGCTGCGTATATTTTATCTTCTTTGTCTTCTTTACCGGGCAGCGAAAGAATTGTTGCAGGTCTCATAATACCGGCAAGAACAAGTGCGATAAGTGCACTTGCCGAAATATTATGTTCTTCCGCATATTTTGCTAGTTTGCCGAACCAGTTGCTTGCAAGAACCCTGTCAAAAACAGTTGTGGCAGGTTTACTCTTTCCCGTAAAACTGCCACAATATACATTATTATATCCTCTGTCTTTTTCATACAAGCCCGCGCTATTCTTCTCTCTATATTTATGAGATTCCGAATGGAGCCTTATATTGTCCTGTTTGAAGGACGTATCATAAAGTATCGAATTTATTTTCATTTTTTCACCAAAAAAATTATGTCTTCTACATTCATTTTAAAACAAATAAAAAAATTTTTTGCTAGTATTTTTAAGAAACTTTACAATTTAATTGAGTGAATAGTAAAAAGTTAAGTGTGAAGGCTGTTTAGAGGATTTATTATATCACATACTAAATATCAAGTGCTAAATCTAGAGTTGGTGCTTTTGCAACAATTGCGCTTGATGAGATTATATCAACACCCGTTGAGGCAATTTCGTTAACTGTTTCCAATCTTACATTGCCGCTTGCCTCTACAATTGCAGTGTGGTTAATGATTTTTACGGCTTCTTTCATCTTATTAACAGGCATGTTATCAAGCATAATAATATCAGCATGTACACTGACTGCTTCTTTTACCTGTTCTAATGTGTCGCACTCAACCTCTATTTTATGGGCATGGGATAAATTTTTACGCAATTTTACGACAGCATTTGTTATAGAGCCTGCAAGTCTTATGTGATTATCTTTAATCATGGCACAATCAGAAAGATTAAATCTGTGTAAAGCTCCGCCGCCTGTCTTTACGGCATATTTTTCAAACATTCTGAAATTTGGCGTCGTTTTTCTTGTATCAACAATTTTTGCCGGATAAGGAGAAACTGCCGCTTGATATTTTGCTGTTTCTGTTGCAATTCCTGACATCCTCTGGATATAGTTCAATGCAACTCTTTCGCCCATAAGCAATTCTTTTGCCGGACCTGAAATGTCTGCAATTTTGTCTCCCTTTTTTATTTTGTCACCGTCTTTGAAGTGAAAATTAATTTTTATATTGTCCGAAAGAATGTGAAAAACAGTTTTAAAAACGTCGCATCCGCATAAAATACCTTCACTTCTCGTATTCAATTCCGCTTTTAAATAGTCTTTTTCATCAGCAAGATTTTCTGTTGTGATATCTCCATATCCGATATCTTCTTTTAATGCGGCTTTAATATGATCTTCCATATACAGTTTATTTAACAAAATCGGGTACTCCTTCTTCTCTTGTAATCAAGCTGTGGATAGCTTTTTCATTTGTTTGAGGGTAGTCAGTTCTAAAGTGTGCACCGCGGGATTCTTTTCGCAAAAGTGCACAATAAGATACAAGCAGTGATACAGTTAACATATTTTTAAACTCATATTCTTCCTTGCTCTGGCATTTATAATCCCGTAAAAATTTAGATTTCAACTCTTTAATTTGTTCAATCGCGTCAGCTAAAGTTTTTTCGTTTCTGAATATGCCGACATTATTCCACATTATTTCCTGAAGTTCCTTCTTTAATGATGGAATATCAACTTCATCAGGTATCATGTCTTCATCAGAATATTTGTCAATTAAAGATTTAATATCTTCGTCAATCTGTTTCGGTGTTTTCAACTCTAATGATTTAAGATATTTCGCAACGGAATAGGCACATACAACGCATTCTAATAATGAGTTGCTGGCAAGCCTGTTACCGCCATGAAGTCCTGTAGATGCCGTTTCCCCTATCGCATAGAGGCCTTTTAATGATGTTTCTCCGTTCAGGTTTGTTTTAATTCCGCCCATGAAGTAATGTGCGGCAGGTGCAACCGGAATAAAGTCATGTGAAATATCTATACCGTTTTCCATACATTTTTTTGAAATAGTCGGGAAACGTTTAAAAAGTTTTGTACTCTCTATACAAGTAGCATTTAAATATACATTATCGACATTATGTTCTGCCATTTCGCTGTAATTTGCACGTGTAACAATATCTCTGGGTGCTAATTCTCTGCGTTCGTCGTATTTTTGCATAAATTCAACTCCGTCTGCATCGCAAAGTTTTGCACCTTCGCCTCTTACGGCTTCTGATATTAAAAATCTGTTTTCTTCTCCGTCGATAGCAAGTGCTGTCGGGTGAAACTGGACAAATTCCATATCCTGCAAAACGGCTCCTGCCCTGTATGCAAGAGCAATCCCGTCACCGGTTGCTCCGGAGGGATTTGTAGTATATTTATATAACTGACCTATACCGCCGGTTGCAAGAATTACGGCTGAGGAATATATTGTTTCATATTCCTGTGTATCATCATTAAATACAATAACACCTCTGCATTCGTCTATGGAATTTACTATAAGTTCTACCGCCGAGGTTTGTTCATATATATCAATATTTTCATTTTCTTGAACTTTTTGGCATAATGCAAGCTCAATCATTCTGCCTGTGGCGTCTCCGCCGCAGTGAAGGATCCTGCGTACGCTGTGCGCAGCTTCCCTTGTAAAACTCAGGTTATTATTTTCATCTCTGTCAAATTCAACGCCGAATTTTAGCAAATCTTTTATAACAGCATCAGAATTTTCAGATATATATTTTACGGTATTAAAGTCGCTTAATCCGGCACCTGCCTTAATAGTATCTGAAATATGCGAGGCTGTGGAATCGTTTTTATTCTCTTTCATAACACCGACAATACCGCCCTGTGCGTATAAAGAGTTACTTTCTCCGAATTTGGATTTTGTAACTATTAAAATACCGTCAGTGAGATTAATGTTCTGTTCAATTTTTAATGCGGCATACAAACCTGCAATACCGCTGCCGATTATTACTGCCGAATATTTTGAATATTTCATAATACACCTTATGTATATTTACCATTTATATAATAGCTCAAAATAAAATATTTTGCCATTATTAAATATTAAGATTTAATTAAAAAACCTCTTTTTTAAAGAGGTTTTTTAATTTTTATTTTTTTGCCTTTTCAGGAGCTTTTTTATCCGGATTGTGTTTTACGTGATGTTTTTTATACGGTTTTACTTTTTGATTTTTATAAGGACAATCCGGTGCAAATTCGCTTCCATAGTACATCGGTGCATCGTATCTTGGCATCGGCATCGGACATGAACATCTAACCGGTGTGCCGACAGATGCATAATATAAACACAGTGCAACAAGACATCCTACAAAAGATGCAAAAATTGTTGCTAAAAATTTCTGAAAATCAGGACTTACTGCCCATCTGTCGTAATCTTGTTTTTTCTGGTTGTTCTCGTCGCTCATAAGCTCTCCTTTAAATTTTTGATCTGTACCTGCTAATTCAAATTATATTATACATTATTTTTTCAAAAAATAAACATCTTTTTAAAATTTATGTTAAAAAAAATTTTATTTCCCATCTAAATCCAAATATTACTTATCAATCAGCGCTGCATAATATAATTCTCAAATCTTAACAATAATGGGATTAATTACAATAAAATAAATTTTATAAGTAATACAGGGAGAAAAATTATGACAATAAATGTATTACTTGTTGAAGATCAAAAACTTATCAGAGTTGGTTTAAAATCTCTTTTTGAAGGACAGAATGATATTGAAGTAACAGCTGAAGCTCAAACCGGTAAGGAAGCTGTTGAAAAATTCCGTACAACTCATCCTGATGTTGTTGTGATGGATATAGGGCTTCCTGATATATCAGGTATTGAGGCCACTAAACGAATTCTTGAAATAAATAGTAAAGCTAAAGTTATAATTCTGACATCCCACCTGAGCGAACAGGAAGTTATGGATGCGCTTCATGCAGGTGCCTGTGCTTATGCTATGAAAGATATAAGTACAGATATTTTAAAAATGGTTATAAAAACGGTGGATGAAGGTGCGATGTGGCTTGATCCTCAGGTAGTTCCGATATTAAGGGAGAAAAACTGCGGAGTTATTCCTCCCCGTCAAATGTCGAGGGCAATGTTTAAAGAACAGCATGCAAATCTTACTCAGCGTGAATATGAAGTTTTGAAACTCGTTGTCGAAGGACTTTCCAATAACGAAATTGCTCAGGAATTAACAATTTCAGAGCACACGGCAAAGGCGCACGTATGTAATATCATTCAAAAACTGGTGGTTGATGACAGGACGCAGGCTGCTGTTAAAGCTTTGAAGGAAGGGTTGGTTTAATATTCTTGAAAAATTCGGCTGTTTCTGATATATTAGAAAAACCGTACAAGGATAAGCTAAATGTTAAAAACTGATATATTTTCAAACGTTAAAGGTGATTTAACCGGCGGGATTACAGCCGGTATAATTGCGCTGCCGCTTGCTATAGCTTTTGGAGTTTCAAGCGGACTGGGCGCTGCTGCAGGAATTTACGGCGCAATAATTGTTGGTATGCTTGCCTCAATTTTTGGCGGTACACCTACTCAGATATCCGGTCCTACTGGTCCGTTGACGGTTGTAGCGGCATCCGTGGTCGCATTGCATTCTTCAAATCCGGAATTAATTTTCACTGCAATATTTTTATCAGGAATTTTTCAGATTATTCTTGGAATTTTTAAAGTAGGTAAACTTGTTAATTTTATTCCTTATCCTGTAATTTCAGGTTTTATGAGCGGTATAGGAGCAATTATAATCCTTTTGCAGATAAATCCTTTATTGGGGCTGAATTTTTCTGGAACTCCCGTAGAAGGTTTAATAAACGCTGTCAAATCTTTTCATATCGTAGATTTACAAAGTATTATTCTTGGAGCTGTCGCGCTTGCTATAGTGTTTTTTACGCCTAAACGAATTTCCAAAATTGTTCCGCCACCTTTGATTGCATTAATTGTAGGTACGGTTGCGGCAATTTTATTTAATTTTGAGGTTCAAACAATAGGTGAAATTCCAAGATATATTCCTTCTTTGATGCTGCCTGATTTCAGTTTTGATAATATTGAAACAATTATACCTATAGCTCTTACTATTGCGGTTTTGGGTTCTATTGATTCTCTTTTAACTTCTCTTGTTGCCGATTCTATGACAAAAACAAAACACGATTCGAACAGAGAGTTGATTGGACAGGGTATAGGTAATATGGTTTCCTCATTGTTTGGCGGCCTTGTTTCCTGCGGAGCTACAATGCGCACTGCGGTAAATATCAAAAGCGGCGGAAAAACCCGGCTATCCGGTGTTATTCATTCTATATTTCTTATTATGATTGTTGCTTTCTTTGCCCCTCTTGCTGCAAAAATTCCTATGGCAGTCCTTGCCGGAATTTTGATTAAAGTCGGAGTTAGTATTGTTGATTATAAATTTATCAAATTATTAAAAGCTGCACCGCGAAATGATTTACTCGTAATGCTTTTAGTATTTTTAATTACAATTTTTGATGATTTAATGCTGGCAGTCGGTGTCGGTGTTGTGTTATCTTCTATTCTTTTTGCTGCAAATGTTGCCAGACAAACTGATGTTAAGCTTGTCGGGCTGACTAATTATACGGATGAAAATTTTATAGATGAAGATATAAAAAATGATACAATGATTATGCATATAGACGGAACTCTGTTTTTCGGCTCCGCATCACAAATTGCAGCAAGAATGAATGAGGTTCTTGACTACAAAAATGTAATTATAGACTGTTCAAATTTAAAAAGTATGGATATTTCGGCTGTATTTGCTCTGGAGGATCTTGTTTTAACTCTTAAAAGTAAAAAAGCCAGGGTTATAATTATTTTTAATAATCGTGAAATTGCAGCTTCTACTTTAAAATTGGGATTAAGAAAACTAATTAATCAGAATGATATTGCATTTTCTTCTCAGGAAGCTGTAGATAGTATACAAAATTGATGAAAAATGATATTATAATTTTATTAAGAAGGAGGGAATATGAAAAAAATTTTTGTATTATTGTGTATGCTTCTGGCAATGCAAACGGCAGTTTATGCGGATGCAGAAACTGATATGCATCAGGCATATATAGCTAAAATTCAGGCTCAAGGCATAACTTACAACACATATAACTTTTTTGGAGCAATCAGCAACGGTAATGTACAGCTTGTTGATTTGTTTTTAAAATCAGGAATGAGTCCTGAAGCTACATTTCTGAAGGCTCCGGCTATTTATGTAGCAATTTCAAGTAACCAGAACGAAATCGTAAAACTTCTGCTTGAAAACAAAGTAGATCCAAATAAAGAAATTGCTGGACTTTCTCCTTTAATTATGGCAATAAGAAACAAAGATGCGCAGATTGTCCAAACTCTGATTGAATACGGCGCTGATGTAAACAAAGAAGTAGGTTATACGAAACCTCTTGCTTATGCAATTCAGAAAAAACAGCCTAAAATTGTTGAGTTACTCATAAATGCCGGTGCAAAACCTGATAATGAAATTTTAATAAAAGCATTAAAATCAGATGATAATTATATTAAAAATGCTGTTTTAACAAAGTTTAAAACAATGGATTAAAAAAAGAGGCTTTTAAAGCCTCTTTTTTATACATTTTTTTCTTTTTCGTGCTTTTTGTCTTTAGCTTCATCTATTTTTTCTGCGACTTTTTCTTTTACATTGTGCGCTTTTTCTTTTATATCTTCCTTTAATTCATGTGCTTTTTCTTTTGCATTATGTGCATCTGCTTTAACGTTTTCTTTAATTTCTTCAGCTTTCTCTTTTACCTTGTGTGCTGCATCATGCATTTTTTCTTTCATTGTTTCTTTGTTATTTTCATTTTTCATAAAATATTCCTTTCATTTTCCCTACAAATTTATTATTTACTCTGAAAGGATGAATTTTATGCGAAAAAAGTACTAGTTTATAAATATTTTTTCTTAGTATGTTATAATATATTTGTTAATCTAATCATTATTATAGAGCGGATGTGAGAGATGGAAGGAAGTATAAAGAAAAACTATTATCTGATTTTTAATAATATAATGACTTATCTTCCGTCAAGAATTTTAATTATTTTAAACTCTGTTATAATTGTTCCTCTCTTTGCTTACTTTCTGGACGAAAAGCAGATAAGTATTTATCTTATTGCCTTGCAAATATTGAATTTGATATGTACCTGTTCTTTTGATTGGATTACAAAAGCGGTGCTAAGGTTCTACGAAAAATATAATATAAAACAAGCTCTTTCAACATTTTTTTCAAGTATTTTCTGGCTTTCTGTTATTGTATATATATTTATAATTATATGTTATTTTGCCTTCAAGGGGTTGATTTTAGAACGATTTGCCGTTGATAATATGTCTTTTTTATTTACGACGCTTCTTGTTATTCCCTGCGGTATCAGGCAATTTTTGTATCAGGTTTTAAGGGTAAGAAATCAGGCAAAATTATATACATTAAGTATACTTTTATACCAGCTTTCATTTATTGTATTATTTTTTGCTATTACGAGAATAGTCCCAAATGCCCATGCTGTATTGTTTGCGATGCTTGTTGCGATTATATTTATTGATATTTATATAATCCGTTCAATATATTTGAATTACAAAATTGAATACAGGATTGATACAAGAATTCTCAGTGAAGTTTTGAAGTATGCACTGCCTTTAATTATTACTAATACCTCATACTGGGCAATATTAAATTATTCAAAATTAATATTCCAGAATATGCATGAATTCTTGAATACGGCAATTACCGGTATTTCGTGGATGTTATCAGGGAATATTATTCAACCGCTTGTAACTGTATTTACTTTTGCAAGTTTTCCGGTGCTCATCAGAAAGTTTGAGTTAAAACGGCTTTATAAATCCTATTTTACAAATATTTTACAGCTGTATTGTTTTTTACTGCTTCCTATTTTATGTATATTCTGTTATTTTTCAAAAGAGATAGTTTATATAATGCTCCCGAAAAACTATGAAATGGTCTCTGTTATGCTTCCGTTTTTTGCCTTGGGAATATTTTTGCATGAGTTTATGAAACTTATTAACATAAAGTATCACTTAAAGAATAGGACTTATATTGAGATGTTGTTTGGTGTTTCTATAGCCGTAGGTGCCTACTTATTAAATATAAAAATGATTATTTTATATTCGGTTTTAGGTGCTGCTGTTGCTTTGTTTTTGAGCGAGGCATTACTTGTATTTATAAATTTAGTAGTAAAATTCAGAAGTTTTGATTATTTAAATTATACAAAAATCTTAAAGACATTTTTATTGCTTGCCTTTATCGGAATTATTCTGCTCGGTGCAGTTCAATTTATTTTTATGCCGTTTACGGCAAATAAATATCTTTACATAACAAAAATATTTATTTATGTTATAAGTTATTATGCTGTATCTTACAGACTAAGAGATAAAATATTAGCTTAGGGGATAAAAACAAATTTGTGTTTTATTTTGAAATTCTTTTTATCATCCAACAGTGCTTTTCTTAATTTTTGATAATTTGCTTCCTGCGTTGACGTCGGATTATATCTGCACCAGACAGAGTATTTGACTGCAACATGCGGAGTTTCTTTAGGTTTTAAAAGTTTGTATTTTACATCTGATAATTTATTGTCTTTTGCAAACTTTTTGAAATCTTTTATATTTTTTGTAAATTCATCGTATTTAATTCCCATTGTGTTTTGATCAAGCCAGTAGAGTGTTACTTTATGGTAGCCGGCATCCGTATAAACTTTATTGAATAAAGCAACATAAGAATTTAATTTATCTTTGTGAACTATATTTTCAAATATAGTTTTGTTAACTGTATTTTGTATTACGTCAAGATTGGGCGTTAAAATCAAGCCTCTGAATGCTGCAACTTCCGATTCATTTTTTAACAGGAACATTTTTTGAAGTTCAGCTGTTTGAAAATTTCTTAAAAAATCAACAACTTTCCTGTCTATATTCCCGCGTATCTCAAGTTCATCCAGACATTTAGTCATTGTATCATACATTACTTTAATTTTTCTTTCTTCTTCCAAAAGCAGGAAAAGCTGCGGAGATTCTTGTATCAAATATATATTTACACATATATTTGAATATTCATTTAACAGTTGAATATCTTTATTAGACAGGTTGTCAAGTACTATGTCCGATATTTCTTTGTAAGTTTCATCCCCTATCACGGGAGAAATAATATCAGCGGTCTGCATTATTCTCTTCAGCATTTTTACAGGTCTGTCTTTTATAAGTCTCAGATTTGATATTTCCTGCAAATGTCTTTTATAAGAGAACATTCTGTAATAAAGATAATCCTCATCATTTTTTATATATGAAAGATTATTCAAATAACCTGCAGAAGCAAGATCGACAAATGCAGTTGATGCAAAAAATCTTCTTGATAACTGAAGTCTTTCGCCTAAAAATGCTTCAGGAACAATTTCAACCGTTACACTTTTGTCTTTTGTTTTTAATTTAAGAAAAAATTCCGGTATTATTGATATAGTTCTCATATAACGGGGCATTTCACTGTTATATGAAACCTTATCGCTAAAAAGATTTACGGGGGAATAATTTTCAATTAAAATTTCATTTGATTTGAGAAAGTACGGCAGTTCAACTTTTTTGCTGCCAGGAGTACCGTCCAGCGTTTTTTGAGTGTATTTAACATAATCTTTTCCTTCTAATACGATCGGAATCGAAGATGTAATAGCTTTTACATTTTTTCTATGCAAGGAAGAATTATTCCCGAGAACCTGAAATGGATTTTGGTCAATATATAGAGATTGATCTCTCAATGTATTAATATAGGAATTAAAGAAATACTGGAAAGAATCCATTTTATCCACGACGGAATTTGCAATATCTTCTGCGTTTTCTCGGTCATAGTTGTATTCACCTAAATATACACCCACTGCGAAATCAAGATCATTCGGAATTGGATTATTTTTCAAAAATCCGGAGCCGTAAGCATTTTTGAAAACATATTTGTAGGAATTGCCTTCCAGTGCCGAATTAGTTTTAGCAAACTGTAGCGCTTTATCAATACTTTTTATTGTGCCTGAGATATTTGAAAATCCGTCAGTTTCTGTGTACGGATTAAGGTATAAAAAAGTAACTTCTTTGTTTGATACAAAATAATAACCTGCGGCTATAATGATTATAGCAAGTGTAATAACAATAAATTTAATATTCTTAATTTTCAACATAATACTTTAATTATATATATTTATAAAAAATATGTCAATTTTTACAAAGTATTGTATTTTTGTAAAATTAGGAGTAAAATTTATATATTGCGAGGTGAATTATATATGGAAACATACGGGCTTGAGAAACTTGGAATTATTAATACTAAAGCCGTCTATAGAAATTTATGCCCGGCAGAATTAATAGAAGCTGCTATTCGTCGTGGTGAAGGTGTTTTGAGCGAAACAGGAGCACTTGTTGTTTCAACAGGAAAATATACAGGCCGTTCGCCTAAAGATAAATTTATTGTTGACACTCCTGCAATACACGATGAAATCGCATGGGGTAAAGTAAACAAACCTATAAGCCGTGAGAAATTTAACTCTATAAAAGATAAAATGTCAGCATATCTGCAAAATAGAGAAGTTTTTATCTTTGACGGTTTTGCGGGTGCAGACAAAAATTACACGCAAAAATTCCGTATTATTAATGAAATGGCAAGCCAGAATTTATTTATTCACCAGCTGTTGATACGCCCTTGTTCGCAGGATCTGATAAATTATGGCGATCCTGATTATACAATTCTTTGTGTACCGGGGTTTAAATGTGAGCCTGAAATTGATGGTGTGCATTCGGAAGCAGCTATTATTATTGACTATGAAGCACATTTAATTTTAATTTGCGGCTCAGCTTATTCAGGAGAAATAAAAAAATCTGTATTTTCAACAATGAATTACATTATGACAAAGAAAAATGTCCTTCCGATGCACTGTTCGGCAAATATGGATCCGAAAACAAGAGAAACTGCAATTTTCTTCGGACTTTCAGGTACAGGGAAAACTACTCTTTCAGCAGACCCTAACAGAAAGCTTATAGGTGATGATGAACACGGCTGGTCTCCTGACGGTATTTTTAACTTTGAAGGCGGCTGTTACGCTAAATGTATTAATCTGTCCAAAGAACATGAACCTCAAATTTATAATGCAATTAAATTCGGAACGCTCGTAGAAAATGTCATCATGAATTCTCAAACACGTGAAATAGACTTTAATGACGGAAGCATAACAGAAAATACACGTGCAGGATATCCGGTTGATTATATAGAAAATGCCCAAATACCTGGTACCGGCGGAATTCCTAAAGTTGTAATATTTTTAACTGCTGATGCATTCGGTGTTTTACCGCCGATATCAAAACTTGATAAAAATGCTGCAATGTACCATTTTGTAACAGGTTTTACATCAAAACTTGCAGGCACTGAACGCGGAATAACAGAACCGCAGCCTACATTTTCAACGTTATTTGGAGAACCTTTTATGCCTATGGATGCGTCAGTTTATGCAAAAATGCTCGGTGAAAAGCTTGACAAATACGGTACAAAAGTTTATCTTGTGAATACCGGTTGGACCGGCGGAAGTGCTTCCTCCGGCGCAAAACGTATAAAACTCGCGTATACCAGGGCAATGGTAACGGCAGCTTTAGACGGATTGCTTGACAATGTGGAATTTAAGCACCATGACATATTTAATGTTGATTATCCGCAGACCTGCCCCGGAGTTCCTGATGAAAATTTAGATGCAAGGGAAATGTGGACGGATAAATCAGCTTATGACAAACAGGCAAACGCACTTGCTCAAATGTTTGTTGATAACTTTGCTGCCAAGTATCCAGACATGCCGACAGAAATTGTAGCCGCCGGTCCAAAACCGAAAAATTAAATAAAAATAGTTTTCTAGGGTTCCGCGGAAATTGTTCCGGGCAGGTCCGAGAGAAAACGCAAAGGCAAAACCTTTGTACACGGAAGGATAAAAACCAGGGAGATATTATTATATTAGTTAATATTAATATCTCCCTTATTTTATATAAAAAAGAAAGGAATAAAATTTATGGAATGGTTATATTTATTAATCGCCGGATTGTTTGAAATAAGCTGGGCGATCGGTTTAAAATATTCTCACGGATTTACAGTGATACTTCCTGCAATACTGACTGTTATCTGTATGATAGCAAGTTTTTATTTTCTTGCACTCGCACTTAAAAGTCTGCCGCTTGGAACAGCTTATGCAATATGGACGGGGATAGGTACATTAGGTACTGTAATTTTCGGGATTATTTTATTTAAAGAACCGGTAACCGCAATCAGGCTTTTCTGTATTGCGCTTATACTTTGCGGAATAACAGGCTTAAAGCTAATTACAAGATAAAATTAAAAATCTAAATATGTAATTGTGGGATATTCTAAAAAATTTTTTTACCCTGTCTGTAAATTCAATATCGTTCTCAGGTGCTATTTCTATTTTTGTAAATACTTTTTTTAAGAAGTCCTGCTTAAACTGCTATTTAAGCAGCATTATTTAAAATAAAGGAGAAAAATTATAAAATATTATTTTAAATACAAAGTTAATATAATCTAAAACGAAAAATATATTAAAGAAAATGTGCCGAAAAAATTAATTCTCACCTTTAATCTATGCAAGATGTTTACAATCTTGGAAAAAATATTTAATTATACAAATTTTTTATTAATTTTGTCTAAAAATATTTTTGCAGCAGGAGAAAATAACTGATATTTTTTCCATACAACATCCAGACCGGATTCAAGTTTGGGGGAAAGCGGGCGGAAACAAAGACTTGTATTTCCTGTTGTATTAACCAGTTTATCAAGAGTTATAGCATACCCGATACCTTCCTGAACCATAATCGCAGCATTATAAATAAGATTGTATGTCGCAACTATATTTAGATTTTCAAAATCATTTCCAAACCAATCCAGAAAACCGCTTGCTGCAGAATATTTTTTAGACATCTGACGTGATGCAATAATAGGTCTGTCCTTTATCTCTTCAATTGTAATTGCTTCTTTTGAAGCTAAAGGACTGTCATTACGCATAATTACACCCCATACATCCTTATGTGGGATTGTAATATTATCATACTTTGACAAATCAATTGGTTGAATGAGTATGCCAAAATCCAGAAGACCTTTATCTAGCTTCTCAGTAACATCTTCAGCATTCCCGCTGTAAATATGAAATTTTACAGCCGGATATTCATCCTGAAGTTCTTTCATAATTTGTGTAACGTATTTCATTGCCTCGGTTTCGCCGCATCCTATATAAATATCTCCGCCAACAATTTCATTGATTGACTTAAATTCAGCTTCTGTTTTTTCAACCATATCAACAATTTCTTCGGCGCGTTTTCTAAGCATCATTCCTTCAGGTGTTAAAGTAATTTTAGATTTACTGCGGATTAAAAGTTTTTGCCCGAGTTCTTTTTCCAGTTCCTGAAGCTGGCGTGAAAGAGTAGGCTGCGTCAAATGCAGAGAATTTGCAGCACCGGTAATACTTGCTTCTCTCGCAACTGTTAAAAAATATCTTAAAACCCTGAACTCCATATATGCATAATAATATGTTTAAATTATGCCTGTCAAGTATGTTTAACTATGTAATATAAGTATTTGCTATTTTTTAAAATTTGTAAATAATAAAAATAGGAGGTAAATTATGGAAATTTTAATGTACACACCCACAAAATTAATATTCGGTTCAGGCAGACTGAACGAACTTCATAAACAGGAAATGCCTGGAAAGAAAGCTTTATTACTGATTTCATGCGGAAAATCAACAATTGCAAACGGCTCATTGGATAGAGTAAAAAAAGAACTTGAGCTTGCAAATGTTGAATATGTTATTTTTAATAAAGTTCAGGCTAACCCGTTAAAAGATACTGTAATGGAAGCAGCAGCATTCGCAAAGAAAAATAACTGCGACTTTATAGTTGCATTAGGCGGCGGAAGCGTACTTGATGCATCAAAAGCAATTGCATTTATGGCTACAAATCCCGGTGACTTATGGGATTATGTTGTCGGAGGTACAGGTAAAGCGCAGCCTATGAAAAATACACCGCTGCCGATTGTAACAATAGCAACTACATCCGGAACAGGCTCTGAAGTCGATCCGTGGGGTGTTATATCAAATCTTGAGACAAACGAAAAGATAGGATTTGGTATGGATGCATTATTCCCTAAACTGGCAATTGTTGATCCTAAATTAATGAAATCAATCCCGCCAAAGTATACTGCTTATCAGGGGTTTGATGCTTTATTTCATTGTACGGAAGCCTGCATTAGCAAATTTGTTAACCCTATGAGTGAAATGATGTGTTTAACCGCAATAAAAAATATTGCAGAATATCTTCCAAAAGCTGTAAAAGACGGGAATGATCTTGAGGCAAGAGAACATGTTGCTTTTGCAAGTACAATGGCAGGACTTATAATGGTATTGTCAAGCACGACAGCGCAACATTCGATGGAACATGCTATGAGTGCATTTCATCACAATTTGCCTCACGGTGCAGGTTTAATTATGATTTCAAAAGCGTTTAATGAATTTTTCGTTGAAAAACATGCCTGTGATGAACAGTATATCAAGATGGCGCGTGTTATGGGCATTAAAGATGCTGATAAGGCGGAAGATTTTATCACTGCTCTTGTTAATCTTCAAAAAGCCTGCGGTGTTGACAATTTGAAAATGTCTGATTACGGAATTATACCCGATGAATTTATGAAACTTGCCGTTAACGCCAGAGAAACTATGGGCGGTTTATTCCTCGCTAATCCTTGCGAACTGACAGATAAGGACTGTGCGGGTATTTTCGAAAAATCATATAAATAAGGATAAAAATAATATGGAAATAATTAGAGTAAACACCCCGCGCGGGTTAGAATTAAAAGGCGCAATGTGGGGTGATAATGGTATGGATACCGTTGTTATCATGATGAGCGGAATATGCAGCAACGTATTTCAAAACGATTTGCTGCCGGCAACGGGTGATCTTTTGTGTGCAAATAATATTGCTTTTATCGCCGGTCATGCTATGGATGCTTTTTCAATGATTGCATATTCCGATCTGAAAAACCATAAACAGGTTTATACAGGTGTCGTGTTTGACGATTTTAATCTCGTATATGAAGATGTTGAAGCTTATGTAAAATACGCAAAAGAATTAGGTTTTAAAAATATTATTCTTGCGGGACATTCACTCGGATCAAACAAAATTATTGACTATTTAGGTAATACTCCTGATAATTTTGTAGATTATTTTATAGTAACAGCTCCTGTAGATCTGGGGTTCTGGTGGAAGGTTATGCCAAATCTTTACAAATGTCTTGATGCAGCTAAACAATTTGTTGCGGAGGGTAGAAACAAGGAAATTGTACCTTATGTATTCGGCGGTTTTTCGCCAATGTCAGCAGAAACTGTTTTGAATTTTTACAACGCATACCATCTTAAAAATTGTCCTGTAATCAGCGGGGAGGGTACAACGGATTCGCTTGCGTCAATAAAAATCAGCGGGGCATTTGTTATCGGAGGCAAAGACAGTATGGCAGACGGCGATCCTAAAGGATTTATGGAAAAGATAAATTCATATTGCAAACATCCTGAAAATAATAAGATAATTGTAGTTCCTGATGCTTCCCATATTTTCTATAACAAACACAATGAATATGCTTCCACAATACTTGAATGCACGGAATTTGCTACAAAAATCTTAATTAATGAATAAAAAATTCCGCTTTGATAAGCGGAATTTTTTATTATGATTTCTTATTTTATATTAATTAATTTATATTTTCTAACTCCTACGCCCAAATCTGCCGCAGCCTCAACAGTATGAATTCCGTGCATCTGTTCCATCCGTTTGATAAGTGAAGCTTTACCGGGGTCTTTTGAAGCATAAACAAGATCTACACAAGCCTGATCAAGTGCGACTGGATCGTCTGAGGCTAATATACCTATATCCGCAATTTCAGGTTCTGCAGGGTTATTGTTACAGTCGCAATCTATTGACATTCTGCTCATAACATTTATAAATGTAATATTGCCTTTCATATAATCCATAACTGATTTATCTGCATCAGCCATAGATTCAAGGAATTTGTCCTGTTCACATGTCCATATATTCTCCGGTTTTCCTGCCCCGTGAATATAAGCTTTTCCGTAAGATGATGCAACTCCGATTGAAAGATTTTTCAGCGCTCCGCCAAATCCGCCCATCTGGTGACCTTTAAAATGCGAAAGAACAAGCATTGAATCGTAATTTTTCAAATGCGATCCGACATAATTAACTTTTATCTGTTTGCCTTCAGGTACAGGAAGTTCCATCTGCCCTTCAGAATCCATAATATCCACTTTCGCAATTTTGTCAAAACCGTGTTCCTGAATTGCTTTTATATGCTTCTCGGTTGTATTTCGTCGACCCTCATAAGCCGTATTACATTCAACTATTGTTCCGTTTACATAATTTACAAGATCTTTCATAAATTCAGGCTGTAAAAAATTATGCCCGCCCGGTTCGCCTGAGTGTACCTTAACTGCTACATTTCCTTTTAAATCTTTGCCGAGAGTTTTATAAATTTTTACAAGATTTTCTGAGGTTATATCGGGAGTAAAATAAACTACAGCTGTATCAGGATGTAGTTTTTTATAAATAAACCCGTATGCCTGAGCAGGACTCTGAGCATCTTTTGTCAATTTTTCAAACGGGCATAAATCGGTTTTGTCCTTATTTTGAATTTCAGCAACAACATTTTTTGCTTCATATTTAATATTGTTTTTATTCAAAATTTCAATTGCAGGCTTAGAAATTGTTTCGGCATAAACATATTCGGCATTCCCGTACACATAAAGATAAGCTGCAGCTCTGCCGACAGTTCTGTCAAAAACCTGTGTACCTTTAAAATCATTATTGTCAAGATAAATCAAAAGCGGTTCAAGACCACGTTCGGTAAATTCTTTTGTTTCTCCGTTTTTATAAACAACAAGAGATGAACTATTTAATTTATTAATAAGCATTGCTTTAGTCTCATTTGAAAGTTTATGTTCACCGGCTAATGCAGGTGATATTACAAAAAATACTCCGATAATACATAATAAAAATTTTAAAAATCTTTTCATCAAATACCCTCTTTGTATTAAAATAATACGGCTTTTTCTATATTTTGTCAAACAAACAAATCTCCACATTTACAAATACAATGTTTCATGCCAGAATTGAAATTGAAATATGAAAAAAGTTTCCGTTGTAATACCTTGTTATAATCAATCAAAGTATCTTCCCGATGCTGTTTTATCTGTCATTAATTCAACATATAAGAATATTGAAATTATTGTTGTAAATGACGGATCAACAGATATAACAGAAGAAAATTTGAAAAAGCTTTTGCCGGATAATGTTATATTGCTTAACCAGAAAAATTCAGGCGTCTGCACTGTAAGAAACAACGGGATTAATGCTTCAACAGGAGAATATATATTACCTCTGGATGCAGATGATAAAATAGCTCCCGAATATATTGAAAAAGCTGTAAAAATTCTTGATGAAAATCCTGATACAGGTATAGTTTATTGTGAAGTACAATTTTTTGGATCAAAAAATGATAAATGGGATTTAAAACCGGCAACTGTAAAAAATATGCTGATACAAAACAGAATATATCCGTCAGGCATGTTCAGGAAATCGACCTTTAAAGAAGTAAACGGTTATAATCCTTACATGAACATTGGCTGCGGCGACTGGGATTTCTGGTTATCTATTCTAGAAACAGGAGCTAAAGTATATCAAATTCCTGAAATTCTTTTTTACTACAGAAAATCTCAAAATCAGGCAACTCAGGTAGCTTTGAGAGTTAAAAACTATTTGACCATACGAAAAAATATAATTAAAAATCACAAAAAATTGTATTATACCCATCCTCAGGTATTTATTCCGCTTTGTTTTTTAATATGTAAAAATTTAGCATACAATATTTATAAAGTTCTGAAACCTGTAAAAAAGGTTTGCTCGCAGTGCAGTAAATCAATACCATACAGATTTGGTCATAAATACGGTATAACAACAGAAAAAAGAAGTCCAAAACTTATTGTGTCGCTTACAACATTCAAAGAACGAATTAATGAAGTACACTTAGCGATTAACACTCTTCTGCATCAAACATTAAAACCGGATGAAGTTATTTTATGGCTGGCAAAAGATGAATTTGAAAACAGAGAAAATGATCTTCCGGAGAGTTTAACAAGACTGATAAAATACGGGCTTACTATAAAATGGGTTGATAAAGATATAAAGTCTTACAAAAAGCTGCTTCCGGCACTCAATGAATATCCGGAAGATATAATTGTCTGCGCTGATGATGATATATATTACAGAAAAAACTGGCTTAAAACTCTTTATAATTCATATCTGCAGAATCCGGAGGCAATACACTGCCACAGGGCGCATAAAATAACTTTCGGAGACTGCGGTCAAATACTTCCTTATAATGACTGGGTAATGGCAATAAAAAGACAAGAAACGGGAAGCGTTATTTTACCGACTAGCGGAGCCGGATTATTAATACCGCCCGGAACATTATACAAAGATATTAATAACATTGATTTAATTCAACAGCTTGCACCTGATGCGGATGACTTGTGGATATGGACAATGATAAATTTAAATCATACAAAAATTTATCTTGTCAAAAATCACATTTCTTATCTCGTCTCTACTAATCCTTTAAGAGATTTCGGGTTTAGAAAGGGGTTCAGATTATGCAACACTAATTGTGAAGGCGGTAATGACAAACAATTGGATGCGATAATAAAGCATTATCCTGAACTTGTTACTATAATCAATCAAATCCGCGGTAAGGAAGAATAATGCCGGGAATAAGTATTGTAATGCCTGTATATAACAGCGAAAGCTATTTAAAAGATACTCTGGAGAGTTTAAGGCTGCAAACTTTTCATGATTATGAGCTAATCTGCGTTAATGACGGTTCAACAGACAAATCTTTGGAAATTTTAGAAGATTTTAATAAAAAATATAACAATTTAATAAAAATAATTTCAACAGAAAATCAAGGCGCAGGTGCTGCCAGAAATTACGGATTTCAATTTGCTAAAGGAGAAACTACAATATTTCTCGACAGCGATGATTATTTTTATCCGAATTTTTTAGAAGAATTGTATAATCAGTACAAAAAAACAAATTCCGATATTGTAATTTGTAAATACGATGTAACTTTACCTGACGGAAGTTTTTATCTTAAAAATCAGGGGATTAGGTTTGACACAATTTTACAGAAAGAAATATTTAACAAATATGATATCCCTGATTATATTTTCTGTTTCTGCAACTATTCTCCGTGGAATAAACTTTATAAAACCGAATTTATCAGAGAGTGTAATTTAAAATTTGATAAAATCCCGTACAATAATGATGTATTTTTTGTGATATCAAGTCTGTTCTTTGCAGATAAAATAACAACAGTAGATAAAATTCTGGTAAATTACAAATTTTTCAATCCTGCTTCTGCAACTTATAAAAGAAGACAATCAGGGAATTTACATCTTTGCCAAATTTTTGACAGATTAGGAAAAATATTTTTTGAAAATTCTGAAAATGAAATATTCAGAAAAAGTTTCAACAGTGCATATATGTTTGTTTTTATGTATTCTATAAAATTTTTAGACAACAAAGACAGAATACAGCTTGTGGAAATAGTTAAAAATAGATTTAAACAAATCCCTGAAAGCAAAGATTTTTGTAAACCTTATCTTTACCGAAATTTATTGCTTATAAAAATTTTCCCTGCACAGGTTTATGTTTTAATATACGAAGTTAAAAGCATTATAACAAAAATGCTTAAATGTTTCTGATAACTTTACACGGGTTTCCGACAGCAAGAACATTTGACGGAATGTCTTTTGTTACAACACTTCCGGCTCCGATTACCGTATTGTCGCCGATTGTTACACCCGGCAGCACGACAACATTACCGCCAAACCAGACATTGTTTCCGACTTTTATAGGTTTTGCATATTCAAGGCCGTTATTCCTTGTTTCTGCATCCATCGGGTGAAGAGGTGTATAAAATGCACAATTCGGTCCGATAAATACATTGTCGCCAAAAATAACCTTTGCCGGATCAAGAATAATCAAATTATGGTTTGAGTAGAAATTTTCGCCAATTTCAATATTGTAGCCGTAATCACACATAAATGGCTGTTCTATCAGAAAATTTTCTTTGGTCTTGCCTAAAATTTGTTTAAGAAGCTTTTTCCGTTCATCAGCTTTTACCGGTTGAAGATTATTATACTCATAACATAATGATTTGCACTGAGTTCTTTCTTCTATCAGGGATTTATCGAAATTTGCGTCATACAGCAAACCTTTAAGCATTTTTTCTTTTTCATTCATAATTTTTATCCACATTTTATAATAATGTAAAGATATCTATCACATAATTATAGTCAAAAAAGATTCTGAAACAAGTTCAGAATGACAAGGTTAGATAAAATAATTTATTATTGTCAAATTTATGCTATATTTTTAATTATGAAAAAAATACTATGTTTCGGAGACAGCAACACATACGGATTTAACCCGAAAGACGGCTCAAGATATAATATAAATACAAGGTGGGCAGGCAGGCTAAAAAATGACTGCGAAGTAACGGAGGCCGGCTGCAATAACAGAACTGCATTCTCTGACAACCCTGCCGGAAATAATTTCATAGGGTATAAGATACTGCCGGAATATTTAAAACAACACTTTGATTATATAATTGTGCAAATAGGTATCAATGATTTACAAAAAACATATAATGTCAATTTGACGGATTTTGAAAAAGGAATGAAGGAATTTTTCAATATTATAAAATATTATTCACCGTCTTCAAAAGTCATTATTCTGGCTCCCTGTGTTATAAGAGGAAATATTTTAGACAGTTATTTTAAATTGTTTTTTGATGAAAACTCAATAGAAAAATCAAAATTAATCTTTCCTGTATATAAAAAAATTGCCGAGCAGAACAATTACAGTCTTATTAATTTAAATGAAATAACAACAGTTTCAGACATTGACGGACTGCATTATACGCAAGACCAGCATGAAATCATATTTAATACTGTTAAAGAATTAATTAACTTATAAAATTAATACATTGTGTAATGTTTCATTTCAAAAAACAATACAAAATTGTGGTATGGATTTAACATGGTATAACACATTAAATAAACCCGCATTCAATCCGCCGCCTGAGATTTTTGCTCCTGTATGGGCGGTTATGTATACGCTTATATTTATTTCTTTTGTAATTTTTTTAAATTCAAGAAAAACTGAAAACAAAACTGCAGGTTTTATCGCATTTATTATTCAAATACTCTTAAATTTCAGCTGGAGCCCTGCGTTTTTTCTCCTGCACAGCCTAGAATTAAGTTTTGTTATAATCATTTTACTTTTAATTTCAATTGTTTTAACGATTATATTTTTCTATAAAGTTTCAAAACCCGCCGGGATAATTCTTCTTCCTTATCTTATCTGGACAGGTTTTGCAGCTTATTTAAATTATTCACTTATGTTGCTGAATTGATTACTTAATTTTTTTCAACGATGAAATAAAGTTGTTATGCTGTACATCGCCGTCGACTTTTGTTAAAAATATCTGGCAGTCTTTTTCTTCAGCATCAATAGGCGGCAGCTGTGAAATTTCAGCAGCATAGTAGTTGCTGTCGTTTCTTGCACTCAGAGGAATTCTGTTTGCAAGACTGTTCAGTGATATGTTTCTTAAAAATCCGGCAAAACCTTTATTATTGTTACTGAACTTTGTATAAATTCTTAATGAAGCATCCCCGGATTCAAGTTCATAACGACCTACAATAAAGGAACTTAATTGAGGAGCAGAAGATTTTATCATCATCTTTTCAACATTATTGTCTTTTAACTCAAGTGTTCCGTTTATGTTATCAAAATTTCCTTCCGGTATATTCACAAGATCTCCAAATGTGGAAGGACTAATCATTGCAAGCGGATTTCTGAACAATGCCGCAAATTTCAGGATATATTCAACCAGGCCGACTTTTTGAATTGTTCCGTCTTTTACATTAAACTTTATTGAACCGTTCATTTTCAACGAATCATCAGTATTTAAAGCAATAATTCCGCTCGCTTTACCGGTAATTTCTCTGGGCAAAGCAAGTAATGTTGTTGCAATTATATCGGAATTAACATCTTTTATCCCGAGAACTAGATTATATTTATGTTTTTTTAAATCACAATTAATCTTGGCAGATGAATGCCCTTCCGCTATCTCAAATCTGTTTGAATACATATTTAAAATACTGTTTTTATCTAAGGATAAAGTAGCTTTTACATCGGCGAATTTAATATCTTTATAACCGCCGTTAAGAATATGCAAAACGCAGTCTTCTACGATAAAGTTTCCGATATCAAATGTCGGCGTATTGTCGTCATCGTCTTTTGCTTCGCCTGAAGCTTTTACATCAAATTTTGTTTCCGTAACTGCTTTTGAACTCTGATTGTTTGCAGACAACAGGAATTTTTCGATATCCACATCATCTACTGTTAAATTGACATTTTTTACAACAACAGGGAATTTAATTTCATTTATAAGACTGCCTGAAAAATCGTAAGCAGAGCGTCTGTATTTACCTTCTGCAGCAAGTTTCAAAAGCCCGTTTGATGTAGACATTTCACCGTGTTTTAAAAATACTCTCTGGGAAGGTATTCTAACCTCATCCATTGTTAGATTGCCTTTTAATGCAGGATATTTGGCAGTATTATTATATTCCATAATGCCTGCAATTTTCCCGCCTTTAAAAAGTTTTTGCCCGATTAAGACATTCAAAAATTCACTGGGCAGAGGATTTGGGATTTCAAAACCGAGATTTTTTACGTCGGGTATCGGCTTTCCGCAATCTATATTTCCAAAAACTCTGACAACAGGTTTAGCATTTTTCTTTTGTTCAATTGAAAAACTGTCAGGTACAATATAATAATCAACAGATTTAATACTCAAAAGATTATCTTCAAAATGAATATCACCTTTCAGCCCTCTTATGAACTTATTAGGCGTTAGAGAAGCTCCATCAATCAGAATATCCTGACCTGATTTCAAACCGAACAGCCAGACTAAATCAATTTTGTTGTTAATTGATTTTATGTCAACTCTGGTTTTTGTTGTACCGCCGGTGAGTTCAACAGGGATGCCAACCATTTTGGAAAAATAATTCTTTGCAAAATCGTTTGTAACAACAGCTCTTGCCACAACATTTGTGTCAATTGATTTCAGGTAATCTTTAACAGTACCTTCCATCTCAATTTTATTTACTTTTTTGTTATTATAATAACCGTCAAAATCCTTAAGAGTAATATCATTTTTTGTCATAAGGATTTTACCCTTATCAAGCATAACCGGAATATTGCTTATAGGAACAATTTTGCAGGAAATCTTATTCAAATTTACAATACCGTTTACATCATTTTTTGTAAGTTTAATTTTAAAATTAAAACTTCCTTTTAAGTCCTTAAAAAATGCAAGCGGCTGATCAAGATTATTTTCAACAATGCCCGAATCAATCAATGCCAGAACATCCGCTATATCAATTTTATCAGTAAATATTTCAAGCCAATAACCAATTTTACGGCTGGCTTCGGCATTAAAAAATATTTTTGATTTATTCATAGTCAGATAGCAGTTTTTGATAAACAGTGTTTTATTCTGCGTATAAACAGCGTTTCTGTCGGCAATATTGAAGTGGGTATTTTGACCGTCCTTTGTAATATCTGCTGTTATATTAAAATGAAGATATTTAACATCCTTTTGATTATTATCAAGCTCCAGGTCATCAGCTTTAAGAGATATGTAGGTTTTAGGCTCTACTTTGTATAAAAACAGAGATTTTTTTACATATAAAAGAGAATCAAAAAGATCAATATTCCACTCACTTTTTTGCGGTTCTTTTTTTTCTGATTGCGGGAATGCAAGTTTTGTTAAATTGTTTATATCCGCAAAAATATAATCCGCGCCGAGCTTTCTGATGATTATGTTTTTGCTGAAAATTTCTTGGAAAGAAACTGTTGTATCAAAATTTTCAACGGCAAGAAGCTGCTCTTTTTTGTTGAACAGCGAAAGTTCATCAACTTTAAAAGATATAACCGGTGACAACTCCGTTTTTAAAACAGGATTTTTAATATTTAATTGCAAACCTGCAATGTCATATAAAGTCTTTTCAACAAGATTTATCACATGTTTATTTGAAACAGCTGCCGGAAGAACTTTTAAATAAATTCCGAACATTGCGCCAACCAAAACTACAACTGCCGATACAGATATTAAAGTAATTTTTAACCTTTTTGACATATTAATCATCTTTTCCCTCTCCAAAAAAATTATAACACAAATTATGAATTTTATGTTATTATACAGGTATGAAGAAATTTGTTACATTATTCGGGATAGTCTTATTATTAGGCAGTTGTGCAGTGGCGGAGGAAAGTGCCGTTCAGCCTTTAGAGGGCTCTGTTGTAAAAACAAAACTTACTGTTTTTTCTGATGAAGACAATAATTTTGGGCTGAAAGATGTTCAAGGAAATGTTATAGTTGAACCCGAATATAAAAAAATGATTAAACTCGGGGACGCTTGGATTGTTCAAAAAAAATCAAAATACGGTCTTATGGACAGTACAGGGAAATACCTTATAGAGCCGAAATACAGACATGTTGACAGAATTTTAGGCAAATACGTAAAACTCGGCAATGATAATGATTTCGGGATATATAATGATAAAGGCGAAACTGTTATTCCGCCTGAATACACATCAGTTGACATCCTTTTCGGCGGAATGTTTTTGACCAAAAAAAATTATAAATACGGTGTTTGTGACAAAAACGGACGTGTAATTCTTGAAAACAAATTTGATGATATTTACATGCCAAAACCAAATGTTATGCGAATACAGTATAACGGGCAATGGTATGAAATTGAACAGGTTGCAGGCGGAGAATTTGTTCCGCCTGAGGATATTCAAAATATTAAAGATAACGGAGCTTTCAAAGTAACTGCGTTTGTAAAAGATCCTGTTGCTGCATCGGGTTATTCAGCTGTTACATTCACGGATTATTTTCTGAAAGTATTTTCATCAATTTCGCCTGCACATGAGCAGACAATTGACGATTTAATGTTGTCGCAGGGTGCTGATACTGTTAATATATTTATTAAATTTACATGGCTTCCCAAATATCCTTTTACATTTGCCAAGAATTACTACCATAATTTGAGAACGCCGAATAACGGACCTCTTGCGGATGTTAAAACAGAACTTATTCAAAAAATGCAATAATTATTCAACAGCATGCTCCAGTGCTTTTTCAAGAATAATTTTTACATGGTGATCATCCAGTGAATAAAATACATTTTTGCCGCGCTTTGTGGATTTTACAAGTTTTGCAATTCTCAGAATTTTTAACTGGTGAGAAACTGCAGATTTTGTCATGTCAAGAAGCACTGCAAGGTCATTCACACACATTTCAGCTTCTTCCAATGCCCACAACAAGCGTATTCTTGTATTATCACCCATAACTTTAAAAAAGTCTGACAATTCATAAAGCACCTTCATCTCTGGCATATCGGGCTTTATTTTATCAACAAGTTCAGGGTTTATTGCCTCGCAATCCGCTCTTTTAATTTCCATAATTCTATTATAGTTTAATAATTGTTCAATTGTCAAATTTTTGTAACAAAACAGGATTTTACACTTGACAATTGAATAGTTATTCAATTATAATACTAATATAACAGTTGAATATTCTTTCAATTATTTAGGAAATAAATTATGTGCGAACATCATCACCATCATAATGAAAAAACAGACAAACAGAAATTAATCAGAATTTTGATTTCTACAGTAATTCTTATTCCGGCATTTTTATGTCAAACATATTCAGGATTGAGAATTATATTATTTTTCGTGTCATACCTGATTGCCGGTTGGGATGTTATAATAACCGCTTTGAAAAACATTTTGAAAGGTGAAATATTTGATGAAAACTTTCTGATGACGCTGGCAACAATCGGGGCTCTCGCAATTGGCGAGTATCCGGAAGCAGTTATGGTAATGCTTTTATATCAAATAGGAGAATTTTTTCAGAATAAAGCCGTTGAAAAGTCAAGAAAATCAATAATAGAACTTATGGACATAAGACCGGATTATGCTAATGTGGAAGAAAACGGAAAACTTGTACACAAATCTCCTGAAGATATTGAAATAGGAACAATAATTACTGTTAAAACAGGTGAAAAAATTCCTCTTGACGGTGAAGTGGTAGAAGGCTGTGCGGCTGTTGACACATCCGCGTTAACGGGAGAATCTGTCCCGCGAAATTTAAATGTTGGTGATAAAGCTTTAAGCGGCTGTATTAATATAAACGGACTTTTAAAAATTCGCACGGAAAAGGCTTTTAGAGAATCAACTGTATCCAAAATTCTTGAACTTGTTGAACATGCAAGCTCTAAAAAGGCAAAAGCGGAAAAATTTATAACAAAATTTGCCAGATATTATACTCCTGCAGTTGTTGCCGGTGCGGCACTTCTTGCTATTTTGCCGCCGCTTTTAATAGAAGGGGCGCAATTTATGGTGTGGTTTCAAAGAGCTCTTACATTTCTTGTTATCTCTTGCCCGTGTGCACTTGTAATATCAATTCCTCTCGGATTTTTCAGCGGGATCGGCAGAGCCTCCGGAGACGGAATTTTAATCAAAGGGAGCAATTATATAGAAGCTCTTGCGAATACAAAAACTATAGCCTTTGATAAAACAGGAACATTAACTAAGGGAACCTTTAAAGTTGTTGAAATACATCCTTACGAAATCAGTGAAGATGAACTTCTTAAATATACGGCATCTGTGGAAAGCTGCTCAAATCACCCGATTGCTTTATCAATAAAAGAAGCGTACGGTAAAGAAATTGATTCAAATAGTATAAAAGATGTTAAGGAGATAGCAGGACAAGGTTTAAAAGCAATCGTTAACGGAGATGAAATTCTTGCCGGCAACAAAAAATTGATGAAATCAAATAATATAAAAATTCCCCAAATTGATATCTTTGGTACTGTTATATATGTTGCAAAAGACAAAAAATTTATCGGCTATATGATTATTTCTGACGAAATTAAAGATGACGCAGTTCAAGCGATTGCTCAATTAAACAAGATGGGGATTAAATCTGTTATGCTAACAGGAGATAATAAAAATACTGCTGAAAAAATAGCCGGCAAACTCGGTATGAGTGATTTTTTTGCGGAACTTTTTCCTGAACGGAAAGTTGAAAAGCTTGAAGAACTAATAAAAAACAAACCTCTAAAAACAAGTGTTATGTTTGCAGGTGACGGTATTAATGATGCTCCTGTATTAACAAGAGCGGATATAGGTGTTGCAATGGGCGGTTTAGGTTCAGATGCCGCAATTGAAGCTGCAGATGTTGTTATTATGGATGATAAGCCTTCTAAAATTTCAGAAGCAATACTCATTGCCAGAAAGACAATGAGTATTGTAAAACAAAATATTGTTTTTGCCCTGGGAGTTAAAGCTCTATTTTTAGTTCTTGGTGCATTAGGATTTGTCACAATGTGGGGCGCAGTATTTGCCGATACCGGCGTAGCACTGCTGGCTGTTCTAAACTCCCTCAGAGCATTAAAAGTCTAACGAATAAAATTAGTCATAATTTTATCTTCTGTTTGAGGATGATTTATTCCGGCATTTTTGCCTGCTTCTATACATTTAAGAAGCCATGCCATATTTTGCCCGAGTACTCTCATAATCTGCATACCTTCCAGATCCTGCTCAGCTTGAGCCGGAGAATTTTGAGCACCGTGCGTCATACACCAGTAATTTGACGAAACAACAGGCATCTGATTAATCGTAAAATGTTTTGTAATCGCATCAAGCGAGGCAGTTGTTCCGGCACGTCTTGCGGAAACTACAGCAGCAGCCGGTTTAAAAGCAAGTGCACTGCTTCCTGCATAAAACAATCTGTCCATAAAAGATAAAAGTCTTCCGCTCGGATGAGCATAATAAACAGGCGAACCAAAAATAAACCCGTCAGCTTTTTTTGCTTTTTTTATAACTTCATTTACAATATCATCTGTAAATACACATTCCCCGCCGTTCTTGCGACAAGTTCCACATCCAATACAATCACGTATTGCATTTTTCCCTACCTGAATTATTTCAGTTTCAATTCCGTTTGCTTCAAGAGAAAAAGCAGACTCTTTTAATGCTCTGAAAGTACATCCATGTTCATTTGAACTTCCGTTAAATAACAAAACTTTCATAAAAAATACCCCCTTTTTAAATTATAAGCCTATAATATCATGAATAATAATTTATAGCTGCTGCCGGTATATTTTTTTATTGTTAACAAATGTAACAAAATAATCATTTATTGAAATCAGACTATTTTTAAATTGTTTATATAAGTAAGAGAACTAAAATAAGAGAGGCGAGAGCGATGGCTATTTCAAACATTCATGAAACATTGTTACTGTACACAAAACAAAAATCTATGATTAATGACAAATTGTCTTCGGTTATGATGGATATGCTTAATTCCACAAAGCAGACTGCAGAAAATCAGGCAAAATATAACGATCAAATTAATGATATTTATTACACCTACTATGAAGATGATCCTGAAACTTATGAATTGTTGACAGAACGCTGCGAACAGGAACATGAACTGGAACTTGCAAACATAAATTCCTGGGAACAAGAATTAGAGCTTGAAAAAAATAATCTGGAAACCCAGTTGAATGAGATTAATACATACGAAAGCTCCTGGACCAAACTCCTTCAAACAAACGTCAAAAACGACTTTTCGTACGGCGGTGCACAACAATAATAATAAAATAAAAGATATTTTTCAAAAAGGCAGTTTTGATACTGCTTTTTTGTTGTATTATAAAATTATGCTGCCAAACGGAGAAAAATTAGGTGCATTTATCGTCCCGACAGGTATCGGAGCATCAATCGGCGGATATGCCGGGGATGCAAGCCCTTATGCAAGAGAATTTACAAAAGTATCAAAACTCATTGTTAATCCCAATGTCGTTAATGCCGGCTGCTTTTCAGGAATTACCGATAATATGCTCTATGTTGAAGGGTATTCACTGGATGAATTTTTTAAAGGTAATATAAATTTGTCTCCCTCGCAGTATAATAAAATCGGAGTTGTTTTTGACAAGGCAATACCTGATGACGTATTAAATGTTCATATAAATACTATTAATGCGGTAAAGGCCGTTTACGGAATTGATATAGCGGGTTATGAATTAACAGAGGATGATGTAGGAGTTGAATTTACACTTGAAGACAACGGTATTTCTACAGGGTTAGTCAAAAATATTGAAACCTTAAAATCAGCCTGTCTGAAACTTTTACAAAAAGGCTGTAATGCTCTTGCTCTTGTTTGTATGTTTGAAGATCCTGAAGATGACAATCCTGATTATGCAAATGGTATAGGAACAGATCCTGTTGGCGGTGTTGAAGCGATATTGTCACATTATATTTCAAAAGAATTAAATGTTCCCTGTGCACATTCACCTGCTTTTGCTGATTATCAGATATATTCGGATTTGATAGACGGAAGAGCAGCTTCTGAATATATTACGCCTACATTCTTGCCGTGTATTTTAATCGGTCTGAATAATGCACCGCAACTTGTTAAAACCGGCGGTATAACCATTGATAATCTCGATTATCTTGTTATGCCTTATAACTCTCTCGGTTCAATTCCTGTTTTTGAATGTTTCAAACGCGGAATAAAAGTTTTTGCAGTAAAGGAAAATGTTACGGTATTAAATGTAACGCCTGATAAAATAAGTAATAAAATTATAGAAGTTCCTGATTATAAAACATGTTTAAATTATATTAAAGATTTACAATTTCAGGAAGCTCATTAAGCTTGTAAAATAAGTCTGATGCAGCTTTAAAATTCTCAGGGTTTGAGCTGACATAAAATTTTTCGTACTCATATTTGTTATTGAGCAAACCTGCTCTGGTCAAATCATCCTTGATATTTTGCGCAAAATATATTGCAGGGTCAATAAAAATTTCTTCCGGCATAAATTTTTTCAAAACACTCTTCAAATAAGGATAATGAGTACAGGCAAGTACAATTTTATCAGGTGCAAAATTCTTCATTATGTCTAGAATTTCTTCAACCTGCATAATACTTTGCGGCTGAGTAATTCGGTGTTCTTCCACTATTCGAACCCAATTGGGAGCTGCTAATTCAAAAACCTGCATATTGTTATTATATTTTGCAATTTCTTTAGCATAGGCATGAGAATTGATTGTCGCAGGAGTTGCAATTATTCCTAAACGATTTACCCCCTTTATCCCCGCCAGAGTTGAGCAGACTGACTGAATAATAGGATAAATTTTAAAATCGTAATTATCTTTTAATTTTTCATATGTTATGGCTGATGTTGTATTGCAAGCCATTACAACTGCTTTTGCATTTTTACTTTCAAAAAATTTAAAAATTTTATCGGCAAATATTAATAGCTGTTCTTCGGTCTTTTCACCGTACGGCATATTTTTTGTATCGCCGAAATACAAATAATTTTCATCAGGCATAAGCCTTTTAACTTTTTCAAATACAGTCAATCCGCCGACACCCGAATCAAAAAATGCTATTGGTCTTTTATCATTTATATTGCTTAAAATAGTTTTGTACTCCGTCTGCTATTGCTTTAGCTGTAGCCTGTTTACGTTTTTCCCCTGTCAGCTGGCTTCTCTCGCTGCTGTTGGATATAAAACCTATTTCGACTAAAATCGCAGGGGATGTTGTATGATTTATAACATAAAATTTCGATTTAAACAATCCGCGGTTAGGAGATTGAACAGCACTTGCAAGTGATGAATGCACGGTTTGTGCAAGTGCTATACTTTCCTGATGATAATAATGTGTTTCAACTCCTGTTATTTCCGGTCTGACGCTTGAATTTACGTGAATACTTACAAATATATCAGGCTGATAATTTTCACTTATTGAAACTCTGTCCTGCAAAGAAACATAAGTGTCGTCATCCCGTGTCATCATAACACTATAACCTTTCTGCTTAAGCAGCTTTTCAATACGTTTTGCCACATCCAGCGTAATATCTTTTTCATTAATTCCTCCGCCTATGGCACCGACATCCTTGCCGCCATGTCCTGCATCTATTACAACTTTCTTTGTCGCCTGATCGGTCGGAACAATCGGATTTAAAATAATTGAAGGAATTAGACTTTCCGCTTTTTTCTTTGATTCTTTTATTTTAACCTTTAAACTTCTGCCATCAGCACCTAGATACGAACTAACCACAGCATCCTGTTCTATGGGAATAGTCAATTTTAAACCTATTTTCGGCATCAAATCAATATGGGCATCTTCAAAAATGGTGTCCTTGTATGCTGTTTTAAAATTAACATCATTATATTTTGAAACATTATACAGGTAGAATATAATTTTGTCATTATATCTGTCAAGACCGTGTACCACCGGAGAATCAAATTTTAAAATCATAGATTCTGTCAAAGAATCAATTTTTTCTTTATTATAAGCTATTGCATTACTTGATGTGTTATACAAAGTTGAATTATTTATTTTTTGATAATTCGCAATAATTAAAGATTGGTTGTCGCTTGAATATATAGGAATATAATCTTTTACTGCATCTGTCGTGATAACAATTCTTGCTTTATTAACGGAAAATTGCCCGACTTTAACAGTTTCCGTTTCACTTATTCTGTATTCTTTATTCCTAATTTTCATATCAACAAGAGTATTCGGAAGGTCATAAATAATTCTTGTCGGATTAGAAAGAATCATAGGTCTTTCCAGTGTTACCGAGCCAAAACCGTTTAACAATACCATATTCGGTTTAGGTGTAATATTATTCAAATAGTATTTTGTATTGAGTTTGAGCTCTTTTCTCTCAAAAAGCTGTTCAGCCTGCTCGTTAAAAGCTTCCTGAATCTGTCCTACAATATTATCCCCTGATTGTTCAACAGGCATTGTAATAGTCATATATTCATAAAAGTCACTGGAGGATGAATGCTCATCTCTAAATGTATTATGAAAATATTCATTATCACACATTTCATCATTTTTAAGTTTTATTATTATATTATTTTTTAGCCTTAAAACATTTATATTATCAGGATTAAACCCGTTTTCATAATATAAAACCACCCTGACCGAATTCGGAGAGGTTGAAAACTGATTGATTTTGACCTCCTTAATAGGACCTGTTTTAAATCTCCAATCCTGTTTTGGAAAAGTTATTATAGACGAGTCAATATCAAAATAAACTCTTGACGGATTTTGCATTTTAACAAGTTTAATATTCTGCATAACATTCCCCGATACAGTATCCTGTCCGGATAATACTATAATAGAATTAGAAGTATCAAAATTCGCATCCGTAAACTTATACAACTGCTCTGCATAAGCTCTCTGAACAAAGGTAAATATAGCAATTAAAAATATTGATAATAATATAAAAAATTTTTTCATAAATCTAATCTCACTCATTATTATATAACGAGTGAGATTAGCTATCAAATTGTAACAATTTATTCATCGAGCATGTGGCAGGTAATTGCAATGTAAACAGCATTAGTCCTGTTTTTTGCCTCAAGTTTCCGGATAATAGAGCTTATATGAGCCTTGACAGTGTGCCTGCTTACAAAAATAATTTTGCTGATCTGTGAATAACCATAGCCTTGTGTAATAAGTTTCATAATAGTTTTTTCTCTTTGTGTTAATTTTTCCATATTTATACCTCTCATTCAGAGGATAACATATTTAATTTTTAATACATTAATTTTATTGCCGTTTTTAAAAAATTTTTAAAAAACTTGAAAAAAAATCTTTTTTTGCTAATATATAAGTTGCCAATAATTATTTAAGCGCCCGTAGCTCAGCTGGATAGAGCGTTTGGCTACGAACCAAAAGGTCGGGAGTTCGAATCTCTTCGGGCGTAAGGTTTAGAAAGTAAGTGTTTCAAAATGACTTGAAACACTTACTTTTTTAGATTTTAAAACGCATTTATTACTGAAAAGCATTAAACGTATGCAATATAAGTATTTGATATTTTGTTAACTGTAATAAATAATTATGTGTGTGAAAAAATGTAATTACTACATTGAGGAGAAAAATGTTAAAAAAGATATTAATTTTAAGTATTGCATTTATGTTATTACAAATAAACTTTGGATTTGCAAAAACAATAACTCAAGGAGATAATAATATGACAAGAATAGATGTTTGTAAAAAGAATTATAAAAAATTATTTAGAGGTGAAGCCCTCAGCCAAGTAGGCGACGACCCGGAAATGCTTGCAATTCTTCAAAAATATATTTTTGGAGAAGTTTTCAGGGTCGGAGAACTTGATATGAAAACAAGAGAGATGATAACAGTGACCTCTCTTGCTGTTCAGCAGACTTTGCCGCAGCTTAAGGCGCATATTAATGCGGCATTGAATGTTGGCGTTACCCCTGTTGAACTTAGAGAAGCAATATATCAGTGTGCTCCTTTTATAGGATTTCCGAAAACATTAAACGCTTTGACAGTGCTTAATGAAGTATTTAAAGAAAGAGGAATTACAACACCGTTAAAATCAACGGCAACAACAGAAGAGAATGACAGATATGCTAAAGGTGAGGCAATTCAGCAGCCTCTTTATGGCAATGAAATACAAGAAAATATGAAAGGGCTTCCACAGGATATGGGCGCTGATGTTTCAAGATTTTTAACAGAAGTTTGTTTCGGTGATTTTTACACAAGAGAAGGGTTAGATTTGAAAACACGGGAACTGTTGGTTATAAGTATTCTTGTAACAACAGGAGATACTTCTGTTTTAAAAAGTCATATAAAAGGGAATTTAAAAGCTGGAAATTCTAAAGAAACAATAACTGCCGCAATTATTCAATGCCTGCCCTATGTAGGGTTTCCGAATACTCTGGCTGCACTAAAAACAGCAAAAGAAGTTTTTAATAAATAAAAATTTCAGGAGATTTTATGTATACAATAAAAGAAGTTGCAAAAAAAATAAATATTTCAGAACATACCCTGAGATTTTGGGCAAAGAGCGACTTTTTCCCTTTTATTAAGCGCAGTGAAAGCAATATAAGGTTGTTTGACGACAATGATCTTGAATGGGTTAAAATCGTAAAATGTCTAAGACTTGTCGGTGTAGAAAATAAAGCAATAAAAAAATATATTGATCTTTGTGTTATCGGAGATTCAACAATAAAGGATCGTTACCGGATAATTACGGAAACTAAAAAAAAGACACAAAAACAGATCAAAAATCTTAAAGAGCAGTTATCTTTATTGGAATATAAAGAAAAATTCTATAAAAATCTTATGGATAACAATATTAAAGACAGCTGGAATCCTATGAATAAGCTACTTTAATTCCTTCAAACAACTTTCGGTCAATGAAATAAAAAAATTAATAAAAAAGGTTGCAATTTAAAATTCAGCGGTACATAATAGAATGTAAAAATTAAAAATCGCGGGATGGAGCAGTCTGGTAGCTCGTCGGGCTCATAACCCGAAGGTCGTTGGTTCAAATCCAGCTCCCGCAACCATTTAAAATAAAGGGTTTTAGCTAAATTGCTAAAACCCTTTATTAATGCTTTTGTGTAATATTTGTGTAAGGTTTCATAATCAATAATACCAGAATATTGAGCAAAGCACCAACAACAAAAGACAGTAAAATTCCGTGAGTAACAACACTATCCGCTTTATCTTGCGCTTTTCCCCCAAGGTATCCGGCAATCAATACATTCACCCCAACACCTATCCAAATTGATGCCGCATTCATTAATGTTGTTATAGGAAATGAGAGAGACACAGCTGTTAATGCGTTTTCACCAAGTTTTGCAACAAAAATACTATCTATCAGATTATAAGAATATTGCAAAAACATTGATATCAAAGGCGGTGCTGACATTTGACAAATAAGTTTACCAATTGGTGTAACTGCCATTTTATTCTCTGCCTGCATGTATTTTCTCCTTTTCTTTTTATCCGGATAATCAAAATGCCACACAGTTATCTTATGATAACTGTGTGGCAAAAAGATGATTAAATCCGGAAAAGTCCACTTAAATTTTCGGTTATGATTATAATTTGCTAGTCAACAATTGTCAAGTATTATGAGAAATTATACAGCATTTACACTTGAATGAAAAAGCTGCTTAAATTTTAAATATGTTTACAAAATCAAACAATAACAGTAAAGTGAGAAAATAGCATTTTTATTAATAGTAATCGTATTAACATTGATTTTTGTAATTCACCAAGAAAATTCTTATATTTGTAAACCATCAATTTGATTGAGATAAAATAACATCGGTTTAAGAATAAAAATAAAAAAACTTCTTATATAATTGCGATTAGATAAAAGTTTCACTCCAGAGGTTCCTTAAAGTTGGTTCCGCAGATTTGTAAAATTAATATTTTCTATGAGAAATTCTCAAATTTGATGTTATTTTTGAAATTTACACTGTAATTATTGCCAGTATTAGACTTTGCACAATTTTATACTTAACGATTTTATTGAATTTGAGGCATATAAGTTCCGTTATTGAAAGTACATGGTGAGTGGAAAATAATGTCAAAAATTTTTCACCAGTATTCTCCTTAAAATTTACACAAGTGTGCGGAAAAATGTTAGATTTTTCACAAATTTATACCGCTATTAGATTTTTAACATTAGTTTTTGGCGGATTGCCGAACATCTTTTTGTATTCACGGCTGAATTGTGTCGGACTTTCATACCCTACTTCATAACCTGCCGTTGCTGATGCTTCTAAAATATATTATAACATCGCAGATATCTCTTTTAATAATTATTTTTCTAAAGAGGATTTTATAGCTATATTACAAAAGCTTAATTCAGATGAAATTATTTATCAAATGCCTAATGGAATAATTACATTAAGCAAACTGGGAGAGAAAATTGTTGAGAATTATGAATTCTATGCCGCGTTTATAACTCCAAAAGATTGGAAAGTTGTTTGTAATGGTAAGGAAATAGGTCAAATATCTGGAGGAAATTTATTATTCTTAAAAGAGGGAAGTCATTTTCTTTTAGCTGGTAAGCGATGGGAAATAGTTGAGTTCAAAAATAAAATTCAAACGATAATTGTAAAAAAAGCATATGGGAAAAAACCTATTAAATTCCAAGGGGGATCTCAAAATATACACAGGACAATTCATCAAAAAATGTTAGAAATTTATGAAAATTGTTATATCCCGAAATATTTATCTCAAGCATCAATTCCAATCTTAGAAGAAGGATTTGAAAATTATAAAACATATGTAAAAACTAATGATAGTAATATCCTTACAGTTTTGGAAGGGACTCGAATCCAAAATACAATAGGTTTGCTTTTTAAATATTGTGGTATAGATATTGAAGATGGAGGAATTGGTTATTATTCAACCTGTAGAAAGCAAGAACTAATTAAAATTTTAAAATCAATTAATTTTTCAAATCTTGATAAAAATTCCATAATTGATTTAGTTGATAAATCTTTAAAATATAAAAAGAAATTTGATTATTTGCTACCAGATAATATTCTGAATAAAGCATATGAAAAACAATGCCTAGATTTTAATGGTGCTAAGGAATTTATAAATAATTTGTAGGAATGTAAATATGAAAAAACAAATTGATAATTTTTTAAACAATAAAATTTGTGAAATGTTTTTAGTATTAATCATTATTATTAATATTATATGTCTTGGTTTTGAAACTGATAAAGCCTTTTAATCAAAGCTCGCTGTTTAGTCATCGTCTTAATATTGCCACCCTCTTTTAAGGTTATAACTTCTTCCAACTCATCTTGAAAGTCTGATTT
>CALVEM010000011.1 GCA_944326605.1 Candidatus Gastranaerophilales bacterium
GGCGAAGGCCTGCACAGTGCGGTGAATTTGGTATTAAAAAAGAGGCTATCACAAGCCTCTGAATTTTAATGGTGGAGACGAGGGGAGTCGAACCCCTGTCCAAAACGGATCTAAACAAACGTCTACGGGTGTAGATATTTATTTTCTCGGATTATTCAGGGAATATCAAGACCTTTATAAATAATCCAAAGTGTTTTTTTAGGAAACACTAACCCTTAACGGTTATCTTGATGCATCTACCGTCATCAATGCACTGCCGCTTGCATAATGGACCCATATCTCCGGCAAGCTGGGATATATGAGTAGCTATGAGCTGACTTATGCTGCTAAAGCTTGTGCTCTAGAGAAGTCTGCTTTAATTACATTGTTAGCATTTAATTTGTTTTGCTCGTTGATAAGCGGGAACAGCGCCCGCACTCGCAGCTTGTTCCAACCAAACGTTCTGTCAAATCCAAAACGTCCCCATGAATGGTTGTTTGGGACGTTTGCTCCTGTGGTACTCGGTTTACACCTGCGTTCTTACGTCGCTGTCGTTAAGTTTCATCCTCAGTTTGCCGGCTCATTGCCGCCAAATTCGGATTTCACTCCGGCTGATGCTTTTTCAAAACGTCCCCGTATTTAATTGTAAATGTGCTAATTATATTATAAACTGTTTTATTTAAATTTCAACCTATTCGGTTATATGAAATGAACATTTTGAGCAGTGTGCTTTAGGATGAAGCATTAAATTGTCTTCAAGATCATATAGTTTTGCAATTCTTGTAACCAAAGGAGCGCCGCATTGCGGGCATTTAAGACCGCCTGCGCCGTTTAATATAAGTTCTTTCAGGCTGTCTATTACTTCCTGTGAGATCGTGTATGACGAAAAATCTTTTTCCAGAGCTTTTATTTCTTTAGGGTCGCATTTTAGAACTTTTGCAAGATTTTGTCTAACAGTTACAGGTAAAAATAATTCTTTGCCTGCTTCTATATCTTCAATTAAGGTTAATGGCAGGTTACATTCTTTGGCAAGTCCTTTAGGTGAATAGCCTGCTTCATCTCTTTTATGTTGTATAAATTGTGCCAGAGTGTTCATATTTTATATTATATAACTAAAACACCCTCCGTATTCAAGAGGGTGATTTAGGTTTTAGAAAATATTAATATTTGTTTTGTTAATAATCAAAATCAATATTATTAGGATCGGAAGGTAATTCTTCCATTTTTACTCTATCTGACCACATTTTAGCTTTATCAAAGTCGTAGTATGCTTTTTGCGGATTTCCGTCTTCATCAAGATAAGGATTCCCGTTTTCATCATATACGAATGTCCCGTACAGGAATGTACCCGGATTTTCACCTCTTCTGTATTCACCCTGCCAGATTAATTCATTATTATTATCAAATACGGATTTTGTATTATGTTTTCCGTCTCTGTTGTTTGTGCGGACTTCATATCCGTTATATTGCCATTGCCATTCTTCCGGTTTAGTGACAGAATTGTAACTATATCTTGTCAATTTAATACCTTTGCCCGGAACATCTGTGACTTCTGTTTTAATCCATGAAGTTTTAGGATTTTCCGGATCTTCATAAAAGTCTAAAACTTTTGTAACAAGAGCAAGTCTGTTTTTGTTTGTTCCGATACTGTCAACATGAGTTTCGTAATACTTGTCATCATATCTGTTGTGTGCTTTTGAAGCAACAAATGCAACGTCATTATTGTAATCTTGCGGAACAGGTCCGTCAAGATCTACACCGATGTTTAGTCCCTGACGAATTAAAGAATCTGCAAGATGGAATGGGTATTCTTTAATATATATAGGTTTGATAACTGTATTAATTATTGTATCATGTATAACTGTTGTATCATTTTTATCACATCCATTACCAATAATCCATGCATAAGCTTTTGCTTCGGCGTGTGCTCCAAGATCATTACAGCTTGTTAAGGATCCTGTTCCTGCAGTTGCGCCTAAAAGCATGAGAGCGTACATCATATTTCTTAGAGCTCTTGCTGAATTTTTAGATGCAGGTTCTGTCTGCTGGGGGTAATTGTGTTCTGTTTTTTTGTTTCCTTGTTTTTTTGTTCTTCCTTCAAAATTTACAAAAGAAACATTATTTATTGCTTTTACGTTCATAATGGTTGTACACCTCCGATTTCCACACTGATTTTATGTATATAAAGTAAAAACATGTTTTTAGTTGCTATCAAAATTGTACCAAAAACATGTTTTTATTTAAATTCCTTACTATAACTGCATTTAAGGTAGTTAACAATTCGTAATATTAAGTATTACCCGCGAGTTTTTCCCTTACAAGAGTTTCAATAGTACTTAAAATATCAGGATTTTCAGATAAGAAATCTCTGGCTTTATCTCTGCCCTGTCCTAATTTTTCTTCGTTAAAGCTGAACCATGAACCTGCTTTTTTAACTATATCAAGGTTAACTGCAACATCTAAGATATTACCGATTTTGCAGATACCTTTTCCGAACATAATATCAAATTCTGCGGTTCTAAAAGGCGGTGCCACTTTATTTTTAACAACTCTTACTCTGACATGATTCCCTACATCGCCGTCTTCACCTTTAACTCCTTCCGTACGTTTGATTTCCATACGGACAGAAGCGTAATATTTCAATGCGTTGCCGCCTGTTGTAGTTTCAGGATTCCCGTACATAACGCCGATTTTCATTCTTAACTGGTTAATAAAGATAACTGTAGTGTTTGTTTTGCCGATAATACCGGTTAATTTTCTTAACGCTTTACTCATCAAACGAGCTTGCAGACCCATTTGCTGATCTTCCATAGAGCCTTCAATTTCGGCTTTAGGAACCAGAGCTGCAACAGAGTCAACAACAACAACATCTACTGCACCTGAACGAACAAGTTCTTCCGTGATATCAAGAGCCTGTTCGCCAGTATCAGGTTGTGAAATAAGCAAATCGTCAATTTGAACGCCTAAATTTCTTGCATATTCAGGATCAAGCGCATGTTCTGCATCTACGAAAGCTGCGATACCGCCGCGTTTTTGGCATTCTGCAACAATATGCTGTGCAAGAGTTGTTTTACCGGAGCTTTCAGGACCGTAGATTTCAATAATACGACCTCTGGGAATACCGCCTATACCCAGTGCAACATCAAGAGATAAAGCTCCTGTCGGGATGGCATCAACATTAACTGTCGGTTTGTCGCCGAGTTTCATAATTGAGCCTTTGCCAAAATCTTTTTCAATCTTTTCTATGGCAAGTTTTAGGGCTTTACTTCTTTCATCGGTATTTAAAGATGTTTCGTTTTCTTTTTCTTTCACAGCCATTGTTATTATCCTTTAATAATTTTCTAATATTAATCCCAGATATGTTTTTCTTTTTTCTTGTAAAAACCTAATCCTACGGGTTTGTAGGTATTAAGATCATTTTTAAGTTGATAAATTTCTTTATTAAGATCAATTATTTTTTGCCTTAAAGTTTCATTATCTGTTTTACATCTGATAAGTTCAACAACAACTTCATCCATTCCTTCAAGTTTCTCATCAATAACTTTAGAAATTCTGTCGCTTAATTTATTTTCCATTTCTCTCAAGGAGTTGAGAATATTCAAAATAGCTGAAGGCTGTTTTGCCGGAGCTTTAGCAGGCGGCATTGAAGCATTTTTCATAGCCTGAACTTTTCTCAAATTTTTCACTTCTTCATAAGAGAAGTAGGTTTGTCCTTTACTGTTTTTTCTGGGTAAAATAGACGCGCGTTTACAAAGCTCAACTATTTCTTTGTTGTCTGTCTTTAAAATACTTCTCACTTCTTGCGGAGATAAAGTTTTCCCCTTTAACTCTTGTTCTAATATCATCTCGTATCCCTCAAAATTTCTCCACTTATATTGTATTTTATATATGGAAAAAAGACAAATATTTTAACAATCTTGTAACATCGCTTAATAAATTCCGTGATTTTGGGATACTGGAATAAATTCAGGATAACAATGTTTACTTGCATAAAGACAAATATTTGTACTGCGGTTTGTTAAATTTGATTTTTTCAAGTCTGTTTTTAATGAAGTCTGCCTGTGTAGAAAACGGTTTGAGTGTCAGAAATTTTCTGTAATATCTTTTTGCACAGGAGTGTTTGCCAAGTTTATCAAAACAAACACCTATGCCTGCGTAAGCTTTGTAATAATCCGGGTTAAGTTTCAGTATCTGACTTAATACGTTTGAAGCTTCTTTATATCTGTTCAGTTTCATCAAAAGTGTTGATTTATGGTCGTACGCTTTGATAAATCCGGGTGTATTTTCTATGAGTTTCTGATAAATCATTAGTGCAAGATCGTATTCTTCGCATAATTCATGGGCAACTCCGAGCTGTAAAATAGCATCCGGATTATCAGGATTAATCTGGATTGCACGGATAAAATTTTTGATGGCTCCGCAGGGGATACCTTCAAGAAGATGACAAATTCCGAGTTCGTAAAATGCTTCAAAATAATTTTCTTTTAATTCTGATGCTATATCAAAATATTTTATTGCTTTGGAATATTGTTTGAGGTGTTTAAAGCAAATACCGAGTCCGAAGTAACTTTCGGCATTATTTCTGTCAATCAAAATTGCGTTAAGATAGTTTGCAGCAGCCTCTTTGTATGAACTTTCAAGACAAAGAGCGTTTGCTTTTGTGTAAAAACTGTTTGCGGCTGTGTTATCACGTTTTTTTGTGTTAGAACTCAATTTCAACCTTCCTTTGTTATTATCATAAATTTTTATGGGAATTTGCAGAACATCCGTTTGATGTATAACTTTATCAATCATTGGATTTATTATTGGGATTGTGGTATAAAATTGTTATGAAAAAGTATTTAATATGTGTGTTAATATTTCTCACGGGGGTTCCGGTGTTGGCTGATGAGGTCAGGCTCGGGGATGTGGAAACGCAGAAAATAGAGCTCCCTAAAACAGATATTGATACAAAAAAATCGCTGGTAGTAAATGATCAGCAGATTATTGATGAACTTATTAAACTTCAGAAAGATAAAGATATTGAAGATATTGAAAACTTGTGGAAAGGTACTGTAGAAAATAATCAGGTCATCGGTTTTGCCCTGAAAAAACTTGCCACTCCGGAAAGTCAGAGAAGAATTCATTCGTCTTTGATGGCAAAAACTCTTTCCGCAGTTGTTGCCGGTGCTTCTCTTGCTCCTTCCTTAGTCGGTGCTGATTATATGGTTCAGTCATCTGCGTTTGCGGCTGGTCGTCTGGCACAGAATTTGATTAACAGAAAAAATATGCCGACTGAAATTCCTCTGACGGATACTGAGCTTATTGAGCTTGCAGGGCTTGTTGAAACTTTACAGGATAAAATTATAACTGCTTATTATAATTATAAAAGTTCTCTTTCGCAGCTTAAAGAAACCCGCCAGAGGCTGCTTTTATATAACAAGAATTATGCAAAAGCACTGGATGAAGAAGACTTGATGGAAATCAGCATATCTTCTGCGCTTTATGATAATATGCGGGTTGAAGAATTTTATTATATGGAAAATGCAAAAAAATACCATCTTGAATTACAGCGTCTTGCAGGCAAAAAAGTTGTTGATAAACTTAATCTCTATCAGTTTAACTACAATTCAACACTTGTCGGAGAAAAGGCGGTGTCAAAATGAAGAAGTTTTTAGCTGCTTTGTTATTAATATCAATTGCGCTTCCGTCTTTTGCAATAAAATATGAAGATATTAATCAACCTAAACCGCCGGCTTACCGAACAGGTCTTTCTGAGGAGCCTGAAAAAGAATATATGGAAGCAAAAGCCGAAGACAAAGTCCATCAGGAATACGTGAAAAAAGATGCCGAGCAGTTTGATGTTAATGATTTAACTTATGCAGATTTGAGTATAAAGCAGATATCAAGAGAAGTTGCGGCGGATTTGGAACTTGATCAGGAAGATATGGTTGGTGATCTGTCAGTTCTCTGGCAGGGTGCGGCAAGCCAGAGCGACACAATAAATTTTGCACTGTATAAACTTTCTAACCCTGATGAAGATAAACCGGATGAAAAATCCGTAAAAAAAGTCCTTACAACGATAGCGAGTATGTCTACTCTTGTAGGCGCCGGCATGGGTAATCCTTTGCTTGCAACGGGTTCAATTATCGGTGGTAATATTTTGGGTATTATGTCGCAGGACACAAAGGCGCTTAATTATAAATATACAAAAGTTACTGATGCCGATATGATTATTCTTGTAAGAAAAATTGAAGATCTGCAGCAAAAGACAGTGGATTTGTATTACAATTACATGACAGCCCGAAAAAAACTCAGAATGCTTGAAAAAATTACCGAAGACAGAAAGAAAAATTATGAACTTTCTCAGGATATGCCGCGTGAAGTTGTCTTGATTACCGACGCATACTACAGAACCGCTCTCGATAATCAAATGAAGGCAAGTTCTGATTTCTATGCCAAACGAGCAGCACTTGAGCAGTTTGTCGGGAATGAGGTATTTTCACAGTTTGAACAGGATTTGAAAAAGCGGGAAGAAAAAGACAAATGATATTTCTTCCTTTCGAAATAAAATCAGGACTTGAAAATATGCAAAAAGATGCAGGGCTGCTTGATGATGCAATTAAAAATAAGCTTGAAGAACCTGTTTTTAGACTATATGGCTGGGCTCCGCCTTGTGTATCTTTGGGACGAAATCAAAAAAGTGATTTTTTGGATGTAAAGTTTTTGAAAGAAAATAATATTGATGTTGTAAGGCGTTTGACAGGCGGACGCGCTCTTTTGCATGACAATGAAATAACATACAGTTATGTATGCCCCGTCTCAAGTCTTAAACACGGTGAAAATGTAACGGAATCTTATAAGGAAATTTCACAAATTTTTATAGACAAATTTAAACAACTCGGAATTGAACTTGAATTCGGCGGAAAACCTGCCAGAGGACATTTTGATTATTGTATGCTTGTTTCTACAGGTGCTGATCTTTGTCATAACGGTAAAAAACTTATAGGTTCCGCACAATTCAGAAAAGAAGGTTACATATTACAGCACGGTTCAATTCTGTACGATTATGACAAAAACTTACTTGAAAAAATATTTAATGAACCGGTCAATACGTCCTCAATCACATGTATAAAAGAAATTAACCCGAATATTACTAAGAATGATATTATAAATTTGTTTGTAAAGAAATATTAATAATTCTTTTTTATTTAAGCAATTTATAATTGCCAAATTACTTTATATAAATACGGGGAATTAAAAATTAAGGGGATTTACGAAAATGGGAACAAATTACGGATTTATATCACCATTCACTATGGACAGTTTTCGCTGGCCTGTAACAAGTCCATACGTACCGTTTGTTAAACCGGATGCCGCATTTCCGACATTGCCTGTATGGACAAGTGATTTTCAGGCCGGTAATCTGAACAACGCTCCTGCAACAGATTATTATAAAATGGGAAAGGATTGGATGGCTGATATGAATGCCTCTACAGCTCTCTCATCATCAGCTCAAGGATTATCAGCACTTGAGGGTGAAATAACTAAGACAATGGAATCTGATGCTCTTAGTGAAGAACAAAAACAAAGATTACAGGAAATTTTAGATAAAATAGAAACATTAAAAGAACAAGTAAAAAACGCAGCTGACAAATCGGCTGATGAAAAAAATGCACTAGTCCAGGAGATTGCTCAGCTTCAGGAAGAAGCTGCTAATATAGCAAAACAAATTTCAGAAGAAATTCAACAAAATGCATCTAACGAAGCAGGAGGTGCAGAAAATAATAATGGTTCTGACGCTTCAGCAACAACTGTACCCGAAAACGTTGATGCACCTGTAGCACAAGAGTTAACAAAAGAACAGGAAAATGAAGCTCTTGAAATTTGTCAATCTATTTATCAGGGCGCAATCGGTGTAACCGGTACCAACTATGATTATATAACTGACGGTTACAACGGAATGAAAGGTACAAATGCAATTACAAAAGATAATGTAACTGCGGTACTGAATAAATGGCAGGAACAGTTTGCTAAAGGTTCCGGAGATGACAACGTAATTGAAACATTATTTGATGAAGAAATGTTCTGGAACCCGAGTCTTAAAGAAAGGGGTGCAAACGGCAAAATTTCTGATCCTGAGCATAACGTTGATATCATCTGGAATATTTTAAAATGTCTTGAAGAACGTGCAAAAGAACTAGGCGTATATAACAGTCTGGTAGGGCAGTTCTCTATTGCATATGATGAACTGGATGACTTTAATATTGATCAATCTGCAGTAGAAGATGCTATAATGACAATCAACCAAACAGTTACAGTTGCTGAAAATCAGAAAAAGACAGAAAAAGCTGAAGAAAAAGCAAAAGCAGACAAGGAAAAAGCTGCGAAAGACGAAGAATTAAAAGCAGAAGAAGAAAAACAAAAAGTTGAAACCGAAGCTAAAGATACATTTTTAGGTGATATGCGTGAAATCTGGGGTGATGATAAACTTGAGATTTCCGATAAAGTTAAATATAAAGACGGCAGATTCGTAATCAGAATTGAAGGGATTGAATATTCCGGAAAAGATTTTAACGAATTATGTAAAAACGTCAGTGACGCAGGCCATGATCCACAGCTGTTTCTAATAAAGAAACATCTTGATAGAGCTGCATAGCCGCCTTAAAAATTGTACAGTGAAAGTTAAAGTGATTCCTCATAATGGTAAAAGGAGAGCCTATAGAAAGTAAGTAGGTTAGGTGAAAGTGAAGAAAAAGACCTTGGGAATATTCAAGGTCTTTATTTTTTTGGTTTATATCTTTATTTGAATTGGCAAGAATATATGAAATGTAAACTTTAGCTCCCTACCCTTGTAAAAAAAGACGGACGCGGTAGAAAATGTAAATCAACTAGTTTCGACCCAGATAGACCGCAGCAATATCTATATCATTCTGGGTTGTAATTTTTATGTTTTTATAACTGCCATCCAGAATGTAAACGGTCTGCCCGAGTTCTTCAAGCATTCCTGCATCATCCGTAAAATTCTGACCGTATAATTTTTCATGCGCCTGTTTTATAAGATTATATTCAAAAGCCTGCGGAGTTTGAGTATTATAGAGTTTAGAACGGTCAATCGTTCTTATTATTTTCCCGTCAACAACTTCTTTAATTGTATCAATAGTTTTTGTAGCAACAGTTAATGCTTTTTTTTCTTTAACCATTTCAATTGCACGGTTTATAAGTTCTGTTGATATCATCGGTCTTGCCCCGTCATGAATTAACACATAATCACATTCGCCGGCTTTTAATCCATTGTATACAGATGCCTGACGTGTCTGTCCGCCTTCTATAATTTTTACCTTAGAACTGTCTTTAAAGATTTTATTTAATTCATCAATAATTGTTTTATTTGCGCAGATTATAATTTCATCAACATCGGAAGCCTCAAATGCTTCTACCGTATATTTTATAACCTCTTTGCCAATATTCTTGTTATTTTTAATATATTCGCCAGAGGCTTCGCCTCCGTTTATAACCTCTTTGCCGTTATTCTTGCTATTTTCAATATATACGCCAGAGGCTTCGCCTCCGTTTATAACCTCTTTGCCATAAATTTTTTCAAGCAGTTTATTTTTATTGCCGAAACGTGATGATGTTCCGCCTGCAGGTATTATTGCATTGACTTTGAAGTGCATTTATCTACTCCTTAAAATGATTAAATAAGCTGCTGTCAGGTTCATTAAATATTTTTCCGTCAATTTTAACAGACGGAGAACCTTTTTCTACACTTCCAATTATCGTATAACCCGAAATCTTTTGCAACAGATTTTCAGGAACTGCTGCAACAAGCTGATAATCTTCTCCGCCGTATAAAACAGTCTGCATATCAACAGAAAAATCATGCGGAATTTTTTTTGTGTCAATATTCATTATGACGTTACTTGCTTTTGATATTTGAAATAATGCATCCGCAAGTCCGTCCGATGTATCCATCATTGCATAATCCTGTGTTATATTTTCTGCTATCCGGGCTGAGAATTCAATCTGTGCCTCAGGCATGAGATGCGCTTTGATAAATTTATTATTTATCCCCTCTGTTTGTGAAAGCCGGCTTTTTTTTATTAAAATATCTAATCCTTTTGCACTGTTGCCGTGTTCTCCGGATACTATGATTTTATAATCAGGTTTTGCAAGGCTTCTGGAAGATATCTTCCTGCCTCTTGTATCGCCTATTGCGGCGGCAGAAATATAGATTTTATCAGCACCGGTAATATCACCTCCGACTATTTCAACATTCCCTGATGCCGCTTTTGCACCTTTATAAAAATTTTCAACAAAGCCATTATCCGTATTGGGTGGTAAAGACAGTGAAATTGTCAAATATTTTGGTTTAGCGCCGCTTGCACAAATATCGCTTATATTTACCATTACAGTTTTGTATCCTAATTGGTAAGAGGTTATAAATTCCTTTTTAAAATGAATATCTTCCACAAGACTGTCCTGACTTACTACAATACCAAAATCTTTAAGGTATGCACAGTCATCTCCTATATATGGCGAATTTAGTATTGATTTAATTATTTGTATAAAGTCCTGTTCTTTCATCAGATATCATGATCTATAAGTGATACAAATTCCTGTACTAAAGCTGTATTCCATTTTTTGCCTGCGTCCTGCTTGATAATTTCCAGTGCCTGTTTCGGGGTGAGTTCTGCTCTGTATGTTCTCGGTTCCGTCAGGGCAAAATAAGCATCCACAATTAATATTATCTGGGATGTCATTGGAATTTGTTCTTTTGCTATTTTTGAAGGGTAACCCGATCCGTCCCAGTTTTCATGGTGGTGTTCTATGATGGGAAGAATATCTTGAATATAGCTTATCGGTTGGAGAATTTCTCTTGCCGCAATAATCGGATGTTCTTTTATATGATTGCGTTCTTCTTCGGTAAGCGGTGTTGTTTTTTGCAGAAGTTCCTGCGGAAGCATCAGATTGCCTATATCATAAAGAAGCATTGCGATTTTTAGTTTGTCTATTTCATCTTTCGGCAGGTCAAAACGTTTTGCAAGACTGACGGCGAGTAAAACTTTTGATTTTACTGTTCCTTTATGATGCAGCGGGTTGTAAGACTGGGTCAGCATATCCGCAACAGAATAGAGAACTTCTTTTGGTACTTCATTTTCAGTGTTTTTAAGTTTGTTTCTAATTTCTTCAGTTACGTCAGGATTTATCGGAATATTATGTCTTGACAAAATATCCGTGAATGTATTAATTGCAACTTCCTGCCAGCTTGTTTCAGATATCGGTTTTGCAAGAGTAACACGGTTTCTGCCGTTTCTTTTTGATGTGTACATTGCCTGATCTGTCAGTTCAAGAATATCATCTATATTATCCGAATGTTCTAAAAATGTTGCCACACCTATACTTGCGGTTATATGACCGATTGTATCAAGTTCTTCTTCTTCAAGTGCTTTTCTTATTCTTTCTGCAGCTGCCATTGCTCCCTGCGTTTCTACTCCGGGCAAAATAACGTTAAATTCTTCGCCGCCCATTCTTGCTGCAGTATCTATTGCACGCGCATTTTTCTTTAGTACTTTTGCAACGGTTTTTATCGCCAGATCGCCGTATGCATGACCGTACTTGTCATTAATTTCTTTTAAATGGTCAAGATCAAGCCCTATTATACTAAAGGGTTGTTTTTGGCGCAGCGCACGTCTGACTTCTTTATTCAGATATTCTTCAAAATATCTTCTGTTATACAAACCTGTGAGAGAATCAGTTACCGCCTGTGCTTTAACTTCTTCAAACAAGCCTGCTATGGTTATTGCCATTTCTATCTGCTGGGCAAAAATTGTAAGGAAGTCGGTTTCGCCTTCTGTCAAATCTTTTCTTGAAGAGAATACATCAAACCACCCAAAAATGGTATTTCTGCTGTAAAGCGGTACTGTTATTATAGATTTGCTCGGGCTGCCCTGCACAACTTCATCTATTATTTCATCAGATGCATCGGGGATAACAGATTTTAATGTTCCGCCTATATCGGTTGTCTGTAAAATTTTTTTTATTTTTGCGGCTTTTGCATAAACACTTTCTTCATTATAGACAAGTCTTCGTGTTTGAATAGGTGTTTTTATAAGTTTATTAACCCTTTTAATCGAAGGATCGTTTGATTGCGCCAGAACTGAAAGATAGGTTCCCCTCTCATCTTCGCATTTTTTTATTATGTTGCAGTGCAGGTATCCGAGTTCTCCCTGAATGTTATTGACAATGGTTTCAAGAACGCTATGCAAGGGTCTTGAGGAATTCATCATATCCCAGATATGCTGTAATGTTAACATTCTTTTATTTGCAATATTAAGTTCTCTTGTACGTTCTTCAATTTCTTGTTCGAGCTGAATATTGCGTTCGTAAACCTCCAGATAGTCCTGCTTATTGTGATAAATTGTATTCTCGACTTCTGAAACTTTCTTGTAAATATCTTTTAGATTTTCGAAAAAATTCATACGCTTATTATACACTATTGTTTCACATTTTGTAATATTTTGTTAACAATATTTATAATTTCTTCCGGTTCCGGTTTGGTTCGGCATAATTTTGCGTCTTTTCCTGTTAAAGGGCATGTTCTTCTGTGGCAGGGAAAACATTTTAAATCACCTCTGATTGAATAATATTTTTCAGGATCTCCCATAGGTCCATACATTGTTGCAGGAGTACAGCAAAAAATCGTAATGACAGCAGGAATTTCTGTTGCACGTGCAAGATGCGCGCTGCCCGAATCCGGAGACATTACAAGCGATGCGCGGCAAAACAGTTCTATAAGTTCTTTTACCTGTGTTTTGCCTGCTAGGTTTATAAATTTGCCGCCGCTTATGTAGTTAATTAAATCATTGTCGCGTTCGGTTCCGGTAAATACCAGAGAGCATTTATCCTTAATAGCATCTACAACGGTTTTCCAGTTATCTTTTTTCCAGTGCTTCATTTTCCATGTGGTTGCAGGACATATTACGACCATCGGTTTGGATAAATCCAAACCTTGCAAAAGTTTGTCAACTTTTGCTTTTGTCTCATTGCTGGAAGGCGGCAGTGTATATTTAATTTCGTCTGTTCCTTCAAGTCCGAGGTATTTTGCAAATTGCATATACTGAATAATTACGTTTGTTGTACAGTTAGGGTTCGGTGCTCTTTGTACCGTTTCATTGCCGGCGAGATTAGAGAATTCTCTGCTGTGTTCAAAAACAAGTTTTCGTTTTGCGCGGGCAAGAAGCATCCACTGCATGCTTTTGAACATGCCTTGAGAATCTATTGCAATATCGTACTTTTCTTTCCTAACTTCTATCGCCAGTTTAATGAATTCAAAAAAGTTCGCAATAGAAAACCCTCTTTTTTTCCACTTTTGAATAGGAATAAGGATTGTATTTTTTACTGCGGGGTTGTCCTTTATTACATCATACCCTTTTTCTGACACAAGCCAGGTTATTTCATAACCGTTTTTTTGTAAAACATTTGCAAGCGGAATATTAAATATTATATCGCCGAGCGATGAAAGTTTTATCAGGAGAAGTTTTTTCATAATACTCTCTCCTCTAAAAATGCAGCACCTATAACACCGGAATAATCTCCAAGTGCCGCTTTTTTAAATTCAATTTTTGCTGCCGGAACAGGTAAAGATTTTGCGCGGGCTTTCTTTATTGTTTTTTGATAAAAATAGTCAACAGCTTCAATCAATCCCCCGCCGAGAATAATTAATTGCGGGTTAACAAAATTTATAACGCTTGCAATACCGCCGGAGAGATATTCAGCAGCTTCTGTTACACATTGCAAGACCAGTTCGTCTTCCCTTTCGATTGATTTTTGGATCATGCTTGATGTAATGAATTTGCCTGGTTCAAGATAGTCCTGAATCGCAGATTTTCTCCCTTTTTTTAATGCGCCTTCAATTCTTGTTTCAATAGCCGAGCGGGAAGCATAAGCTTCCAGACATCCGTGTGCTCCGCAGGCGCATTGTCTGCCGTTTAAATCAACAATAATATGTCCGATTTCACCTGCTGTTCCTGTCGCACCGTAAATTATTCTTCCGTTTTTTACGATGGCAGAACCTACACCTGTTCCGACAAATATACAGACAAAATCATTGCATCCTTTACCGGCGCCGAATTTTTGTTCTCCAATAGCTGCAATTTCAACGTCATTACCTACAAAAACAGGAAGATTAAAATAATTTTTCAATGTTGTTTTTATATCAAGATCAAAACAATCCAAATTTGGTGCACCTATTATAATTCCGTTTTCTCTGTCAATTTGACCGGCTGCGCCAACGCCTATTGAACTTATTTCTTCCTTTCTTATTTTGCTTTCCGCAAAAAGTTCTTCAATCCCTTCAATAAGTTTTTTTATGATATTTTGCGAACCTTTTTGTTTTTTTGTTTTCTTTTTTACGTGATAAAGGACTTCCCCTGAGGATCTGTCTACAAGGGCTGTAAGAATTTTTGTTCCGCCTAAATCAACTCCGATAGAATACTTTTTCATACATTTAAAATTATATACAAAAAACTTTAAATTTGCAAAAAGTTTGATTATCTGGTAGCATATTAATTATTATTATTATTATAGAGGGGATATGTTATGAAACTTTTTAAAAGATTGTTTATTGCGCTTATTCTGGTTATGTTTACGTATCAAAGCGGTTTTTGTGCAGATGTATGGATAAATGATTTAAGAAAATTGTTTTTGAATAATGAAGCAGTTATTTATGAAATAAATTTAAGAACTTTTGGTGCGCAGGATACCAATAAGAACGGTATAATTGATTTTGATGAGGCGGAGGAAAGCGGCACTTTTTTAAATGCTGTTTCGCGTCTTGACGATTTAAAACAAAAAGGCATAAATACAATCCATGTTATGCCTATTACGCCTGTCGGTAAAACTAAGGCTCTCGGCACTGCAGGCTCTTTATATGCAGCTTCAAGTTTTGACAGTTTAAATCCCCAGCTTGAGAGTAAACAAAGTGCATTGTCAGTTGAAGATCAGGCAAGGAAATTCATTGCCGAAGCTCATAAACGTAAAATCCGTGTAATCATTGATTTGCCTTCTTGCGCTTCTTATGATTTATATATGCAGCGTCCGGAATTATTCGTTAAAGATAAGTCAGGTCAGCCTGTAGTTCCTTCTGATTGGTCTGATGTAAGGTTATTAAATGCCGGTTCTGAAGTTTCTGTGAATAAGGATGTATATAACCTTTTTAAAGGATTTGTTGACATGGTAATTGATCTTGGTGCCGACGGAATAAGGGCAGATGTCGCAACAAATAAACCTGCAAAATTTTGGAAAGATTTAATATCATATTCAAGGTCAAAAGACCCCCAATTTATGTGGCTTGCCGAAGCTTCTGAAAGCTGGACGGAATCTGTTTCTCCTTATGCAGTTTTTACTCCTTATAATAAACTGTTAGAAGCCGGTTTTGACGGATATTACGGCAGCTGGTTCAATTTGAAAAATTTTAAAACAGGCAAAGAGTTGATTGACCTGATTGAAAAAACTAACACAAACCTTTCCGGCTATCCGGATCACAAAGCAGTAATAGGAAGTTTTTCTACACATGATGAAATGAGCCCTATACTTGTTAACGGAAAAAGATATGTAGAAATGATTATGTGGCTTAATTCAACATTGCCGGTAAATTCATATTTTGTTGACGGATTTGATACCGGTGACAGTTATATTTATTTGTGGGCAAATAAAAAAGCGCCTAAAACTTATACCGATGATGATTATTATTTTGTTCACCGCGGTAAAATTGATATATTTAATTTTTCGCGGCAGCCAGGAGGCAATGACAAAGAAATTGCGTGGACTTTTGCAATAACCAATAATTTAAAAAAACAGTTTGCAGAGGTGATAAATAACGGTAAATTTGTTCCTTTACGTGTTTCTAACCCTTCGGTATTTGCTTATGCAGTTACATACAAAGACAGAACAATTATTGTAACAGGGAACCTTAATTTCAGAAATAACATAGATACAACCGTTTATATTCCTCATTTTAATGCAGACAGCAGTGTTATTCCTGTGAAAATAGAAAATACTCCTGTTGCGGGGCGGGGCTCGTTTAAAGTTACATTAAATCCCGGAGAAACACAGGTTCTGCTGGTTAATGATCTGGGCATAAAATAAATCCGTAATCTTGTGTATATTATGCATAATAACGTTTTTTCAGGTAGTCAAGACGTTTTCTGCGTTTTTTCATAATTTCTTGAGTTCTTCTGTCAAATTCCCAGGCAGGAATAACTTTTCTCTTTGTATTATCGTCTGTTTCGTCATTGTTTGCCATGATGCTTCCTGCAAGCTCTCCGGCAGTACCGATTAATTGCATATAAGGCTCTGCTTTTTCCATAAATTTTTCAAATTTACTTTGCTTGGAAGCTGCCGGTGCTTCTACCGGTTTAAGTTCAATATCAGCATTTTTAATACTTTCGTCAAGAGCAGTTTTCGGGTCTTTAGTAAATATTGTTGACATTTCTTTTTGTAATTGTTCATCGCGAGATGTGTCAGAATTAGAATTATTATTTACTGAATTGTCAATTTTTTCCAGTACTTCATTAGTGCTTCCTTCAGGTCCTTCAACGGCTGCTTGTTTCAATGCTTCAGCCTGCTGTTGTTGAACATCTGTTTGTTGAACACCGGTTTGAGTTTCGCTGGGTGCAATATCTGTATTTGTTGTAGTTTCAGGTGATGTTATGTCAGAAGAATTTGTAGTTTGAGAAACTGTTTGTATGTCTTCAGCTATTTCTTCATCAACGTCAGATTCCGTTTCGGGGATTTCTTTATCATTATTTAATGTTTCATTAATATCCTCAATAACTTCATCGGTTGAATCTTGAGAATCCTGAGTAGCAGCCTGTTTTAATTCACTTGCCTGCTGCTGCTGAACATCCGTTTGGGTTGTATCTATGTCTGTGTTTGTTGTATTTTCAGTAGTTGTATTATTTGTGTTAGTTTGTATTTCAGTAGTATTTGTATTTTGCGTTGCAATTTGCTGTCTTTTTGTTGAAGCTTCATTTTTTTCTGTTTTATTTTTGCTATCGCTTTTTTCTGTACTATCAACTTTTTTATCATCATTTTTACTATTAGATTTATTGTTATTTTTTGATTTTGAATCTGATAAATTTGAAGCAATATTGCCTGCGGTACCGGCTAATGTTAAACCCATACCTATCATACCCATAATATTTGTTAAACTGTTGCTGCCTTCTTTACCCTGCCATTCTCTAACCTGGCTTATTACCTGGCTTGAACTGGATACAAGGCTGCCGCTCTGCATTAAAACTGTTGAAACTTTAGATAATCCGCTTTTTGCAACTCCGTTTACACTTTTGCCGAGTGAACCGAATGAACCTACGGCATTTGTTACGGCAGAAGCTGCACCTGCAATTGTAGCAATAGAACCTAAAATGCCGGCATCTTTACCCTGAAATTCCTGAATGGATGCACCTAAACTTGCAGCAGAACTTACGACATTAAGAGCCGCTGAAACTGCTTGCAAAGCTCCGCTTGCAGCCTGTCCTGTACCAACCATAGAAAGTGCTGCTGTTGCAATAGACATACCAAGGGTAATGAATGCCTGATCTATCATTCCGTTGGCGGCCATAATCCCTGCTTTTACAATTCCGCAGAATAATGTACCTGCTACGCCTATTTTTACAAGCAAAGCTCCTAATGCCGCAGTATATGGTATTAAACTTAATACTGAACCTATAGCTCCTACGACCTGAAATACTTTTTCAAATATACCTACAAGGCCGAGTTTTTTCTGTAATGCTTTCTGTTTTGCTTCTTCTGCTTTTAGTCTTTCGTTAGCTTTTTTCTCTTTTGTTTTTGTAACTTTTGTGAATTTTTTGCTTGATGTTTTGATAAATTTTTGAGAAGCAGTGATTTTTTTCTGATTTCTCTGTACAATTTGATCATTTGAAGTAAATTTTATACCTAACTCTGTGATTTTTTGGTTGTTTGTTTCCAGGCTGGATATTTTTTCATTAACTACAGAATTTTGAGTTTGTCCGACATTAAAGCTGTTTGAACCTAAAACTCCGCCGCTCTGTTGATTATTTTGATTATTTGCCGGTTGAGCAGACTGATTAGCTGCGGCGGATTGAGCATCTGCTGCTAATTGCTCATTTTCTATAGTTAATGTTTGAAATTCTTCAAGAATTTTTGTTTGTTCTTCTTGAATTTTTTCAGTTTCTTTTTGAAGCTTTTGCATTTCTTTAGCTTCTTTATTTATTTGTTTTTGAAGCTTTTTAGCTTCTTTTGCAAGTTGTTTTTCTGATTTTTCTTCATCTTTAGTTATCTGTTCGGTTTCTTTTTGACCTTTTTCTGTATCTGATTTTATGTCACCTAAGCTGTCATTAGCTTTTTTGGCTTCACTTTGTGCATTACCTTTGTTGACCTCCGGCACTTCATCATCGTCGGATCCTGAAACGCTTCCTGTATTTGTGCTTACTGCAGTATTGCGTCCGCTGTTTAATTCGTCCCTTGATGCAGCAAGTTCTTTAACGCCAGCTGCTTGATTTGAAGGCGAAACCGGAACCGGAGCAGTATTTGACGGCTCTTGCATCGAGATTGCAGCTGTTGCTTCTTTAACAGCTATGTTTGTCTGTTCTCCTGTTTCTGCAGCGCCTTCCGCCTGACTTTCTGATGAATTGGCTTCGTTTGTTACAGGCTTGCTATCAGCTTTTTCTTCATTTTCGCCTTCTTGTTTTTGTTCTTCATCGCTCTTTGAAACACCTTGAGGAGTATCTTCTCCTGTAATTGCTACAATATTTTCATTTACACTATTTAATGATTTTAATGCTTTAGTTCCGTTATCAAGTGCTGAAGATGTCATTTTGTCGGCAAGTTCCGGAATAGGTGTATTGGCCGTTACTCTGGCCATAATACCTATACCCATGCTGATTGTCCCTTTTGCTATATTTCTGAGCCCTTTGGCAAATTGGAATGAAGCAACCTGCATTAAACCGACTTGAACACGATATTTGCCTATTTTTGTTAAAGTAATCCCGCTGTTTTCTGTAAAATCTAAATCCTCTTTAGCCTGTGGAATTACTTCTTCTTTTTGTTCTGTATGGTCTGCAATATTTTTATTTTCTTCAGGAATTGCTTTATCAAGAGTTGATTTTTCTTTTGCTGTGCGAGATTTGAAGGTTTCAGTTGCTTGAACACCTTCATCCTGAAGAGTTGCGATTGCTTGATTATTTTCAGCGATAGTTTGTTTGTTTTGTTCAACGGTTTTTTTGTCAGATTCTTCCATGCCGTTATATTTTTTTGAGTTATTTTTACCGCTGTTTATATCTTTATCAATTTCGTCCTCTGATTCTCCGGTAATATCTGTAATTTCTTTTTTTAATTGAGTATTTTGATCTTCAAGAGTTTCTGTTTGCTGCCGGCGTTTTTCTTCTTCTTCTTTGAATTCTTTAACAAGTCTTGTAACTTTTATATTCGCAAGTACAGCAAATTTTTCGTCATTTTTTGCGACTTTAATTGATTTAATTGCTTTTACTGTTTGAGAAAGCAATTCCCCGTTAATGTCAGCGGCTTCGCCTGTAAGCTGTTTAATGGAATCATCAGTAATCTGGAAATCTTCTTCTTCAGTTACGCCCTGTGCTTTAGTTTCCTGTTGAGCGTTAATACTTTCCGGATCATTTTCCTGTACGGCACCGGTTCCGTTCTCACTTTCAGGGGCATTAAGTTCTTCCGGCGAAATAAGCTGATCTTTAATATCGAGAACAGTTGCTATGTCGTTTACTGATGTTTTTGTTTCTGTCGTGTATTCTTTTGTATCGTTGCCTGTTTTAACTGCTTCTTTTGCAAGAGTTTTACCTTTTGCCATTGCAATTATTGATCTGATAAAACCGACTTCTTTAGATACAGATTTAGCTGTAGTTTTATAATTTGTTTTAGATGTGTAATCAGAAAGTGTTTCTCCGATATCAATTGTTTCATCTGCAAGATCTTCGCCTAAAGTTACATAAATATTGATTTCATTTAAAGATTTTGCAATTTCTTGTTTGTCAATACTGAAGGTGCTGTCATCTGAACCGGATTTTTTTTCTTCAAACATTCCGGTAAGCTCAGCGTATCTTTGTGCTTCTTTATCTGATAAAGCTTCTCCATTGTTAATTTTAGTTTGAATTTTATTCCATTCTTTTACAAATGCTTCATATTCTTCCAAAGATTTTCTCTGGTCATTCATTTTGTCTTTAAGAGCACGTTCTCTTCTATTTTTTTCGGGCAAAAGTTCATCTATTGCATCACTGATTTTTTCATTGTTTTCTTCACATTTTTCGATTTTTTTTGCAGCTTTCGGTACCAGTTCTAGGAAAGGTTCTTTTTCAGCAGTCGCATTATCTTCAGCATCAGTTGTTGTTGAAACATAATTAGTAGTTGTTGATTCGTAAATAGAATGAGCGATTTCAAGAACATCTTTAGGGATATTTACTCCTGAATTTTCCATCTGTATGATTTCTTCGGCAGAATATAGAGCCCATTTAGAATCAATGGTCAGTCCTTGTTCTTTAGCGTATGCCTCAAGTGTATATTTAACTTTGATATTATTTTTTCTGCTGCTTTCATAGCCGTTTTCAGAAAAATCCCTCCAATTATATCCGTTTTCATCAACCGGTTCATAATCTACACTGTCATTCCCGTAATATTCTTTGCAATAATCATTGTAATAATTGAGGAAATCGTCTTTTTCATCGCCTTCAAGTTCATAATAAAGTTCAATGGCTTCATCGTAGGTGATTTGTTCGCCATTCTCGAGATAATATTGCTGTAATATTTCGTATTTATTTAGTACACCTGGTATGCGCATAATTATCCTTTTCCTTTAATGTATTTATCGGAATAAAAGCGCTTAATCTTTAACAAATTACGGCAAAAAACAGTATGGTAAAACTAAAAAGCGCATAAAGTCATAACTTTATACGCTTTACAATTATTTACATTTAGAAGGTAAAAATTTATCTTCTAAAATTCAATTATAAATGTTTTTCAATATTTGAAATAATAGTTGATTTTGGCATTAAACCGACAAGCCTTTCCAGGGCTTTTCCGTTTTTAAATACAAGTAGGCTTGGCAGACCGCTTATTGAATAATCCTGAGCCGTTTTTAAGTTTTCATCGGTATTAACTTTTACAAACTTCACTTTCCCGGAAAATTCAGCTGCAACTTCATCCAGAACTGGCCCCAATTTTCTGCACGGACCGCACCATGGTGCCCAAAAATCGACTACAACAGGCTGCTCGCAGTTCAAAACTTCCTGCTCAAAATTACTGTCATTAATATCCATAGCGTTTGACATCACATATCTCCTTTTATTTAATATTTAAAGAACAAGGATACAGGAGGGCATGTTTTAATCTTGTAATCAGCTTGACATCCTGACATCCGAGCTTCTGTTTTTCTTTTGTTTATTATTCTAACACAGAAAATTTTTTTGTGCTATTATCTTAATAGAATTCTACAGGATAAGAAAATGGCTAGGAAAAAAGTAATAGAAATTGTTCTTGATACAGAAACAACAGGTCTGGATTATACAAAAGAAAAAATGGTTGAGTTTGCTGCCGTGAGGCTTGAAAACGGCAAGATAAAAGATGAATTTCAAACTCTTATTAACCCCGAACAGCATATAAGAAAGTCAAGTATCGCAATTCACGGAATAACTCAGGATATGGTAACTGATGCTCCGACAGAAGCCGAAGCTATGCCGAAAATTCTTGAGTTTATAGGTGATTATCCGATTGTCGCTCATAATTGTATTTTTGATTATACATTTTTGAATGAAGCAAGTTTGAGAACTACCGGCAAAGAATTAAATAACCCGAGAATTGATTCCCAGCAGATGTTCAAGGAAATTTATCCTGATTTACCTTCTCACGGGCTTGAAGCTTTAACAGATAAGTTTAAAGTTGAGTTAAAAAATCATCACAGAGCAATGGCTGATACTATGGGACTTGCTCTTGCTTACCCGAAATTGAAGAAACTATACCTTCAAAAATACGACTGGGAAGTAAAACAGCTTGACAATGTTGAATATTTGTTTGAAAGATTTTTGAGAATTCAACAAACTGTAACTACTTTACAATCGGAATTGCAGGATTTGAAATCAGTATTTAAATTATACTTTGAACAGGGCGGGAAACCGATTGTTTCACAATCAGGAGAAACTCTGGTTTATAATTCAAAACAGTCATTCGGGTATGATTTACATCAGATAAAAGATGTGTTGGAAGAAGTAGGCGCTTTTGAAAAAGCGGTAAAATTAAATACGGGCTTTATAGATAGATTGGTATGCGGTTGCAGGCTTGATGATGAGAAAAAAGAGATTATAAAAGATGCCCGCCATGAGATAACGGAAACTAGAAATATACAAATTATAAAAGCAGGAAAGTAGATATTATGTTAGCCAGATTAGCACAATTTTTTAAAGAACCGCCGGTAAAAGAGACAATACAGGATCCGGAAAAAGTTAAAAGCATGTATGCTCACTGGAGATTGAGAATTTTTTATGCATGCTTCATCGGGTACACAGTATTTTATTTGTGTAAGAAGAATATAGCGGTAGCGCTGCCGGGGTTGAGCAGTGAATACGGTTATTCAAACACTGAACTCGGACTTTTGGGAAGTTCGTTATATTTAACTTACGGTATCGGAAAATTTGTAAACGGTGTCCTTGCAGACGGGTCTGATGTCCGTAAATTTTTACCTACAGCATTGATAATGACAGCGATTGCAAATATATGTTTTGCTCTGTCCGCTGTATTTATAACTCCGGGGCATGTATCGTTTTTCGGATTACCGACAAACACAATTTTATTATGGTTGTTTGTTTTCTTCTGGGGAGCTTCCGGATGGTTTCAGTCAGCAGGTTTCCCTGCAGTTGCTAAAAGTTTGACTTACTGGTATTCAAATTCTGAAAGAGGAACAAAATGGTCTTTGTGGTCATGTTCCCATCAGACCGGTACTTTCTTGAGTGTGCTTGTGTCAGGGTTTCTTGTCGCCCACTGGGGATGGAAAATGGCGTTTTTTGTTCCAGGTACGCTTGCCATAATTACCGCTGTTTGGTTGTATGATAGACTGCGTGACAGACCGCAGTCTCTGGGTTTGCCTGATATTGAAACTTACAATAATGAACCGTCAGCTAAAAAAGCTGAAGATTGTGAAGTTGATAACAGATCATATATTGAAATTTTCAAGGAAAATATTCTGTATAACAAAACAATTTGGCTTCTTGCCATAGCCTATATATTTGTTTATATTATAAGGTTTGGCGCAGAAGACTGGATGATAAAATATTTGAGCGAAGCAAAACATAATTCGCTTGAAATTGCCGCAATGAAATTGAGTTCGCTTCCGCTTGTCGGAATTGCAGGAACAATTTGCGCAGGATTAATTTCCGATAAAATTTTTAAGGGGCAGAGAGCTATTGTTAACTTAATTTATCTTACAGGTGTTGTAATTTGCCTTGTACTTTTAAAATTCAATACAATAAGTGCAATAGATTTTGTTCTTATAGGTCTGCTCGGAGCTTTCACATACGGACCTCAAATGATGATAGGCGGGCTTTGCGCAGTTGAATCAAGTTCTAAAAAAGTTGCATCAGCCGCAACAGGTTTTACAGGAACTTTCGGGTATATCGGAGCTGTTTTGTCAGCATCAGGCACCGGCTTTATGGTAGATAAGTTTGGCTGGAACGGTGCTATTGCCTTCTGGGTATTTTCGGCAGTAATTTGTATTGCTATTTGTTCGATTCTTATGCTTGATGAAAAAAATAGAAGACAGAAAGCATAGTATATCCGGTTAATTCCCTTAAAATTTTTAAATTGTTTTTTGTTCATAGTATAATTGTTATATGAATAAAAAATTATATGTAATATCCGGATCATCTGGTGTCGGGAAAGGCACTGTTTTAAAAAGGTTTCTGGAAAAGAATCCCGACTTTATGCTGTCTGTATCGTGTACTACTCGCACACCGCGAGAGGGCGAAATTGATGGTGTTAATTACTTTTTTCTTTCAAAAGATGAGTTTAAAAATTGTATAGATAATGATAAATTCCTGGAATGGGCGGAATTCGCCGGGAATTTTTACGGGACTAAGAAGAAATTTATAAATCAGTGTCTTGCTGAGGGTAAAAATATAATTCTTGAAATTGATACTCAGGGAGCTTTAAAGGTTAAAAAGCAGATGCCTGAGTCTGTTTTGATATTTATCTGTCCGCCGTCTCTTGAAACTCTTGAAAATCGTCTGAGAGGTCGTCATACAGAAGATGAAGAAACAATTCAAAAACGGCTGAAAGAAGTAAAAGAAGAATTGAAACGCGCTGAAAATTTTGATTATAAAATAGTTAATGACAATCTTGAAAATGCTGTATCAGAATTAGAAAAAATTATATCCGGAGAGCAGAAAAATGCTTAGCGGTAAAACAATTCTTGTAGGAATAACTGGCGGGATTGCAGCATATAAGATTTGCGAACTTATCAGAATGTATAAGCGGGCAAATGCAGAAGTTCTTGTTGTCTGTACACCGAATGCTTTGAATTTTGTGACTAAATTGACGCTTCAAAATCTGAGCAAAAATCCTGTTGCTGTTGAGGAATTTGATGTAAAAGATTTTAATCCGGAACATATATCTTATGCAGACAGGGCAGATATTATGGTTATTGCACCTGCTACCGCTAACACGATTTCAAAAATATCTCAAGGGATCTGTGACAATCTTTTGACTTCAATTGCATGTGCTTTTACAAAACCTGTTATTATTGCTCCTGCAATGAATTGCAACATGTGGGAAAATCCGATTTTTCAGGAAAATTTGCACAAAATGCATTATGAAATTCTGGAACCTGAGAGCGGATATCTTGCATGCGGGTATGAAGGCAAGGGCAGGCTTTGTTCTCTTGAAAAGATTTTTGATAAAACAGTTGAACTTTTGACATATAAACCTTTGAACGGTAAGAAAATTGTTATAACATCGGGCGGGACAATTGAAGATATTGATCCTGTGAGATATATTTCAAATTATTCATCAGGCAAGATGGGGCTTGCGCTGGCTGATATAGCAAAAAATCTCGGAGCTGATGTTACTCTGATTACGACAAAAGATGTTTCACGTAAATATAATGTTGTAAAAGTTAAATCTGCTCTTGATATGAAAGAGGCTGTCGAAAAAGAATTTGAAAATTCTGACTGTATAATAATGGCTGCTGCTGTTGCGGATTACAGAGTTAAAGAAATTTCTCCGCAAAAGATGAAAAAGACTTCTGATGATGAAATTACTTTGACGCTTGTCAAAAATCCCGATATTTTGAAAGAGATATGTGCAAGAAAAAAAGCCAGTTCTCCTGCCGGTCTGCCCTCCTGCCCTTTGATTGTCGGCTTTTGTGCGGAAAGTGAAAATTTGCTTGAAAATGCAAAAGAAAAAATTTCTAAAAAAGGCTGTGACTTTTTGATTGCGAATGATATTTCGCGAAAAGATATAGGCTTTTCAAGCGATTACAATGAAGTTACAATTCTTGATAAAAACGGCGGAATGAAAAAACTGGAGCGCGCCGACAAAAGAACAATTGCCGGAGAAATTTTTAAGGTAATTTATGGATAAATATGAAATTGTCAAAAGAATTGAAAATTTTGCACCTTTAGAATTGGCTGAAAGCTGGGATTGTTCTGGCTGGCTTGTGAAAACTGATAAAATTAATGTGAAAAAAATCTTGCTTGCTCTGACTGTAACAGATGATGTTATAAGGCAGGCAAAGACACAAAATTGCGATATGATAATTTCTCACCATCCGTTGTTTTTTGTCCCGCTTACATATAAAGGTATAAATATCTACTGTGCGCATACAAATATGGATAAAGCTCAAGGCGGTACAACCGATAAATTGATAGAAGCTCTTGGTTTGCCGGAAGGACATCACTGCGGAGATTTTTTACGAACTGTTGAATATGAAACGACGGTTGAAAAATTTATAAGCAGGCTTTCAGTATTATCACCGAATTTGCGTTTTGTAAATAATAAAAATATAAGTAAGATAAAAAAAATAGCTTTTTGTGCAGGCAGCGGCTCCGAATTTATAAACGAAGCATTTGAATACGGGTGCGACGCACTTGTTACGGGAGATTTGAAATTTCATACCGCACTTGAAAGCCCGATCATCCTGTTTGACATCGGTCATTTTGAAAGCGAAATAAATGTTTTGGATGTATTTAAATCTCTTATATCGTCTGATATAGAAGTTGTTAAGGCAGTAGAGAACAGCCCTTTCAGACAAATAAAATCTTGACAATAAAGTTTCAGCATATAGAATAGAAAACGTACCGCATTGGGGCGTCGCCAAGTGGTAAGGCACCTGGTTTTGGTCCAGGCATTCGGAGGTTCGAATCCTTCCGCCCCAGATTATACAGAAGCCTATTTTGACAGTATGCCAAAGAGGCTTTTTTTGTTAATTGTATTTTTTGAGGCATTTCGATTTTGGCGGGTAGAAGTATTATTTCGGAAAGTTGGCTTTGTGTTTGAGTTTGAGGGGTAGGAAATAATCAAACTTCCTGTCAAGCAAAAGGGTCAAATGTCTCTTTTGTGGGTCTGACAGCTAGTAAGATTATTTCGGCAACTTGGAATTTTTTAAAGCATAGTCTATATTTTGGCATGTTTAGGGCGTTTGACAAGTAGTTTGATTATTTCGGCAATGACCGTTTTGAAATTAATCCCAATTTGTCGGGATTTTTTATTTCAAATGTAATATAACATCAAGTTTGATATAGAAAGAAATAATTATCAATATAAATTCTCAAATAATCATAGTTTTATATTTTGTTTGAAATATAATTTATATATGAATAGCATGGATTTTAAAACTTATGATTACAAAACAGAATATTTAACGGTACAAGATATTTTAAATAATGATAATATTGATTTTGAATTCAGACCTGAAGACGAAACCTTTTTAGGCGAATTGCAAAAATCTATGATGATAGAGTTACTTATTTCTAAAATGCGACCAGAGATTTGTGTATTCTTTAACTTGAGTGCCAACGGTAAATATTTACCATTTTATGGATATAATCAATTAAATGCATTAATAGATTTTATAAATAATAAATACAAATTATTCAGGGTAGATTCTTTGCCTGAGTTAACAGGTAAATTTTTTAATGAAATCCCCTATGTAATGAGAGCTGATTTAGAAAAACCGATTATAAAATGTTATTTTTATAATAATCTATCTTGCGATGATTTAAAATATGTACTTGAATCTATTACCAATAGTGGTTTCATGAATTAATCGTTTAGAATTATTGATACAAAACCAACACAATGCTCGGAAGTGGTGTTCCAATCGGGAGCATTCAGAGTTATGGTGTTTGTACCATGAATGAAGAATATATAAATATAAAGGATATCGCACAGGCTAAAGGGTTGAAAAGCACCCGTTCAATCAGAATGGAAATCAATAAGCCCGAAAGCAGATATATTTCAAGAGAGGTTAAAGTCAATGGCGGCACATCTTATGAAATATTGTTTTCAAGTTTAGAGCCGGAATTACAACAAAAACTCAGAGAGTGCGAAACTAAATCAACAGCACTTGTTCCTTTGAATTATCAACCGCCGGTTATAACGGATAAAGCAAGATTGACTGCTAACCATAGAATAAATATAGTTAAAGCAGCTCTTGAACATCGAAAAAAATACCCGACTCAAAATCAAGCAGACCATGAATTTTTAGAGTTATACAACACAGGATTATTTTTACCAAAAGCCTACGAGTTTATGGGAAGTATTTCAATAGGAACTTTAAGGCGATACATTCAAGCATATAAAAAGACAGGAAATGCCGAGAGCTTGCTTCCTCAATATCAAATAACAAAACAGGGAGAATACAATTCTATTTTAGATCCGAATATGAAAAAGGTTTTATTAACCTTATTACTTCATCAAAACAGATTCGGATTCAACACAGCAATTCGATTAACCAAACAGATATTAATTAAACAAGGCTACGAAGAAGATAAACTTCCAAGCAGTATTACTTTTAAACGATTTGCCGAACATTTTAGGGATAATAATTATGCCGAATGGACTCTAAAACGAGAGGGGATCAAAGCATATCACGATAAGGTTGAGCCGTATATTGAACGAGATATTTCTAAAATTGAAGTTGGTGATGTAATAATCGCAGACGGACACGTTCTTAACTTCCAAGTAATAAATCCGTTCACTGGTAAGCCAACGAGAGCAACACTCGTTGGCTTTTTAGATTGGAAATCAACCGCACTTGTCGGGTATGAAATTATGATGACAGAGAATACACAATGTATTGCATCAGCTTTAAGAAATTCAATATTGAATTTAGGTTTGATTCCGAAAGTGGTTTATCAAGATAACGGAAAGGCTTTTAAATCTAAATACTTCCAACATTCAGATTTTGAGGAGGGGGAATTCAACGGTGTGTATGCCAATTTAGGTATTCACTCCGTTTTTGCTAAACCTTACAATGCGAGAGCGAAAGTAATTGAGAGATTTTTCTTAGAATTTCAAGAAGAGTTTGAAAAGTTAATGCCAAGCTACATTGGAACTTCAATTGAAAACCGCCCGGCTTGGATGAACAGGAATGAAAAATTACATCTTCAAATTCATCAAAGCCAAACGGGTGGAAAAATTCCAACGGTGCAAGAAGCAATTAAATATATTAATTGTTGGTTAGAATTTCACAATCAAAAGCCTTGTCCTAACGATCGTTCAAGAAGTATTCAAGAGGTATTAAATTCTGTTCAAAGGCAGGATATAAACAAATCCGCTCTTGATTATTTGATGATGAAAACTGAAGGCAGAACAATTAATAAACATGGAATTACCTTTTTAAATATGCATTACAGAAGCGAAGCCATACTTGGTTTAAGGGATAAGATTTACATTCGATACAGTCTCTTTGACCTTTCAAAAGTATATGTTTATTCAGCAAAAGGCGAATTTTTGTGTGTTGCAAATAGAGTTCAGCAAGTCCACCCGATGGCGAGAATTCTTGGAACGGCAAAGGATATGGAAGAATACAATCAACAATACAAAAAACAACAACAAATAAAAAGCCGGCTTGTGAAAAAAGTTAAACAGACATTTAAAACAGAAGAAATCCCTTTATTAGAAATCGAGCCTGAGCCGGTTTTGGGAATTGAAGAAAAAGAACAACAAAAACCTAAAAAAGAACGAAAGAAAACACCTCGTGAACAGCAGATGAACAGACCGATTTTTAATTCAGATGCCGAAAAATATGAATGGTTAATAACTTATGGATGCACAAATCAAGAGGACAGAAAATTCCTTGCAAAATTTATACAAAGCGAACAGTACGACTTATTATATGGAGACTAAAACAATGAAAAAAACATTTATTAAAACAAAAAACGTCAAACGGTTTATTACGTTGATGGATGAACTTCAAAAGCTGCCGTTCAACATTCCAAAACTTGCACTTGTTTATGGCGACCATGGACTCGGCAAATCTCAAGCAATCCAATGGTGGGCAGATAAAAACGATTCAGTTTACGTTAGGGCAACACAGGGAATGACAAGCAAATGGCTTTTATCAGAAATAGCAGAGGAGCTTGGCGAAGACCCGTTTTGGCACACCCAAGAAACATTTGGTTTGATTGAAAACCATTTAAGGCAAAACCCTAAAGTAATTATTGTTGATGAAGTTGATTACTTAATAGAAAAACATACGGTTGAAACATTAAGAGATTTGCACGACAGGACAGGTTGCCCGATTGTTTTAGTTGGAATGGGAGTGGCAGATAAAAAACTCGCAAGATATCCACACCTGTGCGACAGGATTTACAAGACATTAAAATTTGAGCAATTTAACGAGGACGATATTTCAGACATCTTAAGTCAATTAACGGAATTGAGTTTTACAGAAGATGCAATTCATTATCTTGCAACTCGCACAAACCAGTTCAGACAGTTGGTTAAATTGATTAACAGAATTGAAAAATTATCTCAGACAAATGAGATTAACGAATTAGACGAATACACTTTGAAAGGATTATTGAATGAAAGAACGAATATTAAGGCTTTGCAAAAGGTTGGATAAATTCTCGTTTGAGGATATTTCAACCATTGCGGATGATGTCGAAGAAACAGTTTTAAAATTATTACTTCTAATATTGGTAAATGAAAAACGATTGATTCAAAAAAATGAAATTTATTTTTATAACAAAACTGCTAAAAATAAGCAATTCAGCTTATTTCAATATTTCAATAAAACAATCATTAATTTAGTTATCAGATGTTTTTGTGTTCAAATTACTGCCGATAAAACCAGTTTGATTGTAGGAATAAGTGAGAACTCTGTATACAAGTTTTATACTTATTTTAGAAAATTATTATATGACAGACAAAAAGCCGAGCTGCTAAAGTTGTACTCATTAAATCCTCAAAATAGCCGACTCAGAACTTTCTTTAAACAAAACGCTTATTTTTATATTTACAACAATCAAGTATATGTTACAGACAAGCCCTTAAAATCAACAAATGAAAAGACCTTTACAAAGGAAGAAATAAAAGAGTTCAAAAAGATTTATTGCTACCTTTCAAGGATTGAGTGCCACAATAAAAATCAAGTTAATTTACATTATAGGTTGGCAGAGGCTTTATGGAGACGAAATAAAAGTTTTGAAGAATTGTTAGAAAATTTAAACAAATTAATTGCTTAACATTTCTTAACATAGTTCAGGACAAATGAGCTTATTATTGTTGCCTTTCAAATTTTAAATATTTTTATAATTATCAATTTAACCCTGTTTATAAAATGATTTTAGGATTTTAAAAAACCTTGTCCTGTTCAGTACAGGCAAGAGTTTTGCCCTCTTTCAATCTTATTTGAAATGAATATAATTATTTTAAAAGGTCAAATTCGGCAATAAAAAAGATCTGTAATTAGCCATTGTGCTATTTGCAAATAGGTCTTTTTTATAGCCAGCTTGGCTTATTCAAAAAACGATAAAAACTACTAGCTTGATAAATATAGCCCGGCCGTATTAATCAAGAGAGGAATTCAATTTTATGACAAACTGTGATTTTTGCTACAAGAAAATTTTATTAAAATTTATTATGTCTGTCTACAATCTTAAAGCGACAGATATTGCAAAAGAAATTCATGTTTCTGACAGTTTAGTTAGAAAACACATTGATGGCAGTAGAAATTGTAAACTAGTGGATTTTTATATAATCCATGTTTGTTTTGGTATTGATGTTGGAGTTCCTGAATGCTGAATACTACGCAAGAAAAATTAAATATTCCTGCGTGGATTTCTGTTGAAGAAACGTGTCAGCTTTTGAATTTGAGTTCAAAAACAATTAAAGAACATTGTAGATTAGGCAAACTGGCTTTTAAAGTAGAAAAACAAGGGAAAAAACTTAGTTATTTTATTTATTCTGCATCACTTCCTGAATTTGCAAAAAATAAATTTTCTATCAAAACGGACAATCAAGAACTATATTCCCATGCACCAAATTGGGCAAAAATTCAAGCAGAAAAATATTTGCCAATTTTGAAAGCCTCTGCCGGAATTAAAGGTGTGGCTCTGGTTGCATTCATTGAAAATTGGAATAAAACCCATAAAAATTTACAGACAAGTTATGCATCAATAATAAAAATGCGTAGAAGATTTTTTCAAGAAGGACTTAAAGGTTTGCTTGCTCGTTATGGCAAAAACTCTCAAAAATCAACTGTCGAAGATTTATACTTTGAATATTTTAAAAATCTATATTTAGTTGAAGGAGCACCGTCTGTTCGTTCTTGTTGGGATTTAACTCTTGGGTATGCCATTAAAACAAATGGGGTTGATAAAACAACTTTCCCAAGCAGCCGTTCTTTTATAAGAAGATTAGAACGTGAAATTCCAAAACAAAGTATTTATTTGGCGAGATACGGGGAATCCGCTTGGAATAGGAAGTATGGAAACTACATCGAGAGAGATTATTCAAACGTGGTCTGTGGCAAAGTTTGGGTTTCAGACCACGCACAAATCGACGTTGCTTGTCTGAGTCCAGACGGCGATGTCGTTTTTCCTTGGGTTACTGCTTGGAGAGATTACAAATCCGGCAAGTGGCTCGGTTGGCTTTTGCAATGCGGCAATCCAAATTCAGACCATATCTTTCAAACTTTTTATTATGCGGCAGATGTTTACGGATTGCCGGAAGATGTAATTATTGATAACGGTAAAGACTACCGTTGTAAAGATTTTGGCGGAGGCAGACCTAATAAAATTAGGATTGAAACGAATCAAGCAAAAACTACTCCAATGCTTGATGAATTAAATGTCAACGTGCATTTTGCTCTGCCATATAATGCACAAACAAAACCTATCGAACGAGATTTTCTTAAAATTAAGGAATTGCTTTCTAAGCATTGTATTGGCTACAGAGGCGGAAATGTTGTTGAACGCCCTGAAAAACTTGCTCGTGAAATCAAAGCTGGCAAGATTATGCCTTTTGATAAATTCAAAGTAGTATTCGATGATTTTGTGATTAATGTTCTAAACAAACGACCATCACAGGGTAAAAACCTACAGGGGTTATCGCCTAATGAATTGTTTAATCAAGAATTTACTGAAAAAATTACAACATCTCGTGATGCTTTGAAATTGTTCTGTATGAGAACTTCTAAAACTTATACAATCGGCAGAAACGGAATTAAAGACAACTCTTTAGGCATTACTTACTGGGCAGATTGGATGATTTCTCAGACTGGATTAAAAGTTTATCTTCGTCGGGATGTTCAAAATTACAAAGAGGCTTGGGCATTTAGAGCCGATAATGACGAGTTTGTAGGTAAAATTACAGCCGTCAAAGCAGTTGCGGCACTTCACGCTGAAACCGTTTCTAAGGAAGAATTCAAAGATGCTATGGCTATTAAAAAACGCAATCTGAAGGTGGCTAAATCATATATAAAACAAACCTTTGAAATTCCTATTGAAGAACAATGCGAGAACTATAAAGCCGCTTATGCAAGTGTTGAAAAGCAGGCAAAACCTAAAGTTACAAAGATTGCAAATACTAATATGGATAAGGCTATTCAAAAAAATAAAAAAATGGAAGCCTTTGGAAAGTACGATTTATCACAATTTATAGATGAAAGCAGTATTCAAGATGAGCCTCTGTATCTTTTTGAAACAGACAAAATTCTTGATGAAGAATCAAACAAAAAGTTAAAGGATGTTGCAAATGGATATTAGGTTTAATTTAAAAGATTTGATGGAATTTAAAAATATCAGTATCGGATATGTTTCAGCAGCAACAGGTATTGCTAAATCTACCATCAGTATGTGGCTTAATGACAATTACAAAGGGGATAACGGCAAAATTGCCGATAAAATTAATAATTTTATCCAACGTGAAAAAGAACGAATTAATAATGATTTGCCTTTTGTTGAAATAAGCAATACTAAATATGTCTTTGAAATTGCTAGACTCTGTCATGTACAAGGCAGAATAGGGGTTTGCATTGGAGAAGCAGGACTAGGTAAAACATTCTCTGTTAAAAAATATGCTAAACAGTACATGGATGCAATCCTTATCGAAAGCGACTCCGGCTATACCGAAAAATCATTATTAAAAGAAATCCATAGACGTCTTGCTCTTTCAGGTAAAGGCAGTGTATATGATTTAATGGGCGAAGTTGTTAATAAATTAAACCAATCAGGCAGACTTCTAATTATTGATGAAGCAGAGAATTTACCTTACAAAGCTTTAGAAATTACTCGCAGAATTCACGATAAAACTGGAATCGGAGTTTTGTTGGTTGGTAGAAACATTTTACTGCAAAACTTAACGGGTAAAAATTATCAGTATGACCAATTATATTCAAGAGTCAAATTTCCAAAGGTACTTAGCAAACTTACGGTTCAAGATGTTGTAAAAATTTTAGAATCAATAGGTCAAAATTCAGATTTGGCTGAAACATATTTATATTTTTCGAATGGAAACACTCGAAAATTGGAACATTTAATTTCCCACAGCATAAGCGTTGCCAAACGTAATGGTAAAGCTGCGGTCGATTATGCTGTAATCAGGAAAACTTCTGAATTATTGATGGCGAGGGAAAATGAGTTATGAGAAATGCCGATAAGTTTTTGAAATTCCGACCCGAAACCTTATTACATATTTTTATAATTTCTCTTGCCATCTTTATTTTGGGAGTTCAAGTTGGAATCAAACATGGCAGAGATTTGCAACTTGAAGACATAAGGATTGAATATGGCTACGACTTCTCAAATTAGAAAAATACACACATTAAAAAATATTATTGGCTTAGATGACGATTTGTATCGTGAAATGCTGATGTCTTTTGATGTTCAGAGTTCTAAAAATCTAACCTACACAGAAGCAATTATCTTCACAGAAATTTTAGAAGAAAAAGCAGTTGCTCTTAAGCGTTGGGAAAAACAGCCGAAAAAATACGAAAACTTGCACCGCAACGAGGATATGGCAAGCGATGCCCAACTTCGAATGATAGAGGGAATGTGGCGAGAGGTTTGTTACTACGATAATGACCGTTTTGCAAAAAAATCCCTCAGAAAATTTTTAAAATCCAAGTTTAAAGTAGATGACGTTATGTTCCTAACTAAAACCAAAGCCTCAAAGGTTATTCATGCATTGCAGGCTATAAAAAAGAATTTAAAAAATAAAAAAAGTGCGGCCACACTTAATTAGTAGAAGAAAAAATAAGGAGAAAACAAATGGATCAAACAGTTGAAAAAATGGCAGACGAAAAAGCAAACATGATGGGCAATCAGTTCTTTGGCAAAGTTTCCCATGACGACCCAAAAGAATGCGTTGCAATGAGTGTAGTGGGAGTAATAAAAAATCAAGTTATTGTGCTTGAAGAAGAATTAAACGATGCCAAATTAAGGTATGCCGATGTTGCTCTTGAAGAAGAGAATTGGAGTGCTAAATACGAACGAAAACAGGCTTGCAAGATTCTTGAAGGTCAAATTGCCATTCTTAATAAAGTAGAACAAGACATTGAATCTATGCTTACCCCGATGTCTAAACCTATGGCAATGGCGGTTTAAAGGTCGAAACGGTCGGTTTATATGGCTGACCGTCTTAGAGTGATGCTCTAACTGATGAGACCAAATAATACGAAAGGGAAACAACAATGGAAACTCAAGAAAAAGCTACACAGGTGCTAGATAGGCAAATTGCCGAAGTACAAACAAAGATTAATCAGGCTAAAATCAATATCGCCGATGTATTTATCAAAACGACAAGTATTGATATTCAAGATATTCGATCCCCCAAAGATGCCTTGCCATTTATAGAAGATATGGAAAAGATGCCGCATTACTTAAATACAGTAAAAGCACAGGAAAAAGTCCTCGCAGCATTAACAAAATCTCGTGCAGAGATTGAAACAGCTTTAACTGGTGTGGTTGTAAAATAACAGGTCGAAACAGCCGGCTAACAGTGCAAGCTGGCTGTCTTAGAGTGAGGCTCTAACTGACGAGACCAAATTAATAGCAGTATGAGGAGATTAATGGAATTTAAACCATGGATGGAAAATATATCAATCGAGGATTTACCGAACGATGATTTGAAGTTCGTGGCTCAGTGTGCCGGAATTAAGGTCGCTCTTACTCTTATTTTCTGCTTGCCGGGATTGATTGTAAATATTCCAAAACACGCTCTTAAAAAGTTAAAAGAACGCTATATTTTAAAAGAATATGACGGCACAAAAATGACATTAAACAGGCTCGTAATTGAATGCGAATTATCTCAAAGACACGTGGAAGCCGTAATTAGAAAAGAATTAAACAAAAAGAAGAAACCTCCTGCTGAACCCCTTAAAAAATAATCATCACTTCTTTGCCTTAATGTTTGTTGATTTGCATTGAGGCTTTTTTTATGGGAAAAGCAAAACGCTATATATTATAGCGTTGCTTGATTAATTATTAATCAATTGGAGTCAAAAAATCCATTCTTGTAATATAGGTGTTTTCATTTCGATCGATAACCTTCATGTAATCTCCATCCCTACCTTTTTTGATGCCTTGATACAATATTACAACTTTTTGTTTTTTTAATTCATCATAAACCATAGTTCCAAATAACATTCTGTTTATGCTTTGAAGTTCTTTAACTTTGCATTCAAATAAATCATCTTCAACCCATTTAAAATATTCTTTTAAAATTTCACTTTTTACATCGTTTTTGCTATCGTTGCAACAGTCTGCCAATTTTCTTCCGCTTCTACTATCAAGATATGCTCTTATCTCTTCAGGTTGTTTGCCTGATAATTCAAGCAGGGTTGTAAATGCTTCTGTCCATTTAATGTCAGTCTCTTCTATGGAATTATAACTGTTAATTGTTCCATAGAATCCGTATTGTGTATTTTCGCTTCCTAATACTTTATTTGTCATTGTTTTGTCCTTTCTTTTCATTAATAAATTTCAACTTCAACTGCGTTTATAATTTTATTTTTGCCTGTTTTGAAGTCAGTACATTGTGAAATTACCTTTTTCATACCTTTTACTTTGCATCCGTTATCGGCGAACATTCCTAAAATATCGATTGCACCTGAGAAGTTAGAAGATATTGTAATTGTTTTTATTCCGAACTCTTTGCAATGTTTAATGATTTCTTCAACATCCTTGTCCCAAATTACATCGTCAAAATCTATTGTTTCATTGTTTGTATAAGCTGTTGCTCTATAAGCCCAATAGAATGTGCGATTAATACCCCATTCTTTTAAACTTACATTTTGTTGTTTTGCCTGTTCTAATTTTTCAATTGTCTTCATAATTTTGTCCTTTCGTTTTAATGTGCATTAACATTAATCACTCTCAAATCCTTTAATTTAAAGTCATTGGGAGTGATTTTGTATCATTTCAACACATTTAATTTTTAGCTTCTACAAGCTCGCCGAAGTAAATGTCATCAGGTTTATCGGGATCAATTAAGCATTCTTTTAAAAAGACGAATCTTTCGCCGGCATCATAACCGTCTAACATTTCACAGCATACAAACCTTTCATCCTTGCTAATCTTTAATACTTTATAATTGCAAGTATCATCATCACTAAATCCTTTAATGCGTTTTAATTTGTAAATGCCGTTTAATTCAATCATAGCTTGCTCCTTATTTTATAATGTGCATCAACATTAATCACTCCCAAGACCTTTAATTTAAAGTCATTGAGAGCAATTTTGTATCATTCGGACACATATTTATTGAGCAATGTAATATTGAGTTGGAGCATAATTGTTGAAGTTCCAACGCAAGTCGTGGTAAAAATCTTGTTCGTAGTTTGGAGTTGGCTTAACAAAAGGCGGCAGAAAGTTTTTGCTTTCTTCTTGTGCCTTATAAGAATTAATAGCCGTTTTTAATTCATTTTTAAACTTGGCTTTGAATTCATCTAAAGTTAATTCCAAGCGTTCATTGTTGTTTCTTCTATTCTTAATTATGATTTTTCTTTGCATTTCTATTATCCTATCTTATAAATTTTTAATCTGTAATTACCTGAGTGGCTAATAAAAAACAGGGGATAAACCCCTGTTTATAGATATTTTTTGAATGTTGCTTTGAATAGTTCTGCTAACTCAATGTGCTTTCTAGCGGTTTCTTCGTAGGTTTCACTATCTTTTAAATCTGAATCAATGACCTGTCTTATATTGCAACTTTTATTTGTGTCTAAACATTGCCATATCAGGCTTCCGAGTTCTTTTTCAATTTCATCTTTATGCTTGTATAGTTCAGCATATTTTGCTTTATCGTTTCCGATAAATATTTCCGTTGCAACATAGCTGTCTTTTACGCTCATGGTTTGTTTAATGTAAGCACCTTTTACTCCGATTGGGATGTTTTGATAATGTTGCGATGCCGGCTGAACTTGAAAATCACCTAAGCCCATCTCATCACACACTTCAAAGTATGCATTCCAATAGTCCAATTGAATACCGCTTGTTTGAGTGATTGCTCTCGGTTTCTTTTCTTTAATTTTGAATTCGGGTTTTAATAGGCATTCAAAGTCTATTTTATCCCCGTTCAAAAATGCCCTAAAAACAAAAATTCCAAGTTCACCATCTGAGCCTTCATTTATGAATTTTAAAAAATTCATAACTTGCTCTTTTGGGTTTGTAATCATCCAAACAAAATACGGTTTTTTCGGTAAATTTAAAACTTTCGGATCGTTAATTGCATTAACCAAAGTATCGAAGTTTTGAGTTAAATCAGTAAGCGGTATAACAACTTTGCCGCTTTTGCTTTGGTAATCCGCAATCGTTGAAGTGACGATAACAGGTGTGTTCTTTTGCAAGTAATCAGAGAAGTTTTGTTTTGTCTTTAATACTTGTTCAGGTGTGATTGTTTCTGTCATAATGACCTCCTTTTATTCTGTACACACCCATTCATCACTCGATTAATAATTAAATTAAAGTCATTGTGCCTCATTCTGTATCATTCAGACACAATTATTTTTTTCTAATATTTCTCTTTTCATTAAGTGCTAAATAATGAATTTGAGTTCTCATATCCGATAAAAGCCTTGCTTCTCTGACACGTTCAACTTGCCTATCGAATTCATCAGATATTTTAGGGAAGTTTTTATCGTTTGAATCTGTATTAGAAAATGTTTCTCTAATCTTATTAAAGGATTCTAATTCCGCATCTAAATTTCTGCGAGCCTTGTTCATTTGTGCTTGAGTAGATTTATATACCTTGTTTAGCTCATCATCTGTCATTTGATGATATTTATCCATAAATTCTGTGCGAAATGCATTATTATCATTTTCATATTTATTTTTTAATTCCGAGGAATTCGCTCTTGCACTTCCACCGCCACCACCGCTTCTGCCTCCGCCTGAGCCACGTCCGCCCATAGTTAGTCTCCTTTCATTTTTGGAATGTCTATGTCAATCCAATTTTTTTCACTTGCTCCCCAAGTGATTTTTCTGCCGGATTGTTTAGCCATCTTTTTAATTACTTTATCAATCTGTTTTCCGCTTGATTTGTGTAAAATCTGCCAATCGTAGTCTTCTTCATATCGAGCTTCGGGTGGATTTTTCCATTTACCTAAATATCTAATAGATAAAGTCGTACGATTACCAAAATCATTAAGTTGAATATCGCTATTGTCGACCATATTGCTTTTATCAACCTGTCTTTTTAATTGATATTTCAATTCACTTACAGTGCTATCCATAGACATTTTAGGTTTTGTTTTTCTTGGATCTTTTTCTTTCTTTTCGGGTTTAATTCCATTCTTCTTATTTTCCGCACGTTTAGCACGAGCTTTTGCAAGTGCATCGAGCCGTTTTTGTTTTAAATCTGCTGCTTTTTTAGCATCCAGTTCTTTTATTCTTTCTTGAATATCGTTCATTGCTTTAACTCGTTGTTCAACAGATAAATTGGAATTGCCTGAAATGCTGTTATATAAATTAATAAGCTCGTTTTTATCTGTTATTCCCTCGCCGGTTGGTATTTTTTTAGCGGCACTTCCACCACCACCTGATTTGCCTCCGCCTGAGCCACGTCCGCCCATAGTTAGGCTCCTTTCTTTGTATTAAACTTATTCATGTACGGTTCGAACCATCGGATATTTTCATATCCTTCAAGTTCAGTCAGTTTGTTTCCATAAATCAAAATCTCTTTTGGTTCAAGTTGTTTTAACATCTCTTTGAATCCTTGCATAAAGAGCCTTTTTGCATTTTCATCATTCAAAACTCCGACTGTTCCGATTGCAACAATGGAATGTTTTGGAATACCTAAAAACGCATATTTATAGCTTGATTCATCAGACCAACTAACGGTTGGAATAACTTTTATTCCTTTTGATTGCCAATAGCAAGCACACCAACGATTTCTATACACTTGCCATATTTGAAATGCTTCGGGGTAAGTTGTGTACATAGAAAAATCGGGCGATAAAACCCCATTATATTTTTTAAGTTCCGGGATTTGCGAATCGGCATTTTTCCAACATCTCTCGAATCTGTAATCATCCAAGAAAAAGTGAGCAGTTCCATTCCTGTTTGAATCTACCCTATATGGGATGAGTTCTTTTACATTGAACTCATCCGCTTTCATATCGGGTATTCCATAGGAATTGGAGGAGACAAAAAAGCCTTTTTCAACATTTTGTACGTTTAGAAAATCTCTCCAAGACATAAAAACTCCTTATGCTCTTAACTCTTTTGCGGTTTCAAGTAGGTGGTTTGCAAAAGTTTCAATCGCTGTTACTCCCTGATTGAAGCAATAATCGTCAATTTCAGATGGGGTGGTTTTGATTTTTTGTTTTAGTTTAAATAAACTGTCAATGGCAGGTTGAGCATATTTTGCGAGATTTTCATAGAGCTTTGTAATTGAAGTCGGGACTTTCTTTTTGATTAGTTTTAAAATAAACGGTTGAATAACAGCCCATATCGCACTAAAATCTTTCCAGTTTCTAACCAATGCTAATAAATTCATAGTAATTTCCTTTCTTTATAAACTTGTATTTTCCTGCTTTTATTCGGTTTTTATACCAATTAATTTTTTGCCTTAAATAATTTCCGACACTTTTTAGGGATAAATTGGGAGCAAAATGAAGGTAAGAAATATCGATTTTGCCTTCAGGTTTTTTCTTTTTACGGTCGAACTCATAATGTGTAAACACTTTGTTTTCATCGACTAAAATTCCATAGTTTACGCACAAATACCCTGCAAGACAGCACAATGCTTCGACTTGTTTTTGTGTGAGAGGGTATTTTGTTTGTTTTTTAGATAACGAAAATCCTGCCATTCCGCAAACCGATAAACCAATACAGCCTGTATTTCCCCCACCACAATGAGCCGCATAATTCCCATCGTAGCAGTTTAAATTATCTTCAGGTTTATGATTACCGGGATAAATTCTTCCATATTTATCCACGCAATAATGATATGCTTTTAAATCTGCGTTGCAGGGTTTATTACTGCCTGCCGTCCAATGCAGACAAATTTTAGATAGGGATGTCATTTAAAAGCTTTCTCCTTTCTTGTCTTTCTGTAATTAAGTCAAAGTATTCGTTTTCACTTAACGAAGTTTCCATCCCTAATGCCTGTTGTTCTTGGTGTCGCAAGATTTTCCAGTCGGTATTTTTCAAAAATTCTTCAGCTTCGGATTTTTCAACCGCTGACAAATATGTATCTGCATCGAAAACCCACTCATCATTCATAAAGATTGATTGTTCATGCGGTCTTTGAGGAACTTGAATGTCCCCAAACAGTAATTTTTCTGTTTCTAAATACTCGCCATCTCTTATTACAAAAAACATTAAAAACTCCTTTCAAGTTGAAGCACCAATGTAACATTTGCCTTGATTGCTTTTGCGGCATTGTTGTAATCCTTGTAATTCATCAATGTGGCAGGGGTGCGAACATTAAATTGGCAATCGTCAACATAGAAGCCATAATTGTTTAATTCAATATTTGCATCAAAATTAGAATCAACGCACCAAGGCATAATAAAGCCGTTAACTTTATCTTTGATCCATCCTGAAACTTTTAAATTTTTATAATCAACTCCAATATTATGAAAAAATGAATATAGGGTACTTGGTTTGAGTTCTGTTTCTTCGCTTGTGTATTTATTTTCTATTGCATAGCTCTGAATTTCTGAAATAAAATTATTTTGAGTTTTAGCTCTGCCGATATAAATAATTTCTTTTTCTTCAAACTCTTGTGTTTCAATATTGTATGAATAAAATTTGTTTTCAGGGATTACAAAGCAATTCGTTATTTCGTGGATTTCAAATTCAGCTACCTGTGCTCTTTTGGCTGCATCTTGAATTTCTGTAATTTCAAGTTTAAATTTGTTGCATTCTTCGATTATATCTGCATCAAAATGGCGGACTTCATTGGCTGTCCAATTAACTTCGTTGTGGATTTTCTTTAAAATAATCCACTCTTCGCCGTTAAAGCCCTTAATAAAGCCGTTTTTTACACTGCCGGCAGGATCATCGTGCGAAGCAACAATCGTAAATCTTGCAGCTTTTCTGTAATTCGGGAAATCTATCTGTAACCATTGATTGCCGCCTACAACATTTGCAATCCATTTATTGTTCCATACGCCATTGAAAGCTAAATAAGCAGGGAAATTGCCGCCCTGCGGAACATAATGGCTGCTTGCGGAAGCAACATATCCAAACTTGAACTCTTTGCTTGTTGTAGGGGAAATCATTGTTGGAACAGAATTTTTATTTGAATGTTTTTGAAGAGCGTTTGTATAAACGGGACAGGCTGTAGAAACAAAATGCTCAAACCTGTTTTCAGAATTTTTAATATACCCAATGTACATCAGTGCATTGTTGTAAAAATTCTCAATTGTATGAGCTTGGCTCAATACTGATAATTGATTGATTTTTCCTATCTTTGCTTTCCCGATTCCTGTGTTGATTAACATTGGATTATCAAGAGACAAATCAACCTTTGCAACCATTGGCATAAAATCGTTTAGAGTTTCATACAACTCTAAAGCCCCAAATCCTGCATAAGTTCCTGCGCCGGAAATTCCATTAATAGTAATTCTGTAATATTTAAAATTATCAAAATATGTAAGAGCAAAAACACGTTTTTCTTTTTGCAACCAGTTTAAATTATTGGTATAATCCCCAAGCAGAGTCCAATTTATGTCATCATTGCTGCCTTCAATAACAAAATCACAAGGGGCATGAGTATTTGCATCAGCTGTATTTCTTGATGTTATAGAAAAAGCAGTCACTTTTGGCTGAATATTTTTGAATTCTATTTTTAGCCAACCTGTTTTTACTCCATTAACCGTTAACCACCCTTGGGTATCATTTACGTGATGACGAAATGCTTTCCAAGGCATATAATTTGTTGCATCATATTGAGAACTTGAAGAAACAATGCATATTTCATTTTCAAAAGCCTCCATTACCGGCATAATATCTTGAGAAAATTCTATTTTGTTTAAAAAATTGCTCTTTCCGTTATTGTCACGAGGTGCATCAATAATTGTCTGTGTCGGGAGTGTATTTGTCTTTTCTTCTTTTGAAGTAAAATAATTAACTTCTTTAACTTTGCCTTTTTCAAACAGATAAATTCCTATGTCTCCGGCTTTTGTCAATCTGTCGACATTATTTTGCAGTCTTAATGAAGGACTATTGATAATTTGCCTTGTTGATACAAATTCAATAAAAACAAAGCCATCATTAATTCCTGCAAACTCAGAGATTGTTGAAGTTCCTGAGACTTTGTAATTATTTGTATTTGTATTTAATTCTAAGACATTTGAGTTGCACTCTATCTCGTATAAAACATTTGTTTTATATTCATCAAAAGTATCTCGTAGCTTATTTAAAAATTCTTCATGTTCATTATTTGAAAGTCGCAATTTTTCAAAATTGCTATTAACATCAGCCGCAATAGCTTTTGTTTTTGGTTTAAATTCAATTAAATCGTTAATCAAAGACATAAAAACTCCTTAGTTTGAGGGTATATTTTTCCGCCAAATGGCAAGCCAATTTACTTGAGGGTTAGCACGTTGCTCTGTATTGTAGCAAGTTATTTTGATTCTAGAGCTTTCTTTTCCCCAGTAACAATAAAGAGAATCGTTGTTATCAACCTGTCCATTAAAATGAATAACTCTAATAGAGGGAATAAATGCCAACAAGTCGTCCATTGTATAACCATCGGGAGGGTAAATATAAGTTGTTGTGCCTACGTTGTAGCCGCTTAAAATCTGCATGTTGTTAAAACTATGAATAGCCTCGTTTGTTAGAATTTCTGTTAAGGGGTGTGTATGATTTTTTGCGGCATATGGTTTAAGATTTTCTTCAGGAACAAGTGCATTTTCATCTAAAACCAAAACATTGTTTTTATCATTTCCTGCGTGATGTCCGTCTATTAAATCTGCATTTAAACCAAGATTAATTTCGCCATTAGAAATCGGAACTTGATTCTGGTCATTTCCGGCATCAAAACCATCGACCTTATCCGCATCAATTAGTCTATAATGTGCATTCGGGTCTTTGTTATGATTTTTTTCTAAATAATCAATAGAAATAAGACTTATGTTTGAATCTATAATTAATTGTCTATCTTCGAGGTTTTCAACTTCAAGAACAACTCGAATATAAAAATCACGTGTAGACCCTTCTTCTTCAACGGGTTTGTAACTCTCAGGCAGTCTGCCGACTGCAAACAATGTCTGATTTGCATCATAAATGCCTATTTCTCGAATGTAATATCCGCCGCTATCAGCAGGTATTCCACACTCTACAATCAAGCGGTCATCGTATTCGGGATCAACATAAATATTAGAAATTAATCCTCGATAAGTTTCGTTGATTAATGATGTTTGAGTTGTATCGGGGTCATAATAACCGTCTCCGCCGTCCCCAACCGCAAAAGTTGTAAGGTGTATCGGCGTATTATCCGCATGAGAGCGAGTTATTCGCTTCTTTCCGTTATTTGTGAGTAATGTATAAAAATCCATAAAACTCCTTAGCCGAAAGTCCAAAGACTTTCATCAAATTCTGTTTCATCCCATTGCATAGCAGGAAGTTTTCGAAGTTCATCTTCAGCTTTTGACCAGTATGTTTCATTCCAGTTGCCTTCATCCCATATAAGAGATTTTTGGAATGGGTAAATTGTAGTGTTTTCCCCTGTTATGCTTGCCATTTTGTATTTATAACTTTTAAGATTTGAGGACATTCCAATATGCAAACTTGCAAGATGAGAACGCACGTTTTTATACTCATTGATTAAATCTTCCAACTTTTCTATGAGCTCAAAATCTAATCCCTTTGAAACAAAATTAATATCAACTGTAAATGTATAAGGTTTCCCGTTCGTTTCAAACCATTCTTTAATGTCGCCTTTAATGCCGAACATATCAAAAATTTTCATTAAGGCATATTTAGTTCCTTTATAGCGATGAACTTCAATGGAACGCTTGATTAAATCTCGTCTTTCATTATCATTTCGACATTGCAACCAACCTTCATTTCCTGTGACGTGATACTGTTCAGCTAAATGTGGAAGTGCATCCGGCGGTAAATTGTCAATGATAGAAACAAGAATTACATCCAATTCAAGCTGTGAAAATCGTTCTTCGCAGATTTCATCAAAAATTTTTAAACTGATATCATCTATCGGAGCGAGGTTATTCATTCGCATAACCCTCCACCGAAATATCAAAATCAACTAAATTTGCCCATTGGTATTCTAAAATTTCAATATCTGAAGGTGTTATTAAATCAATTTTAAACACTCCATAAACACTGTTTAAAAGGGTTATAATTTGTGTTTTAACAACATCCTTGCCGAGTTTTTCAGATAACGAGACTTTATATTCTTTCATCTTGGCATCAATGGTTTTTACAACACTTTGCAGGTCTGAATCTTTATATAAAATGATTTTTGCCTTAACAGAAAAATCAACCTGTTCAGATGAATAAACCTTAACCCAATCGGTTAAAGGACGAACTTTATCATCGCTTAAATACCTCTGAACAATTTCAATAATTTCATCTGTAGCTTTGCCGTCTTTAGTAAGTAGATAAATATTTACAACACCGGGACTCGGCGATGTAATTGCGACATCTGTTACGGATTGATGAGCCGATAATGTATGATAGCGATATGCTCCTTTGCTTCCTGCATTTGAAAATTTTTCGGGAGCTTGACGGATTCTTTCTCTTAATTGGTCAGCAGCTTCGTCATCTGCACCGCCACTTGAAATGGTTATATTTTCAACAGTTGAAATATAGCTTAGGGGTGTGATTAGGTTATTTATTGAGCCGATTATATAATTATTTCCGACAATACCCGGTGTTTCGCAAATTGCTTCAGCACTTACGGATAATTGTCCGGCTTTTAAAATGATATCCTCTGTTGTTTGAAAAATTACAAGACCATCTTTTGATTCAACTTCACAGCCCGAACTGATTTTAAAATCGAAGTCCAATGGCTCATCTACTGAAAATTTAAGAGTTGTAATTGAACAATTTGCAAGAAGTTTTCTAACTCCTAAAGGCTCGCCGATATGCTCTAAAATATCAAGCGGAGCATAACTTAGAAGATTTTTCTTGGCGGTTTCTTGAATTTTCATTCGAAGAACTGTTTCACGATAAGCCCCAACATCAATCATTAATCTTTCAATTTGTGCAGGTTGAAGAATTTTGCCGGACTTTTGTTCGTAAAGTTCGACCCATTCTTTAGTTATCGTGTCGGGGTCTCTATCTATAAAATTTGGTTCGGGTAAATTTGTCATAATGTTACGTTTGCCATTCCTCTTGTTTTAGAGCCATTTAAAGTCCATTCAACCTTAATTAAAATTTGAGTTTTGTTTATTTCAACAGTGACCTTATTAACTGTAATTCGTGTTTCCCATTGTTTGATGGCATCAATAGTTTCTCTTGTAATATTTGGTACAGCTTCGTTTACAGGATAATCAACATATTTATAAATGTTTGAGCCAAAAGTAGGACGATGCGGAACTGAGCCTTTTCTGGTTGTAAGAATAATTGAGATACATTGGTTTATATCATCAACGCCTTCAGCGACATCGCCGATTTTATTGAGTTTGTATTGCCAATCAACGTAAGTTATTTCGCTTAATTTAGTCATCACATCGCTCCATCGGGTTTTGATGTCGGGCTTCCTTGATTTCCTGTGTGCGTATGAGGGTTATATATATCTCGCATTGCTTGCATTGATGAGGTTTTGTCCGTAATATCGGCTTGAGATGTTATTCCATCTGTATTAATCAGCACTCCTGTGTGATTAATATTGCCGTTAAAATTGATGTTTTGGAATGTTATAGTCAGGGTGTTTGTTTCTTTATCAATATTAATCAGCGAATTATTCTCTAAATTGAGAGATATTTGTTTTTCAGACGATACAGCCGGCACATCTTCGCTTGAATAAATCGCACCGAGAATTACTCCATCTTCAGAGTTTTCATCCATCAAACACGCAACTTGTTCGCCTATATCGGGCATTGAATAAAACTTGTCTTTTAATGTCTTAGTTTGAAGAATCGGAAGCCAAAAGGATGTGGACTCATCATCTTCAAAACTTACACGAGCCTGTGCAAGAACGGGATTTATTTGAGATACAATTCCAAATCTTAACAAGATTCCACCTCGCAAGTTGTTTTGTATCCGCTTGATCTATCAATAACGTGACGGGCTTGTTTTATGTGGTATTTGCCTGAAAAATGCCCGATGCCTTTAAGTTCGATGTTAAGACCTGCAATTAAATAGGGATTACCGACAAATTCAAGCGTTCCTTCAATTTTATCGTCAGCCGTTCCGAGTGCCGCTTTTGCTTTAACTATGGCTTGTTTTCTATCGGAGCAGCGGACTGTAATTTTTAGAGTATCGCCTTTTTTGACTTTTTCATTTCTTGCAGTCGCTTTGACTGTTTTCTTTTTCTTGGGGTCGAAATATGATACTTGAACAGATTTATACCTTTGAGATGTTTTTTCACGAAGATTAATGTGGATTAAATCCGATTTATAAAAAATCTGTGTAGATTTTGCACCTTTGAGTTTTGAAACGTCATAAAATACAAGATTGTTTTCAGCGATTTTAAAGATGTAGCCATATTGCTCTGCGAGTTTAGTTAGGAATGTTAAATCCCTCTCTTGATTTTGCGTAATTCTATCAACACGAATGTCAGCAATCTCGCCCACCAATGTGTATCCATGTTTATCTGCAATCTCTTTTGCGATTTGTTTTAATGTTTTATTCTCATATCCGACAGAGTTTTTCTGTCGGAGGGGTTTTTTAATTCCTGTGGCAAGTCCTTTTACCGTAATGACATCGGGTGGAGTATCGTATTCAAGTTCGTCAATTTCAAAAACACCGCAGTTTAAAAGTTTTTCCGCTTCGTATCCGATATATGCACGCAAACAGTCACCTTTTGATGGAATCCAAGCACTCTGCCATAATTTTTCGGAGTCCTCAAATGAAATTAAAAGTTCATCTGATTCGCCATGTTCAACATCGGTGTATTCGATTGAGTTTACATAAGGGGAAACATCATTAGTGATATTTTTCTTATCGTAGAATAGTTCAAAAATTGGTACTAACATTATCTTTTCCAAGGAGGGGTTTCAAATTTGATTGTTTCGGATTCTTCAAGTACAGGAATTTTTAGTTTTATTCCGGCAGGTAGGACTGGTTCAATTGGGACTTCGGGGTTTGCTTTAATTATCTCTTCATACATTGTGGGGTTTTTGTAAAAGCGATAGGCAATTAAATCCCAACGGTCGGAGTCTTTTGTGATGTAAGAATAATATTCCATTATTTTTTCTTAAATCCTTTTTCTTGTTCTTCTTCATCTTCGGGGACTTTGCCTGTATATTCTCTTAGCCTTAAATCAACTTGAATTGAAAGCAAGTCGCCCTCAGCAGAAGTCTGTTCAACTGTTTTTCCGATTTCTTCAATGACAAAGACTCCAACGTATTCGCCATTACCTTTGATAAATTTTAGAGGCTCGGCTTTATCAGCAACATCAACAAGATTTTTGAGTTCATCTTCAGGGACACAAAATGTGCGATGGAAGTTTAACTTGATATTTTCTTCTTGAAGATTTTTTCCCAAGAATTGCAAGATTGGTTTGTTTTCAATTCGCTCGTGTTGTGCGTAATTGTAAGATACGGTTTCATTCAGACCGTTAAAATATGTTATTAATTCAAATTTTATGTCACCGAGTTGAGCGAACATTAGTAAGCAGTCCTCAATTTTCTATCTTGTTCATCACGAAAGATTTTTAAAATCTCGTCTTTGTGCTTTTTGAGCATCTCTTTGAATTCATCTTTAGTGGTGCTTCCTGTGCAGGTTATAGTTGGGCTGTAATGAATTATTATCGGAGCAGATGCCGTTGAATTCACTCCTCGAACACTTGTTCTTAATCCGCCATTAAAAAATGCCAACGATTTATTCATTGCGGTTTGAATCGGAAGAGGTTTTATAGTTGAGGCAATTGTTTCAACGATTTTCACTTTGTGCAAATCTTTTAAAGGCCCAGTTTTAGCAGGAGAATGTGGGAGGTGGTCTCTTATTACTTGGGAAACTTTTGCGATGCAGTCTTTGACCTTTGCAATTCCTTTCATAATACCCTCAGCAAGCATTGAAGTAATTTTACTTCCGCATTCAAAGGCTTTCGTTATAAGACCGACAAGTTTAACAATGATTCCTGCTATTGCTTTTCCGAAACGTAATCCCATATTCTCAGCAGCACCGCCTGTATCTTCAACAGGTTTAATTAATTTCTTAAACCAATCAATAATTGCACGAATTGGCTTTATAATCGGCTCAAGTGCCGTTCCCATTCGTTTAAATAAAGGCATCAAAGGTTGCAGTCCTTCTTTTAATCCTTGCCACATACCTTTAAAGAATGCTGTGATAGGCTTCCAGTATTTGAAAATAACAAGAGCAACAGCTCCGATTGCAAGAGCAATCCAACCGATAGGCGAAGTTAAAAGAGTTAGCGAAAAGGCTCTAAAAGCAACAATAGCATTTCTTATCATGCCAGGAACACCTAAAAAACCTTTTTTGAACGCAGTTAAACCATTCATTAATGCTGATGGAAATCCTTTTATAGAAGTTACAGTCCAATCTTTGAGAGCAACTGCGGACTTTGAAATATTATTCGGAAGTTCTTTGAATCCGTTAATAATTCCTGCTCTGAGGTTTTTATCAATTCGTCTGATATCCGCAAAAATCCCGCTTTTAATTGAGAAATTAGACATATCAAGTCCAAGAGGATTTCCTGCTGCCATAATTTTTCTGCCGTAGGTTAAATTGTGAGCAGTTGAATTCAAGCCTATAAAATTAAAAAGTTTAATCGCATTTTGAGCTAACACAGGTGTTAAGTCTCTTGCGACTTGTAAAAATTCGCCGTAGCCTTTGACGAGTTTTCCGACAAGAATTGTTGCAGTTCCAAGTGCAGTTAAAACAACTCCAACACCGATCGTTCCCATAATTGCCGCAAATAATCCTTTTTGCATTGCAGGGTTTTGATTGATTTTTGTTAGAATCTCGTTAAGTTTTTCGATTGGTTTATGCAAATGAGGGAATACAAGTTCTTTCATGTTGATTTTTAACAACTTAATCTGCTCATTTGTTGTTTTCATCATATTGTTAAAGTCTGATTCAACAACTCCTGCGGAATTTAGTGCAGATGCTTTTATCCTTTTGTATTCATCCAAGTTCTGCATCATAGGTTTTATAAAGTTTAAAACCTGCTTATCCTGAAAAACTTCGGATATTTTAAAAACGTCTCCGCCGGATAAATTTGTCATTAATTCTATTACTTCAAGAATCGGGTCTTTACCCTGATTGGCAGCATCAATTAAAACTTTTTTAAGATTGACTCCAAACACTTCTTGGAAGTTTTTAATTGCAAGTGGGGATGTTACTTTTTGAATGAAGTTCTCTAAGTTATTCGCAGCTTCACTTGCTTGTCCAGCTCCTTTCATTGCAATCTGTAATGCCGCACCTAACTGAGCCACCGCAGGAACTCCACGCATACCAAGCATACTTGCACCTGCGGTTAACGATGGAAAAGCGGCAGACATATCTTTTAATTCAAATCTGCCCTCTTTACCTGCTTGGGCAAGCATATCCATTGTTTTACCTAAATCATTGACATTGACTTTGAGGTTATCAGTTACAGCGAACGCAGTTTTAGATATATCGACAATTTCAGCCTGTGCTGCTGTTGCAGTTCTTCCGATAACATTCATATAATCAAGAGCCGCTGTCGGATCAATACCTGATGCCACAAGAACGTTTAAGCCTTCAGCAATTTCACTTCTAAATTGATTCGTGTATCTTGAAATTGAACCCAACCTCTCGTCCATTTCGGCAAGTTGTTCTGCTGAGAGTTGCCCCACGTTCCCCAATTCTCTTAATTGATGTTCCAATGCAAGAGCTTCGGGTATTGCTTGAGTAATTCCCAATTTATATGCTATTCCCATGCCGGCAGCAGTTAATCCGGCACCGACTTTTGTCATATTCTGACCGAGTTTATCCAAGCATTCAGAGGTTTTATTTATCTTGTTTTGAAGTTTATCGAATTCGGAATTTGATTTATTTACAGCATCACGAATAACCTTTGACATTTTGTCAAAGGCAACAAGGGTTAATGATACTTTCATCATTGTGTCGAGCATTGTTCTTCGATTTCCTCGTTTCGATTATTCGTGTATTTGATGGCTTGATTGCACCAGTAAGCAAGCACAGGGATTGGCATTTCTGATATTTCAGAATACTGCCACCCTGTAATTTTGCTTAGATGGATTATGCTTTGACTGTCGGGGAGACAGGTTGGGGTGCTTCCGTTTTTGTTTCCTGCTTCGGAGTTTCCACAGGCTTTGCAGTCTGAAACTTTCCCGAAATTTCCCCTTGTAAAGCCACCACGTCAGGCAGATCCATTTCTAAAATATCCTCATAAACGAGAGCCTGTCCGTCAATTTCGGCAAGTTCAGCTATAAGAGCGTAGGGAATTTCTTCTGAGTTTTTTGCTTTCATTTGTGCTTGAAGTAAATCGTGACCTTTTCCGTTACGAATCACAGCAATTTTTCCTGATGGCAGGGTAAGTGTTTTTGACATATAAATCCTTTCTTTATTTAAATTTTGGGGTAGAATATTGATAGGAGAAAAAATGATTCCGATAAAAAACAACAACTTATATTTGGATAGATATTTGTTCGATTCCAATTTTGAAAAATTTACGAATCCTGAAAAACGTATAGTTAAAAGAGTTTCTTCTAAACTGGATATGGCAGAAGATGTTAGCAAATATACTTTCTATGCTGACGGGTTACACAATCAATTTGTAAAGGATCTTGTTAAAAATATGGCTAAATCCCAAAATAATGGCTTATATCATGGTCGAATGGAATTATTTAGTAATTCGTTATAAAGATAATTACTCTAACCCCGTTCAAAAAGTGTTCAAAAACCTCTGTATTAAATTTTTAGGGTCAGGGGAATACAATTTATCATCCGAGATATTTTTAGAGGCCTTTAAAAGCCTTCTGTCATTTTTAAGGTTTCATATTTTTTCCGAGTTGTAATTTTCGTTGGCTCTGATGGAGTGGAACAAGCAATCAGAGCAAGTGCTAACGCCCAAAATCTGTCGGCGTGTCCGTTGACTTCAGAAGACTCGGCATCAAAACGAATGTTTCCGGCTTTGGTGTAAATTCTTCTTATGGAGTGCAAATCTTCTCTAATATCGTGGTCGTTTGGTATGAATACAGATTTATCTTCAAAATTTGTGCGGAGGTTGTATGCCATTTCCTCTTTTGACTTGTTTGTGAACATAACAGCTTCGACTCTGTATTTGCCGAAATCTTTTTGAGCGGTTTCTGCCAATTGCATACCTATGCCGGTAGAGTCAATGCAACAACGTCTTAATTTTGGATGTTTCAATATCTCGGATATTACTTCATATTGAATATGGAACGGAGTCTTTTCTAAGATTTTGACTTTTCTTGTATATTTTGAATTCTCAAATCGCTCAATACACCATATTGCAGTTAAGTCTTTTCGTCTGCCGATGTCGATTCCAACGTATAAATCGCCTTTTATTTCTTCAAGAGATTTTAATACATCGGGCATTTCACAGGTTGAAATAAGGTCATAAGGAAGAAATGCACAGGCTTCGTCAATTGCGATACAACAATATTCTTGAAACCAAGTATAGTCATCAAAACAGTTTTTGCATTCTTCATCAAGCCACTCCTGACGTTCCTCTTTAGTTGTTGGTCTGCCGTAGATTTTATCAACCAACCCTTCATCAACTGCCAAGTGAATCGGAGTTTTATGGTGCGACCATTTGAGTTTGCCCTTATTAACCTGTTCTAAGAATTTGTAATAAAGACAGCTTTGACCGTTGTGAGTTGATAATATCCTTAACGGAAATCCCCAAGTGATACAAGGTCGAGCCGCTTTCCAAAGTTCTTCGGGGCTGTTATGAAATGCAAATTCATCAAGAACAACTTTTCCGCCTTTAGAACGGAATCCTTTAGGATTTGAAGATAATGCGTGGATTTTACTTCCGTTTGAAAATTGAATAACGTAGGCTTTGATATCTTTTTCTTTATCTAAAACCTGTTCGCCCAAGTCTTTGGCTGCGATATTGAATAAAGTTGCCCATTGTTTACAATAATCAATGTACTCACGTGCAGCGGATTCATCTGCTGATGAAAACCACACAGCCGGAACTGTTCGTTTTACGCAGTCTCTTACATCTTCATAACTTTGTACATACGTTGCTCCTATTCTTCTCGATTTTTCCCATATTTTTACTTTTGAATTATCGTTGAGCCACCTTAATTGGTAAGGCAGAAAATATTTACTCTTCTTCGGTTTCGTCTTCGTCAACATTCGGGGTTATACCTAAAACTTCTTCTTCGATTCGAGCCACGATATCAGGAGTTAAACCTCGTGTTGATGGTTTCTTTTCTTTAGGTGTGGCAAGATCCTCGTAGTTTTTGACTTTTGTAAACATTGGAATCACTTTACAAAAAGCATACATTCTGCCGGGATCTATTTTTTCGCCGGCATCCATATCGGCTTTGATTCCATCCATTAATTTCCGAGCGAATTCATATAACTCTTCATGGAATGACATTTTAGATTTTAAAAATTTTGCACGTTTTATATCCCAATCGTGTTCAGTTCGCCACCTGTTAATGGTTTTTCTGTTTAAATTCAATTTTTTAGAGATAACAGTTGCAGGCATATATTCGTGTATAAAAAGTCTCTCTGCTTCCGGCAGTAAGTCATCTTTTTTGCTATTCAAATTCTGCCTCCAATTTCTTAATTTTTTCAGACAGAGTTTTCATTTCTTCTGTAATCTCTGTGAGTCTTTTTACAGTCACATTCACTTTTTCCATATCGAGATTTTTAATTTCATCGTATGGATTTAAAAGAGAACGAATTAATATAACCAACCCTGACGCTTCCGTATCCAATGTACGGAAGCGTTTTTTACTTTCAGCAAGCATTCCTTTTAATTGCAGTCTTTCAGGATTCATTAGTGTACCTCTTTCTTCAAAATTGGACACCAGAGATTGTTGTCAATCTTACTTTCAATTCGTGAAAGAATTGCTGCGTGATATTGGTTGGTCTCAAGCAAGTCTTTTAAGATATCAAAGTTGTTTTTAATAATCTGTTCAAAGGCTTTAACCTGTGATTGATGGTAGATATACCAAATCAAAAATATTAGTGCAGGGAATCCGACATTTTCAATAAATGGGGATATTTCGTTTAAAATTTCCATAAAACTCCTTAATAACAATACTTGTAGGAAGAAAAGAGTTGCAAGACAGAAAGATTCTGTTTGCAACCCATAGACTGGAGGGAGGGGTAAATAAGGTAGGGATGTGTGTGTATGTTTTTAGTTTAACTTTACCCGATATCACTTTTCAAAAATTTTTTATGAAAAATTTTATTGTGCAAAAACTTCCATTAAAAAGTTTTGAAACTCGCATGAGAGAACGATTATAGTGAGAATACAAACAAAACATTTTCCCTATAAAACACTCTAAGGAGAGAATTATTTAATGAAATTTTACGAAGTTTTTAAAGCCGGAAAGTATCCGCAAGGCAAATTTACCAAAAAAGAAATTGCAGAAATTGCAAAAAATTACGATCCAAAATTCTGCGAAGCACCAATCACTCTCGACCATCAACAATCTGGACCCGCTTATGGTTGGGTTGATACAGTTAAAGCAGACGGCGATAAATTAAAAGTCGCTTTTAAAGATATGCCGGAAGATTTTCAAAAAGATGTTAATGACGGCAAATACAAAAAAGTCTCTGTTGAATTATACAGAAATCTTGAAGGCAAAGGTGCTTATCTTAAAGCCGTTTCTTTCTTAGGTGCTGCGACACCTCAAGTTAAAGGATTGGAACCAATTAAGTTTATGGAGTCCGAATCTGACATTTATGAATTCGATTCGGATGATGAGCCGGAAGAATTCACAGAAGCAGATGTCGAAGATTTGAAAAATCAAGTTGCTGAACTTGAAGAGCAGGTTTCTAAATTTAAAGAAAACAGCAAAAAAATGGAAACAATTAAATCTTTGAAAGAAAAGATTTCTGCTCTAACAGATGAAGTTGCCACCTTTAAAGAAAAAGCACAAGGCAAAGAAGAAATCGAAAAAGAATTGCACGACATTAAAGTTGCAATTAAGAAAAAAGAATTTGACGAATTTATCGATAAACAAATCGATAAAGGAACATTAGTTCCTGCAAATAAAGACGTTGTACTATCAGTTCTTCAGGAATTAGATAATGTACAGAAATTTGGGGAGGACTCGACAGTCGTTTGTGACTTTAAATCTTTTATCGAGTCCCTGCCGCCCCAAATTAAATTCGGCGAAACTGCAACAAAAGACAAAATTCCGAATCATCAAAAAGACGAAGCGGAAAAGTTTGCAAACGCCGATGAAGATTCCTTAGAGATTTTTAAGGAAGCAAAGGCTCTTGCTGAAAAAGAAAACATCTCATTCAGAGATGCACTTTTGAAATTGAATATTTAATAAATTAAACGCATTTACCCCAAAATGCGAGATATAAAGGAGTTTAAATGGGAAGACTTGAAGAATTACGCATAAATGCGTATCTTTCGGAAGTCGCTCGTGGATATCATAACAACGCATTTGTTGCACAAAATTTATTCCCGACAATTTATTCCGAAAAAGAAAAAATCGATATCTTTGAATTTAACAAAGAAGCATTTCAAATTTACAACACCGAACGTGCTATCAGAGCAAATTCAAATGTTATCTCGCCGCAAGGTTTTAAAAAGCACACTACAACTTTAACCGAAAACGACCTTTCCTATCCGATTGATTACAGAGAAGAACAGGAAGCGGAAAAAGTTAAACTGCAACTTCACGCAACTAATGTCGTAACTGAAGGCTTGCAACTTAAGCACGAGAAAGAGTGTGCGGATTTAGTTCAAAATCCTGACAACTATCCGGCTGATAATAAAATTTTATTGTCCGGGACATCCTGCTTTACCGATGAAAATTCAGACCCACAGGGTGTGGTTGATGATGCCAAAGATGCGGTTTCCGCTAAAATCGCTCAAGACCCTAACACAATGATTATCGGTCAAGAGGCTTGGAAAACATTAAAACGACACCCTAAATTAAAAAATTTGATTTCTGATAACCAAAACAAATTGGTTACACTCAACCTTTTAAAAGAAATCTTCGAGATTGAAAACATCTTCATCGGCAAATCAATCTTTGCCAATGAAAAAGGCGAATTTGAACGTATATGGAAAGACAATATTATCTTGGCATTCGTTCCTAATCTTGGAACTTCAAGAACTGAGTATGATCCGTCTTTTGCATACACAGTCCGCAAAAAAGATGCCTTACAGATTGATGAATACCAAAAAGAAGGCAACAAAGTTAAATATATCAGAGCAACTGATATTTATACTCCGTTTTTAGTTGGTGCTGAAGCAGGGTATTTAATTTCAGGTGTTAATGCTCCAAAGGCAAAAGGAGTTTCTAATGGCTAAATACAAAGTTAAACACACGAGCATTCTTCACAACGGCAAATTATATAAAGAAGGCTCTGCAATTGAATTAACAGAAACTCAAGCAAAGAGACTTGAAGATTTTGTTACTCTAATTCCAAACCAAACGCCGACAAAACCAAAAACCGAAACTCAGGCTACAAAACCTGCGACAAAACCAAAGTCACAAACGAAAACCAAAACCGATGATCCTTCAAAAGACGAAGATGCTGACGGTAAAGGCTCTGAACAAGACGGAGGTGTAGATAATGACAAATAAACATTATAAACCGCTTTTAATTGAGTCTGTTCAGGCAACGTCAGATTTAATAGAACACAGATTTGTTGGTTTTGATGGTAAACATTGCACCGCAGGTGCTAAGGCTCTCGGAGTTTGCGATGTTTCAACTGAAAAAGACCAATTCGCTCCGATTGCCGTCTTTGGAATCCTGCTTGTAGAAGTCGGTGGAACAATAGCCGTTGGCGATGCAGTTGCATCCGATGCTGATGGTAAAGCTGTCAAAGCAGCAGATTCTGCAATCATAAATGGCTATGCTCTTGATAATAGCACAGCCGGACAAAAAATACGAATTTTGAAAGGTTAATTATGGATTATTGCACGATCGAAGATATTGAAACACAAACCTCTACCCCTACTCTAATCCAGCTCACTTCTGATGATGGGCAAGAAGCAGTCGATCGTGTTGTTGCCCAAGAGGCTATCCTTTATTCTTCTACGCTCATCGATGGATATTTGAGAGGTCGATACTCTCTTCCTCTCGATATCCATTTTCCTTTACTTCGTATTCTTGCAATTGATTTAAGCATTCATCGTTTGTATTCTCGCAGAATGAGAAACGAAATGCCGGAAGTTATTACTAAAAATTATGAACACGCTATCTCAACTCTTAAAGATATACAAAAAGGTGTAATATCCCTGCAAAGCGAGAATGACACTTTTGAAACTTCAGGCTTTAGTGCAACGGAATATAAGACCAATAAAAATATATTGGATAAATTGTTCGGAAAGCAGAGAATGAGTGAATATTAGAGAGATTGAAGATTCTATCATTACAAAACTAAAAACCGACTTCCCTGAAGTTTTAGTTCAAGGATTCCCGGATAAACCCTCCGAATTTATATTGCTCCACTCAATCGGAGCATTGCTTGTTCACTATCAAGGCAGCAATTATCCAAATTCAGAGTCTATTGGATGCATTGTTCAAGATAACAAAAAAGAATTTTCAATTACTATCGTTACTCGTAATTTAAGAGCCAATAAAGGTGCTTATGAGTACCTTGATAAAGTTAAAGTCGCATTAACAGGTTTTCAGCCCGATGGATGTTCAAAATTGATGCCAACAAAAGATTTCTTTATTTCTGAAAATGGTGGAATTTGGCAATATGGCATTAATTTCACTTTAATCACAACTAACATACAAGATTTTTAATTTATCCCAATATTTAAGGAGTTTATATGCCAGAACTCACACAAAAAGCGTGAAGTTCTTACAAATATTAAGGAAGTATATATGAATAGTTTTCTTCATGGTGTTGAAACCATAGAAATTACAAAAGGTGCAAGAACTATTACGACTGTTAAAACTGCGGTCGTTGGAATTATTGGAACTGCACCGATTGAAGATATAGATGATGATTACAAAACAATAAATACCCCGACTTTAATTTTAAACGAGGTCGAGGCAGTAAAATATTTCGGCAATCATAAAGCCGGATTTACAATTCCTCAAGCATTAAAAGCTGTCTTTGACCAAGGTGCCGGAATTGCAATCGTTATTAATGTTTATGATCCAAGTAAACACGAATCTGTTGAAGATGTAAAAATTTCTGATATTAACGGCGGAATTGATGCAACAACTGGCAAAAGAACAGGCATGAAAGCATTTGAAGATTGCTATTCGTTATTCGGATATTATCCAAAAACGATTATTGCCCCTGTTTATTGTGAAGACACTGCTGTTGTTACTGAAATGAACACGATTTGTAAAAAAATCAGAGCGATGGGAATAGTTGACGCTCCTGTTGGAGCAACTGTTCAAGATGTAATCACAGGTCGTGGGCCGGAGGGAACTATTAATTTTAATACGTCTTCTGAGCGTATAATTCTTTGTTATCCTCATTTAAAAGTTTACGATGCCGAGTCGGATTCTATTAAACTGCAACCTTATTCTCAAAGGCTCGCAGGAGTAATTGCCGCAAAAGATGTTGAAAAAGGCTACCATTGGTCGCCATCAAATACAGAGATACAGGGAATTGTCGGTATTGAACGTCAGCTTACATCAATGATTAATGACCCGACTTCTGAAGTCAATACTTTAAACGAAGCCGGAGTTGTAACTGTTTTTAATTCCTATGGCTCAGGTTTTAGGACTTGGGGAAACCGTTCTGCCGCATATCCATCCTCAACTCATCCGACTAATTTCATCTGCGTTCGAAGAACTGCTGACATCCTGCATGAGTCTGTTGAATACTCAATGCTCCAATTTATGGACTATCCGATAGACAATGGCTTGATTGATTCAATCTGCGAGACTGTAAATCAGTTTATTAGAACGCTCATCGGTCGAGGTGCTTTGATTGATGGCAAATGTACTTTTAATCAAGACAAAAACCCTGCAACGGAAATCGCAAACGGACATCTTGTCTTTGATATCGAATTTATGCCTCCGACTCCGGCTGAACGTATAACTTTTGAGTCTTTCATTGATATCGAATTATTAAAGTCGTTGGGAGCATCTTAATGCGTTGCATAGTAAACGATAGAGGCAGCTTGGAAGTTCACACCGATAGTGATGACCTTTGTTACAACTGCAAAAATATTTACAAATGTCCTCTAATACAGGCTCTAAGCAGAGAATATGTCTTTTTGCACTACTCGGATGTCGAGATAAAGGAATGTGCTTTATTCAAGAAATAATAGGAGTTTACCCCATAAATGTCAAAAATTGAAATAAACAAATTAACAAATGCCAATATTTATATGAATGGCACAAACTTACTCGGTCGAGCTGAAGAAGTCCAACTGCCGCAAATCAAACACAAAATGGCGGAACATAAAGCACTTGGTATGGTTGGCTCTGCTGAATTTTTTGCCGGCATTGATAAACTTGAGTGCAAAATTAAATGGAATGCACTTTATCCGAATGTTTTGAGAACGTGTGCAAACCCATTTTTAGCCACAATGATACAAGTTAGAGCAAATCTTGAAACATACAACGGAACAGGAAGAATAAAAGAAGTTCCTGCGACAGCATTTTTAATCGGGACTTTTAAAGAATTCCCGCTTGGGAATATAAAACCACATGAGAATGCCGAATATGAAACAACAATGACCGTCACTTACGCAAAATTAATTGTCGATAAGCAAGAAGTCTTTGAAATTGATGTCCTGCAAAACATCTACAAGGTTGGAATGATTGATATGCTTGCTACTTTCAAAAAGAACGTGGGAGCATAATAGTGGAAGATTCAGTTCTTAAAAAAGCCAACTCAAAAAAGAATTTAACAGAAGAAATCGCAACTCGAAAACGTGCATTAAATTTCTATTCTTTAGCCAATATCCTGCCTGACCCTGATATTGTTTTGCGTAAGCAAGGCAAAGATATAAGGATTTACAAAGAATTACTTTGTGATCCGCACGTTTTTGCTTGCACCCAATCAAGAAAAGCCGGAGTTTTATCTCTGGAATGGGAAATCAATCGAGGCTTAGATAAAGACGAAAAAGCCGAAGAGGTGGAAAAACTACTAAAAAAACTGGATATCCACAAACTAATTTCTGACATTTTGGATGCCACACAGTTTGGGTTTCAGCCACTTGAAATATTATGGAAAAAAGATAAATCGGGATATATTATGCCCGAAAAAATTATTGCAAAACCTCCCGAATGGTTTTGTTTTGATGATGATAATAACCTCAAATTCAGAACTAAAGAGAATTATTATGGCGAAGTTGTACCCGATAAAAAGTTCCTGCTTGCTCAAAATAATCCGAGCTACAACAATCCTTATGGCGAACGAACTCTTTCCCGTTGCTTTTGGGCAGTAACTTTCAAAAAAGGCGGACTCAAATTTTGGGTTGTATTTACTGAAAAATACGGAATGCCACATTTAATAGGTAAACACCCTCGTGGAGCATCAAAAGAAGAAACCGATACTCTTGCTGATATGCTTGAAGAAATGGTGCAAGATGCTATTGCTGTAATTCCTGATGACTCGTCTGTTGAAATTCAAGAAGCGAACAAGTCATCTTCTGCTGAAATCTATGAAAAATTAATTGACAAGATGAACGCAGAAATTTCAAAAGCAGTTCTCGGTCAGACATTAACAACTGAAATAGGCTCAACAGGAAGTTATGCTGCTGCAAATACTCACATGGCAGTTAGGCAAGACATCGTTGATGCCGATAAAAAACTCGTTGAAAGCATTATTAATCAACTGATTCGTTGGATTTATGAAATTAACTTTTCAACTGAAGATGTCCCGGTATTTGAAATGTATGCTCCCGAAGATGTCGATTTGACTTTGGCTCAACGAGATAAAATTCTTTCTGACACAGGAGTTAAATTCACAAAAGAATACTTTATTAAAAATTATGGTCTTGAAGATGAGGACTTTGATATTAGGGAAGATGTTTACCCTGCACAAAATCCTAATTTTAAAGAATTTAAACAAGATGATGAGGAAAAGTTAACTGTAGGACAAGAGCAGCTTGAAAACTTATTCGGATTTATATCTGAAACTAAATTATCCGAACAAGCTCAGAAACTTTTAAAACCGTTTCTTTCATTAGTTGAAACATGTGACAGCTATGAGGAATTTGAAGAATTACTCAACGAAAAAAATCTACACAGCAAAACCTTTGAACAGGATTTACAAAAAGCATTGTTCCTCTGCGAACTGCAAGGGAGGTCTGATGGACTTGAATAAAATCTATGTCGGACACGCTCTTGAGGTTTTAAAAACATTTCCTGAATCATCTGTCAATACTTGTATAACCTCGCCTCCATATTGGGGATTAAGAGATTATAAAACAAATCCTGCTCAATGGCAGGATGGTTGGGTCGGCGAACTTGGTGCAGAGCCTAACTTTAATCAATACATTAATCATCTGTGCGATGTTTTTGATGAAGTAAAAAGAGTTTTAAAAGATGATGGAACTTGTTGGGTTAATATTGGCGATACATATGGAGGCAGCTCTCTTAATTCTTCTTATAGAGTCAAAGCTAAAGGCGAGACATCATTTTTAAACTCGGTTGATCATTTACAAAAAGTTGCTCACACTCGTGGCAAATATTCAAAGAGTCTGCTATTAATTCCATTTCGCTTTGCAATAGAAATGATGAACAGAGGATGGACTGTTCGCAATGTTATTATTTGGCAAAAACCAAATGCGACCCCTCAAAGTGTAAAAGATAGATTTACTGTTGATTTTGAATATTTGTTTTTCTTTTCTAAAACGAAAAAATATTATTTTGAACAGCAACTAGAGCCAATTAAACAATCAACATACAATCGCTGCAAAACAGGCTGCGGAATTAATAAAGGTGCAAATTATCAAGGTTTGAATAAAAAAAACTTTGAACGAATACAGAAGCGAATTTTAGATGGAACTATTGCCGGCAGAAATAAACGCACAGTATGGCAAATCGCAACACATGCTTATCATGGAGCACACTTTGCTGTTTTTCCTCCTGCTCTCATTGAAACCCCGATTAAATCCTGTTGCCCTGAAGGTGGAATTGTTTTAGATCCATTCATTGGCAGCGGTACAACTGCGATTGTAGCCGAAAAATTAAACAGGAATTGGATTGGAATTGAGCTTAATCACGAATATACAAAATTAGCTGAAGAGAGAATCGCTCAAATTAAATAGGAATTTATGACAAGAATAACCCCCGAAGAAGCCGCTATGAAAAGAAACTTCTTAAAACAGCGACAAAGTTTACCTTTAAATTTAAAAATTCAAATGTCTCAACGCAGAATACAGGAATTTTACGACCACTTTGACGGCAAAGTGTATGTTTCTTTCTCCGGCGGCAAAGATTCAACTGTTCTTCTGCATTTGGTGCGTTCAATGTTCCCCGATATTCCTGCGGTTTTTGTAGACACAGGACTTGAATATCCTGAAGTCAGAAAGTTTGTTAAATCTTTTGAAAATGTAATTATAATTCGTCCTGAAATGCCATTTAATAAAGTAATTACAGAGTATGGTTATCCTGTAATCAGTAAGGAAGTCGCTCAATTTATTGAAGATAACAGAAGAAACCCGAACGGATATACTGCCAAGAAGTTTGATCCAAACAGCGATTATGTGAAACGATACGGTTCACGTTTTTGTCTTGCAAAATGGAATTATTTAAAAGACAGCGACATCAAGATTTCTTCACAATGCTGTCGAATAATGAAAAAAGCTCCGGCAAAGAAATTTGAAAAAGAGTCCGGCTTAAAACCATTTATTGCAACAATGGCAGCCGAAAGCAATTTAAGAAAACAAGAATACATCAAAAAAGGCTGTAATTCGTTTGAATCCAAACGCCCTGCATCCACTCCTCTTGGTTTTTGGACTGAACAGGATATTCTTCAATATTTGGTTGAAAATAATCTGCCGTATTGTTCGGTTTATGGCGAGATTAAACAAGATAAATCCGGCAAATATTATACAACTCAAGCCAAACGCACAGGCTGTATGTTCTGTATGTTTGGAGTCCATAACGAAAAATCCCCGAATAAATTTGAATTGATGAGAGAAACTCATCCAAAACTTTACGATTACTGTATCAATCAACTTGGATGCGGCAGAGTTCTCGATTTTCTTGGAGTGAAGTATTAATGGTAGAACTTAAAGGTTTATTTAAACTTGCTCCGGCATTAGCAATTAAATATTTCAAGAAAAAAGGAAACACCTATTCTTGGGATTGGTACGAAATATGGCAAGATGCACATAAAAAGACGTTTACTGTCGCCAAAGTAATGCGAGAGGACATTTTAAAAGACATTCGCTCTGCGGTAGATAAAGCATTGACCGAGGGTAAAACATTCCACGAATTTCAAAAAGAATTAAAACCAACCCTGCAAAAGAAAGGTTGGTGGGGTGAACAATTCGTGGTTGATTCAAACGGAGTCGCAGAAAAAGTTCAACTCGGCTCAATGTATCGACTTAAAACTATCTACCACGTCAATATGCAGACAGCCTATCAAACAGGACGATATAAAACTCAGATTGAAAACGTGGATTCAAGACCATATTGGGAATATGTCGCAGTTATGGATGCATCAACCCGACCTGAACACGCAATGCTTAACGGACTTGTTTATCCCTATGATGATCCGTTTTGGAATGCCTTTTACCCACCGAATGGTTGGCGGTGCAGATGCCGGGTAAATGCAATTTCGCAGTACAAAGTCGATAAAAATAAAATCCCGATTAGTTCTTCTGCCGGAAGTTTGTCTGAAGAAATGCATCTTGTTTCTAAAAAATCGGGAGAATACAAGCCCGTTACTGTTTATACAGACCCATTGACAGGAAAGAAAATTGCACCTGACGTCGGGTGGTCGCATAATCCTGCATCGGGATTGGTTGAAAAATAAAACAGAGTTTGAACGCTATTTGAACGTAACTTAAAAGGAGTTTGAAATGACTATTGATAAAAAATCACTTATTAATTGGGTTGGCGGGAAAAGATTGCTCAGAAAAGTCATTGAGCCATTAATTCCTAAAGATATAAAATCATACATTGAGCCATTCGGCGGTGGCGGTTGGATTTTATTTTACAAAGATAAATGGGCTGATTTAGAAATCTACAACGATTTAGATGGCAGACTCGTAAATTTATTCCGTATTGTAAAATATCATCCGAATGCATTTAAAGAAGAATTTAAGTATCTTCTCGGCTCTCGTGAAATATTCTTCCAATTTATGGATTCAACTCCTATTACAGATATACAAAAAGCGGTGCAGTTTTATTATTTAATCACTCGTTCTTTTGGAGGCAAAGGGAATACTTTTGGAACTGTTAAATGTTCGTCCGGCGGAGCTTGTAAATCATTAAAAAATGTTCCTTTAAAAATCGATGCAATCCATGAACGTCTTGATAAAGTTATGATTGAAAATCGTGACTTTGAAAAGTTAATCAAACAGTATGATTTTGAAGATGCATTTTTCTATTGTGACCCACCTTATTCAAAAGGCTGTGGCTATGATGTTACATCAACGGAAGATTTTGACCACGAACGCCTAAGAGAAGTTCTCGGTAATATCAAAGGCAGATTTTTACTTTCCTATGATGATTCTCCAAAAATCCGAGAGTTATATAAAGGCTTTGAAATGGTCGAAGTTCAAAGACAAAACGGAATTAATAACCGCCAAGGGATAGATAGAGCAAACAAAGTCTTTAAAGAGTTATTAATTGCGAATTATCCAATCAAGGAAATTTTTGAAAATGGCAAAAGATCCGATTGAAATAAAAATCGACAATAAAGCTGTTAACGAAAGATTACTTGAACTGGCAAAACGAGGCGAAAACCTGCGACCGTTGATGAAAAACATCGCAGGTATTTTTGCATCATCCACTGAAGAAAACTTTAAAGAAGAGGGCAGACCTGACAAATGGACTGAACTTGCAGATATTACAAAAGAAAAACGCAGAAAGAAAAATAAATGGCCGGGACAAATTTTACAAGTTGAAGGTCAACTTGCTGCTTCAGTTAATACTCAATATGACAATGACTCTGCCGTTATCGGTTCAAATAAAGATTATGCCGCAATTCATCAGCTTGGAGGGCTTGCCGGCAAAAATAAAAAGGTTGAAATCCCTGCAAGACCCTATTTGCAACTTACAGATGATGATTTTGATGAGATTCTTGACGCAACCGAAAAGTTTTTGAAGTAAAAATATTTTACTTGCAAAAGTTAGATATAGGAGGATTGGCGGAACAAATAGTTATTTTGATAAACACATTTGCCAATCCGCAAAAAAGAAAGGAGAATCAAATGACAACTGTTGAGCCAATCAGAAACATTGAAAATTTGAAGAAATTGGAACGTTATTTAGCAAAGAAAAGCCCAAGAGATTTATTGTTATTAACAATTGGAACTAATTGCGGACTTAGAATTTCTGATATTGTCGCACTGAATGTGGGCGATGTTAGAAATAAAACTCATATCCAGATTATCGAAAAGAAAACAGGGAAGTTTAAAAAGTTTCCAATTAATGCCAAACTGAAACCAATGTTTGAAGAATTTACAAAAGGAAAGCGTTCTGATGAACCTTTATTTACAACTTTATTCAAAAACAGGTTAGATAGGTTTGGTGCATATTATATATTAAAAACTGCCTGTAAAGCTGTAAAATTAGAAGAAAAAATTGGTACTCACACAATGAGAAAGACTTTTGGGTATCATCATTATAAGAAGTTTAAAGATGTTGCAATGCTTCAAAAAATATTTAACCACTCAAGTCCGAGCATAACATTAAGATATATTGGTATTGAACAAGACCAAATTGACGAAAGTTACACAAACTTTATTTTATAGCTTAAACTCTTTATTTACAATGGGGATCATAACATTTTATTGTCATCACACTTTAACCATATTGTTAAGACTTGATTTTTTATCTGCTTAAATCAATATTATCACAAACAAAAATGGAAACATTTGTT
>CALVEM010000012.1 GCA_944326605.1 Candidatus Gastranaerophilales bacterium
TGCCATTCTTCTGTGTATTCAGCACAATCTTTGGTAAAACCAGGAATAGCCTGCCATTGTCCGTCGACACACTGCTGACCGCATTCCGGTGGAGTATCGCCGGGAGCACATACAGCGACAGGGTCGTCTCCATCTGGCTCAGGCGTAGGAGTGTCAAGGACACACTCACAGGCGGTTTCGTCCAGATGGTAACCTGCGGTACATGTCTTATTACATACTGGGTCCTCTGGCATTTCACATTTACATCCTAGATTATTGAAAAAACCACCTTTGGCAATACAAGCTTGTCTATCACTATCAGAATCTGGGCAGGGATCAATAGGATCATGGTCTAGCAGACACGTGCATGAGCAACCGTCTGCAGACATTATATATTGATTGCCACATTTGCTCTGACATTTTCTCAGAGCTGATTGTTTTTGCGCTTCTGTACACGCTCCCTCGTAACCGGTACTTAGGCTTGCATCACCTTCATAAACATTATTACCGGGAACATAATATTGGTCATCAGCCAATCCATAACCAGGGGTCTCGTCACACACTTCTTGACATTTAAGACCATGATCTGTACAAGTGACAACACATTTAGCATAAGCCGGTTGTTCCCACAAACTGTCAAGCAATGCAGTATAAGTATTGTGACCTGATGCTTTTGCAAGACGATCCATTACGTTCATTGCCTGATATTTCTCGTTTTTAGGGTTAAAATCCGTCAGCAATGAACGGGATACATCTTTTAATGTCTCATAAGCCGAATAATATGTATAAGAGACGGTCGACTCTAATTTTCGCTTAGTTATTCCGATTGTCACAGCAACTACTACCGAAATTATTAGCATTACAATAACTATCTCGGAAAGTGTGTAACCAGCCTTTAAAATAGAATACTTCTTAATCATTCAACCCCCAAATGTTACTCTTAATATCACATTTTATATTATAACAAATTTTTAACAGTTTGTGAAGTCCTATTTAATAAAAATTAATTTTAATTTTTATTCTCCCCTGCTCTAACGAGGTGAGATTGTCCGTAACTAAGCTATAGAGCCTAGATTCTGAAACAAGTTCAGGATGACATTCGGGGAAACTTTGCTATCTATATGTGGCGTCATTGCAAACTTAATCCGAAATCGCACCCTCTTCCTAACCCTCTCCCGAGGAGAGGGGATTTTTTATTTTTTCTCCCTCCCTAATCAGGGAGGGGACAGGGGTGGGTAACTGTCGGAGGAACAGAAGTTCAGAGGGCATGAGGGCAAGCCGTATTCATTTAAGCTATTTTAGTAAAATTGTAACAAAATTTATTTTTGATAATAGCTTTGCATCTAATTGTTACCCATCCAAACCTTCCCTAACCAGGGAAGGCTTTATTTTCATCATTGCGGACAATCGAAGCAATCCGAATCGTATTAATCCTCAAGCTCTTTCACAGCCCGTTCAAAATCTTCTTTATTCGGAGCTTTGCCGTGCCAGCCCGCATTATTTTCCATAAAACTTACACCCTTGCCCTTTATTGTATTGGCAATAATTACTGCAGGTTTATCCGCACTTTTAGCTTTTTCTATGGCATCATAAATTTCACGGATATTATGCCCGTCAATTTCTATAACTTCCCAGTTAAATGCCTTTAATTTATCAGGCAGAGGATCAAGAGATTTTACAGTCTCTGTGCAACCGTCTATTTGAAGCCTGTTTCTGTCTATAATCGCAACAAGATTATCCAGCTTTTCGTGTGTTGCATGCATAAAAGCTTCCCAGACACTTCCCTCCTGCAATTCACCATCGCCTAGAAGACAAAATACATGTGCAGGATTTTTATCAAGCCTTAACCCCATTGCCATACCGCATGCAATAGAAAGTCCCTGCCCCAGAGACCCTGTTGCAGCATCAATTCCCGGGCAAATCGGAACAGGATGCCCCTGAAGGCGCGAGCCAAAAAGTCTAAAAGTCATAAGTTCTTCTTTAGGAAAATATCCGAGCTGCGCTAAAACAGAATATAACACAGAAGATGCATGTCCTTTAGATAAAACAAATCTGTCACGGTTTTGGAAATTCTTATCCTTTGTCCATTTAGGACACGTATTCATACACATGTGATAAAGTACGGTTATAATATCAGCAGAGGACAAAGCGCCGCCTATATGCCCGGATTGAGCATTATAAACCATTTTTACGACATTTAATCTGTTTTCTTTACTCAATTTTTCGAGTTTTTGAACTTCTATATCACTTAACATACTAAACTCCCTTTGGAACAAAACGTTCCTTTAAAACTCTTAAAACAAACAAAGGCAGGGTTGGAAATATTCTCTTAAATCTCTGCGGTTCTTTTATGGTTCTATAAAGCCATTCAAGACATAAAACCTGAAAAATTTTCGGTGCGCGTTTAACTATACCCGACCACACGTCAAAGCTTCCTCCGACACCGATAAAAAGTGCATCAGGGAGAAGCTTTTTTGCTTGTGCTATAAACTGTTCCTGCTTTGGAGAACCGAGTGCGCATAAAACAAGGCGTGGCTGCCTGATTTTAATATCATTTAAAACACGTTCGGTATCCTTGAAATAGCCGTCCTGAACATAGGTTATATAAAGGTTCGGGAATTCTTTTTGAAGATTTTCTTTTGCTTTTTCTATAACTTCGGGTTTTGCACCGATAAGCGCAACAGATTGCCTGTTTTTTTCGGCTTCAGAAAGCATTTTATGAGCAAATTCAATACCTGCAATACGTTTAACATTATGACCGCATATCATCAACCCTAACTGAACGCCTATACCGTCAGGTATAACAAGTTCCGCAGAATTAACAATCTCTTTCATATCAGGATTGCTCATCATTTCGGGATTTATAGTAACCACCTGACCGGAAATCGAATTTGCATATTCAACAGCACTGTCAAAATCAAATGTGTTTATTTTATAACCTAATAAATATACCGTATCTGAATTCATACAAATAATTATAAAACAATAATCGGATTTGGTAAAGTATTATTTTATATCAATGAAAAGACAAAACGCAGCCGTTCCATTCGGCAATATGTCAGAAAATAGGAAGATAAGAAAAGTGGAAGTAAGCTACTTCCTGTAAATAACCTCGTCATTGCTAGCTTGACCCGCAATCGCATGATTGTTATAGCAGACAGAGAAAATTTTCTCGCTCTCTCCCTGAATAGCGAGGGATGGAGTGGAGTACCGACAACTTTACAAAATAGCAGCTCTTTGTAGAGCTGCTATCTGCCTTCTTTGCCTGAAATTTAGTTGTGATATTATTTATAAGAGTAACAGGGTTTAGAAGAATTTGACAGGTTTTACGGTTTTTAGCGTACACTTGCTGCCCGATACGTTTGAGGAGCATTCGGCATGTTCTGCAACACCCGCACAATATGGTGTACTGCTGTTTATGTAGCCGGAACCGCACGCGCCTTCTTTGAAAGATACGCTCTTATCAAGCCAGGTTATGCTGCGGCGACCGTTCGCATTGATTTTTTCGTACTGAATACTTGTTTGCAAATATTCGTCACTATTGCCGCCAAAGTTATCGCCGTCTGATGAACGGTAAGCAGGAACGACCTGACCGCTCAAGGTGATATAGAACGGGTAGACGTCTTCCCATAAAGTGGATGAACCTCTTTCGCCGTCAATATCTACGTAAACAATATAACCGTATTCGCCGGTATCGACCTTCTGAACGTTATCATCAGGTGTTACAGGTGGGGTATCATCGCCACCGTTGTCAGGTTCTTCACCATCGCCGCCACCGGCAGGTTCATCAGGCACACATTTGCAAAAAGCTGTGTCTCCATCTACTAAATGTTGACCTGGCAAACAATTTTCTATCAAACAAGTTCTTATAACCGGTTTACCGTCAAAAGGCGGAGTACAAGATACATGGCACATTTCATAACGGGGATCACTCGGTCCAATATTATGGCAGATATCACAATCTGGTTCAGTTTCAATTTCTGTATCAAAACCAGGACCTAATGCATAAGCTTTCAGTTCAAACAGTCCGCTCAACAGTGGGAAGAAGGACAATGGCTTGCGAAGAAACATGTTCAATGCTTCATTCTGTATTGCCAAGTATTGTGTATTATTTGAAGCAATACGCATATCTGTGTTTGCCGATGCACTGGCATTATCATCAAATGATACTGTAAAACCTGTTTTGTTACCGGCAAGTTCATCTAAACGCACAGGATCGCTGTGCAGGTTATATATTCTTATACCGTTACGTAAAACTAAATCAGGTGTTTTGTCGCTGAAATCAGTTGTTGTACTGCTTATGGCAGAACCTGTGCAGTCGCCCGCGTTGGTGTTTACACGTTCTTCAAACAAAGCGCAGAAGTTTTCACCTGTTCTGGGTAAGGTTCTTGCTACAGGCATACATTTACATTCAGGCAAATCATGCCATTCTTCTGTGTATTCCGCGCAGTCTTTGCTAAAACCGGGGATTGCCTGCCATTGACCGTCCACGCACTGCTGACCGCATTCTGGAGGAGTATCACCGGGCTGACAAACGGCTACAGGTTCGTCTCCACTGCCGTCACCGCTGCCTGTACCAGGATCGTCACCGTCGTCATCGTCATCTCCGCCGCCTGTGCCAGGATCCTCGTCGCCGCCATCATTAGGTACGCATGTACAGGTAGCCACGTCCAGATGATAGCCGGAGAGGCATCTCCTTTGACAGGTAGTATCTTGTGGCTCACGACAAACACACTCTCCATTCACATTCTCTTTTGTATAACCTTCAGGACATGTTTTGGAAAGACATGGATTTATCTCTACAGGATCTAAATCTAGATTACATTGACAGGATACTGTGTTAAAAATACCACCTAACTTTTTACATCTAGCCGCCAGATTAGAGTCACAATTACTTGTTGTACTGTCAGGTGCATCAGGTACACAGTGGCAATCTGCCATATGCGCATTATCTAAATGAAAACCTTTTGGACAATTTCTGTTTAGCAGTGGACAAGGGCTATCTATATCTGTATCACAATAGCAATCCGGGGTACCTGCCTTTTGAATTTTTTGTCCCGGTGGGCAAGAAGTAATATGACACCCTTCTTCAAATAAAACGCCGTCTGTAACTTCTTGCAGACCAACAGCATTTGCAGGCTGTATCCAGATTGTTTGTAATAAATTTTCATAAGGAGTATTGCCTAATGCTGCATTGACTAAATTATTAGGCAAAGATGCCTGATATTTCTCATTTTTCGGATTAAAATCCGTTAACAATGACCTGGAAACATCTTTTAACGTCTCATAAGCCGAATAATATGTATATGAGACCGTTGACTCTAATTTTCTCTTCGTTATTCCAATTGTTACTGCAACCACAACCGAAATAATCAGCATTACAATTACTATTTCGGAAAGTGTGTAAGCGCTGAAAAGCCTTCTTACAAAGCTATTAGCCCCCCCCCCCCGAAGTTCCGGAATTTTTCTTAAAATTTTCATACTCATCCATTACTCCTATAATAATAACAACATTATTTATTATAACATATTTTTTAACACTTGTGAACCCTTAACAAATTTATATTAATCTTTATAAAGTTTCGCAAGTTTAAATAAATAATCATCTTTTGTATCAGAATGAAAACCTGTCGGAATAAAATTTTCTTTATATTTTTCTATTGCATAACGGTCAGTCATTCCGGAAATATAGTCAGTAACTATTCTTTCAATTTTTGATTCTTCACATAAAGGTTTTAACATATCAGTATATAAGAAAAACAATTCTCTTATCACATTACGAGCCTTTTTCTCTTCCAGCTTTGCAGGCGAATCAACATACACATTTGCAAACATCCATTCACGCAATTTTGTTGTATAATGCCATCCTTCTTCACTCATCGCAACAACAGGTTTTCCTATTGAATTCGTTACTATTTCGTTGATCATCTTATTTAATCTTTTGCTTTGAATTGATGAAAAATATTTTATACAATCCTGCGGCAGATCGCTTTCAGATATTATTCCCGCACGAATTGAATCTTCTATATCATGATTTATATATGCAATTTTATCCGCAAGCTGTACAATTTGAGCCTCCGGAGTTTTCGGTTTATAACCCCATGTATGTGTTAAAATACCGTCGATTGTCTCTGCACAAAGGTTTAAATCTTCCAGTACTTCAACAACTCTTACACTCTGAATATTATGATGAAACCCGCCTTTGACAAGTTCATCTAAAACGCCTTCTCCGCAGTGACCGAATGGGGTGTGCCCCAAATCGTGCCCGAGTGCTATTGCTTCAACAAGATCCTCATTTAAATCAAGCGCTCTTGCAATTGTTCTGCCAATCTGAGAAACCTCTAAAGTGTGTGTCAAACGTGTTCTGAAATGATCATCAAACGGCGACAGAAACACCTGCGTTTTGTGTTTAAGCCTTCTGAACGCTTTTGAATGAAGAATTCTGTCTCTGTCACGCTGGAATTCCGTACGTAAAGCACATGGGTCTTCTATACGTTTTCTGCCTTTCGTAAATCTGCTCTTTGTCGCGAATTCCGACAAATTATCAATCTCACGCTGTTCCAATTTTTGTCTGATATTTTCTTTAGTCTTATCCATACAACGAATTCTATCAAAAACATTAAAAAATGTTATACTGTTTCCGGTTGAGATTTTTGCTTTGACTTATTTATTAAAGACACATCTATTGAATATTTTTTACGCGCATCGTCAACCAATACTCCTGCTTTGTTCATCAGCCAGCCAGAAATTAAACCGAAGAACATTGCTTTTCCGCCTGATACAAGTCTTGCAGTACAGTAAAGCGATGTTGCAATTGCACCGATTGCAGGTATTCCATATTTTATCGTTACCGAACATTTTTCATCTTTATTATCAGATTTATTCAAATAATATCCTACAGCCCCGCCGGTCATTAAAATAGAAAGAACATCGGTAGGCGCTGAGCCAAGCCTCAAATCACGCGCTTTATCAAAATACTGATTTGTTTCTATATCTATTGATTTGTCAAGTGAACGAACAGCAGAATTTACACGTGACTTTAATTTCAAATATTCCTTGCGCGGCAATATTTCTTTATAAGCTGTCAAAATTTCCTGAAGCTCTCCTTTTGAGCTTTTAGAAATTATATTTTCAACGGAATTTACGTAATCCGATATTGCCTTAACAGCATTATTATTATAATTATATTTTGAAGATTTTGCATTAAAGTTTGAAGATAACTTCTGTAATTCTTCTATAATCTCGCTATTTAATTTGTTGCGTTTTGCTATTTCATCGTTTCCTGAAAGCACTCTGTAGGCATCAAGTTTGCCGCGGAGAGTTCTTAAAATATCGTTTGTAGAGGTATCTGCAGGATTGACAAATTTTTGAATATTTGCAATAGCCTTCATTGTCGCCTTGTAATTATCATTAATATCATGTGTTATTGCCTGCCTTAAAATATCAGTTTCATTTGACATTTTCATTTTTGCAGGCATTAAATAATCTTCTGCGATAAATGACTGCCACATATTTTTTGACTTAAAATTTCTTATATCCTTGAAGCTGGCATCCCAGAAAAAGTCGAACAGTCCGTCACAATCGCGTTGTATTCGGTTATAACGTGCATTTCTTGCGTTTATACCAAAACCTTTTTCAAGATTTTCATTTACATGCTTCATTCTTTTTGAAATATTATCAAGTTTTGCAAGAATTTTCGGATCTCCGGAATGTTCAAGTCTTATTCTGTCATTCAGAACAGAAAAATATTCCGTCAAATCAGCAAATTTTGTATGAGTTTTATTGTAATAGCTATTCACTGTCTTACGGCTAATCCTGTCAAAAAATTTCGTTATCCCTTCATGAATTCTTCGCGTTGTTTTACGTGTTCCGTCTTTTCCCCACATAAACTTTTGGAATAAAACATCTTTTAAGGTAGTAAAGTTATTTATACTCTGAGATTTAGCCAGAAAATCATTTGTACTATTCAATATAAAACGGTAAAGGTCTTCAAATTTTGTACCGTTTGCAAGTTTTTTCTCCAATTCAAGTTTCCACTTGTTCAAAAGTTTTACCATACCTTTGTTTGCTCCGCCGCTCAAAAGAGCAAATGCGCCAAAACCTACAACAAGCGCTGAAATTACAAGGGTAGTTCCGAGTTTATGACTCTTCTTTTCATTAACTTGCTCAACATAAGGCGTACTCATATAATAGCCATTTTGCGGCTGTTTAAAATCCTTAAAAGGATTACCGTTATTAATATTGTTTACACTAACTGCCTGAGTAATCATAACTTTATAAACTACCTGTATATATAAACGTTTAATAAAGCTGAAAATTGACGGTTTATTACATATTGTTAATTTAAAAGTGCTTCCGATATAACTTTTGCAGCTTCTTGAGAAGAATTTTTATCAGATAAAAGCGATTTTACCTTACCAAGTTCTTCAATATTATGTGTTCTATACTTGTCATCAAATAAAAATTTTTCTATTTCGTAAGAAATTTTATGAACATTAACATCTGCCATAAGTAATTCGGGAACTATTGACTTATCCGCAATAATATTAGGAAGCGAAACACGTTTAATACATCTGACAATAAGATATATCAGATAAAACAGCCATGGGCCTCTATAAGCAATTATCATAGGAGTTTGATATAAGGAGGCTTCAAGAGCAACTGTTCCGGAGGCTAATATTAAAGCATCGGAAACACTCAAAAGAGCCTGATTTTCACCTTTTATAACCTTAAAATCAGCACCCGACTTTTTAAGAAATTTATTATAAACACCGTCAGGCAAATTCGGTGCATGAGAAATACAAAACTGAAGATCAGGATGTTTTTTCTGAAGATTTTCCGCAGTTTTTATAAAAATGTTCATCAAATACTTCAATTCAAATACTCTTGAACCGGGAAAAATTGAAACCAGTTTTTTATTTAAATCAAATCCGTGTTTTTCGAAGAATTCTTTTCTGTCAGCTCTTTGAGGCAATTGCGACACAAGAGGATGCCCGCAATAATGAGTTTTTATACCATAACTTTCATACATCTGTTTTTCAAACGGAAAAATACACAAAACCTCATCAATATTTTTTTTAATTGTATTAATACGCCATTTTCTGCTTGCCCAAACCTGCGGCGGAATATAATAAAAAACTTTTATACCGGCTTTTTTTAAAAATTTGGAAATACTCAGGTTGAAAGCTCCGTAATCAATCAATAGAACAAGATCCGGCTTATACACCTTTGTAAGATAGTCAACAACCTTTTTGCCGAGAATAAAATGGTTAAATATAATTTGAGGCGACAAACCGACAGCCCCCATCTTTTTTTGATCGGAAAACAACTTCACACCGGCAGCTTTTAAATTCTCGCCCCCGACACCCTCAATTTCAATGTCAGGATTGATTGTACGTAAAGCATTTACGACGTGAGATGCGTGAATGTCTCCGGAATATTCACCTGTTACTATAAAAATCTTTTTCATACAGCCATTATAACAATATTATTTTCATCAGCAAATTGAATAACTTTTTCCTGATCAACAATAATAGTTTCGTTCGCCTCAACAGCAATCAAATCAGCCTTATACCGCTTCATAGTCTTTAAAGTACGTAAACCGATTGCAGGGATATCAAAACGTTTATCCTGAGAAGGTTTTGCAACTTTTACAATGACTGCATTTTTCTTAGCTAATTTTGAACCGCGCTTAATACACATATCAGTTCCCTCAATAGCTTCGACAGCCATAATCATTTTATCTTTAATAACAACAGACTGACCGACATCAATTTTACCCATCTCTTTTGCAAGCCAGAAGCCGTAATTCACATCTTCCATCTGTGCTTCAGTAGGTTTGATTTTCCCTAAAACCCCTGACGGTATCATAAGGTTTTTGATAAAAATAGTCTGATCAAGAACTGTTATACCTGCTTTTTCAAATTCTTTTACAATCAAAAGCATAACCTGATCATCATTCAGCCTCTGAGCTTCCTGCAAAAGTTCTATTGCGCGTTTATCAAATTTGTGAAGCTGCAATAAAACACGCTTGTGAACTTTGCCGAGAAAGGTTGCCTGTTTTATTTCCTCATCCTTTAATATTTTTTCAATTCTGTTTACTTCTCCGGGATGGCAGGAGTATACTTTTGAGCAGTACTTTTTTAACTGTCTTAAATTATCTTTTGCAAGGGAGATACATACAACTTCAAAACCGTTTTCTTTTGCATACTGAGCCATTTTAACCGGTAAAGTTCCGTCGCCTGCTATCAATCCCTGTTTATTTTCCAACATTAATGACACTTTTATTTTCCTCTTTTACTAAAATTTATTATATCACAATTATTAACTTTTCAAGGCATTTATTTCGTCAACTTCTCTGTCAGTAAAAAGTCTTGCTCCGCCGAGCATTTTTGTATTAAATACAACCTGCGCATACGATTCTGCCAGTTCAAGCTTTAAAAAGGCATCTTTTAAGGTCCTATCACCGACTATAAAGCCATGATTAGCCATCAAAACAGCATCATATTCCTTAAAATATTTCGCAGTTTTTTCAACCAGATCCATAGATGAAGGCAACCCGTAATCCGCAAGCGGGATCTGACCGAAATAAAAAACGTTTTCCGCCATAACCGGCTCATCTAATGCTATACGGCAGCAGGCAAAAGAACTTAAATACGGAGAATGCACATGAATTATATAATTGACATCGGGACGCTGTTTATAAAATTCAACATGCAGCATTTTTTCAGACGAAGGCTTTTTATTACCTTCAACTAAATTACCCTGAAAATCTATCAGTACAAGTTCATCGTCGGATAAATATCCGTTTGCCGAACCGCTGGAGGTAATAAGAATTTTATCTTCAAATCTCGCAGACATATTTCCCGAATACCCGGGAGTAAAATTTTTTAGCCCCGCAAGCTTGCCATATTCTATCAATTCAGCTTTTAATTCTTTCAATTTACTCATAATTATATTGATTCCTTATCAGGATCCTCCAACTCTATAACTTCCGCATACATCATCTTTTTAGCAGACTGCGTTTTGGATGTTTGATTTTCTTCATCAAACACTTTTAGTTCCGGTTCCTCTCTATCACTTCTTGCTAGTCTGTCAGGATTTTTTATAACCATCTTATCAAATTCAACTGAAGATCCTTTTGTATCCATTGCAATTACAAAAGAAAAATATGTCTGACGGCGCACCCAGTCATAACCGAAATTAATTTTAAAATCATCCGGTCCCAGAGCTATAATAAAGGAATTTTCCTGAAACATTTCACCGTTCGGGGAATCTCCGGTAAGTGTCAAAGTCCCTGACCATGCAAGAGTTAAATACTTGTGAACTCTTAAAGCTTCTCTTAAATAAACACTTGCATGCCCGTATCGGTACATATCATACATTGCCATAGGAGTACCATCCTGATACGCAGCAGCAAAAAAACCTACATCCTGCATCCAGTATTTATATTGTGAATGAACTCTCGGACCTATTCTTCCGACAAACTGGGTATCACCTGTACCATATAAAGCTGCACTGCCCTGCATAACTAATGACAGATCCAGATAGCGTAAATGTTCTTTATCCTGATATTTGAATAATGACTGGTTAATTTCTGCCATATATCTGGTTCTCATAGTACCGATATCAGCAGGCGCAATATTTTCACCATGCCTGTTTGCATCGTTATTCTGCATATAACCTAATCCGAAACGGTGACTGAATGTTAAATCCAAACCGTCTTTAATAGTTGAAGGCACAACAGTTCTATCTTTATAGACTAATTCGGCCATATATTTAGGCATTCTGGGGCCGAAGAACCATTCATCCATATATGAATTTACACCGTACTGCATGTATAATTTATCATCAAAGTATTGCTTACCTTTCATCATAAATATATCCGCAGACGAACCGTAACCCAAATCAGTATAGTTTGTTGCACTTCTATACTTCAACAAACCGCCGAAGCCTATACCGCTTTTATTGTTCAAAATAGGCAGAATTTTTACTGTAGAACCGTCCTGTAACGGAGTATCAAATACAAACCCGGGGCCTAAGTACATACCCAGCTTGCCGCGTGAACCAAATTCAGGATAGTTAGCTTCAAAGAATTCTCTTTTTTTGTTTGTATGGGCAGTAATTGACGGAATAGTAAAAAGATTATAATCACCGTAATTAATCTGAGCCTTTTTCAGAGTAATTACATCATTATTCTTTTTTGCATTTACAAAGATTTCTTTAGCTTTAATATGAATTGACGTATCTCCTACATCATCAGAAATAGACGATTTGTCCTCATCATCAATAATCATGTTATTAAAGTTGTTGCCGCCAATCATTTTGGTTTGAAGGTTTAAGATATAAGATTCTTTTGATTCAATTTTTCCGTCATGAAGAATTATCTTGTCGCCTTCCATCTCTGATTTACGTGCAGTAACAGTCATAAAAGACTGCTTCATATTCATTTTGTCTAAAAAAGCACTTTCTTCATTCATATTTACCTGAATAAAGTCGCCGAAAATATGACTGCCTTGCTTTATAATTTCAACATTTCCATACGCTTTTAAAATATTTGATTCGCTGTTATAAACCATTTTGTCGGCTTTTAAAATAACATCCTGCTGCGGAAATTTAAGAATAGGTGAACCTGTAGCGGTTATATTTTGTTTACCGTCATCATAATCAATATTATCAGCATCCAGAACAATATTATTTGTTACAGACTGTTCTTTAACACCGCCTTCCAGTTCGAGAGTTTTTTCATCTGTATCAGCGGATTTTTCTTTTACTTTTTCATCTTTCTGTTTTTTATCCGAAACCTTTTTATCTTCTTTAGTTGTTTTTAAGTTTACATTTAAATCCTTATCTAAAATTGCATCATCTTCAGCTTCCTGCTGCTCCATAAGCTGTTTTTGTTTTTTTATCAATTCCTGCGTTTTTTGATAATTTTTTTCTCTCAGGTAATTAGTAATTTTAACTCTAACTTTTTTAAAAACAGGCGTCCCCCTGACAGGCTTTGTTTGATTTCCGCTTTCGACTTCCACCTCAGGCAAAGGACTAAAAGGGGCTTCATAAAATGTTTCATTAAAAGTCTTTTCCAAATCGGCAGGGCTTTCCACAAGCTCCTTAGCCTCAACAGAATAAGGAGTTAATGATAAAATTAATAATGTAACCAGTAAATACTTTTTCAATTCTCTGCCTTTTTAGATATAATTCAACGGATTATTCGGTTTTCCGTTTATTCTTACTTCAAAATGGACATGAGGCCCCGTACTGTAGCCGGTAGTACCTTCATATCCTACAACTTCTCCTTTATTCACAAACTGTCCCTGACCAACTTTTATAGACGACATATGCGCGTACAAAGTACTTGTCGGTTTTCCGTTAACTATACCGTGATCAAGGATTACGACTTTTCCATAACCGCCGTACCAGCCTGAATATATAACTTTCCCCGAATTTGAGGCTTTTATACTGCCCCTGTTTGGACCTGCAATATCAACACCGGAATGGAAAGTTCTGCTGTTAAATATAGGGTGGGTTCTCCAACCGAAAGGAGACGTAATTCTTCCGGATATCGGTTTTAAAAAGCCTGCTGATGTAATTTTTACATTAGAGCCGCCCTTATTTCTTGCAATCATACTTTGAATACTTGCAGACTGTCTTGCAAGTTCTCTTTCCGCACGTTCATATGTTCTTCTGTCAGTTTTATATTTGTTGATCATGCTTTGGTTCATTGCAATTGCTGACTTGATATCTTTTTTCTGAGAATTTATTTCCTGAATAGACTGTGCAAGAGCTATCTTTTTCGCTTCAACATCTCTTTTCATAGCTGTAATACGCTCTGATTTTGCTTTTATAGATTGAATTCTTGCATAATCTTTTTTCAAAACTATCTTTTCAAAATACAAAACATCGAGAAGCGAATTCAAATCTTTTGCAGAAAGAATAAGTTCAAACATGCCGGTTCTCTGATTTTTATAAACCTGTCGTATTCTCTGGCGCATTTTAACATTTGCACTGTTGAATTCTGCAATTGATGCGGTCAGATCTCTTTCCATTTGAGCGAGCTGTCTTTCAAGCTGGGCATACCTATTCTGCGTTGATTGCAGATTATTCGAAGCCTGTTCAAGTTTTTGCTGATTTTTATAAAGTTTATTCTTTTCAAGATGTTCAAGAACTTTTAGCCGTTTAATTTTTTCATGCGTAACACGCTGCTTCTGCTGAATATTTTTCAACTGGTTCGCATCGGCAAATAAGCTTATATTTCCTATAAGCAACGTCAAAAAAACTATAAATAATCTTTTTACAAACTTATTTATATCCATAATTTATTTAACCAAAAGAGGCAGCATCATCAAACCTACAGTCCAGGCAATAAAAGTAACGGCAATTATTGCAACAATAGCTCTTTGGTGTTTTCTGAAAAATTCCATCCTTTTCCCCTTTTGTTTTAGTAGATAACAGAATTGTACTATAAAAATATTTGATTTGCAAAATTTTAAGAAATCTATTAATATAACCTTATGGAATTCATCGGAGAAATAGCTGATAAAAAAGTTATACAAAAACAAGATATCGGAATTAATCCTTTTTTAATCGAAAATAATACGGAAAAAATTGAGCAAATTTTACAATTTTTTAAATCCGACAACAGCTTACTTATTGTAAACGGCTTTATGGGAACAGGAAAAGTTATGATTGTAAATCAGGCTCTTTCGTTCTTGAATGAAAATGTTATTACACTAAAATACAACTGTTTTGAAACAACCATACTTGATGATATTCTGCTCGAATTTTTTGATAATTTCAGAAAACTGACTATCCAAAATATTATTAAAATTCCAAAAACAAAAACAGAAAATTTTACACAGAAAATTAACGCATACTTTGAAACGATTGATAAACCGGTAGTCGTAATTTTAAACTCCTTTGAACAGATACTAATTGATAATAAACAGGAGATTTTAAATTTTGTTTCACATCTTTCAAAGTACAAAAATATAAAAACAATTCTAATAGGCAGAAAATTTGACTACAACGATTTTAAAACAGATTACGAAAAAATATCAGTCGGAGCACTGGAAAAAGGAATATTTGAAAAATATATGAAATCGGAAGACTTTAAACAAATAGGACCTCTGTCTGATGAACTCTATAAATATACAAGAGGTTATTATCTGTACACAACTCTTGCCATTAAAATAATGCAGATAAGAAAACTTAATCTTACCGAATTTTTATCCGGCTACACAAAAAGTTTTCTTTCATTTAATGATTTTATTCTCCGGGAAGGCTTATCGCTTGTTGATCCTGTAAGCGGGCATTTGTTCAGGTTTTTAACTATTATGCGCCACCCTGTTAACGTTAAACTTTTAAAAACGCTAAATTTTTATGACGCCGACAAAATCGGCTACTTTGCGGATAATCTGGTTTTGACACGTGAAGGCTCATTGATATATCTGCAAGACTATTACAAAGTTATTGCAGAAAATTCCATTCCGGAAAATATTGCAGTAAAACTTCATAAAAGCTGTGTCGAACTTTACAACACACAACTGCCTTTAAAGCCTCTGGAAAGAGATCTATTAATTTCCAGACAAACTATGCGAAAAGAAATTGAATACCACAGCATTTTTATTCCTAAAAAGCCGATTCTTCCGCAAAAGCCAATTCCCGAAATTCAATTTATGGAACAAAAAATTGAACCTCAGAAAATTCCGCATACAAAACAGGAAAAAGATGAACAAATAAAAAATATCTCATTTGTTTTTGATTCCGAAGAAAACGAAATGGCAATCATGAACAAAATTGCAAATTCTATAAACAAATTTGTTGATATTTCAAATAAAAAATCAGAAGCTCTGGAAGAAATTAAAAATCTTCATCTTATAGACTTAATTAACCTTGCAAAACAGGAAGAAAAAAACTTTAACTACGCCAAAGTAGCAATGATTTATCAAAAAGCTTTGACCCTAAACACTGATGATGATTATTATACTTTTCTTCCGACAATGTATACAAAACTCGCCGAAGCTTTCAAAAATATGTCCGACTGGTTTAATTCTTTAAAATACTATGAACTTGCAACTGAATTTTACATGTCTACAGGAGCCACGGAAAAAATTGAAAATTGCAGGTACGAAATTGCAAACATATATTATATTACATTCAAACGCGACAGGGCTGAAAAAATCTTAAATGAAATTTTGGAACAAAAAAATGAATTATCAGAAAACCTGATAATAAAATCAGAACTTCTTCTTGCGTCAATCACAGGTGAAAATATAAAAAACATAATTCCTACCAACACTAATACAATCGAAAAGCCTGTACTTGCGGAACTATATTTTAAACACGCTCTTAATTTTGATGAAGAAGGAGATATCAATACAGCTGTAAAATATTACAAAAAATGTGTTGAAACATCACAGGATCCAAAAGTTAATTCCTATCTTTCGTCATCACTTTCCAACCTAGCAACAATTTATGATGAAGGAGGAAAGTCAGAACTCGCCGTAAAATATCTCGCAGAAAGTCTCAGACTTGACGAACTTACACAAAACAACAACGGTATATATTTATCATCAATGAAACTATATGAAATTCTTTTGAATAAATCTCCAGAAAAAGCTCTTACATACCTCAAAAAAGCAAAAGCCTGCGCAATTGATCTGAATGAAACATTCTACATAGCATCAGTTGACATAGCATTCGGAGATTTCTATTACAACCGTAAAGAATTTAACCTTTCGCTTGAAAATTACATAAACGCATACAAGCTCGCCTTAAACAACTTTACGAAAGAAAATATTGCAAAAATTAAAATGCGTATTAGCGATTTGAAAATAAGAATGGGTGAAGATAACTTTAACAGAATTGTGAAAGATATAAATAATGTACAATAAAGATTTTTACAAAAAATATATACAAACATTTTTGGAGCTTAATTCAAAAATTAATCTTATCTCAAAAAACGATGAAAAAGTATTATGGGAAAAACACATTTTTGACAGTCTTGCAATTAAATATTTTTTTGAAAAGTACTTTACTCTTCACTCTTCACCTTTAACCTTGCTGGATATCGGAACTGGAGGTGGATTTCCGGCTGTGCCTATTGCAATAACATATCCTGATATTGAAGTTTTCGCACTCGACAGTATAAGAAAAAAAATTAATGCAATAGAAACAATAAAATCAGAACTTGATATAAAAAATCTTCATACCATTTGCGATAGAGCTGAAAATATCAGGAGTAAATATGACCTGATAACTTCACGTGCGGTAGCCCCGTTAAAGGTGATAACAGAATATGCAATGCCGTTATTGAAGGGTGACGGTTACTTTATAGCATACAAATCACTGCGTACCCCGGAAGAAATTGAAGAAGCACAACAAACTCTTAAAAAATATAATTCAAGAGTAATTGAAGTAATTCCTTATGATCTTCCTCTTGAAGAAAACCACACCAGAAATTTAGTTGTTATAAAAAAAATAACATAAGATATGTTATTTGTACGTGGGAACTCTGCGTCCCCGCACCCAGCACTTAATTTCTTTCATGCTTGGTTGCTCGCGATGCAAAGCGCATTGCCGGCAGACCCGTTTAATGCCGACAATGTAAGAGGAGAAAGAAATTCAGCAAAGAAAGAAAAACGCGCGATTGCTTAATTACTGCTAAACTCAACCTGAAACGAGTGAACTCGCTATATATTTGTCATCATGAACTCGTTTCAGGATCTGATTTTACCGCTCAGACAGCACTCGTTTTGCTGTCGTTTCGTTAAGCAGTAATTATTAAAGCCCCTCTCTCTAACTCTCTCCCCAATGGGGAGAGAGAACAATTTTTTCGTGCGCGAAGCGCACCGTAAATAGTCGTAGTCGGATTTACTAATCCGACAAAATTTAAGTCTATATGGTATGACCTACTTACTTTTACACCTCACCCTAACCCTCTCCCACAAGGGGAGAGGAAATAATTTATACTGATAACATATCTTATGCATAAAAAAAACCACTCATTACTGAGTGGGTCGTTTTCTGCATCCTAATGGTCTCTTTTAGTGTTTATTATTTAGGAGTTTATATGTTTTTGGGGTTAATGAATTCTATTTATATTTAGTGTTTCGACTACACTTAAATCTTATGTAATTATTATTACATATTAGATTTTAAATGTCAATATAATGGATTAATATTTTTTATCGGATTCGCAAAACGCCCATATAGTGTAGAATTTACACTTTACAAAACTTAATATTTTGTTATTTTTTGTTTTTTTATGGGTATAAAAACATGCGGCAAAGAGATGTTAACAAATATTAAGACATTTACTCTGCAATAAGCAATTATTTAATATTTATATACTTTATATATATATAAGAGTATAAAATAGGAAAATCTTTATGGCTATATCAGGTTACACAGCAATTGACGCAATCAATTCATATACCAATACGAACAAATATATCGGCAACATTGATAAAGAAGCCGCAAAATCATGGGTTGGAGCAAGGCAGGGACTCGGTATCGGTTATTTCTGTTTTGCAGGTGAAGGTCAGGTAAACGGAATGCCGCCGTCACAATATAACGAATTTGGAGAAGAACTTCCAAGAACATTAGATTTCTACGCATAAGAGGATAATTATGGCTAACGGACAGGGCGGATTAAACGGAATAGAAGCAATAAGCGGTATACAACCGGCAGCAACTTCTGCTGTTGAAAAAATTACCCTCCAGAATATTGAAGGTTATGACTATACTAAAGCAGCTAAAACAGGGAATGAAAATCATTTTTTGCAACTAACAGCTCAGTCTGCTACACGAAAACCATTCAGTTCAGCTAGCCTGGACTACCGGTTCAATGATAAAAATTATGTAGGCGGTAATCCTTTTTCCAGTGATGATGCAATAAGACAAAAATATATGCAAAACGGTAGCGGTTTAAAGATGTTTGAAATGGCATAATAAAAGACGACCTGTAAAAACAAGCCGCCTTTTATTTTTAATTTGCGTACAACCATTCATATCAGCATTTTAGTATATATATAACAGTTACACTGCTGCTTTAGACTTTGATTTTTCAATGCAATCAATCAAAGTTGAAGCTACTGTCCTTTGTTCTTCTTCTGTCAATTCAGGGAACATCGGAAGAGAAATTACAAGTTCAGTATTTTTCTCAGAAACAGGCAGAGAGCCTTTACCTACGCCTAAATATTCATGAACTTTTTGCAAATGCAACGGAATAGGATAATAAAGCATTGCACCTATACCGCGTTCCTGAAGCATTTTATGAACTTCATCACGGTTAGGAATTTTAACTGTATACTGATGGTAAACACAGTATGTATCATCCAATTCTTTCGGAGTTTGGACATCTGCACAGTCTTTAAATAACTGGTTGTAATAATAAGCGTGTTTGCGTCTTGCTTCATTCCAATCTTTAACGTGAGGGAGTTTAACTCTTAAAATTGCAGCTTGAATTTCATCAAGACGGCTGTTAACACCTATTTCATCGTGGTGATAACGAACGGCACCGCCGTGGTTTCTTAAAGCCACAACTCTGTCGCGGAGTTTTTCATCACTGGTCATAATAAGACCTCCGTCACCCATACCGCCTAAATTTTTAGTCGGATAAAAACTTAAACAGCCAAAATCGCCAAACGTTCCGACCATTTTGCCTTTATACAAAGCTCCGATTGCCTGACAGCAGTCTTCAATAACATGAAGGTTATGTTTTTTAGCAACTGACATAATAGTATCCATATCGCATGGCTGTCCGTATAGGTGAACCGGAATAATAGCTTTTGTTCTCGGTGTAATTGCAGCTTCCAATTTTGAAGCATCCATATTAAATGTATCTTTATCAATATCAACAAAAACAGGTTTTGCACCGACAATTCCTATAGCTTCTGTTGTTGCAACAAATGTAAATGCAACCGTAATAACTTCATCGCCGGCACCTATATCCAACGCACGCAAAGCTAAATGCAAAGCATCTGTTCCTGAATTTAAGCCAACTGTATATTTGCATCCTATAAAATCAGCCATTTCCTGTTCAAAAGCTTTACAGTTTGCTCCTAGAATATAAGAACCCGAACGTAAAACTTCACAAACTGCTTTTTCAACTTCCGAGCCAATAGCAGCATACTGGCGTTTTGAATCTAAAATAGGTATCATATCTAATCTCCTTCTTAACTACCACTATAATATATAGTTTAGCACAGTTTTACCATGCCTTTATATAAGCTTAACATTCAATGTTATTATTACCAGCTAAATTTGACAATACAGCAACCATAGTCCAGAAAACAAACTGTATCTGCGGTCTGAAAAATACAGTATCAACCATTCCGTGCACACAAACTGCACCGACAGAAATCGTACAGGCTGAAACGAGAATAACGTTTTTGGTATCTGTTGATTTGAGAACAAATGTCACAGCATTTTTAATCAATGTTATCAAAAAACCGACAAATGCAATCAGTGCAAAAATTCCGCTTTCAACAGCTATTTCAAGAAAAATATTATAAGCACTCAATGCGTCAAATCCTGTTTTCATATAAAGCCCATATATCTCGCGAAAGTTCTGATTGCCCACGCCAATTCCCAAAAGCCAGTTATCTTTAAACATTTCAATAGAGGAATGGTAAACATTAAATCTGAAAGAATTAGAAGAATCCTGTCTCATCGCAAATATCGATAAAACCCTTGCCCTCAATGAAGATACAAACATTAAAGCAGCTGTTACAAACGCTATAACAACACCAACAATTGATAAATATATTTGTTTATAATTCCTCCACAGATATTTTGCGGAAACAGCAAAAATTCCGAGCATTATAACCAGCATCCCCATATAAGATCCGCGGCAGCCGGTTAAAAATAATGTAACAGTTGATATGAGAGCGCAAATTATCCATATAAAAGAAACTTTAAATTTTTTATCAGTAAAATAATAAGCTGCAAGCCCGTATAAAGCTGGTATTCCGGCAACGAAATAACCGCCTAATAGATTTGGATTATAGGGTTTTAAAGTTCCATAGACACGTATCATCACCTGTTCAGGGTTCAAAGATGAAACATCCTGCCATGTTGAAATTTCTTCCACATGCGCAAAATTTTGTAAAAATCCGACAACTGCCTCAATGGAAACGCACAAACCAATAGTTCCCAAAATATAGGGAATTTTGGATTTATTATTTTTCAAATATTGAACCATAGAAAAATAAAACGCCATATAAGTAAAAGTCTTAAAAAAGCCCTTCAAACTCAAATGAAACAGCGTAGAACCCGCCAGGCTTACTATTACCAGCATAAAATAAGCTAAAAGCCAGAGCTCAAATACTCGGACAGATACTATTTCATCAGGCTTTGTTAATAATTTTACAAACGTCAAAAATATTGTAATAAGTGCAATAAATCCTATTACATCCGATGACATGCAGGTTGACGCTAATAATACAAAAATTATAGATAGAAATATAAGCCTGTCTATGTTTTGCAAAAATAAGCTGTTTTCGTACAAAAATTTAGTTTTCGATTGAGTAAATTTTAAAATACTATTGAACATCATCATTTGTATTTAAAGTACTATGGAATTTATCGTCATCAACAAGAGGCATCACTTTCAAATCAGAAACAGTGCCCGTAAATTTATAATCTTCTCCTTCAAGAGTAATTGGCAAGCCCATTTTAATTTTATTGCCGCCTACAACAGCTCCGTCTTTCGTAATTTTGGCTGTATCGGTCAAAGTTACGGTAATATCATACATGTTTGCCTGAGAAACATCTTCTACTACCATAACTTTTTTACTGTTTAAAATAGGCAGTACAACTTTTTTTCTGTCAGCTTTAACATCCAGAATTTTCAAATCTGTATAGGGGACATTCCTTATACTGATGAAAGTTGTTTCATCTGCTTTTATAGGAATTTCGCTGCCTGTAAGAGTAACACCTCTGATAAATACCTGAAAAGATATTTTTGAAGTTGCTTCAATTTGTTTATCTGCAGTCTGTCTGAAATTTTTGTAAGTAAAAAATCCTACAGCAAGAGCCAGTATTACTCCCGCTATAATAATTAAATCGACTGCTTTAAATTTTTTAAAAATTTCTGATAATTTTTCCATAAAAAGTTCTCCATAATTATTTTCTGCCGGCTAGAGATTTTCGACAGCCGCCAGAATTTCATCAACGGTAGTAGTTGCGCATCCGAATTGTCTGACAACTATACTTGCCGCAATATTTCCTATGATTGCCGCATAAGCGGGATCAGCACCTGTTGCAAGAGCTAGAGTATAAACCGCTGTAACAGTATCGCCTGCACCCGTAACATCAAAGACTTCCGATTTATTAAATACAGGAATTTTTGTATAATTACAGTGAGGTCGTACAACAAACATCCCGTCAGCACCGCAAGTTATTAGTACAGATTTTGCATTTGTTTCATCCAGCAATTTATCTCCTGCACGTTTTAAATCTTCTTCACTTTCAAGAGCAAACCCGACGGACTTTTGTGTATCCGGAAGGTTCGGGGTCATTGATGTAACATTTTTATACACATCCAGATCTTTTTGTGCATCAACTACGATTATTTTATTATGTTGATTTGCCAGTCTGATTGTCTCTTGAATAATCCGCGGCGTAAGTGTTCCTATATGGTAATTTGAAAGAATAACCGCATCATGTTCAGGCATTGCTCTTTCAATTTGTTTTAAAACTTCTTCTTCAATATCTTGATTTAAAAAACCTTTTGTTTGTCTGTCAATTCTTACTATCTGCTGCGTAATCGACGTTGTAATTGAGCCGGAAATCCTTGTTTTTGTAGTAGTTTTTCTTGAAGGATCAACTACAAGCAGACCGCAGTTAACATTTGCCTGTTCAAAGGTTTCTCTAAGCTGCCTTGCCTGAAAATCATCTCCGCAAACTCCAATAACACTAACTTTTCCGTTATTCAATGTAGATACGTTATGAGCTGCATTTGAGGCAGCACCCAGAATAAGTTTTGTTTCCGAATGCAATAATATCAAAACAGGAGCTTCTCTTGAAATTCTTTCGGCATCACCGTAAATCATTTCATCAATAGCCAAATCACCAACTACTAAAACTTTCGGCTCTGTTAATTTCTTTATATAGGAAACCAGTTGTTCTTTATTTATGTACATAAAAAACTTCCTTCAATAAAAGTATGTTAACACAAACAAAAATTTTGGCAATTAAAGATGTCTTTCTTCCGGCTGTAATATCATCTGTGCCAGTTTTTCAGCACCTTCAAAACCTCGCATCCTTAAAATTTCCGCAGCTGTGTATCTGTCATAATCAATAAATCTGTGCTCTATTGAAAAACCGCCGTCCTGAATATCCGCGACAACGTAACAAGCTTTAGGCTCCTTTGTCATTGGACGTCCTACACTTCCTACATTAACAACAGTCTGCTTTTTATTAGTCTGATATCCGCAGGGAACATGAGTATGACCGCAGAATATTAAATCTGCATCTGTTCCTGCAATCATTTCTTCAACAGTTTTTAACGGCATATCAGGTAAAATATCTTCGTTATTGCGACGGGGCGAACCATGAACCATTAAAATTTTAACGCCTTCTATTACTAATTCATTTTGAGGCGGAAGGTTTCTTAAATACTCTTTTCTGTCTTCCTCAATATATAGAATATCGTCCAGCAAAGCATTTGCCATAACAGGAAAATTATTTTTTGTATTTTCCAAAATCTCTTTTGTAAATTCCGCAATCATTTTATCGGTATTGCCCTGAATAACAATCCAGTTTTGCTGATTTCGAACAAAATCAATAACAGCCCTCGGCTGAGGTCCTGCCATCGCTAAATCTCCAAGACATAGGACTTTTTCGCAATTATGTTCTGCAATATCTTTCATTACACTCTCCAGTGCCTGAAAATTTCCGTGAATATCAGATAAAACAGCTATTTTCATCATTAACCTCCGATTATTTTTTATGTGATATTATATATAATATGATAAACAGAAGAAAATCAAAAGTAATTGAAATAGGAAATGTAAAAATCGGCGGTGATAACCCGATAAGTGTTCAGTCAATGTGCAACACTGACACAAGAAATGTACAAGCAACTTTAGAACAGATTAACAAAATGACAGAACGCGGCTGCGAACTTGTCAGGCTTGCAGTTTTGAATAAAGATGCAGCAGAAGCAATCAAAGATATTGTAAAAAAATCACCTGTACCTCTAATTGCAGATATTCATTTTGACTACAAACTCGCAATTCAATGTATAAACAACGGGATCAACGCGCTTAGATTAAATCCCGGCAATATCGGCAAACGCGAAAATGTTGAAAAAGTTGTCTCTCTTGCAAAACAGCAGAAAATTCCTATAAGGATAGGCGTTAATGCAGGATCTTTAGAAAAAGATTTACAGGATAAGGATATTCCGCTTTCGGATAAAATGGTTTTGAGCGCTTTGGGACATATAAAAATTCTCGAAGATCTGGATTTTGATTTGATAAAAGTATCATTAAAATCTTCTGATGTTTTAACAACTATAGAAGCATACAGAAGTATTGCAGATAAAATCCCATATCCGCTGCATCTTGGAGTAACTGAGGCCGGAACATTAAGAAGCGGATTAATCAAATCATCCGTGGGACTGGGAACTTTACTTGCAGAAGGGATAGGCGATACAATAAGAGTTTCCCTGACGGAAAATCCGGAAGAAGAAGTAACTGCCGGCTTTGAAATATTAAAAAGTCTGGGGCTGCGCCAAAAAGGTGTAAATTTTATTTCATGTCCAACCTGCGGAAGAACTCAAATTAATCTCATTGAACTTGCCAAAAAAGTAGAAGAAAAATTCAAAAATCTCGATACACCGATTACAATAGCAACTATGGGATGTGCGGTCAACGGTCCCGGAGAAGCTAAACATGCAGATTTCGGGATTGCCGGCGGTGTCGGCGAAGGTATTATTTTCAAAAAAGGCGAAATTATTGCCAAAGTTCCGGAAGACCAACTTCTTGAAAAATTAGAAGAAATTATAACAAAATCATCTAAATAATATATGGAAGATTTTTTGTAAAGAAATTATAATATTTTTGTAACAGTAAAAAAACATATTATAATTAATAAAAACAGAGGTGTAAATGAAAAAATACTTATTACTTTTAGGTTTAACAGCTTTAATAGCATTACCAGCCTGTGCGGAATTAACTGTTGATGATACAATAAATGAAGAGTATCTTATAAATCACGGCTACTCAAAAGAAACTGCACGTATTGTACAAAAAAATCAGGCACAAATTAACGGAGAACCATTAACTCAAGAAATAGATAAAGAATACTACAATCAGCCTGTAGTTAAATATGTAAGACGTTTCTTCATGTATCTTGATCCGTCTTTAGATGATCACACGTTCTTGAATGACCATAATATGAACACAACATCAAGATATGACGATTTATAAAAAGATTATAACTGCCGTACTTCTGTTTTTATTATTTAATACATTCACATTTTTGCCGTCTCAAGCTTCAATGATGGATGGCAACGGCGATGTTTATAAAACTTTGAATTATTCTGCTCTTAACTCAAAAAAAATTAGGGAAGAAGCTCAAAAGGACTTTTTTCTATACTTTAGAACCAGCGATATTGTTCTAAAAGAAAAATATCTTAATACTGCAATGCAAAAATACTATATTTTAACACAAATTAACCCCTCAGACATTGATGCATACATAAAACTCGGTAAAATATACGACGAAAAAAATATTTCAGAACTTGCCAGAAATTGTTTTTACAAAGCTCTTAACATTAATAAACAAACAGCCATGGCAAATTTCTATTTTGGGGATTATTATTATAAACGAAATGATTATAAAAAAGCCCTGTATTATTACAAAATAGCCTATAATAACGGAGCCGCAAAAACATACGATTTCAATTTAAAACTGGCAATTATTTACGAAAAACTTGCAGATCTTTCTAATGCTAAAAAATTTTATGAGATATCGTATAATATGAAAGCAGATAACAAAATAGGGGAAAAAATACAATCATTGAATGAGCTAAATTATGATAAATCAGACTATTATCATAATTATCAGGGAGTAGAATAAAATGAAATTAAGCAAATTTATATTATCAGGATTGGCACTTATATTTTTAACAAACACATTTGTTATGGCGGATGACATTAATCCGCTTTTAATTGCCGGCTCCAAAAATCAAAAAGAACAAACAGTTAAACCAGAAAATATAAATTTTGACAATTCTGAAATACTTGTCCCTGTCGAAGATGAAATTGAACCTGTATTCAAAAAGTATCAGCCTGCCAAAAACGAAGTAGTTTTTAGCTATACAAAAAATCTCATCAATGCAATAGACCCGACAGCTGTATCAAACCGAACCGGCAGCTATCTTCCCGGAGCAAGAGGTATAAACCAGCTTGTCGTATACACTCCGAATTACGGACCAAGGACTAATACCAATGAATACGGTGCAGAAGCAATTGTTGAAGGCAATACTGTCACGGAATTATCAGGTGCTGATTCACTTATCCCGCCGAACGGAATTGTTATCAGCGGTCACGGACGTGCAAAAAACTGGATAAATTCAAGTATCAAAGTCGGAACTAAAATTTATATTGATAAAGATACAAATCTTATTTATACATATACAACATCCGAAAGCTACATATTCGAATCCGAAAAGAAAATCTCGGAAGCAGAACAAATGCTGAATTACTATAAAAATATCAGCCCTGATTATAATTGGAAACTTCCCGGGAGTTACATCGCAGATGCAAAAAATTATTTAAAAAAAGCAAGAAAAGATCCTGAAGAAGTTCAAAAATATTCAAAACTTGCGATAGAAGCTTCCAATGATGCTATAAAAAGTGTTGTCCCGTATAAAAGCGGAGAACTTAAAGGCATCTGGCTCAGACCCACAGAAAAAGATGCTTCCGCCATAGAAGATACTCTTAACAGAGTAAAAAAAGCAGGAATTGACACAATATTTCTGGAAACATATTATCATGGCAAAACAATCTTCCCCAGCAAGACAATGAAAGCTTACGGATTTACCCCGCAATATGAACAATTTAAAGGATTTGATCCTTTAGCAATATGGATAAAAGAAGCACATAAAAGAAACATAAAAGTTCACATCTGGTTTGAAACTTTCTACGCAGGTCCGCAAAATCCTAAAGACAATGCCCAGAGCATCTTAGGGATGAACCCTTCCTGGGGTAACAAAATAAAAAAAGATACTGATAATGTTGATCCGTCAAAATCGACATCAGAACATAACGGATACTTTTTAGATCCTGCTAACCCTTATGTTCAAGATTTTCTCGTGAAATTAATTGATGAAATAATTACAACCTACAAACCTGACGGTATAAATCTTGATTACATCAGATATCCAAACTGTGTATCAGGTTCTGAATCAACAAGCTGGGGATATACAGATTATGCAAGAAACGAATTTAAAATGATTTTCGGAGTTGACCCTGTTGATATAGCAAAATCCGACCCTCTATGGCTTGAATGGACTAACTACAGACGACAAAAAATTACGGATATGGTAAAAAAAGCTGGAGAACTTGGCAGACGCAAACACACTTATATAAGTGCAGTAATATTTCCTGACAGACAGGCTGCACTAAATAACAAACTGCAAGACTGGAAAACCTGGTCAACAAGAGGTTATTTAAACGGGTTTACACCTTTATTTTTAACCTGCGATGCTAAAACCGCAAACAAAATGATGATGGATATAATTAATGCAAAATCTGCAAATACAGATTTTTATGCAGGGCTATTTGTAACATTTATGGGCGGTTCTGATGAAGATTTGATAAGATTAATCCATGAAGCGCGCAAAGTCAATGCAAAAGGCGTAATCTTATTTGATTACGCGCATTTAAGCAACAAGTATATCAACACTCTTTCTACAAGCGTATTTGCGACACAATCGCCGTTCAAAAACGCATTCAGAATAGGGCAGCCAAGTCCCCAAATACAGCCGTCAGAAAGAAAAGGCTGGTGGATTTTCGGGAAAGATTAAAATAATACATGAAGATAACTATTTGTCGTATAATTAATCTGTGAACAGAGTTGATATGAATTCATTTTTACAAAGCAAGAACGCATTAATGTTTATTACTGCTTTGCTTTTTATGACAGGAATTCTTGCCTATTTTAATGACTGCGGCATTCTATGCGCAATAATTTTTAGCATTGCAAGTATTTTTCTTATAATAAAAAATTATGTCTCAATTAAATACATTCTCTTCTGGATAATTATATTTTATTTTGGATTTTTTAATGCATATTTCAGAATACACACAACAGACAGCCTGCTTACTCTTGCACCTGCGGATGCAAAAATTGAAGGACAAATAATATCTATACCGGACAATAGTTCCGATGAAAAAATCAAATTTTTCTTTGATGTATATAACATAAACGGGAAGAAACTTAAAGGGAAAACACTTGTAACCCTGAGCGGTGAAAATCTGTATAGCTATAAAATCGGAAATAACTATGAACTCACCGGTAAATTAAGAAAACCGTTTTACTCAAGTAACCCGTCGCAGTTTGACTACGGTAAATATCTCAGGAATTTTAACACTTATACGGTCTTTTACTCTGATAATGCAAGTCCGTTAAAAACAGAGCTTCACAGTAAATGGAAATTTTTACAAAAGCTAAATAATTTACGGGATCGAATAATTAATGTTCATGCCCAATATTTGAGGTCTCCAAATCTTGAAATTTTAGGCGGAATAGTTTTTGGCGATGACGCTGTTTCTCCGCCCGAATATATAAAAGCTTCATTTATAAATTCAGGATTACTGCATATTCTTGCCGCCTCCGGTATGAACGTTGCATTTATATACGGTTTCTGGGTATTTTTCTTAAGACGCATCAGAATACCCTTTAAACTTACTGTCATTACAGGTATGGGTGTTGTAATAATTTATACAATGATGACAGGGCTTGGCGCCTCAGTAATCCGTGCAGCGTTGATGCTTTTATTTGTTTTAATCGGAAAACTTATAGATCGGGATGCTCACAGCGTTTCACTTCTGGCACTTGTTGCCATGCTTATGCTGATATATGATCCGGCATTTATAAATAACGTCGGATTTCAGCTATCCTTCATTGTAACATTCGGAATATTAACAACTGCAAATGTTATTTTTGAAAAGTATAAAAATCTTCCTGTACCAAACTGGATGACCGGAGCCGCGCTAATACCGGTTGTTGCTCAAATATGGGTTGCACCGATACAAATGTTTTATTTTAACACTTTCAGTACATATTCCGTTTTTGCAAATATATTAAGCATGCCGTTCTTAAGTGTTGTCAGCTTTGGCGGTTTTCTAAGTTCAATAATTGCAATGCTATCACCGTACACAGATAAAATCTGTATGATTATAGATTTTATTCTCAATGCGTTTCTGGATGTAATTGTGAATATTTCAGAATTCTTTGCTGGATTAACAGGATCAATGATTACAACTTCTCATCCTTCCGTATTTCAAATCATTGCATATTACTTTGTTATACTTGCTCTTACACTCGCTATAAAAACGGGGGTCAGCAAAAAACTCGTAATTTCATGTGCCGCACTATTACTGCTTCTTTCTGCTTCGCTTATAAATATACCAAATAATAATCTTGAAATTATCTCATTTGATGTTCAAAACGCAGACTGTTTTCTTGTCAAAACACCGCAAAACAAATACTTTATAATAGACACAGGCAGATCCGGTTACAAAGGCGGGAAATCACAGGCAAATTCAATAATTATCAAATATCTAAAAGACAGAGGGATAAAAAATATAGAAGGACTTATAATCACTCATTTTGACAATGACCACTCAGGCGGTGCAGAAGACATTATGAAAACCTTAAAAGTTAAAAATGTTTATATTAACTCTTATGATAACAAATCAATAACTTCCAAATATATTTATAAAACGATAAAAGAACTAAAAATCTCCGCGCAAATACCTGAAAACAACAAATCAATATATAAAGAAGAAAATTTTAATATTCAAACATATATTTCAAATACCGCACAAACTGATAATGAAAAATCAATAATTACACTTGTCAGTTATAATGATTTTGATATGCTTTTCACAGGTGACGCCGGTGTAGAAGCTTTTAATACGGTTAAGAAAAATATTCCGCATAAAATTGAAGTTCTTAAAGTCGGACATCACGGCGGATACAATGTTGTCAATAACAATATGCTTGAACATTTAAATACAAAAGTTTCAATTATATCCACAGGATTAAATGTTTACGGGCATCCTAACGCCGGAACACTTGACACTTTAAGATATACTGATATTTTCAGAACCGACAGACATAATGCAATAAAAATAAATACTGACGGGAAAATCTATAAAGTTAGTACATACATTCCCGACAAACAAAAATTTGAATTGTCTAAGAAATATGAAACCCTAGAATAATTATAGAATTCAACACAAAACTTTTTTATCTTCCAGAGCTGTTTCAATTTCGTCAATAATTAAATTAGCAGCACCGATAGGATCATCAGCCGTTGTAATAGGACGTCCGACGACCATAAAATCAACACCTGCCATGATAGCATCTCTGGGTGTGTCAACTCTCACCTGATCATTAACGGATGACCATGTAGGTCTTGTAGCAGGACAAAGAATAATGAAGTCTTCACCTATTTCTTTTCGAATTCTTCTGGCTTCTTCAGCACTTGCAACAACACCGTCAAGTCCTGTATCTTTTGCGACTTTTGCGAGCTGGAGAACAAAATCTTCAATATTTTTATCAACACACAATTCTGTTGTAAGAGTTTTCTGTCCGAAACTTGATAATAAGGTAACACCCAGAATTGTCGGAGGTTCAACACCAATAGATTTTGCAGCCGCACGGGAAGCTCTGACAACTGCAGAAGTCATCTTTGAACCGCCCTGAATATGCACATTAAAAAAATTAACATTATTTTTTACAAGGCTGATACATGCTTTTTGAACAGTATGCGGAATGTCATGGAATTTGCAGTCATAGTAGCATTTTGCGCCGTGCTCTTCCAACAATCTGAATGCCTCAAATCCATAATTTACAATTAAAGGCAAACCAACCTTAAAATAGCCGACATAATCTTTTAATTCCTTAACTAAATCTTCAGCTTCCTTTAAATTATCAACATCAAGTGCTAAAATAATTCTGTCTTTTGCGGTCAAAGGTCTTTCAATCATCGTAGAAAAATATTACCACCATAGTAAAATAAAATCAACCCTTACAAGGATTAAGCTTGTTGCTTAACCGCTGCATATATCTTTTACATTGCAGAATTCTATCATAACCAAGCATTATTCCGAGCATAAAATCATGTTCCGGCGAAAGTTTATTTAAATGTTTGTCAAATGTTGACACAACCTTAATACAATCTTCATTGCCAAAAAATACATTTATTGACCTATCCGAAACATCTTGAATTAAATACGGAATTTTTTCTTTTTCAAGTCTGTATTTTATATAGTCTCTGTTAGAAGCCTTTTCTGTTGTTAAAATCAAACTTCTCAAACCTTTTTTATATTCGTAAATATGATGCATAAAAACACGTAAATCATTGTATGCATCTTTTGAAGGCATTTTTACCTGTCCCTTGAAACACTGCTGAGAAGAAAAATTCTTTTTATTTGAATATATATTTACAGACAATGGCTGAATCTTCATAGAAAATATGTTAGGTTAAACTAACTTAATTGTCAATAGCTTCATCTTCAGGCAATTCAGGTAATTCCTTTGTGTACACGCAGCCAAGCTTTTCTAGTTTAGAAATTTGATTTATAATATTGCCCGTACCGTTTAATTTCTTTAATGAAGTATTTAAGTTATCACGAATTTTCAAAAGTTCAGCTAGAAGTGCTGCAAATTTATCATGGACACTTGTACACAAACGAGCCATTTCTAAAACATTTTTATTCTGCCTGTCAACAACATGGAAAGAATTAATAATTTTCAAAGCCGCTAACAAAGTTGAAGGCGATACCGGCATAACTTTATTTTTCCACGCGAAATCCCACAGGGCGCAGTCATCGCAAAACATCATAGAATAACAGCTTTCTATCGGAATAAACATTAATACATAATCAGGCGAAGGTTCCTCTATTGAATAGTCTCTTTTTGCAAGTCCCGATATATGAGCCTTAGTAGAATCCGCAAACTGTCTTAAATGAATTTGCCGTTCATCATCTGATTGAGCATTAATATATCCGTCCCAAGCCGCAAAAGAAGTTTTACTGTCTATATAAATACATCTTCCTTCAGGCAAAAATACTGTAGCATCAGGTCTGCCTTCAGCAGTTCCAGCCTGAATTTTATATTCTTCATCTTTCCTTAGCCCCGAGGCTTCAAGAACACGCTCCAGAACAATTTCGCCCCACCTGCCGGAGGCTCTGTTATCTGATTTCATAACATTTACAAGCGAATTTGCATCGTGAGATATTTTGTTTCCTGTTTCAAGAAAACTCTTTATATTCATATCGAATTTCGTAAAATTCTCGGTTTCTGCCTTGAAATTTTGCTCAGCACGCTTTTCAAAATCTTCAATTTTTTCCTTAAACCGTTTGAAAAATTCATCTAATTTTTCACGGTTTTGACTTGATAATTCTGTAGAACTTTCCTTAAAAATTTTATTAGCCGTATTTTCAAAATACAGTTTCATCTGCTCAAGCATTAAATCTTGAGAAGCTTTGCTATTTTTATCAATAACTTTAAACGAAATAAATACGCACAAAGCACCAACTAAAAAACCGACTAAAAATATTAAAATTTCCATATCGCTAACCTCTCATCATACTAATTATACCACAACAAGATTAGACTAAAAATATTAGCAGAATAAAAAATCAACCATGCGGTCAACTCATGAAAAAGCATGATGTAGAGCATGGTTGAGTGAATTTATCAATCCAAAGATGTAGGACAAATTCTCAAACCTTTACAGTTACAATATCAATCGGGGCATGGATGAAAACTACCCTCCAGAAGTTGTAGTATTTATAGTGTAGAGGGAAGAAAAAAATAGGGAGATAACCATGAGAGAGTTTAAAAGAAGATCAAGAGTTTTGTTAATTGATGACAATGCTGATCATTTAAGAGGTGTAAAAGAATTAATTACGCTTGAAAGCAGTTATGACGTAGTAGGAACAACAACAAGCGCAAACATCGGGATTAATCTTGCAAAAAAATATCGTCCCGATATCATTCTGATGGATATTAATATGCCTGAAAAAGACGGGCTTCAAGCTATACAGGAAATTGAAAAATTAGATATGGATATCAGAGTAATTGCACTAAGCGGATATGATGATGCAGATCTTATTTTCAGAGCAATGAAAATAGGTGCTAAAGGTTATGTCTTAAAAACTATGGCATCAGCACAGCTTATTTATGCAATGGATGAAGTTGCTGCAGGAAAAATTTACCTCCCGACAGCTCTTACTTCACGTTTCTTCGAATATTTCCAAAACTCCTTCAAAGAAGAGGCAAAATCCTCTTCGGAAGAAAATCTCCTTACATATTTAACTGCACGGGAAGAGGAAGTTCTTGACCTTCTCACACAGGGTAATAACTACAAGAGTATTGCAGGGAAATTATTTATTTCGGAAACTACTGTTAAAACCCATGTAAATAATATCTTCCAAAAACTACAGGTAAATGACAGAACTCAGGCCGTTTTATACGCGTTAAACAACGGCTTTGCAAACAGAAGACTCTCAAAAATTGCAGTTTAATATAAACGGCTAAATTTTATATAAATTAACAAGGTTCAGCCGCAAAGCTGAACCTTTAATTTTTAAAAGTGAGGACAAATGACTGACACTGATATGATATTCGAACAATCAAGATGTATTTCACATGAAATAAGAAATCACCTTTCTATCTGCGAAATTTACACTCAGATAATCCGGAAAAATCTTGAAGAAGAAAATGTTGAGAACAAATCAATAGATAATGCATTGAATTGCATAAGCAAATCAATAAAAATTATGTGTAATTCACTTCTGGATTTAAAATCGCTTAACAACTTATCACCTAAAAACTGTGATATTAAAGAACTCTTAGAAGAAGGTGTAAAACTTGCTCAGGTTTATATACATGATAAAGACATTAAAATTAAGTGCAGCATGCAAAATACAGCAACTGTGTTTATTGATGAAAACAAGTTTCTGGCCTGCGTTGTAAATATTATAAAAAACGCTATTGAAGCAATCAACAAAAAAGGAGAAATAAAAGTTTCACTTGACATAAAAAAAGAATATGCAATTATAAAAATTTCAAATAATGGAGAAGCCATATCCAAAGAAAAGCAAAAATCTATATTTGAAGAAGGATATACAACAAAAGCTACAGGCAGCGGTCTGGGGCTGCATATTTGTGCGACAAACCTTAAAGCACAAAATGCAATTTTAAAACTTAATAAATCAACAAAAAATTTAACCGAATTTGAAATTGATATTCCGGTTAATAAAAATTAATAAATATGGCAAAAATTAGAAGATTTCCACGTTTATATTAATATAGGGAAAAAATTTTTATTAATTAAACAGGGAAAATGGACTTTTTAAATTCGCTCTCTCAAGTAGCAAAAAATCAAAAAAACTTTAAGAAATGGGAAGATAACCAGCATGATGAACAGGCTCAGCGTGAAGAGTTAGCACGCAGACGCGCTCATACTCAGGCGGAACTCAAACAGGCAGAAGAATTTGGGAAAACCATTATTGATGTTGTCGATATAATGGATAATCATTCGGAAAATGTAGCTGAAAATGTTGAAACAGCTATAGATCCGCTGTCATCTATGACAACTCTTCTTGCATTTATCGGCGGCAACTGGTTAGTCGGCAAAAATAGCACACAAAAACTTACAGATAAAATCAGGGAGATTAAACGCAATGCAAGAGAAAGTGAAGAAGGAAAAGTTCTGGAGCAAAAACTTTATGATTATTATAAAAAAATAGGTAAAGATAATCGATATTATTCAATATTAAACAAAAATGATATTAAAAAAGTAAAAGATCCGGTACTAAAAAAAGAACTTTTCAATTTCCGTCAGAAAGTAACAAAACAAACCGGAAAAATCGGGAAACAAATATTTAGAAACCACGGATTGGTTGCTCTTGCATCTATCGGTGTATTTATCGCAGCGACGATTTTTGAAGCAAAATTACAGACAGACAGCTCAAAAATTGCCCGTTATCAGGCAAGACGCGAACTTGATGATCCGAAAGCTTTTGTAAACTATACTCCCGAACAAATTGCCGCAGCAAAAAATGAACTTGAAGAACATCCGGAATTACTCAAACAAAAGAAAAATTCAAAACTCAAATCCGGAATGATAAAATCTATATATAACATCATTAAAGACAACCGTGCATATAGAAAAGATAAACAGGCAAGAGAAGACAATTCACAAATTGTTACACGCGAGCTGACTCCGGAAGAACTTAAACAAGCACAAAGAGATAAAGAAGTAATACAAAGAGTTGTACGTATTATTAACAATGAAGCTGAAAAGAATTCCGAAAATATGGAGGTTGCAGCAAACGTAATTATTGGAGCGACACCAATTCTCGGTGCTACAGTCGGTGCGGGAACAGGCTGGGTCTTAAATAAACTCGGCTTTTTTGACAAATTTATAAAAAATACCGTTGATAAATACGGTTCGGATGAAGCTAAACGACTGTTTAAAGAATTAAAAGCAAGTAAAAAAACAGGTCTTGCTTACCTGAAACAGTGGGGAGAATTTAGCGGTTCACTTATGGATTCTGTCAACGGTAAACACCTAAAAGACACAATCAATAAAGCAGGCAAAAATAAAAAAACAAACTTTAACGAAATTATCAAAAAACTGTTTGCAGCAGGTTTCTCTCATAAAACAGGCAAAAAATGGATTTTAAGCGGTATAGGCGGCGTTGTTACAGGTTTTGCCGGTATGCTTATAGGACTCAAACTTCAAAAATCCGCAGCCAGAGCAGGAAGATATGCAGCGAAACGCGAACTTGAAAAAAATCCTGAAAACTTTATAGGCTATACACCGGAAGATTACGAAGAAGTAAAAGATGTAAAAAATACAGAAAAGAAACCTAATAAAATAAAAGAATATGCTCTGTTTATTCCGAATGTACTGAAACAGTACTGGGATTACAACAAATATAAGAAAACAGAATACAAAGAAAGACAGGCGCTTAGAGATATCTTAAAGAAACAGGATATAACCGAAGAACAGCTTCGCGACGCAAAAAATCTGCAAAGAAAAGTATTCAATACATTCGAAAAAGTAGATGACAACTCTCAGGTTTATTCAGAATCCATGGAAGCGGCAACAGAAATCGCACAGCCGTTTGTATGGTACGGCGGGATACTGGCAGCCGCCTCTCCTGCCATAATTACCGGCATTCAGGTTGCACGCGGAAAAATTACAGCAGCAAAATTGACTGAAAAAATTACAAATTTCTTGAGCAAACGGTCAAATATGATGCAGAAAAAATGGTTTAAAAAATATTTAAAAGGTGTAGAAAACAACATTACAAATGTTGTAAATAATGTTAATATGAAACACGAAATATTGGCAAACGGACAATGGCATAAGTTTGAAATTAAGCCTCTCGGAGCTTTATTAAACGGTATTGATATACAGAAAGATCCTATTTTAGATATATTTTCAAAATTGATAAAAAATGCAGATATAGGGACAGAAAAGTTTAAACAACTATCAAACTTTGAACAAACCGAATATTTATATGAACTGAAAAACAGAGTGCTTAAAAACTTTGAAATGTTTGACGATACAAATCCGTTAAAACAAAAAATTAGTAATCTCTTTGATATTCTCATTAACGGGCATAAACACAACGATTACAATAATTGGGTACCTATGAATTCTGATGCGAGAGCTGATATTATTGATTATTTTAAAGCACCGGAAAAACTTACGCCTGAAAGAGCGGAGACAGTGATAAAGACTATTGAAGCTGCTCTAGGCAAAGATACAGCAGAAATGATAGCCGGCAACAACTGGCTGCTTAATGAAATGTCAAATTCAATAAAAATTAAAGATTTAAACAAACTCACAGCCGATTTGGAACAGAATATCAGGATGAAGGCGCTGGAAAGCGACATGTTTTTCCCGCTTAACGGAAAAATGATAGAAATATTGCAAAAATATTTAGGAAAAGAAGAATTTAACAAACTTTTAAGTAAAGAATCAAAATTTAATATTGAAGAATTCCTCAAACCTAAAACCGCAGGACTTGTAAAACCTGAAGAAACTCCGGATTTTGCCGGAATATATGTTGACGAAGCCCTGGATATCCTTCACGCTGTTAAAGACAAGGTAAGAAAAACAACATTTAAAGACTTATACAATCTTTTACCCGAAAAATATATAAATCAAAAAACAGCATTAACTAGCTTGAAAAACAAAGTTTCCAAAATGACACCAGAAGAATTTGAGGGTTTTGCATCTGACAGTCTGAAAATGTCAAGTATGGATAAAGAAACTTTCTTGAGAATAATTCCGAAAATAGAAAAAATTCTGGAAAATATTCCTAAAGAAGAATTCAATAAAATTACATCCAAAATTATAAAAGAATTCAATGAACATCCTGATGAGTTCATGAAGCTTGTTCAGAGCGGACAACTAGGTTCAATACTTATGACGCCGGAACTTCAGAAAACTCTGGCTGTAGCCGGTATAAGCTGGACTGCATTTACAATAATAATGACTTATGCTGTTGAATCATGGCTTGCTGATATGCAATTGAAGGCCGGCAGACTTGGGGTTATGAAGGCTATGGAATCTCTGGAAGATCCAAGGTATTATGCTAATATTGAGCCGACAAGTCAGGCAAAAACACAACAGCCTAAGTCTGTGGAAAACTCATCTGATATAACCAGCTCAGGAAATCTTCTTGATAAATTCAAAAAATAATAGCTCTAGCGACTACGCTCGTTATTTTGTTGGTATGCCCATAAAGCAAAACAGGTGCGAGGGATAAGTTTTAAGGTCATGAAACAAGTTCAGAGCCTGCCCCGAATTTATTTCGGGGAAGACGCACCCTAGTGCATTGACTAAGCAAAGCGATATTACTATTTCGATAAAATTATTCAAAAAACGTAAAAAGCGGTTTATGCAATCCCGTAAGCTGTATTGGGTGGAGCGGCTACGCTCCTTCATAATTGACGTAACTATTGAAAGCAAACAGATGCGAGGGATAAGTTTTAAGGTCATGAAACAAGTTCAGAGTGACACACCCGAGTGCATTGACTAAGCAAAGCGATATTACTATTTTGATAAAATTATTCAAAAAACGTAAAAAGCGGTTTATGCAATCCCGTAAGCTGTCATGGGTGGAGCGGCTACGCTCCTTCGTTGAATTCCTGAATGGAAATTGATTCAATACCGTCAAGATTTCTGTATACCTTATACAAATCCTGAACAGGGTTACGTCCGGCAATATCAAGAATAACCATAATTTTTGTCATATTTTCATCCTGTTTGTTTAGCTTTTTTGAAACTTCAACAAGAGATTTGCTGTTTTCAATTATATAATCATAAATATTGTTAGCATTTTCATTCAAACAGGAAATACTCATTTTTAATCTTCTCGTATTTTTAGCAGTTGAAACAAGAATATTTTTTTCAAACAGTCTGACAGATACAAGAACCAGTATTGAAAAAACAGTTGCAGCAATCGCTAAAGTAAACATTCCTGCACCGCAAGCCATACCGACAGCAGCCGACACCCATAAAGTAGCGGCAGTTGTAAGTCCGAAGACAGTTGCGCCATGGCGGAAAACTGTTCCTGCGCCGATAAAACCTATACCGGTAACAACCTGAGCTGCCACACGCGCTGTATCACGGGTTCCGAGTTCATCACCTGTAACGGAAACTTCCGGAAAACCGTAAATCGAAATTATTGTAAACAGGCACGCACCAAGGCATACAAGAATATTTGTTCTCAATCCTGCATATTTGTTTGTCATTTCGCGTTCCAAACCGATTGCAAAACTCAAAAGTAATGCAGACAAAAGTCTTATTGCAAGTGTTAAATCAAAAGCTATTCCTGTATTCAATAAATCCATTTATTCTCCTTATAAAATTTAAAGTTTTATAATATTGATGTTGTGCTAAAAGCCTAACCTAATACTACTGAGCTACTCTTCTTATCTGGTTTTGCTTTTCGGATCAAGAATATCTCTTATTGTATCACCTATAAGATTAAATGCCAATACCGCAATAAAAATTAAAAATCCGGGAGTTAAAAGCCATGGACGATAGATTATATTTGTATATTCCTGAGCTTCTTTAAGCATGTTTCCCCAGCTTGCATCCGGCTGTTGAATTCCTAATCCCAGAAAGCTTAAACCGGATTCCGACAAAATATAAGAAGGTACAGATAAAGTCATCGCAACAATTACAAAACTTGTTGTCTGGGGTAAAATATGTTTTACAATAATTCTTAAACGTGAGGCCCCGATTGATTTTGCGGCCTGAACATATTCCTGATTTTTAATTGATAACACCATACCTCTTACAACACGAGCAAACCCTGCCCAGCCGATAAGCGCTAATATAATTACAATAAGCATAAACCGCTGAACACTTGTCATACCTGACGGCAGAATTGATGCAAGTATAATCAAAAGATAAAAACTCGGGATAGACATAACAGCTTCAGCAAACCTCATCATGACCATATCAACTTTACCGCCGAAATATCCTGCAATCCCGCCGTATAAAAGCCCGATAGGGAAAAGAACAAACAAAGCAAGAAAACCGATTGTCATTGAAATTCTTCCGCCGAAAAGTATCCGCGAAAATACATCACGTCCGTTTATATCTGTTCCTAAAAGGAATAATCGTCCGTCTCTGTCAGTTGTTACAAGATGGCGCTTCATAGGAATTAATCCCAAAAATTTATAGGGCTGACCTTTAGCAAAAAAATTCACGTAATGCTTCTGGCTTCTGTCAAGCGTATAAATAATTTTCAAATCAACAGGATCAAACTCACGTTTATAATTGTATGTATATGGTCTTGAAAGTTTTCCGTTTTCATCAATCGTAAAAATTTTGGAAGGCGGCACATAAGCCATTGACCTGTCTGAAAAATCTTTTGTATAAGGTGCAATAAAATCCGCAAAAAACAGGGCTAAATAAATTATACCGAGAACAATAACGGCAATTCTTGCAAATTTATCTTTCCATAGCTGTTTCAATAAATCTTTAATCATGCCTGACTCCCTTCTCTTATACGCGGATCAGTAATTATCAAGAGAATATCGGCGATTAAATTGCCCAAAATCAGCATTACTGCTCCCATCATCAAAGATGCCATAACAAGATTTATATCGGATTTCAAAACAGCCTCTAAAATTAGCCGCCCGAGCCCGGGGTATTGAAAAACATATTCAGTAAGCGCAGCCCCGCTTAAAAGTCCTGCGAATTCAAAACCGAGAAGGGTTATAAGAGGATTAACAGCATTACGAAGAGCATGCTTAAATATAACCTTAAATTCACTCAGCCCCTTTGCTCTTGCAAATTTAACATAATCACTGTCCAGAACATCTAAAAGGTTTCCTCTCATCTGTCTTTGAAGTCCGGCAAGAGAAAGAGTAAAAAGAACAGTTACCGGCAGCACAAGATGGTGCGTAATATCCAATACCTTCTGCGGAAATGTCATATCCAAAAAATTGGAGCTTGTAAGCCCGCCCACAGGAAACCAGCCTGTTTTAACCGCAAAAATCAACAGCAAAACAGCAAAGAAAAATGAAGGTATTGCCATTCCGATACTTGTAAGAACAGTTAAAATCCTGTCAAAAGGAGTTTTCCAAAATACAGCAGAAAGAATACCGAGCGGCACACCGACAGCCCATGAAAGAAATATTACAACAACAGTTAAAAGCAGAGTATTTGGGATACGCTCTTTTAATTTTGTACTAACCTGTTCGCCGTTTGAAGTTACACCCAGATCTCCCTTTACGAACGATTTTGCCCATTTACCGTACTGGACAATTATGGGTTTGTCAAGCCCCAGACGCTCTGTTTCTTTCTGCAAAGTTTCTTTTGAAACAGAAGGATTAAGCCTTAATTCGGCAAGCGGATCAACAGGCGACAGGCGTATTATAAAAAAGCTTATCAGTGAAACTATTATAAGCAGCGGTATTGTTTGAAGTATTCTTTTTAGTATATAGATTAGTATTTGCATTGTTGTCCTTGTTTAAAAGTTAAAAGGTAAATATTTAATAAGTTCATTATGTTCGCTTCGCTCAAAATATATTTGCACGAAGTGCCGATATGAACTTATTCACGGATTCACTTATTAACTTATTTACTTTCATAAATTTCCTCAATATTATGCGTAACCCCGCCTAAATTTGTCGGGTATATGTTTTTGAATTTGTCTCTTAATGCCACGATTATTATAGGCGAATAAATATATATCAAAGGCTTTTCATCATACACTATAGCCTGATATTCATCGTAATATCTTTTTCTGTCCTCAAATTTTGTAGCAAGCGCCCCTTGAGTGTAAAGATAATCAATACGTTCTTCAAAAGGATAACGTTTGCTGTTTAAGTCTTTTTCCAGCCTCTGATTAAATATATGCAGTGTTCCGTCAGAAAGCCAGACATTTTTCCCGCCGTTCGGTTCAAGAGGCGAACCTGTAAATCCCATTATAACCATATCCCAATCAAGAGTAGCCATAAGTTTATTTACAAGAGAATTAAATTCAATGGGTTTGAAATTGACTTTCATCCCTAAATCTTCAAGATCCTGCTTAACCATAACCCCGATTGCTTCACGTTCAGTATTTCCTGCGTTTGTATAAAGGTCAAATTCAACATGATTTCCGAATTTGTCAATCAAATGTCCTGCCTTATCCCATTTAAAACCAGATTTTTTCAATAATTCTTTTGATTTTTCAAGATTTCTGCCATAACCTTTTAAATTTTTATTTAAAAAGATTGAATTTAATGTTTCAGGAGTAAATAAAGGTTCTGCAAGGCCGTTTGCAATATTAAATATCATATTTTCCCTGTCAATAGCATAATCCACTGCCTGACGAAAGTTTTTATCCTGAAACCAGACCTGTTTTTTAGGATCAACATAATATTTTCCGTTTTCATCTTTACGGTTGTTCATATTCATGGAAATATACATAGTTCCTGTATTAGGCCCTATATTGTAGACCGTAAAATCACCGTGTTTTTCCATTTCTTTAAAACGGGCGACATTTGCCCCCTGAAGACTTATCTCATCAAGTTCCCCGCCTTCAAATTTTAATACCTGATTGTTTATATCACCAACAATCAGATAAACAAGTTTATCAAGGTAAGGGAGCTTCTGACCGTCTTTATTTATAACATAATAGTCGGGATTTCTCTCAAAAACAACTCTCTGCGCCGGCACATACTCTTTAAGTCTAAAAGCTCCTGATGTTACAAGACTTTTCGGGTTTATATTTGTGGATAGAAATCCGTCAAAATATGCCTTGCCCTTTTTTACGGCAGGTTCAAAAAAATGTTTCGGGGCAATAGGAGTTGCAAGCATTCTCAAAAACGGTGCAAAAGGTTCGGGAGTAACAAATTTAACTGTATAATCATCAAGTTTTTCTACTGTCGGCAGTTTTCCGTCAATAACAATTGAATCTCTTGTCGATGTATTTCCAAACCCGTCAAAAATAATATTCTGCCACGTAAAAACAACATCATCAGCCGTAATCGGCTTCCCGTCAGACCATTTTATACCGTGTCTTAATTTAACAATGTATTCTTTCCCGTTAACCGTAAAAGATTTTGCAAGTTTTGGTATTGTATTGCCTGTTACAGGATCGGTCGTAACAAGCCCGTCATACATAATATCCGACATTTGAGAAGAAATATTGTCCTTTGAATTAAACGGGTTAAAAGTTTTCGGTCCCTCTCCAATTGTCGAAGAAACAAAAGTTCCGCCAAATTTTCCAACAGGCGCCTGAGATTGCAGATAATCAACACCGTTAATTGTTACATTTTTTTCAAGCGGGTATTTAACATCTTTGGTTTGAGCTTTTTCTCTTAATACAGGCTTATTAACATCTGACGGCAAATCCGCTTTCAAACAAGCCCTGCCTGACAACAGAATAATAAACAAAACCAAGATAACATAAATAACCCTTCGCATATTTTCAGGATAACATAAATATAAATTTTGTTTATAGCCTGAGTGTTGATTTTATTCATAAATTTCACATTTGCCGTCCTTTATGTAATCCATATTCTTTTTATAAATAACATGAGCAGTACAGGCATCACCCCTGTTTATTGATTGCTCATCATCTAATACACCTGAAAGTCCGCCCGGTAAAATTCGATCTTTATAAACTGCAAATGTATGCAAATCAATCCCCATCTTATTAGGCGGAGCATCACCGTTAACATCTACTCTTAATAAAGCACAGGCGACATAAGCATTACCACAGGTATTTGTGGAGGTTAGAGAAGAAATATACATACCATCATTTAAAACTGCATTTGAATACCAAGAATTAGTATTCAAATTAAGACCGAAACCGGCAGAACCAATAGATCCGTATGTTATATCCGGGAAACACCCTTTCTCATTTTTACCGCAAAATTTTACTACATTCATATATGGCAATATATAATACAAAAAATCTTCTTCATCACTTGTGGATGATTCATACTTTGCTAAATTCCATCCGGAAATATCACCATTATCCTGTTTAGCTCTTATATAAGCATTGCTTATAACAGTATAAAATTTATTAAGCTTAGATACATATTCCTGAATTTTATACTGTTGAATTAATGATGGTATAGTCATTGCCGCAACGACACCGATTATACCTAAGGTAATCAATACCTCAGCGAGTGTAAACGCTGCGCGTTTACGATGTGAATAAGTAAATAAGTGAATAGGTGAATAAGTTCGTTTCAGGAAAATATTAATGTCATCCTGAACTTGTTTCAGGATCTCCTTTATTCCTTCTCCCCTGTGTGGGAGAAGGTGGCACATTGTGCCGGATGAGGGGTGAGCACCAACCTCACAATAATTTAGTAAAAATTGACATGAATTATTGAACAGGACTACGTGCGTAGCACCCTCACTGAATGGGGAGCGCACGCTTTGCAGAAGTTTTTCATTTATAGTTATTCTGGTAAAATTGCAACATAATTTATTTTTGATATTAGCTTTGCATCTATGCCTCTTAGCGTCTTTGCTTCCGGTTAAGAGATCCTGAAACGAGTTCAGGATGACATAAATGATACTGGCTTTGCATCTTCGCCTCTTAGCATCTTTGCTTCTAGCTGCGTCTTTGCCTCCGGCGGAGCCTACAATGCCCCCCCCCCCGAGATTTACAATCCTTAACAATCTTTCCATATCTCAACTCCTTATTTATAATCTTAAACCTATATTTAAAGTATAGCGTATTTTAATTAAATTTTCAATAGCCTTGATAGCGGCTACGCTATTTCTTTAGGATAGAAATGAAGAACATTTCAAGCAAAGCAGATGCGAGGGATAAGTTTTATACAAGACTTAGGTGGCGGATGGAACGGCTACGTTCCCAAAAATTAATTTTTCCTTAAGAAAATTAATTTTTTTACAAATCCGTTATATAAATATAAAGTAGACTTGAATTAGGAGAAAAGGAGAAAATATTATGTTAAAACCATTAGCAGACAGAATTGTTATTAAAGTAATTGAAGACACAGAACAAACATCAGGCGGAATTTTTATTCCTGACAGCGCTAAAGAAAAACCGCAAAAAGGCGAAGTTGTTGCAGTAGGCGCCGGCAAAATAAATGAAAAAGGCGAAAGAGAACCTATGGATGTTAAAGTCGGTGACACAATTCTTTATGCAAAATATGCAGGAACAGATATTAAAATCGACGGAGTTGAATACAAAATTCTGTCTGTTAAAGACGCATTAGCAATTATTGAGTAAAAGTTAATAAGTAAATAGGTTAATAAGTTAATAAGTCTGTTTCGGCATTCTGTGCAAGTATATTTTCGAGCAAAGCGAGAGATAAGAACTTATTCACGAATTCACTTATTAGCTTATTCACCGAAATATTTAAAGGAGAAATAAAATGGCAAAACGTATAGTATTTAATGAAGAAGCAAGAAAATCGCTTCTAAAAGGTATAGATGCAGTAGCAGACGCAGTTAAAGTAACATTGGGACCAAAAGGCAGAAATGTTATTTTGGAAAAGAAATACGGTGCACCGCAAATCGTTAACGACGGCGTTACTATCGCAAAAGAAATTGAACTTAAGGACGGGCTTGAAAATGCAGGCGCTCAATTGTTAAAAGAAGTTTCTTCAAAAACAAACGATGTCGCAGGCGACGGAACAACAACAGCATCAGTTCTCGCTCAGGCAATCGTTAGAGAAGGCTTGAAAAACTTAACAGCAGGCGCTAACCCGATGTCTATGAAACGCGGTATTGATAAAGCTGTTGAAATTTCCGTTAAAGAAATCAAAGATATGTCAAGACCTGTTAATACAAAAGAAGAAATCGCACAGGTTGCAGCAATTTCTGCAGGCAACAATAAAGAAATCGGCGAACTTATTGCAGAAGCAATGGAAAAAGTAGGTCATGACGGCGTTATTACTGTTGAAGAAAGCAAATCTTTCGGAACAAACTTAAAGGTTGTAGAAGGTATGCAATTTGACAAAGGTTACTTATCACCTTATTTTGTAACAGATGCTGAAAGAATGGAAGCAGTATTAGAAGATGCTTACGTATTCTGCTGCAACAAGAAAATCAACCTTATCTCAGATATGGTTCCGTTACTTGAACAGGTTGCTCGTGATGGCAAATCTTTATTGTTAATTGCAGAAGATGTTGAAGGCGAAGCTTTAGCAACTTTAGTTGTTAACACAATGAGAAAAGTTTTGAGAGCAGTTGCTGTTAAAGCTCCTGGTTTCGGCGACAGAAGAAAAGCAATGCTTGAAGATATCGCAATTTTGACAGGCGGTGAAATGTTCACTGAAGAACTCGGCATCAAGCTTGAAAATGTTACAACTCAAATGTTAGGTAAAGCAAAACGCGTTACTGTAACAAAAGATGAAACAACAATTGTTGTAGGCGATGAAACAAAACAGGCTGTTCAAGACAGAGTTCGTTTAATCAGAAAACAAATTGAAGCTTCTGACAGTGAATACGATAAAGAAAAACTTCAAGAACGTGTTGCAAAACTTTCAGGCGGTGTTGCCGTGATCGAAGTAGGTGCAGCATCAGAAGTTGAATTAAAAGAAAGAAAATTAAGAATTGAAGATGCTCTAAATGCTACAAGAGCAGCTAACGAAGAAGGTATTGTCCCCGGCGGCGGTGTTGCATTAGTAAGAGTTCAACAAAAATTATCAAAACTTGTTGATACAACAAACTTCTCATCAGATGATGAAAAAATCGGTTTCAAAATCTTAACAGCCGCATTAGATGTACCTCTAAGAGCAATTGCACACAACGCAGGCGCTAAAGCTGATGTTGTAGTAGATACAGTAACAACACACGAATCAGCTTACGGCTACGATGCACTTAACGATGAATACGTTGACATGTTCAAATCAGGTATTGTAGACCCTGCTAAAGTTACACGTTCAGCTCTTGAAAATGCTGCATCAGTAGGTTCAATGTTGTTGACAACAGAAGCTGCTGTTGTAGACATTCCCGAAGAAAAACCGGAAATGCCACAAATGCCGGGCGGCATGGGCGGCATGATGTAAGCCTAAAAAAATAATATAAATAAAAAAAGACCTGCTTTTAAGCAGGTCTTTTTAATGTTCAAATAATGTACTTGATAAATACCGCTCGCCTGTATCAGGCAAAATAACAACTATTAACTTTCCGTTATTTTCACTGCGTTTGGATATTTCCATTGCAGCAAACATGGCTGCGCCCGATGATATTCCGCACAAAATACCTTCCTTTTTAGCCAGATCTCTTGCCGTTTCAATTGCATTCTCATCCTTTAACGGAAAAATTTCATCCACAACACTTCTGTCAAAATTTCCAGGGACAAAATTTGCGCCTATTCCCTGAATACCATGCGAGCCAGCAGACTTTCCCGCTAATACCTGAGATGAATATGGTTCAACAGCTACAGCCTTTATTAACGGATTTTTCTTTTTCAAACCTCTTGCAATCCCGCATATTGTTCCGCCCGTCCCAACTCCAGCAATTACTATATCAACTTTGCCGTCAGTATCATGCCAGATTTCTTCGGATGTTATTTTCTCATGAATTTCAGGATTTGAAGGATTGTTAAATTGCTGCGGAATAAATGAATTTTTTATTTCTCTATGCAGTTCTTCGGCTTTTTCCACTGCACCCTGCATACCCCTAGCACCTTCTGTCAGGACAATTTCCGCACCATAGGCAGCCAGTAATTTGCGTCTTTCAATGCTCATAGTCTCAGGCATAGTTAAAATCATTCTGTATCCTTTAACAGCGCAAACCATAGCTAAACCTATGCCTGTATTTCCGCTCGTCGGTTCAATAATTACAGTATCTTTATTTACAAGCCCCTGTTTTTCTGCCTGTTCAATCATGTTTAATGCCGGACGATCTTTAACTGATCCGCCGGGATTAAAGCTTTCCAATTTTACAGCAATAACAGCATTACCGTTGTTCAATTTGTTTATTTTGACAAGCGGTGTATTTCCAATTAATTCGAAAACATTCTCAGCAATATTCATTTAAAAACTCCTCAGGTACATATTATAAAAGGGCTGATAAAAAATCAACCCTTTTTCTTTTATATGGAGATTACAGTGTCGTTTTGCTATTGGTACCGTAATATTATTCTTTAACCGGAGCCGGTTCTACAGGAGCCGGAGCTATAGGTCTCGGTCCTTCCGGTCCAAATCCCGGACGGGGTCCGAATTCAGGATGTCCGCCTTTTTTATGTCTTTTTTCAAAATTTTTGCGTCCTTCTTCCTTCATTTTTTTCAATTCTTTCTGTTGTTTTTTAGTCAGGATAGCTTCAAAATCTTTCATATTCTGCATACGAAGTTCATGTGCCTGAATTTTCAATGCTTTAATTTCTTTATGAATTTGAGCTAATTTTTCCTGCTGCATTTCAACAGACATTCTTGAACGTTTTACAGCTTCAGCTTCTTGGTGTTTTTCTTTAATCTTTTCCATAATAGGTTTCATCTGCTCAATGCCTTTTTGACGAATTTCTTTTGCCTGAGCCTTTTGTTCATCAGTAAGTTTTAAACGGTTTTCAAAATCTGCCTGACGTTTTTTGAATTCAGGGTTAACAGGAGGTCTTTTCTTACACTGGCATTCTTTTGTCTGAACAGTTGACTTTGTAGGAACTGCATCAGGTGCAGCAGTTGTTGCTGCATCAGCCGCAAAAGTTGCAGAAGCTGCAAAAATCATAACACTTGCAATTAGTAAAGCTTTTTTCATCATAATCATTAATCCTTTCTTTTTTTTATAACAAATCCTGTAACATAACTGCCAATTCTTTTTTGGCATTATAAAGTCTTGATTTAATTGTACCTACCGGACATTTTAGTTTATGAGCCGCGTCCTCATATGAATATCCGTATATTTCACACAGCATGACTGTTTGTTTAAACTTTGGTTTTAAGGCATTTATAGCCTCTGTAATTCTTTTTTGCCTGTCGTTACTTATCAAAGTAAGCTCAGGTGTCGGTTTTTTATCTTTTATAAGGTTAAGGCATTCTTCGTCTGCTACGGCGGTATCAGATACCTTTTTATATGATGATTTCAAATAATCTTTTGAAACATTTTTAGCAATAGTATTTATCCAGCTCTTAAAAGAGCCTTGTTCTTTGTACTTGCTGGCATTTTTCCACACCCTAACGTACACTTCTTGTTCTAAATCTTCATTTGTTTCTTTTGTAATAAGCTTTATGATACTTCTTACATTATTTTTATTGCTTTTTATAAGCTCTTTAAAATCCATTAACTATTCCACCATTAAAAATCCGTATGAGTCAACAGGAAATCCGTAATCTTCCGCACTAAGTGTCGTTCCATACTTAATTGTATCGGAAATATCAGTATTTAAATTTATTACACCGAGTGTTGTTCCGCTCAATAGTATTGCAAACACGGCACAAGCTGCTTTTAATTTTACGACATTTCGTCTTTTGGCTTTGTAATACGGTCTTACCTCTTTCAACAAATCAGAAACTCTGTCCATAACCTGCTGTTCTTTCTGACAATCTTCGCATGAATTAACATGCTCTTTCAAAGTTTCGTCATTACCGAATGTAAATAATGCTTCGTATTTTGTACATTTTTCTTTCATGTGTTTCACCTTTTGTGTAGAATTTAATAAAGATTTTAACGTCTACACTAATATAACGATCAGAAAAATAAAAAGTTCATTTTTTTATTTGCAAATATTTTTTTCGTAATATATTATAACAAATGTAGCACACACTAGCAAAAATTAAAATTTACGATTTTTAATTCTGAGGAATTATGGCACTGGCAGATATTATAAAACGCACCTGTAAAAAACTTGGTGAAAATAATAAACCAACTTATGTGGTAATGGCAATTGCGACTGTTAAAGGGATTTGCCGTCCTACATTTACAATGATGGACAAAAAAGAAAATCCTGAAACTAAAAAATATACAGCACTCAGAGAAGGTTTAACAGAAGTAATTGCAATTCCCGCATACTGGGCATGCGGTGAGGCTGCCGGAGCTCTTGCTAAAAAAGTTTTTAAAGATAAGGCTCTTGCCGGACGTGCAGAAAAAAATCTCATGTTTATGGGAGTATGTATAGCAGCGTTATTTGTTATTCCGGGATTATGTTCCGTTGCAATAAAACCAATTATGGATAAAATGGGTTTGAAAGCTCCTGAAGATAAAAAACATTCTGAAAGCCCGCAAATACCGGCACAAATACAAAACACATATACTCCGGCACCAACCAATCCATTGCCGCATAAGAATACATTCCCGCAGATGCAAGCATACACAAGCAGACCGCAAACAGGTCTGAGGGTAGGTGGATTATGATAGGAGCAGTACAAAAATTATTAACAAGTTCACAAATGGCATCTGTTGCGCAAAATACAACACAGTCTGTTGCGATAGAAACTACCTTAAAATCAATCGGCAGACCCGGTTTTATTCTTATTGATAACGATATTGATTCCGATACAAAACAGTATGCAGCTGCAAAAGAATTCTTATATCAGGCAACATGCCTTGCTGTTTATATGGCTTTAATTGTTCCGGTATTTAAAAAAGGTGGTTTTAAACTTGCAAAAGAAAAACTGTTTAAAAATACTAACGGATTTGAACATTTTAAAGATGTAGGTGAATACCTGCATTACAGAAAACTCGCAGACAATCCATCAATACAAAACAGACAGGCTACACTGGAAAAAGAAGTTATCGCCACAAAAGATAAAGTTAAGGATAAATATAACGCTACATTGCTGGCAGAACTAAAAAAAGAAAATCCGGAAAAATTTGCTTATGTGAAAGGAGCTGTTGAACTGAGCAACATTATAGGTTCGGTCCTTGGACTTGCAATACTTGCACCTCAGGTAAGCCATGTATTTATCCACCCTGCACTCAGAATTTTAGGGCTGGAAAAGAAAGATAAAAAGCCTGAAAATCAGACACAAAAACTTGATACAAAAGCCTAACAAAAAAGGAACTTTTAAAAAGTTCCTTTTTAAATTATATATTTTTTACATTCAAGCTTAGTAATCCATTACCCAGCCGTCATGCAATATCTGCGCGAAACATTCACCGTAATCACCTTGCTGGCATGCTTCAACTGTTGCATTATCAGGATTACCAACAGAAGTAACGGTTCCGTCATTTTCTATATATAAATGAAATAAATCTCTGCCATAAGTATTTGGTTGTTGTTTACCATTAACATCAACTGTTGCCGTAATACCGGAACTCATTTTCTGGATACATATTGAACTCCCGCTTGCTAAAACTGCGCAAGCAGAATCTGACGGGCTATAAAAATAATCACTGCCGGTTAAAGTAGTATATACATCTGAAAAACAGTCACCCATTGCTGTACTAGCACTACATGTTCGTGTCGTTTTAAAATAACTATTTAAAAAATTACTTGCACCTTTTCTTACAGCCGGTGTTTCCATTAATCGCTGAGTATTTCCCTCAGCCAAAGCAGATTCAGCAGCCTGAGATAATTCTGAATGAATTTTTCTTAACTGAGTAACAAAGCTTTGACGTTGATAATTTTCCATTAAATTCGGAACTGTCATAGCTGCCACAACACCTATAATAGCTAAAGTAACAAGTACTTCCGACAAAGTGAATGCATTTTTCATACGTAATATCCTCTCTATTGTTAATATAAATATTTTAACATATATCAGGGCAATTTACAAGACATAATATATTCAATTGAGCGTTTTGATATTAATTCAGCTTTTAATTTTTTATTTTTTCTTTCTTTTTTGGGTAATTCAACAGGATCAACAATTCCCCAATTAGAATTAATCGGCTGAAATTTTTCATGATTAATGTCACTGATATAATGAGTTAATGCGCCGAGCATTGTAGTTCCAGGAAGATCTATAAGAGCATTTCCGTTAACATAATTTGCCGCATTTATACCTGCAAGCATACCGGTCGCTATAGATTCGGTGTAGCCTTCGGTTCCGGTAATTTGACCGGCAAAAAATAAATCTTTACGTTCTCTTGTCTGCAAAGAAGAATTCAATAATTTCGGAGAGTTTATAAAAGTGTTTCTGTGCATAACACCGTAACGCACAATATTCACGTTTTCTAATCCCGGTATTGATTGCAAAAGTTCTTTCTGGCTGCTCCACTTCAAGTTAGTTTGGAAACCGACAAGATTAAACAACGTTTTTGCGGAATTATCCTGCCGCAGCTGAACAACAGCATAATTTTCAATACCTGTTCTTTTATCTACAAGTCCAACAGGCTTCATCGGACCAAATCTTAACGTATCAACCCCGCGGGCTGCAAGTACTTCTATAGGAAGGCAGCTTTCAAAAAATTTTGCATTTTTTTCAAATTCTTTTAGCTCAATTCTCGGTGCATTAATAAGAATATTATAGAAATTTTCATACTCCTCTTTATTCATAGGACAATTAATATATGAAGCTTCCCCTTTATCATACCGGCTTGCCCAGAAAGCTTTATCAAAATTTATACTGTCCTTTTCAACAATAGGCGCAATTGCATCAAAAAAATGCAAATGTTCATTTTTAGTAAAATCTTTTATTGAATCCGCTAATGAATTAGAAGTCAAAGGACCTGATGCAATAATTGTGCATCCTTCAGGAATTTTTAAGACTTCTTTTCGAATAATATTTATATTATTATCATTTTCAATTCTTTCCGTAACGGCAGCAGAAAACAACTCTCTGTCAATGGCCAGAGCACTTCCTGCAGGAACAGAATACTCTCTTGCAATTCTTATTAATTCCCCGCCCAGAAGCTCCATCTCTTTTTTCAAAAGACCTGATGCATTTGAGCAATCAGAAACTCCAAGGCTGTTAGAACATACAAATTCTGCAAACTTACCTGTCTTATGTGCGCCTGTTGATTTTTCGGGACGCATTTCAAATAAATTTACATTAATTCCTCTTTTAGATAACTGTAAAGCAGCCTCCGCTCCTGCAAGTCCTGCTCCGATAACATTAACTTCCATAAAAAAAGTTTATAACGGACAAAAAATACAGTCAATTTTATAAACAATCGGGTGATTTTTTATCTTTTAATAAGATTTATTACTTTTTTGTAAACTTATTGTTATATTTGTAGTAAAAAAACTTGCAAGTTTAATATATATTAAGTATAATAAATACACTTAATACATTTATTACCATTAATTTTTGTTAAAATCCAGACAAAAAATAGCAATAAGTGTAAAAAATATTTTTTTAAATATGTGTGTAGTTATGAAAATTTAAAGTAGGGACATGTCAGTAAAAGCAATCAATTCGTCAACAGATGTTGCTAACCGCAACCGCTCTAAAAATTTGAACCTCAAGCATCAGCCGCAGCAAACATTCACAGGCAGTTTTAACCCCGTTGTTATGTTAATGGACGCCATAGATAAAGGCGGTTTTGCCGCGTCTTTTATTGCTCAGGACGGTATCGGCATGGTAGCTCCGAGAATTTATGAAGGGCTGAACAGAAATCGTAAAGAAGACGAAAACGGCAAAAAAACAGGTCCTCTTAACTGGGAATTTGCTCGACGCGAGGGAATTCGTGAAATTTTGAGCGGTCCGAGCGCTTTCTTAATCCCGCTTGGAATTCTTACTCTGATTAAGAAATTCTCAGGAACAGCAAATAATGTACATGTCAATCATATTGAAGCTTTAGGACAAAATTTTGCAGATTATGCAGCAAAAAATCCGGATAAATTGAAAAATTCTGTAGAATTCAAAAAAGGCTATTATGCCGGCGTCTTTGAAAATGCTTTACAAAATTCTACTGATGACAGTTTCAGAGGTATTGAATTAAAACAAACAGCTCAAAAATTTGCAGAAACACTTGTAGAAATTGAAAATAAACGGGCTGCGAAAGATAAAAAAGGTGCTAATAAACTTTACGGACAACTTGTAGAAGATTACATGAATATACGTAAAACACATGCAGCACCATCAAGTAATGAATTAACAACTTCACTTAAAGTAAATGGCAAAAAAGATGCACTCGGAACGAATTTCAGACGTTTAACTCAAAGTTTGACTGATTACACCGGAGACATCTTAAATAAAATTAACAAAAAGAATATTGCAGCCGGCGATATTAAAGAATTTGTTTCTAAATTCAATAAATACAGATCCGGGACAAGGGTTCTTTCAAACCTTGGTATGTGGTCTGCAGTTGTAGGTTTCTATACATTAATACCTAAATTGTATAACCTCGGTCTGAAACATGACCCCGGTTTAAAAGGACTTGAAACAGGTACTGAAACCCAAACAACAGAAAAATCTGATAATAAAAACAAAAAAGATGTTGCTTTCACAGGCGGATTTATACCTAAACTTGGAGAAGAAGCTGCTAAAAGCGGCGGGTTAAGCAAAATTTTAAAAATATTTGAATTTAACGGCGCTTCAATGTCGGTACCGGCAATGCTTACACTTCTGTTCGGCTTCTGTCTGCCGCCAAGATATACAAATGCAAAAAGCGATAAAGAAAAGAAAGAAATTTTAGTTCGTGATATATCAAGCTTTACAGCAATTCTGTTCGGCGCAAAAGCTTTATCCCGCGGATTTTCAAATGTTTTTGCAAAAATCTCAGGGCTTGCATTAAATGTAAAACCTCAAAACCATTCTAAGAGCTTGTTCCACAAATTTAAAAATTACTTCTCTGCAGGCTCCGGTATTGAAGTTTTGTCAAGCGAACAGATAGTATCAAAATACAGTAATATAAATAATTATAAAGACGGTATAAACGGTTTCTTCAAATTTTTACAGGAAAACGGCGGAGACGTTAAAAAAGTATTAAAAATTGATAAAACTGTTAAAGAAAATGCAGATAAAATATTAAAACAATTTAAAAATAAATCACTGGCAGATGCAACAATAAAAGAAATTCAAGACGCATTTAAACAGGCTAAAGGTACAGAGGCTCTTGAAAATATTTACTCTGTATTCTCATCAAAAGATAACAAATTTATCAACAGAGCCAAAACGTATAACAGTGCATTCGGATTTGCGTCAACCCTTGTTCTGGTACCGGCATTTATGATGTGGCTTGCAAGATATTGTGAAAAAATGACAAAAGATGCAATTGAAAAAGAAAAAGCCGAAAAAGGGCAACAGACCAAACAGGTTCAGCACACAGAGCAGCCGGTAATTATTCCGAACAACAAACCGACAATGGCAGGATTTCTAAAATAAAATCCGGGACAAATATCACAGTTTCAGGAGCTCACAGCGATGAGATGCTGAAACAAGTTCAGCATGACGTTTTTACCCATAATTAGTGTAAACTGTGATCTTTGTCAAAAAAATCCCGCATGATACTGCGGGATTTTTTGTTAGTAATTCATTTCCCAATTATCATTTAATATTTTGCCGAAACATCCTTTAAAAGTTCCATCTGAAGGACATTTAGCATACTGGGTTTCTCTTAATTCCGATGCATTGCTTGCAACAGTACATTCTTTCATAGTATTACAAGAAGGAGCAACACCCTCCTCATCAATTGTACCGTTTTCATAGTACATAACAACATAAGCATCTCTTCCTGCAATATTTGGTCCCTGCAATCCGTTAATATCAATAAAAATATGACCGTACTTTATACCATTAACCGTATCACTATGAAATGCCTCTATACAAACGGAAGCACCGCTGGCTAAAACACCGCAATTTACATTTGGCCACCAGTTGTTTGCAAGAGTAACACCGTTAAGATTTTTATATTTTGCATCATAAATACAAGGTTCCTCAAGTGTGTCACAGATTGTCACTGTTTTAAAATATGTTTTTAAAAAATTATTAACGGCTGACTGATTGTTCAGACCAGCTTCTAAAAGAGTTAAAGCGTTATTATCATTTTTATATTGCATAAAAGCTTGACTAAGCTCATTATAGACTTTATGTAATTGTGTTACATAGGTTTTACGTTGATGATTTTGCATCAAAGTCGGAACTGTCATGGCAGACACAACGCCAATTATCCCTAAAGTTACCAGTACCTCTGCAAGAGTAAAACCCAAACGTGCCTTTTGACACGACACAAATACTTTGCACAAATCGCCAAAAACGTTAGAAGGAGCTACAGACCCCCCCCCCCGAAGCTCTGTTCTAAATAAATTTTTCATGAATTATTCTCCTTTCGTAAAATAACGTTTATAATAATATATATTATAAACGTTATTTTACATTTTTTCAAGATTTAATTAATATCTTATCTCTCATGGCAATAATTTTCATAACTAAAAAAAGAACCTCAAAAGAGGTTCTTTTTTTATTAGTCTTTAATCAAAGCATTAATATCAGCAACCATTGCATCAGGATCAAATCCGTGAACTTTAGCTCCTGCTTCCAGATTTTCAAAGTGAGCTGCCGCACATCCGATACAACCTAAGCCGTATTTTTGAAATACTTCAATGCTTTCAGGACACTGTTGTACAATATCCATAATGTTCATATCTTTTGTAATTTTTCCTGCCATAATATTTCTCCTTTTGTTGACTTAATTTTACCTGTCATTAAAAATATTATACAATAAAAATAGAAGGAAGTATAAAGTATGGAATTTTTAAAAAATTTATTTAAAGATGATGAAAAAATAATCGGACTTTGCGCATTCAAAAAACGTGAACGAACAGTATATTCATTCACGCCGTCATTTTCAGAAACAAATCTGATTTACAAAACAAATTATTCCCAAAACATTTTTTTAAATTAGCACAGAAAATCCAACCTGTTAGCAGCCGGAGATACTGACATTCCAAGAGCTTTAAAATATTCACTGTCAGCCGTTTTCGGATGATTAAGATTATAAGTTTCTTTATTCACCGCGTTTGTTACAAATTCACGCTGAACAGAAGGCATTTCAACATTATATTTTGTACCGATTGCGCCAATATTCGGATTAAAATGAACTGCTCCGGTCATAATTCCTCCAATATTTCCCTTATATATAAATAAAGTATTTTACCTTGAAGAAATTGCCTGATAAAGTTAAAACATTAAGAAATATTAAGCCAATAAATCCAAATTCTTTGCAGTAGTTGCACTTCCTGCAACCCTCGGATGGTTTAAATTATATTCATTATTACTTTGACCGGCAAAAAGCCCCGTATCAAAATTATTGTGAATGCTCCTATTTTGCCTGTTATTTTCAAATAAGTTAACAGCATTCACTCTGAAAATATTATTCGGTTGTATTGCATCAATTCCGTTCATAAAAAGTTCTCACATAAATAAAAAATAAAATTTAGTTTAAATTTCAGATTTTACAATTTTTGTTACAAAATTAACAATTTACTGATCGCTTTCATGATGCTCATTATCTTTCATCAATTTTGCGAAATCCGATGGTTTAATACTTTGAACAAATTTTTTAAATTCCTGCGCTTCTTCTTCGTCTTTTGCAGAATCAGTCGACACTGAACCGTTTGAAATAACATTAGCGGTAACAAATATAGGTGCATCAACTCTAATAGCAACCGCGATGGCATCAGACGGTCTGGAATCAATTTCAAGAGTATTTCCTTCATCATTTGTCAAAAATAAAGTTGCATAATAAGTGTCTTTTTCAACGTCATTTATTTCAATTCTGTCTAATTTATAACCGGTTTTTTCAATAATATTAATAATCAAATCATGGGTCATCGGACGTGCAACAGAAAGGTTTTCAATTTTTCTAATAATCGCACTGGCTTCAGCAGAGCCTATCCAGATAGGCAGCGCTTTTCTGTTTTCTTTATCATGTAAAACAACAATAGGAGAACCTGTTCTTGTATCAAGGGCTATTCCCATAACTTTCATTTCAATCATACTCATAACCTTTCATTTATCTTCATTCTATCTCACAATAAAAAACCGGTCAAGTAAAATCAAATAAAAAGGATTTACGAAAAAAAATATTTATGTTAATATACAAATACACGCATGCGAAATGCGTACCTTGGAGTAGTGGCCGAGTGGCTGAAGGCGGCACCCTGCTAAGGTGTTATGTGGGGCAACCTGCATCCAGGGTTCAAATCCCTGCTACTCCGTTTTTTAGTCCGCAAACTGAGAATCAGTGCAGATACAAAATTGAAAAACCGCCCACAGTGGGCGGTTTTTTGCATGTAAAAATTTTAAGAGAATTTTTCTCATCAAATTTTCGCAACTTTTTAAACTTTTCCTGCCCAAATTCTCTTTTTCATTTTTTCGAGGTGCAGATTGGGCTAGTCTTTTATTAAAACATGATTTCCATTAATCGTAACCCATTTACCATCAGCATTTTCTGACGATGTTGGATAACTTTTTTCATGTGTTTTGGCATCTGACGGTAAATCGTTTTTGTAAGGAATTCCGATACTGTTCATTTGGGCAAGAATTTCTTTTTCATTTTCTGAATATTCTTTTGTTGACATTTTTGAAATATCTTCTCGTGTATAGATTTTATCTGTGCCGGTTTCGGGATTTTTATAACCTGAGTAATCTTTTGGCTGCTCGGATTGAGGCTTAATTAATCCATCTTTTAATTGCTGCTCAATTATTGGCAAATTTCTTTCAAACTCTTCGCTTGTCATATTTCCGATTTCTTCCGGGGTAAAAATTGGATTACCATAATTATCCACATTCATTTCAATACCTATTTTAAGTAATTTTGAAGGTACTTGATCTATTGAATTAGAGTTTTTATCCACAAATTTATTATTTTTTATACTATTTCTCAAATTATTAACTCTATTATTCCACCCATTATAAAATATTTTTTGTTCAGGATCATTAGCAACAATTTTATCATAACTCTTTTGCCTTATTTCGAGAAATTTATTTAAATCGCCATTGCTCTGATTATAAAATATTTTTGCAGTTTCAGGGCCATGTAGCACAGCAGTATCAAACATAGCAACAGCCATATTTGGATCTGATATTTTATCTGCACCTGATACCTTCCAATAATCATCATAATAAATAGCTTTTGCTTCATCTCTGGTAATATTCTTAACGTCTTTGTATGCTAACCCCTTTCGTTTACGATAGGAATTCAAAGTCGTTTGGGTAATTCCCATATTTGTAGGTCCACCTCTGTCTTTTTTATTATTTACATATCCACCTTCAGAAGGAAATAAGAATTCAAGAGCTTTTTCAAAATTTTCTTTAGTCATATTTTTCTCCTTATTAAGCTAATATACAAAATCTCATTAAAAATAAGTTTAATAAGGTAAAATAAATTTATTACTCTTTCAATTCATATAAATAACTTTTCAAATATAAAGCCCTTTGTTTTACTATATTTTCTAACATTCCGGCTGCAATATTAGTATGAATACTTCCTTCTTTATTATATACAGTTTCTACTATAAGTTTTTTTTCCAATTCATAATACCGTTCCCAACTTTGCTGTGCTGCAATAAATACCGTATATTGTTCCTTAGATAATTCTTTCTTGATCATATTCGAATAAATAGAAATTTGATCAAGCCAAGCATCAGTTGCTGCATAAACGCATTTATTCATACCTGAAGTCGAATAATCTTTTTCTATGCATTTTTCCAGTTGCACATCAATAGCATGTTGTTCATTAGGTAAAGCAACAACTTTAAGAAAAAAAGATATTGAAACTATCAATAATAATGCAATAGTTATTTGCATAAGTATTTTCTTCATAAATTTATTTTACCATAAAATATATAAGTTTTTACATAATTCACCGCCTTTCGTATTTTTAATAAAAAAAAAGAGTAAGGCATAAATTTAAATCCTAAAAATTATCTTACCTTACTCTTTTGTATAATATTTAATTGTATATTATAATTATACCATTTACTTGCGAAATCCGTCAATATTAAATCGAATTTTCATTTCTTGAAATTTTACAGAAATTTTGTAAATTTTTTTTAATATAATTGTGTCCTAATGATACAAGAAGTGTAAATACACTTGATATTATTGACATTCAGAGTAATACTTGACATAGGATGATAAAATGGAATAAATCTTTCTTTCGGGTTTAAATCTACTTTTCTCCGTTTTTTAGTCCGCAAACAGAGAATCAGTGCAGATACAAAATTGAAAAACCGTCCACAGTGGGCGGTTTTTTGCATGTGATTTTTTATAGAGAATTTTTAAGCCTAAATTTCTGCCGATTCTTATCAAAA
>CALVEM010000013.1 GCA_944326605.1 Candidatus Gastranaerophilales bacterium
CTTCGGTGGTACTGTTTCTTACTATTATTATACGCTATTTCTCGTCAAAAATCAACCATTTGTTGTGACAGAGCCATTTTAAAATATACACACATAATTTGCCAAATACTTTTGGAGGGAAAATATTAAAATTGTTATTTTACTAATACTACAATTTATTATTTTTTCTAAATCCGCAGTTGTCTTCAACAATATAACGACTGATTTTTGAGAGTTTTTCCTGGAGTTCCTGACGGGTTGCGCTGACTTTGTTAGGATAAATTTCATACATTTTTTTATGATAATCATCAGTAAGATTCGGCATAACAACATTTGCTCCGCTTTGTAAAGCTAAAAGCCACCCGTCAGAACGTAACGTTTCCATTGCAGTTGTTGCCGGAATATTTATATCAGGCAGCATAACACGTGTAAGCGCCATAACTTTTATTGCGAGGTCTAAATTACCTGTATTTTTATCCTTCAAAGGTGTTTGCGGATGCGGGATAAAAGGTCCTATACCTACCATATCGGCATTTAGTTCTTTAAAAAATAAAATATCCTCCGCTAACGATTCAATAGTTTGCCCGGGCAGTCCGACAAGACAGCCTGTTCCTGTCTCATAGCCAAGTTTTTTTAAGTCATACAAACAACGTTTTCTATTTTGAAAGTCTGCATAAGGGTGCATTTTTTTATACAAATTTTCATCAGTCGTTTCAATACGCAGCAAAAACCTGTCAGCACCGGCTTCTTTATAAGCTTTGTATTCGTCGAAAGTTTTTTCACCTATACTTAACGTAACTGCAACACCTAATGCTTTAATTTCTGAAACTAAATCGCACAATAAACCGGTAGTATAAAAATCATCTTCTCCTGATTGAAGTACAATTGTTTTAAAACCGTCATAGACACCTTTTTTCGCAATATTGGAAACTTCAGATTTAGAAAGTCTGTATCTTTTAACAAGTTTATTTTGAGATTGAAGTCCGCAGTAAAGGCAGTTGCGTTTACAGATATTAGAAAATTCTATAAGTCCTCTTAAATGTACTCCGTCGCCGACATATTGATGACGTATTTTATCTGCTTCTTTTAAGATTTCACTATCACAGGATTTGAGAATATCAATAATTTCTTTTTTGGACAAATTCATAAAAAAATTATATCATATCAAGAATAATATAAATTTTTATATTATAATAAACATGGTTGACAGCCGGTTTTATAAAAATCGAAAAAGTATGAGGCTTCGTAGCTCAGCAGGATAGAGCAGCGGTTTCCTAAACCGAAGATCGCGCGTTCGAATCGCGCCGGGGCCACCATACTTTTTTATAAAATTCATTAATTAAATTGCCGGCTGCGATGAGAACGCCTTTTTGCGTTCGGCGCGAGTGAGCTGAGGGCGAAGGCTTATCTGTGAAGTAAATTTATTTACTTTTGTATACATTTATAAACACTTACTCTAAAATAATATAACCGCTAAAAGTGCAAATAAAATCAACGGAATATTATAATGCAAAAATGTCGGGACACATGTATCTTTAATATGATCATGCTGCCCGTCGACATTTAATCCTGCAGTCGGACCAAGTGTTGTACCTGATGCAGGAGAGCCGGCATCCCCAAGAGCAGCTGCAGACGCAAATACCACAATAGCTTCAAAAGGAGTAAAGCCTAAATTGACAAATATCGGGACAAATAAAACCGCTAAAATAGGAATTGTACCGAATGATGTTCCGATACCTATTGTTATAAACAAGCCAACAACCAGCATTAAAAAAGATGCAAGAAGTTTTGAACCCATCATAAACGGAATTAATGCATTCACAAGAGTATCTATACCGCCTGTAGATTTTAATACTCCGGCAAACCCGGCAGCCACAAGCATTACGAAAGCTACATACCCCATAAGCCCAATACCTTCATTTATTAAAGTATCCATCTTTTCAGGATCAATTGCACGTGTACCGAAAATTATTGTCAAACCTATTAAAGCACCCAGCGGCAAAGATTTAGTCCAAAGTTGCACAACAAGTGTTGCAATCGCCGCAAACAAAGTTATATAATGACTGCCTGTAAAACGCAGCGAACGCCGTCTTTCTTCTCTGAAAGGTATATTTTCGTATTCTCTCGGTTTTCTGTAAGAAACAAACACTGCCCACAAAAGTCCGCATAAAAGCCCTAAACCTAATATCCAAACAGATTGCCACACATCAGTGACCGTAACTTTCATACCGTTTGATGACATATTGTCTGCAAGCAATCTTTGAAAAATCAATCCAAACCCTGCAGGAAATACGATATAAGGGGTTACAAGCCCGAACGCCAGAGCGCAGGCAACAGCACGTCTGTCAAGTTTGAGTTTATTCATAACAGAAATTAAAGGCGGAATTATGACAGGAATAAAGGCAATATGAACAGGTATAAGGTTTTGCGATGCGCAGGCAAGAAGCGTTAATATCAAAAGCAGCATAAATTTGTTATTTTTGATCAATAAAGAAATCCTTTTTGCCAGCACGTCAGCGAGCCCTGTATGCGCCATAGCAGCAGCAAACGTTCCAAGCAGAATGTAACTCAATGCTGTTTCACTGTTCTGTCCCATTCCGTTTATAAAAACATCCATAATTTGCCCCGCGTGCATTCCTGCAACTTTGCCTGCTACAACGGCACAAACAATCAATGCCAGCAAAACATTAATCCTGCACAAACACAATATGCAAAGTAAAATAACAGATACAATTATAGGGTTTATCAGTAATTCCATTGCCACTCACTAAAACTCTCTCCCAAGAGGGACGAGAGAATATTATCATAATTCCTCAAACTTTGGCTTACGCCCGCAGGATTTGTCCTCATCACAAAAGCCTAAACGTTCGCACTTCGGGACAAGATAGGGTTTTAGCCACGGTTCCTCTTTTATAAGTTCATCACACATCATTTTTACCATTGTTCTGATTTCATACTGCGCACGCGTACAAAGCCTTAAATTTGCGAGATGAATCATCTCCCTTAAATTTAAACTTGCCACCATAGAACTTGCAGCAGCATTCGGGAGTACAAACCTTGCATCTTCCGCCGGAATTCCTGCTTCAACAAATTCCTGATACTGCTCGGAAATTTTACCCATAAATTGAATAAATTTTTCCTTTAATTCGGGATTTTTTTCAATAGTAGGAGGAATAATATAATCAAACTGCCCTTTTTCTTTAACATATCTTTGAGATTTTTGAGAAAAAGACATGTGTCTGTGTCTTACAAGCTGGTGAGTGCATGCTCTGGAGACATTGGAGATTGCAAAACTTACCTGAATATGCTCAATTGTTGAGTAATGACCTGATGAAATAACTCTTTCAATAAGTTTGAGCATCTTTTCTTCGTCATCAGTGCTATTATAAATATTTATAGGATAATCAGCACTGTAACATGTTCTGCATGCTGTATAAACAGTTTTGAGCATATTATCAGGTTTTGAAATCAAGTTTACAACCGGTTTATTATTATTTTCCATACACAATCTCCCTCAAAATAAATTACAATAAAATAATTATACCACCCTTAAACATAAGAGTGGTATAATGTAAATTTTTTCTAACAATTTATATAACTTACACTTTTTTATTTCCGTAACGTTTATTAAATCTTTCAACACGACCTTCAGAGTCAAGGATTTTCTGCTGTCCTGTATAGAACGGATGACAGTGATTGCAGATTTCAACTGTTATATTGTCATTGATTGAACCTGTTTCAATTTCGTTTCCGCAAACACACTTGATAACTGTTTTTTTATAATCAGGGTGTATTCCTTTTTTCATATTTTACCTCTTTCTTTTTCTCAAGATTCCAAACTTGATTAATAATAAAATTTCGACTAATTATATGATACTACGGAAATAAAAAAGTGCAAGCGGTAAGAAAATCTCATGCAAATGTTTGATGTTAATTTTTATTAATTTTGCCATAATAACAGAGTTATCCGTTATTAGATTTTTAAAGGTGATAGTTTAGATGAATCTGCACGAAAAATGTTTACTCAGGTATTTACAAAACCCCGATGAATTATCATATTCAACAGAAATTTTAAAAATTAACAACTTTATTCTAGAAAAACAATTTATATTAAAAAATTTTGTTGCCAAATCTTCTACATTCAACTATACTGAAAGAATGAAGTAGATAAAAAGATTATAAGGTTATGTTTAAAAAAATATTATATGCTATAGGGCTTGCAATCTTTGCTATATTTATATTTTTAATCCTTAAAAATGCAAATCTCAATTCATTTATTGACGCTGTTGAAAACAGAACCTTTGATTTGCGGCAGAGCATTATTATAAAAGAGGGCGGTAAAAAAGCAAATAATAATATTGTAATAATCGCTGTAGATGACGCAACCTATGAATACATTTTAGGAAAATACGGAGAATGGCCGCTTCCTAGAGATGTTTATGCAAATATGATAAACTATCTTGAAAAATTCAGCCCGAGAGCTATCGCATTTGATATGATGTTTGTCAAATCTTTAAAAAGTGAAAATAATGCTGATCGGGCACTTATTAACACATTTAAAAAATATAACAATTTATTTACTTCTATGAATTTTGACAATCAGTCCGAAGATCTAAGAACTCCGCCCGAATTACCTGAAAAATTAACGCTAAATATAGAAAATAATTCAAAAATTGATTTTTCTGATTTGACTTACACAAACTGCAGGAAAATTCTTGACGGCATAATAAATGCTACTTCAAATATCGGAATAATAAATGTTTCACGCTCCGACGACGGAGTTTTGAGAAAAATGCCTCTCATTGTAAAATATAAAGATAAATTTTATCCCCAGCTTGCCTTGAAAGTAGGCTTGAATTATCTTGGCGAAACAGGAAATACCTTTGAAATAGATAAAAATTCAAATCTTAAAATCGGCGACCGAAAGATTTTTCTGGACAAAGACGGCAGTGCAATAATTAACTGGTACGGAGCTGCCGGAACCTATACTTATATACCAATGTATCAGCTTATAAAAGCTGTTAACGGCGAAAAAACAGAGCTTGATTACGACTTTTCAAATAAAATTATATATTTCGGGACAACTGCTGCGAGTTTATTTGACATAAAAACCGTTCCCACCGGAAAAATTTATCCCGGGGTTGAAATTCAGGCAACTTTTGTAAATAACCTGATTGACAATAACTTTATAAGAAAAGTCAACCGCGGGTATACAATCGCATTGAGTATTCTTCTTGCGCTTTTGATTGCATCTGTAGTAAGCCGTGTCAGCTCAGCATTTACGGCATCATTGATGTCCCTGTCAATTTATTTTATTTATATTTTAATTTCATATTATGCTATGAAATTCGGTAATCTCTGGCTTGAAATGATTTATCCGCTGATATTTTCAATCTTCGCATTCACATGCGCATATATAATAAAATATCTTATAAAATCAAGAGATTTTGAGCTTCAGTACAAACTTGCAACAACTGACGGCTTGACAGAACTTTATAATCACAGATATTTTCAGGAACAGATAAGAATGCAGGTTGAACAATCAAAACGTTACAACACAAGTTTTTCCTTGATTATTATAGATATAGATTTTTTCAAAAAATTTAATGATACATTCGGACACCAGTCAGGAGACGCCGTTTTACGGGAAGTCGCCCAAACATTAAAGCGCAATGTACGTGCAACTGATATTGTATGCAGATACGGCGGGGAAGAAATGAGTATTATACTGCCGAATACACCGAAAGAAGAAGCTTTTTCAACCGCACAAAAAATTTGCGACCGTGTAGCTTCAAAAAAATTCAAACTGTTCAGCGGTAAAGAAACCAATGTAACAATCAGTTTAGGTGTTTCAACATTTCCTGCTGACGGAGAAAGCGCTGTTGATATAATAGAAGCCGCAGACAAAAGGCTATACAATGCTAAAAATAACGGAAGAAATCAGGTCGGTTAATTTAATCGCGATCAGAAAACCCGAAAGCGCAAGTTTTTTAAGATAAAATAAAATCTGCCCCGTCCACCCTAAGGGGCAAATTTTATATAATATAAAAGTCTAGATTACCGGAACATCAACCGGATCAACAAGAATTACATTTAAGACTTCACCTTTGCGAAGGTTTACGTCATCGCCCTTTCTTATCATATCTGCAAAAAAGTCATAAACATAATAAGCTCCGCCGCCGATTGCTCCGCCGATTGCACCTATACCGGTCATTAGTTGATCCGCAACTATAACATCATCAAACACATCTCCGCCCCACTCAGTTGAGTTTGAAACAATGTCTTTAGTTACCTGCCAGTTGTTTATCAAAGCTTCTTTATAACCGCGCCCGCCTGTTATACCGCCGTCATAAGTTATATCGGCACGACCTGTTACAGAAAAAGTTAACGGTAGTTGTCTGCCGTTAGGGGTAACTACATGATCAAAATCAAGATATAAAATTGCACCCTTTGACATTCTTTTTGAAGGTTCGACTTTTCTTATAGTTCCTCTTACAAGAGAACCCATCGGTAAAATTACATCGTTATCAGCAGTTTCATCGTTCATTAATATTGCGGTAAATTCTGTTCCGGCAGCATTGTTAATCGTTGACAACGGGTTCATCAACTGCAGTGAAAACCTGGTTCCGGCAGGAATCCTTTTTGTTTTTGCATTTGCATTAAACGGAGCTGCAAAAGCAGTATTTACAAATAACAACATTGATAATATTAAAACGAATAATCTCATATTAACTTTCTCCTCTTTTTCAATATTTTATAAAACAATTAACAATTTTGCAATATATTTACAATAGTTTTATACTATCTATATGTCAAAAATTGATAAAATAGAAGAATTACAAAACTTGCTAAAAGAAGACCAGACAAATTTTCAGGCGAGACGTGAGCTTGGCGTGCTTCTTCTTGATTGCGGATATCCTGAAGAGGCCAAACAACATTTTTTATATCTGTCAAAAATCTTTAATGATGACAGCGGGCTTTATTATAATCTCGGGATAACTTACGAGAAGCTTAAAAATCTTGACAAAGCACAGGAAGCCTACTTAAAAGCCATTGAACTTGCACCTGAAGAAGTTGATGCGTATTACAATTTGGGACTTGTTTACATGGATAAAAAGCTTTATGAAAAGGCTGTAGACTGTTTCGAAAGCGTTCTTTCGAAAGACAATAATGATTCAAATTCATATTTTTCAATCGGTCTTTGTTACTTTAAAGAAGGCAAACTTGACGGCGCAAAATATTATTTTCAGCGCACCATTGATTTAAACGATGATGATATATACGCACATTTTTATCTAGGAAACATTTTAAAAGAACAGGGGGATAACGAAGGAGCCGGAGCAAAATTCAAAAAAGTTCTGGAACTGTCACCGGATTACAGCTGGGCATACTTTAATCTTGCATCAATTGACTATGAGGAAGGCGACTTTGATGCTGCTATAAACAATCTTGAAAAAACTCTGGAATTAAATCCTAAAGATATTGAAGCCTACAAAATCTATGCAAAAATAATGTGTAAGCTTTCTCAATATGACAAAGCTTCAACAATTATTCAGCAGGCAATAGAAAATTGCGGAGAAAGCGGAGATTTATATTATATTTTAGCCCAAATTTGCAAGCTGCAAAATAACAGAGCAGGTTACGTAAAATACATAAATCAGGCTTTAAAATTAAATTCAACTCTTTCGATTCAGCCAAAACTTGTAAAAAAAGAGCTGGATAAGTTTCTTTCATAAAACTTTTTTATGATAAAATAAACACATAAGAAAAATTTATGAGGAATTAATTATTATGAGAATGTCAAAAATGTTTGTACAAACCCTGAGAGAATACCCTTCGGATGCTGAAGTTATATCTCATAAAATGCTCGGACGTGCAGGATTTATAAAAAAACTTTCACCGGGAATTTATACGTATATGCCTTTGATGTGGAGAGTTTTGAAAAAAATTGAAAATATCGTAAGAGAAGAAATGGATAATGCAGGCGCTCAAGAACTTTTAATGCCGTTTGTCCAACCCAAAGAACTCTGGGAAGAATCAGGCAGGTGGGAAGTTTACGGACGGGAATTGATGCGTCTTAAAGATCGTCATGACAGAGATATGTGCCTCGGACCGACACACGAAGAAATTATCACATCGGTTGCCAGAGATGCCCTTAAATCTTATAAACAATTACCTGTAAATTTATATCAAATTCAATCAAAATTCAGAGATGAAATAAGACCGAGATACGGGCTTTTAAGAGGCCGCGAATTTATTATGAAAGACGCTTACAGCTTTGATTTAGATGAAGCAGGACTTGACAAAGAATATAAAAATATGGCGCAGGCTTATAAAAAAATATTTGAAAGATGCGGTTTAGATACCAAAATGGTTCAATCAGATTCAGGCGCCATCGGTGGAAGCGTTTCGCACGAATTTATGGTAATCACCGATACTGATGCAGGTGAAAACGACGTTTTCTATTGCAATTCCTGTGACTATTCCGCAAACTCAAACCATGCAGTATCAAACCTTCCGGAAGCCTTAGTTGACGGCAAGGATTATTTTAAAGAAACAAAAGTAATTGATACTCCAAACACTCATTCCATTGAAGAATTGAGTAAATTCTTAAATATTCCTGACACACTGATTTTGAAAACTCTGGTTTATATTGTTGATAAAAAACCTGTTCTTGCACTTATCAGAGCTGATAAGGCTGTTGAAGAAACTAAATTGATGAATGCTGCAGGCGGTATAGAAATAAGAATTGCTTCATCTGCTGAAATTGCAGAGATTATGGCTGATAAAGGCTTTGATGCAGTCCCCGGCTTTATCGGGCCAAAAGGGATGAATGGACTTCAAATAATTGCAGATGAAACCGTACGGGATTTGAAAAATTTTGTTGTCGGCATTAACCAAACAGACAAACACATGGTTGGAGCAAATCTTTCTGATTTAGAAATAGAAAATCTTAAATTTGCTGATATCAGACTTGTCCAACGCGGCGAATTATGCCCGCAGTGCGGCAAACCCTTATATGTAACTAAAGGTATTGAAGTCGGTAACATATTCAAACTTGGTACAAAGTATTCAAAACCGATGAATGCTGTTTATACTGATATAGAAGGCAAAACTCATCCTTATGTTATGGGATGCTACGGAATAGGAATTTCAAGAACAGCAGCTGCTGCTGTTGAAGCTCACTATGACGAACACGGAATTAAATGGCCGATTGCAATTGCACCATATCACGTTGTCATAGTTCCTGTTAATATCAATGACGAACTACAAATGAAAGTTGCAGAAAAAATGTACGAAGATTTAAAATCTGCAGGTATTGAAGTCGTACTTGATGACAGAGACGAAAGAGCCGGCGTTAAATTTAAAGATGCAGACCTTATAGGCTTCCCGTTCAGGGTAACGGTCGGGAAAACAATTAACGAAGGCTTTGTTGAATATAAGGTGCGTGAAACAGGCGAACAAGAAAAATACACACCCGATGAGGCTACACAAAAACTTATCAATATAATCAAAGCGGTTAAATAATTAACCGCTTTTTTAATACTACTTTTTATGATGCCTGAAAGCATAATATTTAAATAGTAAGTAAGTTACGACAGCAGCAAGCATAATAGAAACCAGCTGTCCTACATAAACATTTTTTGTCACATATCTAACAATAGCTTCCAGTATAATTGCGTTAAATGCATAACTCACAACCCAGGTAGTACAACATTTTAAATACTCTTTGAGCCAGTGTCCTTTTGTACAAAAAACGAAAACTTTTTGATTTACAAAAGAAAACACAGAAGAAATTGCCCACTGAAGAGCTACACAAATTTGATAATTTTCCTGTCCTATTAAATAAACGGCAATTGCAAAAATTATGTAAGAAAATGCGGCATTAACTCCTCCGACAAACAAAAATCTTAATTTGTCAGGGATTGTACACCATTTATTATAAAGGTTTAGTGCTGCTTCTCTTGCCATCAATATGCCTTTCCGACAAGTGAATTGTGAGTGTTAAGTTCCAATTCATCATCAAGTTTTGACAATTGTATTTTTTCTCCGCAGCGTTTTTCTAGAGCAAGTTCAATTAAATAATCAGCAAAATTAGGATTTTTCGGGAGCAGCGAGCCATGCAGATATGTTCCGAATACGTTTTTATAGCGCGCACCTTCTGTTTTGTCCTCACCGTTATTTCCGTTGCCGACTGTAACTTTTCCGAGCGGTCTTGTATCACCTTGAAGATAAGTTAACCCGCTGTGATTTTCAAATCCCACAAGAGTTTCAGGATTTAAAAAATCGGTTTGAACTGTAACGTTGCCGATAAATCTTTTTTTACCAGCAACAGTATAAGCATCCAGCAAACTAATGCCCTTCAATTTATCACCTTCAAACGGTTGATAGTAATGTCCAAAGAGCTGATACCCGCCGCAAATTCCTAAGAAAACAGCATTTTTGTCACGTTCGGAAGTTAAGAATGCTTTATGTTTATAAAGCTCTCCGGCGACTTCCTGCTGCTGCCGGTCCTGACCGCCGCCGATAAAATATAAATCATGCTCTTTTATGCTGTCACCAATTCCTATAGGATCATATTCAACATCAATACCGCGCCATTCACAACGTTTTGTAAGCGTGATTATATTTCCCATATCCCCGTAAAGGTTTAAAAGTTTAGGATAAAGATGTCCTATTGATAATTTCAAACTTCCTTCTTTCATGACTTTATTATATCACAATAATCGTGTTACAATTAAACTATGATAGATACACATACACACATAAATATGATAGAAGGCATTACAATAGATGAAATTCTAAAAATTGCAAAAGAAAACTATGTTGACAAACTGATAGTTCCCGCTGCAAATCCTAAGGATTTCAAGGATATTGTCGAACTCATTAATAAATACGACAATGTATACGGAATGCTCGGAGTGCATCCGTCTGATGCAAAAGACTGGAATGACAATCTTATTGATGAAATAAAAACTCTTGCTGAAAACAAAAAAATTGTTGCAATAGGAGAAATCGGACTGGATTATTACTGGGATAAAAGCTTTAATGAACTTCAAAAAGAAATTTTCATAAAGCAGATTAAACTTGCAAACGAATTAAATCTTCCAATTGACGTCCACGACAGAGAAGCACACAAAGACACATTTGATATTCTGAAGGAATATAATACGGGTTCAAAAGTTATTATGCATTGTTTTTCTGGCAGCGTTGAATTTGCAAAAGAATGTATAAAAGAAGGCTGGTATCTAGGAATAGGCGGAGTTGTAACCTTTAAAAACGCAATAAAAATGAAAGAAGTTGTACAGTCAGTTCCGCTAGAACACATACTACTTGAAACAGATGCGCCTTATCTGACACCTGTCCCTTTCCGCGGGACTGAAAACCAGCCTGCTTATGTAAAATTTGCTGCGGAAGAAATTGCAAAACTGCGGGGAACAACATTTGAAGAAGTAAATAACATCACTACAACAAATGCAGAAAGAGTGTTTGTGCTATGAAAGAACGTTTGGACAAGTATCTGACGGATTTAGGCTATTTTGAGACCAAAAGCAAAGCAGCAGCGGCAATTCTTGCAGGGCATGTTAAAATCAATGACGAATATATTACAAAAGCCGGATTTCAAATTAATCCTTCAAAAGAATACGATATTGTTGTTAAATCAATGCCTTATGTTTCGCGCGGCGGATTTAAGCTGAAAAAAGCGCTTGATGCATTTAATTTTAATGTGGAAGGAAGGATTTGCTTTGATGCAGGTGCTTCAACCGGAGGATTTACGGACTGCCTTTTACAAAACGGCGCAAAATTTGTTTATGCGGTTGATGTCGGATACGGACAGCTTGATTGGAAAATACGCTCTGACAATCGTGTAAAAATAATTGAAAAAACAAACTTAAAAATATGCGAATACTCTGACATTTATGAAGATAACGAACCCGTTGCAGATTTACTTGTCAGTGACCTTTCTTTTATATCACTTACAAGAGTTCTTGAAAACTTAAAAAAGCTTATGGATCCGAATTTTCATGAAATGATTTGTCTTATAAAGCCGCAATTTGAAGCAGGTAAAGAAAAAGTTGAAAAAGGCGGAGTTGTAAGAGATAAAAAAGTCCACAGCGAAGTTATTGAAAATGTTATAAACTTTGCAAAAAATCTCGGTTATTCAATTAAAGGTCTGACTTACTCATCAATTAAAGGACCTTCCGGAAATATTGAATACCTTGTATGGCTTTCAACAGAACAAAATCAAACAGAGAATTTTGATATTGCTGCTATTGTTAATGAAGCGCATAAAATATTAAATAATTAAACCTTAGGAACAGTAACCAGAGGAGTTGCACCGTACAAATCTATATATCTGAAAAAGTTCAAAACAACTCCCGGAGGGAAAAAGTAATTGTTATTTGTCGGAGTAATTTTGAGCATAGAGTGCTTATCGTCAACTTTTACAACGCTTGCAAGATATTGTTTATTAACAGCCGTAAACAAAATATATCCCGTCTTTGACTGAATTTCTTCCACATCAAAATTATTAGCATTAGCACTTGCTATAGCCATATAAAACAATTTGTCCTGAGGCAGAATATAAGTTCTTGTACAGATATTAAAATTGACATTCTGCGGAGTTATAAGATTACTCAGAAGCAGATCCTCTTCGGCAAATGCTCTCACCGTAGTAAATAGACAAACTAACATAAAAGTTATTAAAAATTTTACTGCTCTTTCCATGATTCACCTACATTAATGTCGACTACGAGAGGAACCGAAAGCGGCTGATTTAGCTCCATTGCCTCTTGAACAAGTTTTTTTACTACCTCCAATTCTGATTTTAGAACCTCTACAACAAGCTCGTCATGCACTTGAATAATCATTTTTGATTTAAGATTATTCTCTTTTAATTTATTTGAGAACTCAATCATCGCTATTTTCATCAAATCAGCAGCGGAGCCCTGCATAGGTTGATTTATTGCCGCGCGTTTTGCAAATTCCCTTATCATAGCGTTAGAACTTGAAAGTTCTGATGAGAGATAGCGTTTGCGTCCAAAAATTGTCTGAACATAGCCTTTTTCTTCCGCATCTTTTACTGTACCTTCCATATAAGCTTTTACTCTCGGATAAGTTGCAAAATATCGGTTAATAAAGTCTTCTGCCTCTGCATTAGAAATTCCAAGCGCCTTTGCAAGACCATATTTACTCTGTCCGTAAATAATCCCGAAATTAACTGCTTTTGACTTATAGCGCATTTCTTTAGTCACCTGTTCGACCGGAACATCAAAAACTTTTGAAGCAGTAAGCGTATGAACGTCAATCCCGCTGTTAAAAGCTTCCAACAGATGCTTATCCTGAGTAATATGAGCAAGAAGACGCAGTTCAATTTGAGAATAATCAGCAGATAAAATCAACCCGTTTTCTTTATCCTCCGGCACAAAAGCGTTTCGAATTTTATTACCTTCTTCTGTTCTGACAGGAATATTTTGCAAATTCGGATTTGATGAAGATAATCTGCCTGTAGCAGTAACAGTCTGATTGTATGTTGTATGAATTCGCCTGTCTTTTATATCAATTAAAGCCGGTAATGCTTCCGTGTAAGTTGATTTTAATTTCGCGTATTTTCTATAGTTCAGAATTAATTGCGCTATCTCATAGTCTTCCGCAAGTTCCTCCAATACTGCTGCGTTTGTTGAATAATTTGTCTTACCGCGCTTTTTCTTAGCTTTTAATCCCATTTTTTCAAACAGAACTTCACCAACCTGACGCGGAGAATTTATATTAAAATGACAACCTGCAAGTTCAAATATTTTTTCTTCTATTTGCGCAAGCTCTAAATTCATTGATACTGTCAATTGCGCAAGATACATTTCATCAACGGAAACTCCGTCATATTCCATATCAGCAAGAACAAATGTCAGAGGAATTTCAATATTATATACAATATCCAGCTCTTTTTCATCTAAATCAGAACACCAGAATTTTACAAGCTCTAAGACAGTAACTGCCTCATCACATGCGTGAGACAAAGCGCTTTCTAACGGCGCATCGCTAAATTTAATCTGTTTTTTCTTATCTTTTTCAAAAGGAGCAAAAGGCAAAATAGCATGACTTAAATGTTCCATTGCCTGAATATCAAGTTCATGATTTCTCTGCGGATCTTTAACGTAACTTGCAAGCATTGTATCAAAAATTATACCTTTGCTTAAAATACCGTTGCATCTCAAAACATTGTAAGCACTTTTAGCATTATGTGTAACTTTTTTTATTTGTTCATTTTCAAAAAATGGTTTCAATGCATCCAGTACATCTTTTACGCGCAGCTGATTGTCGACATTTGAATGATTAACCGGAATATAAAAACTCTTATAATCCGAACCGGAATCTGTGTAACTTATTCTATTATCAACAGCAAAATTATCATTAAAAGCAAATGATATGCCAAGAATTTCCGAACCCACAGCACTATTAATATTTGCATATATTTTAAAAGCCGCAAGAGTTTGCCTATTTAAATCATCAACAAGCGCGCTTAAATCTGAAGAATCTGTAATGAGTTTGTTTTCACTGTTATACCCTGATTCTTTATTAATTTCTTCGTTTACAGCTTCTGAAAAGAAACCGAGCTGACATGTCCCGCTATTATCAGGCAACACAACCGGTGCTGTACGCTCAACTTTATCAAAAGAATACATAATTTCATTTATATTCTTTATGAACGTATAAAACTGCATCTTTTTAAGATATTCAGTAACTACAGAAATAGGCGGCAGTTCAACTTTAGTTTTATCAAAATCAAAATTGATATCAAGATTTCTGACAATTGTTGCAAGATACTGGCTCATCTTAGCCTGTTCTTTTCCTGCGCAAATCTTTTCTCTTACAGATTTTTCAGGAATATTTTCACAATCCGCAAGAATATTATCAAGCGTTCCATATTTTGCAAGAAGTTTTTGAGCAGTCTTTTCACCAATGCCTTTTACACCGGGAATACAGTCAGATGTATCGCCTCTCAGCCCTTTGTAGTCAATTACCTGATCAGGATAAACTCCTAATTTTTCGTATATCTTCTCCCAGTTGTATTCGACAAGTTCACCTTTAGACGGAAGAATAACTTTAACACATCCTTCTTTATCCACAAGCTGAAAAGCATCCTGATCGCCGGTCAGGATTAAAACCTTGTGCCCGAGTTCACATGCTTCCTTAGAAATTGTTCCTATAACATCATCAGCCTCATAGCCTTCTTTAGTATAAATCGGGATATTAAAAGCCTTTAACCCTTCGTAAATAAGCTCCATTTGTGTTCGCATATTATCAGGCATGGCTTCACGATTACTTTTATATTCCGAGTAACTTTCCGTTCTGAACGTATGATGGCTGACATCAAAAGCAACAGCTATTGCATCAGCTTTCAAATTTTCGTTTTTCAACAGGTCAAAAATAGCCTTAAAAAAACCATATACGGCCCAGGTAGGCTTACCGTCAGACGTTCTCATATTAGAACGTTCAAGTGCATAATACTGTCTGAACGCTAACGCATGTCCGTCAATTAAAATAAGAGTTTTACTATTCCCCATAAATATATTTTTTCATAAATACATACATTTTTCAAATATGTTAAGTAAAATTTCACTAAAAAAGCGGATATATTATCCGCCTTAATTAGTTACGCTGAAATTTCTTTATCGTTATTCTGGGTCGGAAGCGGTACAACTTCTGCATTTTTTCTGTTTTTTACCATATCTGCTGTAACAACGAATTTTGTTATATCGCCTTTTGTCGGAACATCGTACATTACATCAAGCATGATTTCTTCAACAATAGAACGCAGCGCACGTGCACCGGTTTTACGTTTAATTGCTTCTTGTGCAATTAAATCAATAGCCTCCGGCTCAAATTCGAGATCAACACCATCCATTTCCAAAAGTGCCTGATATTGTTTCAATACAGCATTTTTAGGTTCTGTTAAAATCATTTTCAATGTTTTTTCATTGAGTTGATCAAGAACTGCATACACAGGAACGCGGCCGATAAATTCCGGAATCATACCGAATTTAAGCAAGTCTTCCGGCTGCAATTTTTTAAGCATCCTTGCGGCAGCAGCTTCCTTTTCAATTTGCGTCATAGGAGCTTTTGCACCGAAACCTATTGATGTGCCTTCACCTGCTCTGCGTTCAACGATTTTTTCTAAACCGACAAACGCACCGCCTACAATAAACAGAATATTTTTTGTATCTATTTCAATGAACTCCTGATGTGGATGTTTTCTACCGCCCTGAGGAGGGACATGAGCGACAGTACCCTCAATCATTTTCAATAACGCCTGCTGAACACCCTCGCCTGATACATCGCGGGTAATAGAAGTATTTTCGGATTTTCTTGAAATTTTATCAATTTCATCAATATAAATAATACCGCGCTCTGCCTTAGCAGAATCAAACTCAGCATTCTGATAAAGACGGAGAAGAATATTTTCAACATCATCGCCGACATAACCTGCTTCCGTCAAAGTTGTAGCATCAGCAACAGCAAAAGGTACGTCAAGCATTTTAGCAAGCGTTTGCGCCAGCAAAGTTTTACCTGAACCTGTCGGACCGACCAGAAGAATATTTGACTTTTGAATTTCAACAGCATCTTTATCATTATCTTTATTATGTTTCAACCTTTTATAATGGTTATAAACAGCTACAGACAATACTTTTTTTGCATCATCCTGACCTACAATGTATTCATCAAGATAGGCCTTGATTTCATGCGGTTTTGGAATAGGTTTTTCTTCTGCGGAACTTTCACTGTCAGATCCTTCTTTGTCTTTATTTTCAAAGAATTCTTCATCCAAAATTTGATTACACAAATCAACGCATTCATCACAAATATAAACCTCGGGACCGGCAATTAATTTTTTAACCTGATCCTGTGATTTGCCGCAAAATGAACATTTTAATCTGCTGTCATCATGTTTTACCATTTTTTATACCGTAGCTTACGAAACAAATGTAACGCTTGCCAATCCTTTCTTTATTACTTAATTGCATCTCTTGATATAACTTTATCAATCATACCGTATTCCAAAGCTTCTGCCGGTGTCATAATATAGTCACGATCGGTGTCTTTTTCAATTTTTTTGATGGATTGACCGGTATTAGAAGCCAAAATTTCATTCAAAGATTTTTTAATTCTGATTATCTCTGCTGCCTGAATTTCAATATCAGTAGCCTGTCCTTGAGCGCCACCTAAAGGCTGATGAATTAACACTCTTGAATGAGGGAGTGCCATACGTTTACCTTTAGCACCTGAAGACAGTAAAAATGCACCCATAGAAGCAGCCTGGCCGAGACAAATTGTAGAAACATCAGCTCTAATATGCTGCATTGTATCATAGATGGCAAAACCAGCCGTAACGCTTCCGCCCGGGCTGTTAATATAAAGCATAATATCCTTTTCAGGATTTTCGCTGTCTAATAATAATAATTGTGCAACAACAAGATTTGCGACCATATCATCAATAGGAGTTCCTAAGAAAATAATTCTTTCTCTCAACAATCTGGAAAAAATGTCGAAAGAACGTTCCCCTCTGCTTGATTGTTCTATTACTACAGGTACAAAGCTCATCTTTTTATCCTTTCTTTAATAATTAAATTATAAACTATAAATATAAAATAGCAAAGATGTGCCCGAAATAAATCAGGCACATATATTAGATTTTTAATTATTTAATTTCTACCGTATTGTTTTGAATTAAGAAATCTCTTACTTTATCATTAAGAGCTTGCTGAGAAATTGAAGTCAGGACTTCAGGACTTTTGCCAAGCTGTTTTATTAAATCCTGCGGCTTCATCCCGTAAGCAGCACCGAGTTGTGCGAATTTAGCTTCGATATCTTTTGGTTCAAGCTTAATATTTTCATCTTTTGCAATTTTATCAATAACTAATGAATTTTTAATTCTTGTCTTTGCATCTTCATGAAGATTTTTTGTCAATTCATCTTCACCCTGAGATTTAACAAGAGTTTCCCAGGTAATTCCCTGAGCTGCAAGCCTTTGCTTGTATTCCTCTTTCAAAGATGCAACTTCTCTTTCAATCATTGTTTCGGGGATATCCACTTTTGAAGCATCAATAACAGCTTTGAATACTTCATTTTCAGAGTTTTGTTTATTTGTTCTTTCTCTTTGAGAATCCAAATATTTTTGAATATCAGTTTTCAAATCATCTACAGTTTTGAAAGGTCCGACTTTTTGAGCAAATTCATCATTTAATTCCGGTAATTTCTTTTCTTTTATTTCATTAATTTTAATCTTGAAAGTTGCCGGCTGACCTTTCAATTTTTCATCGTGGTAATTTTCAGGGAAATTTACCTTGATTTCAAATTCATCGTTCAAATTTTTGCCTACAAGTTGTTCTGCAAATCCGGGGATAAAGTTTGAATGTGCAAGATCAAGCGGATAATTTTTAGCATCGCCGCCTTGAATTTTTTCACCGTTACAAAATCCCTCAAAATCAATTACGGCAATGTCAGTATCTTTTGTTGCTCTGTCAATAACAGTTTCCTGTGTTGCATACTGATTTAGAAGATTATCAATTGATTTTTGCATAGCATCTTCCGCAACAGGAGAATCTTTTACTTCAAGCTTCAATCCTTTATATTGACCGAGTGTTACTTCAGGTCTTAATTCGGCTATTGCAGTTACAGTTAAATCTTCACCTACATTAAAATTATAAGATGTAATATACGGCTGCGAAACAAGATCAAGCTTGTTATCTGCAACAGCCTGATTAATAGCTTTCGGCATAAGATTTTCAATAGCTTCCTGTTTAATTCTTTCTGTTCCGACATGTCTTTCAACAACGGAGCGCGGGGCTTTGCCTTTTCTAAAACCGTCAATATTTACATACTGAGAAATTTTTCTGACAGCGTTATTATAAGCGTCAGCAGCATCTTTTGCAGGAATTGTAATATTTAATTTTACTACATTTTCTTTTTCATTTTCTAAAGTTACTTTCATATTTTTATCCTTATTTTAATTAATACAACTAATAAAATAATACTTCAAAAAAGAATTTGTGCAAGTCTTTAGCACTAAGAAAAACCCGTATTTTTCAATACGGGAAGGAATGAATACAAACAGACCGCGTTTGCGGTTGTTCGCTTTAGTAAACAAATCTATTTTATTTTTTCTTCAAGAACTTTTAGGCGTGCATCAAGTTTCTTATTGTCATTCTTAAGCTCTTTATTGTCATCCTGAACTTGTTTCAGGATCTCTGTCAATTGCTGGTTTTCTTTTTGCAGGGTCGTGACACGTGTATCGAGTTCCTTTATTGCATTTATCATTGCAAAGAACATATCCTCAAAACGGATTGTTAAAAAGCCGTCAACACCTTTTTTCACAGCGTCAGGAAAAACTTTTTGCAAATCCTGCGCTATTACACCAACGTGTGGTATTTTCTTTTCATCCTTTTTGAAGGTATAGTTGAATACTTTCAACTGACGAATTTTATCAAGACCGGCTGAACTTTCTTTGCCGACATATTTTAAGCGGCGGTCAGATGTATTATTAGTACCATCGACTGCTTTTACAAAACCTGTGACATCAAAACCGGCAACGCTTATTGTACCATATATTGAACCGCCGCGCATAGCTTTACCACTAGAATCTGCTTTTGCATAAATAAACATATTTTTGCTACCATCGCCCTCTCGAAAATAAATCTTACTGTTAGGATTTCTATTTAATAAAACATGATTATCAACTACTAAATTACCGGGAATATATACCGTTGTATTTTCATCTCCGAGATAGATAATCTTATTTGAATTAGTTGCATTTGATGAACCGCTTGTTGGACCGGAATTTGCGCCTATACATACCTTATTATTACCTCTTGCATTTACACATGCATTACGACCTATAGCTATATTATCTGTTCCAACAGCAGTTGAAAAAAGACCAATTGCTATTGAATTAGTACCCGACGCACTTGATACCCTGCCTATAGCTATCGAATCATCTCCCGAAGCTTCTGCACTATTACCTATCGCATTGGAATCTGCTCCGGAACCCACTGCATTATGACCTACAGCAGTGGAATTTCCTCCCATTGCTTCTGCCATATATCCGATAGCATTTGAAGCAGCTTCAGCTTTTGCTGCATAACCAATAACATTCGATGAATTACCAGCTTGCGTTTGATAGCCTATTGCATTAGCTCCACCGCCACTTGCCTGTGACTGGGGACCTATTGCCGTTGATGTACCTGCTGTTGCTTTCGCACCTGTTCCTATTGCAGTTGAATTCTCCATTGAAGCTTCTGTATTTCCCCCAAGAGCTATGGACGAGGCGCCGGAGGCTAATGCTATATTACCGATTGCTGTCGAATTATTACCCGAGGCCTCGGCATTATTTCCAATTGCATTCGCGGATATTCCGCTTCCTATTGAACTCGGGTCAAGAACATTCGAAAAATTACCAGAAGCCTCCGCACTATTTCCTATAGCATTGGAGGACTCTCCGCTTGCTGTTGAACTCGGTCCGATTGCGGTTGAGGCATTTCGAGTGGCACTCGAGCGTACTCCGATGGCATTGGAACTTGAACCCGAAGCGCTTGCGCCTGACCCGACTGCAGTTGCACCTGTATTTGTTGCAGAGGAACTTGTCCCGATGGCGGTTGAATTACTCCCGCCGACACTTGTATTACGTCCGACTGCTACTGAATTCGTTACCAGATCTCCGCTCGATAAACCGCCGATTAACAGGCCGCTATTCTTAAATTTAATACGACCTAAAACATTATCTCCCGTTTTAAACAATATATGATCTTTACCGTCAGGAGCATTGATTACTAATCGCGAGGAGGTATCAGTATTGTCTGCTTCTTCCTGACCGATCATGGCTACCTGTGCATCGCCTAAGGCATAATATGCATCCGATCCGTTACTTGCCCACTGCCAAGGTGAGGATTGGTCCAGCTTGTTTCTTGTTGTCATGACAGGGGCCATAGCCGCCATTACAATACTTAATATTAGCATTACAACCATCATCTCGGCTAAAGTAAAAGCACATTTCTTTAGACGATAGGACGGTAAGACGTTAGGACGATAAGTTCGTTTCTCATAATTAATGTCATCCTGAACGTCGGATTGACCTCGGCGGCTCTGCATCTCTTGAGATCCCGAAACAAGTTCGGGATGACAGATTGCTAATTTATTATTGATAACAGCTTCGCATCTTTGCCTCTTGACGTCTTTGCTTCCGGTTAATAGATCCTGAAATAAATTCAGGATGACATGAATGATACTTGCTTTGCATCTATGCCTCTTAGCATCTTTGCTTCTAGCTGCGTCTTTGCCTCCGGCGGAGCCTACAAAGCCCCCCCCCCGAAGCTCTCAAACCTTGTAATAACGTGTCTTTTCATGATCATTCCTTTCAAAAAAAATTGTAATCCTTTTTTACATTATAACAAATTAAATAAAAAACATCAACTCTGTTTTATGATATAATTGAAGCATGGTTAGAATAATTAATAGTAAAAACGTTAAAACTCTGGCGCATTTAACTTTCAAAATTTTAAAATTACAGGAAATTTTTACGCATATTAAAGAATTTAACAACCCGGGAATTTCACCATGCATATATGCACTATGGCATAAAAATCAGTTTTTAATTCACGGTATACGGGACAGAAAACATCTTAGTGTTTTAATAAGCACATCAATAGACGGAGAAATTGTCGCAGGAGTATGCGAAAATTGGGGTTATAACGTTATTAGAGGCTCTGCAGGGAAAAAAGGCGCAGTGGAATCCACAATGCATATGCTTAAAAAATTAAAAGAAGGAGAATGTGTTTCAATAATGGTAGACGGACCTCACGGGCCTCAATATAAAGTTAAAAACGGAGCTGTTAAACTTGCTCAAATGTCAGGAGCACCTATAATACCTGTTCACTGGTATTCTCCGCAAAAAACTTTTATTACTCTTCCATCTTGGGACAAAATGAAAACTCCGCTCGGAGATTGTAATATTTTAAACATATACGGAAAACCCATCTATGTAAGCGAAAATGCAACCGAAGACGAACTCAACGCAGCAAAAGAAAATATTAAAAATCAACTTTTTGAAATAGAAAAAAATGAAAAAGAATATTACAACGAGGCATTAAAACAAAAACTATGGAACAAAAAAAATTAATAGTATCAGCAGTTCAAATGTCCTCCAAAATCGGAGACACAGAAGCTAATATAAAAAAAGTTGAAGAATTAATAAAAAGAGATATTACAAAAACTGATATCATAGTGCTCCCTGAGGTATGGACATGCGGCTGGTCGCCTGAACATTTCAGAGATACGGCAGAAAAGATGCAGGAAAGCACAACCATTAACTTTCTATCATCTATCGCGAAACAGTATAATTGCTGGATTATCGGAGGGAGTTTCATTACAAATGACAACGGACACTACTTTAATACCTGCCCTGTAATAAACAGACTGGGAAAACTCATCTGTACATATTCTAAAAATCATCTTTACTCATATTACGGCTGCAGGGAAGGCGAATTTGTTGAAAGAGGTGCATCTCCTGTATTGGTTGATATAGAAGGAGTGAAAACAGGGCTTACCATATGTTATGATATAAGGTTCCCGGAATTATACAGGGCATATAGAATATCCGGTGCTGACCTGTTTATCAACTGCGCGGCGTGGGGATTGAAGAAACCTGTTCCGTGGGAATGTATGACACGTTCTAGAGCTGTAGAAAATCAAACTTTTATGGTAGCATTAACTCAATCGGGATATATTGAAAATGGCGAATGGAATATAGGACATTCAAGAATTATAGATTATAAGGGTGAAACAATAACCGAAATTAAAGACCAGAAAGAAGGTGCAATGCAAACGGTATTAGATTTTGTCCCGATGTATGATTTCAGAGAGAAATGCACCTGCATCAAAGATATAAAACCAAATTATGAGGTTCAATGCATATGAAAAAACTGCTAAACATATTATTTATTTTATCAATTTCATTGTTAATACAAAATGCAGCTCGCGCCGGAGCAATTGATAAAACAATCGCTCAATCAGGTATTAACAAAGAAGCTGTTTCCGTTTCTGTTAAAGATATTAATACAGGTAAAACTGTTTATAAATTGAACGAAAAAAAGCCTTCCATGCCGGCATCGACTCTTAAGCCCTTAACACTTGCAGCCTCGCTGGATACACTTGGTAAAAACTATAAATTTTCAACAAAGTTATACAAAAATACTAATAATGAATTATTTTTAGTACTAAGTGCAGATCCTTTTTTATCATCTTCTGATCTGAAATATCTTATTAAAACAGCTAAAGATAAAAAAATATTGTCACCAAAAAATATTTATATTGATGATTACATATTTGATAACAGAGAATGGGGTGAAGGCTGGCAATGGGATGACGATTTAAATCCGCTTATGCCTAAATTCAGTTCATACAACCTTGACAGTAATCTGTTAAATATAATAATTTCTCCAACAACAAAAGGAGCACCGGCTAGCATTTATGTAACAAAATTTTATCCGACTACATTTATGAACCTTATAACAACCGGTACCGTAAATAACATTAAATTAAGCAGAAATAACCATATTTCACCGGATATTATTAATGCGGAAGGCACGGTAAAAGAACAGGAAACTGTACAAATTCCGATCAACCATCCGAAAAGATATTTTATTTTAAGGCTTGAAGAGGCTATACGCGAAGAAAAAATGGATTATTACGGCAGCTTTACTCAAAAAAAATTGCCGGCTTCAAATGTTTATCTTGTTGCACAGGTTGATCATCCTTTGAATTCCGCTATTAGTCTTATACTAAAAGATAGTAATAATTTTATGGCAGAAACGGTTTTTAAAGCCGCAGGTGCAAAATTTGTAAACAACACAGGTTCACTTGACAATTCCGTCAAGATGCTTAAGGCATACCTGAAAAAACTCGATATCGACGCCTCTGATATAAAAATTGTAGACGGAAGCGGAGTTTCAAAAAACAATCTGGTAACAGCCGAATTTATGAGCGAATTTCTTGTAAAAAAGGCAGCAGATAAAGATTTTGTAAATTCATTACCTACTGCCGGAGAAGGAACTCTCAAAAACAGAATGTTATACTTCAAAGACAATATCCACACCAAAACAGGAACTTTATCCGATGTCAGCAGCATTGCCGGTTATCTGACATCCAGAAGCGGAAAAACATACGCCTTTGACATCATGATAAATGATCCTAAAACAAAACTCTCAGATAAAAAATCTCTTGAAGAATACATTTTACGGGATATTTATACTAAATATTAAGTATGTTTCTGGTTATAGACCATTTTTACAATAGCACCTATTACACCGGCTATTACACCGAGAACAATGGCAGATTGCGCTCTGGCTTTAGGCAAGAATCCCTTAATAGTTTTGTAAGCATCATACATATCCGGGGATTTTAAAAACTCTACAAGTTTTTCTTCTGCAGCATTTTTACCGGCTGCTTTAATAATAGCCTCTCTTGCCTCTTTAATCACACTATGGGCTATTTTTTGAGCTTCTGAAGCTTTAGCCATACTCTTTTGCGGCAACGATTTTTCAAAAATATCCGGTTTAATAGTTAATAACTGCTCCAGATTATACTTTCTGGGCGCAAGAGCATACCCGACACCTGCTCCGACAACTGCAGACATAGCACCAACTTCAAAGGGTGTAACCGTAGTACCTTGACTCATAATTACCTCCTAATATTTTTTAATAAACACTCAACCACATACATTTTTACTCGAACCAAAATATTTTTGTTATATTTTAACATAAGAATTTACATCTCGTAACAATTATGAAAAGCAGCAGAAATATGATATTATTACAGAAAATACAGGAGTAAAATATGGAACCTTTTGTAACTATTATCACACCTACGCATAATTTATTAGAAAATAATCTTGCCGATGACTTTAACCTTCTGGTAAAGCTGCTTGATACGCAAACTTATCCTAATATTGAACACCTTGTTATTGACAATATGTCAAACGACGGAACCATAGAAATATTAAAAAGCTATAAAAATTTGGGATTTTTTAATTTCTACTCTGAGAGAGATACCGGCAAATTTGAAGCATATAATAAAGGTGTTATGCGTGCAAAAGGTAAATATGTTACTTTTTTAAGCTGTGATGATTTTATTCATGATATTACTTCAATATATGATATTGTTAACCTTATGGAAGCAAATGATGCAGACTTTTCTTTTGCTCCGGCTTATTGCAGACATCCTCAAGGATTTGTATTTTTATTTGCTCCGGCTATGCATACTGTATTTCAGGTTCTGCCGTGCGCCAGACAGGCAATGTTTTTCAAAAAATCAATGATTGAAAAAGAGGGATTTTTTGACGAAAAATTTAAATTGCTTGCAGACTATGATTTAATAATGAGAATAATTTTAAAAAAATACAAACCTGTATATTTTGACACAAATTATGTAACTTACAAATTAGGAGAAAAAGTTCAGCAAAACACTCAGCGTTCAATTGCTGAAACAAAAGCCATTTTCAATAAAAACTACAGGACAATGTATCCTTTAAACGAAGAAATTCTAAACAGAATGGCAACTGTATCAGAATTTCCACAGCCGCTGCTTGAAAAACTTTCAACATATTTCCCGGATGAAGATAAAGAACTCTTCTTTGAAAGATGCGAGCAGATGCATCAGTTAAGACTACAGGCTGCACAAAATGCGCAGCATTAATTTTTTGTAAATAATTACTTAAACATTTGCAAATTAATCTTTGTGTCGTATGATATTAATAGTAATAGATAAGAATTAGGGAATTTAAAATGAGCGAACAAAAAGTTGCAGTAATCGGCTGCGGAGTATGGGGAAGAAATATAGTACGTAATTTTTATAACTTGAATGTCCTTGATACTGTCTGTGACATAGACGAAGAGAATTTGAAAAAAGTAACCGAACAGTATTCCGGCGTCAAGGTTACAAAAGATTTCCACGATATTATAAATAACAAAGAAATTACAGGAGTATGTGTAGTAACCCCGAGCCATACCCATTATAAAATGGTCAAAGCAATGCTTGAAGCCGGTAAAAACGTTTATGTAGAAAAGCCAATTTCAACAGTTGCTGCAGAAGCAAGAGACCTGTCTCAAATGGCTCATGACAAAGGGCTTGTTCTTATGGTAGGGCATCTGCTGCTTTATCATCCTGCTGTAAACAGATTAAAAATGCTTATTGAAGAAGGCGCGCTAGGAAAAATCATTTATGCTCAAAGCGACAGATTAAATGTTAATTATTTTAAAAATGACAGAAGTGTAATGTGGGATTTAGCGCCTCACGATGTATCTATGATAAGCTATGTTACAGGCAAAGCCCCTGTTCATGTAATTTCAGCAATGGGATGTTCTTCCGAGCAGAATGAAATTTTAGACATTACACATATCGGAATACAATTTGAAGACGGTGTTATCGGACACATTTCAGAAAGCTGGATTACACCGAGAAAGCATGTTCAACTACTTGTAAGAGGTACAAAAGCAACTGCAATTTTGGATGATACTGTTCCTGAAAATAAACTTGTTATTTATGACAATTTTGTTAAAGATAATTCTCAAAATATTAAACTTGACTACCTTGAAATTGAACCGCTAAAACTTGAATGCCAGCATTTTATAAGCTGCTGTTCTTCAGGCAAAAAAGCACGTTCTGACGGCGACAATGGTTTTATGGTAACACAAATTCTTGAAGAAGCTGAAAGAACAATGCTTGGAGATAAAGTAAAAAAACTTGATGAAGTTAATTTTGCATTGTCCAGAACAAAAAAATAGCTGATTAAAAGAGCCGCACAACGTATCATTCTGAACCCTGTTCAGAAGTTTTAAAAAAAAAAAAAAAAAAAACGGAGAGACATTAATGAATATAAAAAATAATCTTGCAAACATCGTATCCATATCACGAATTTTTGTAGCATACGCTGCAATAGCTCTTCTTTATGAACAAACAACGTGGGCATATTTAATTGCATTTGCTTTAACAATAATTGCGTTTGCTATGGATGGGCTTGACGGGTATCTTGCAAGAAAGCTTAACCAGTCATCCGAGTGGGGGTCAGTTTTAGATATTCTGGGAGACAGAATTGTTGAAGTCTCTTATTGGACCGTATTTGCCGTAATGGGATGGATAAACATTTTATTTCCACTTGTATGTGTTGCAAGAGCATTTACAACAGACGGAATAAGAAGCGTTGCTCTTTCACAAGGTATGACCGCATTCGGAGATAAATCTATGCAATCTACGTCATGGGGCAAATTTATATGTGCATCTCGCTTTATGCGAATTAGTTATGCAGTTGCAAAAGTCCTTGCATTTTTACTCCTGATAGCTGTGAATACTCCGGGAATGGAGTTGTGGCAAGGTACTCCTATGCTGCATTTAATTACTATGATTTTTGCGTGGGCAGCTATTATTTTCTGCGTAGTCAGAGCAATACCGGTTATTGTAGAAAGCCCTAAATTATTCAATAAGGACAACTAAAATGGCAAAACTTAATATAGTTTTATATGAGCCGGAAATCCCGCAAAATACCGGCAATATTGCAAGACTTTGCGCCTGTACCGGAGCAAGTCTTTATTTAGTCGGCAAACTCGGATTTTCACTCTCCAGCAAATATACAAAACGTGCAGGATTAGACTACTGGGATAGTGTTGATTTACACAAAATTGATACAATGGAAGAATTGCTGAAAGCAAATGAGTGTGCTAATTTTTACTATCTGACAACAAAAACAAAAAAATTATACACTGATATTAAATTTCAAGAGGGCGATTTTATTGTTTTCGGACCGGAAACAAGAGGATTGCCCGAAATTTATGTTAAAGACAAAAATGCTTTAACAATTCCGATGAAAGAAGGACAAAGAAGCCTTAATCTTTCAAACTCTGTTGCAATTGTTGCCTATGAGGTTATAAGACAAAATGGACTATAAACTTCCTAAAATGCCAAATCGGTCTGAAAACTCCAACAAAGGAACTTTCGGAAAAATTTTGAATATTTCAGGATCCCAATATATGACAGGCGCCGCTTATCTTTCCTCTGTTTCTGCATTAAAAATCGGCGCAGGCTATGTAGAGCTTGCTAGTCATGAAAATGTATTAAAAGCTGCAGCTTCCTATACCCCTGAAATTGTTCTTGCTCCTGTTGAAAAAATTCCCGAATTATTAAAACAGGCTACTGTTTTACTTATAGGCTGCGGGCTTTCGACTACTGATAAGGCAAAATCCGTCTTCTACAACACAATAGAACAACGAGGAGATATTCCTACCGTAATAGACGCTGACGGATTGAATATTTTAGCCCAAACAGATTTTTCATTTGACGGGAACGTAATTTTAACCCCGCATCCAAAAGAAGCCTCAAGACTTTTAAGCTGTACACTTGAAGATGTTCTTGAGAATTTCGACAATTCCGCCAGAAAAATTTCTCTAAAATACAACTGCATAACCGTCTTAAAATCGCACAGAACAGTTGTAACATCTGCTGACGGAGAAATATATCATAACACAACGGGAAACAGTGCGCTTGCAAAAGCCGGCAGCGGAGATGTACTTGCCGGAATGATTGCAGGACTTCTTGCTCAGAAAATGCCCGTTTTTGAAGCTGCAGTTCTCGGGGTATATCTTCACGGATTGGCGGGAGATCTTGCAAAAGAAGACCTGACTGCTTACGGCGTTCTTGCCTCCGATACAGTCAGGTACATTCCTTATGCTATAAAATCTTTATTAACCAAAAATATTTAATCCGCTGATTTTTGAGTTTTCCGACATTAGTTTAAAATTGTCTAAAATAGGAGCATAGGGACTTGTATAGTTAACATTTTCAACCTTGACAGCATCCAAATTTTTTACATTTAGTTTCGGCAAAATAGAAGATGCTTTAATAACTTCAGGCAACTTTTCAGTCTTTTTTAATCCGGCTGTCAACATTGTTTCTCTGCCAGTAAATGAAACTTTATTTATCATGATATTTTCTCCTTTTTGTTTTTTATTGGGGTAACAATTACACTCATTATTAATACTTCTAAAGAATTAAAATTGCTACCATATACAAATAATATTTACAATAGTTAATATAATGATAATAGTAATTAAATATAAAAAATTAGCAATTAGCCAGCTTACCTAGTACAACCCGCTTAGACGCGCCTGTACATGACGGAAGATTATTAGGGATATTATAATACGTACAATACCCCAAAAGAGCAAAAGCCATGACTTCTTTAAAGTTATTTGAAATTCCGTAAGCTTCATGAGTTTTTAAATCAATGTGTTTAGGCAAATAATGACGTAAAAATTTCATTAAAACGGGGTTATAAGCACCGCCGCCGCCAATAATTACTTCTTTTACATCAATATCAGGATAGATAAATCTTTCATAAGCGGTAGTAATAGTCTTCGCGGTCAATGCAGTAGCGGTTGCGATAATATCTTCAGGCTTTTTGGGGGCAAAACGCAATGCATTTTCAATATACTCAGCAGAAAAATACTCCCTTCCCGTAGTTTTTGGTGGATTTTTAAAATAGTATTCATCCTGCATAAGGCATTCAAGCCAGCTTTCAGAAACTTTACCTGAATTCGCAATTTTTCCGTCCCTGTCATAGGGTAATTCAAAATATTTATTTGTGCAGTAATCAATCATTATATTTCCAAGCCCTGTATCAAATCCAAATGTCGGAAAATCATTTGATATGACTGTTACATTGGAAATTCCACCGATATTTTGCACCAGAATATTTTTCTTTAACGGTTTAAACCATTTTTCATCGGCAAAACAAACTAAAGGAGCACCTTGCCCGCCTGCTGCGATATCTGCCTCTCTGAAATTAGATATTGTTAAACATCCTGTTTCACGTGCTATAACAGAACTTTCTCCAATCTGTAAAGTACTTTTCAGAGATATTTTATCTAATTTTTCATCAAACGGGAAATGAAAAATTGTCTGCCCGTGACTTGCTATAAAATCAGGTTTACCGTGTTCTTCTATCAACACTTTACACGCATCAGCAAAACAATGTCCTATCGCGAAATTCATCTGACAGATATCTTTTACAGACAAATTTCCGGAAAATAACTGGAATATTTTTGCTTTTATGTGTTCGGGGTATTTATAATTAATTCCGGATATAAGCTTAACAGACATATCAGGATGAACTTCGCACAGACCGGCATCAATACTGTCGCATGAAGTTCCTGACATTAAACCTATAACAAGCTTTGTTTCTAATTCTTCCATAAATTATATAATATAAAAAAGCTTGCGATTAAGCAAGCTTATCTTTTTAAATTACAACTATCCTCCTATCCCCTTAAAAATCTTTTTTAAATCCCCTAAAATAAAAAAAATCCCTAATCATACTGCACTTATACTGTACGCTTCTAATCTTTTATCATCTTCCTCTCAAGGATTTAAGCCATCACCTCTTTTTCTGAATAAACATTTAATTTTTATAACTATCCGCCGCTATTCTTATACATTTACGGGGAGGGAATTATCTGTATCCCTTACAAAATTCAATGTAAAACTAAGTAACATATTTGACAAGTAAAAAAAAATAAAATAAAATTTACAATTGACCATGCCCCTAATAACATCAACGAAAAATTCAAGTTCTTAAATCTTAATGAAGAAAATTTAATGAAATTACGTAAAAAAATACAAAAAAATATTTGACATTGATTATTTTTAGAATTAAGCATGCCTCTTGCCCATGCCTGCAATTTTATAGTAATATAAATTAGGGAAGAATAATGAAAGAATTTTTAAAAAATCAAAAAGTAACATATAATTTAATGTCCTTCACCGGATATAAAGCTTTGATTTTATTCTCTCTGTTGTCTGACGGACCAAAATCATACAGTGAGATTTGTGAATATTTTTTAAAACATCCTTATCTTAGAGAAAAAATATCTATTGATACTTTAAGAGTCTACATAAATTCTCTAAAAAGAATCGGCTGTGAAGTCAAGAGAGTAAGAGGCGAAGACAAAATATCCAGATATATAATACTTTCTAATCCATTTGAACTTAAACTATCACCTGAACAAATCCAGAGTGTTACGAAAGTCTATAAAAGCATTGTTAAGCAAATGGACATTCTGGAACTCCTTGCAATGGATAACTTCTTTGAAAGAATCGGAAGATATATAAAAAATGAAAAATTCATAACGGATATGAAAAAAATTTCTATGCTGAATGACATAGATAAAAACCTTTTAAAAGACTTGCTTGACTGTTGTGACAAAAAAGAACAGATTGTAATAAATTATAATTCTCCAAATACAGGCAAAAAAGATATTGAAATTATTGCAGACAAAATAGAAATATCCAACGGCAAAATATATCTTTACGGTATAGGGTTTGAATACAAACAGTATGGTAGTTTCCTGTTAAACAGGATTAACAATATAAAAGAAATTAAACTTGAAAAGACTATTCCGGACGATTTACAGGTCATCCGTGTAATATACGAATTAAACCGTGAACCTGATAAAATCGCGCTAAATGATAATGAAAAAATTATCGGACAAAATAAAAATAAAACAGTAATAGAAGTTGTAACATCAAATGAATTCTTATTAAGACAAAGATTACTTGAATACGGACCTTCATGCAAAATTATTCATCCTGACGACTTCAAAAACAAATTTGTTGAACTTTTGAAAGATATGAAAGCGGGGTATTATTGTGACTAAAAAGTTAACAGAAAAATACAATGATGCCTGTATAAAACTGTTTGAATTCTTAAAAATGCTTTATCAGGGGGATGTTGAATTTAAAAGGGTAATAAACCATTTTTCTGACGGAGAATACAACGGAAAATCAAATACACATGTTACATTAAATAAATACCTCAATGCCATGAAAATATTTGGGATAAAAGTAAAAAAAATCAATGGCAAATACAGAATGTACAACTCTCCATATAAACTAAAGTTTGACCTTGATGATTTAAAAAGTATTAAATGCTTGAAACAGGCCGGAGAGCTTTTACCTGACGGTAAAACCAAGACAAATTTTGAATCTTTTATAAGAGCACTGGAAATACGGTTTGATGAATCTGCTCAAAGCATTTGTCAGGTGGAAAACAGTACACAAAACCTTTATCTGGAATTTGCGAATTCAGAAATTACTGATCAGCTGCAATACTGTATGAAATTGTGTCACGATAAGCAAAAATTAGAATTAATCTTTACTAATGAAAAAGGTGAAGAAATTAATCTTTTATGTTCGCCTGTTGAACAAATCTATCAGAAAAGGAAACTTTGCCTGAAAGTTCTTGGGAACAACGGGACAAGAGTTTATGATATTCCGATTGATAATATAAAATCAATAAAACAGTTACCGATAGCATCATCAACACAGGCAATTCCCACAACTGTTGTTTACAGAATTAAAAACAGACTTGCAAAAAATTATAAAATTCGTGAATGGGAAAGAGTAGATAAGATTGAATATGACGGAAGTCATATTATTGTCAACAAAAATGAAGATTTAAATCTGCTTGTTCAAAGATTAATGCGATATGGAACACAGTGTACAATAATTTCACCTAAATTTTTAAAAGAAGAGATGATCGAACGCATTAATGATACTTTAAAAAATTATGAAGAATAACATTCTTTAACATTCAATTTTTTTTAAAAATTTACTGTGTTAAAATTTTGATATGGACAAGGACACTCAATTTGTACCGCTTCATCTGCACAGCGAATTTTCACTGCTGGACGGAGCGATAAAACTCAAAGAGCTTTGTAATTTTGCAAAAGAAAATAATATGCCTGCCGTTGCAATAACCGATCACGGAGTTATGTACGGTGCGCTTGATTTATACCTGGAAGCAAAAGAAGCAGGGATTAAACCCATTATAGGGTGTGAATTTTATGTTCATAACGGAGATATAACAGAGCGCGATCCGAATAATAACCCCAGATATCACCTTATACTTCTGGCAAAAAATAATGAAGGCTACATGAACCTTGTAAAACTAGCGTCAGACGCAGCTTGCAAGGGATTTTATATGAAACCGAGAATAAATTTTGAAATGCTGCAAAAACACCACGAAGGTATTATCTGCTGTTCCGCATGCCTTGGCGGAGAAGTTTTGCAAAACCTCCTCAAAGGCGACTATGAAGAAGCAAAAACTGTTGCAAAACGCTACAAAGATTTGTTCGGGGATGATTACTACATTGAGCTTCAAGATCACGGGCTGGAAGAGCAGAAAAGAACTAATCCTGATTTAATCAAAATCGCGAAAGAACTCGGAATCAAAATGATTATCACAAACGATTCCCACTATCTGAGAAAAGAAGATGCCGACTGGCATGACACACTTCTTTGCATGCAGACCCAGTCAATGAAAGATGAAGAAAACCGCTTTCACTTCCCTAATAACGAATTCTATGTCAAAACAGTTTCTGAGATGCGCGATGCTTTCAAATGGATGGATTCCGAAACTTTCGATGAATGTATTAAAAACACCGTTGATATTGCGGAGCAATGCCATGTAACAATAAAATGGGAAGCTCCTTTGCCAGATTTTCCAGTACCTCCTAATCATACAACAGATTCATATCTTGAAGAACTTGTTCAGCAAGGGTTAAAAAGAAAATATGGCGAAGAAAATATTACACCGGAACTAAAAGAACGCGTAAAATACGAATTAAGTATTATCGAAAAAATGGGATTTTCGGCATATTTTCTTATAACATGGGATTTTATACATTATGCCAAAACCCATGATATTCCTGTAGGCCCGGGAAGAGGTTCGGCTGCAGGTTCTGTTGTTGCTTATGCCCTTGATATTACAGATCTTGACCCTATACGCCATCATCTGTTGTTTGAGAGATTTTTAAACCCTGAGCGTTTCAGCATGCCTGATATTGATACAGATTTTTGTATTGAAAAACGCGGTGAAGTCATTGACTACGTTGTAAAAAAATACGGCGAAGATAAAGTTTGCCAGATTATTACATTCAACACACTTGCCGCGCGCAACGCATTCAAAAGTGTTGCAAGAGTATTCGGCATGGAATATGCAAAAAGCAACAAAACTGCATCTTTGATTGAAGACACAATTGAAGGTTCAATGATTGAAGGTTCGGAGCTTAAAAACCTATACGATACAGATCCAGAAATTAAACGTGTAATTGATACGGCAAAATGCGTTGAAGGTATCAAATGCGGTATAGGCATGCACGCAGCAGGTGTTATCATTTCATACAAACCGCTTGACCAGATTGTACCTGTTCAGCCCTCAAAAGACGGAATTATCATAACCCAGTATCACAGAGAGATTTTAGAAAAAATGAAGCTTTTGAAAATGGACTTTCTCGGGCTTCGAAATCTTACAATGATACATAAAACCGTCAAGCTTGTTAAAAGATGTCAGGGAATTGATGTTGATATTAACCACATTCCGCTGGATGATAAACCGACATACGACATGCTTGTGCGCGGAGAAACAGTAGGCGTTTTCCAGCTTGAATCTTCCGGCATGACAAGTCTTGTGAAGAAATTAAAACCTGACGTTTTTGAAGATTTAGGCGCTTTAGTTGCCTTATTCAGACCCGGTCCTTTAGGTTCAGGCATGGTTGATGACTTTGTTGAGAGAAAACATGGTCGTCAGGCTATTACTTATGCACACCCCAGACTTGAACCTATCCTGAAAGATACCTACGGAACAATGGTATATCAGGAACAGATTATGCAAATCTTTCAGGTAATGGCTGATTATTCGCTCGGTCAGGCCGATCAGGTGCGCCGTATGATGGGGCACAAAGACCCTGTGGCAATGGCTGCCCAAAAAGATAAACTCGTTCAGGGTTCTGCAAAATACGGCATGAAAAAAGAAGATGCGGAAGATTTATTTGAAAAAATAGAAAACTTCGCGCAATACTGTTTTAACCGCGCGCATTCATCAGCTTACGCATTTGTAGCATATCAGACAGCCTATTTAAAATGTCATTACCCTGTTGAATATCTCTCCGCACTTTTATCAAGCGTTGCAGGAGATCAGGATAAAACTCAGGCTTATATTGAAGAAGCTTTAAAATACGGAATAAAAGTTCTTCCGCCGGATATCAATAAATCCTATCTGGAATACGCACCTGACGGTCATAACATACGCTTCGGACTGGCTTCAATCAAGCAGGTCGGAGAAGGCGTTATTGAAGAAATAATTAAGGAACGTGAAGAAAACGGCGAATATAAATCAATTTATGACTACATAAAACGTCTGGATACAAAATGCTCAAACAAAAAAACTCTGGAAGGTTTAATTAAAGCAGGAGCGTTCGCATCAATTGAAAAAAGCCGTAAACAACTCTGGGATAATATTGAATATATCACTTCAACTGCCTCAAAAGAATCAAAAGCAAAAGAATCCGGTCAGGGCAGCTTATTTGACATGTTAGGCGACACAGCAGAAATTGATGATGCGAAATTCAAACTTGCAGGCTCGGATGAAGAATATGATGCAAGGACGCTCCAAAATTTCGAAAAAGAATTTCTGGGATTTTACGTTACAAGCCATCCGCTTTCTACAATCAGAGATAAATTACCTTTCTTAATGACACATAAAATCTCTGAAATTCATGAATTACCTAATGATAAAATTGTTACAATATGCGGTCTTGTAACAACAATGAGACAGATTCCAACCAAAAAAGACCCTACAAAATTTATAAGATTTTTAACAATAGAGGATTTATCAGGGAAAATTGAAGCTATAGCATTTAACGGGAAAATTGCGGAATACGGGGATATTTTGCAAAGCGAACAGCGAGTAATTATATCGGGCAAAGTAAACCGCAGATCAGATGATGAACCGCCTTCAATCATAATTGATACAGTAAAAACCGTCGATAACTCAAATATTTTTACTATAACACTTCTCGATGATTTCAAGTTTGAAGAAGTAGTTCTGCTTAAAAATATTCTCTGCCAGCATTCCGGCTCAGATCCAGTAATGTTTAAACTTAAAGATTTTGATGAAGATGTAAAAATCCTTGCAGCATCAATTTTCTGGGTAGAAAGTACAAATGATCTTGTTAATCAATTAAAAAAACAATTCCCCGACAGACTTGAAATAGATGTCCGTTCAATGGACTCAAACGATAAAGAAGGGAACGAAGAAGCTGTTGCCGTATAAACAATGGACTTATATCACAATTTGTAGGGTGGGATAAGCGAAGCGTTCCCACAAAACCAGTTATGTCATTCCTGAACTTGTTTCGAAATACTTCAGGGATTAACTGTTATAAGATGCTAAAACTCGGAGGTCAATCCGACGTTCAGCATGACATTGTTACCGATAGTTGGAATAAACTGCAATATAAGTCCCATAAAAAAAACACTTGCAAAAAAAAAATGTTTATGCAATACTAAAGAAGTAACCCAATGCGGGGGTAATTCAGTGGTAGAATGCTTCCTTGCCAAGGAAGATGTCGCGAGTTCGAGCCTCGTCTCCCGCTCCATAAAGAAGCTCCACCATAGGTGGGGCTTTTTTATGGACAAAGATAATGACAGGAACTCGCCAATTGCGCAGTTCGGCGGATTTGCGGACAGATGGCATGAGCGAAGCGAACAAATCCGGATAGCGAACGGAACGAGCCGGCTAAGCCGCAGGCTTAAAGGTGAGTATCCGTGAGCGTGGAGCAAATCCAAGGCAAGCCTCGTCTCCTGTTAATTAAATTAAATTTATTTTTGGGGATTATATAATGGAAAATATAAAAAGTTTTGTAAAAAACATTGATAAATACAAATTATTAATATTTATCTGTATTGCAAGCGGAATATTTTTAAGGATTTTATTCTTTTCATACAACAGACCTTTTTGGCTTGATGAATGCTCTCTTGTTCTTAATATAATCGAGAGAAACAACTATTTTATACCTCTTAAATATGAACAAGCAGCACCTCAGCTTTTTATGTATGTCTCGAAACTCTTGTATATTATACCATTTTCAGGGAAAGAATATTTACTGCGCATTATACCATTAGTCAGCTCTGTCTTATCAATAGGAGTTTTTTATCTTCTGGCAGATAAATTTTTTGTAAAAAAAATTACTAAATTCACTGCTGTTCTCATTTTTTCAACTTGTTATCCTTTATGCATTTATGCACAGCAATTTAAACAATATAGTTCAGATTTATTCTGTTTTCTCCTTATCTTATTTAGTTACTTTTACTTAAAAAATATTCTTGATAATAAAAAGAAATTACTAATTTTAGGGTTAACATATTCTATTTTAATGTGGATGTCATTTACTTCAGTATTTGCTATTTTCTCGGTACTTATTGTACTTTTTATATTCAACAGAAAAATTTGCAATAAAATTTATTGTACACTTGTACCGGTTGCAGTAAATTTCATCTTATACTACCTAGCAAATAAATCTCTTAATTCAGATGAATACTTGCATCAATACTGGCAAAATTATTTCATCTCCGCAAATTTTAGCAATTTTTACAGCATATTTATTCACAATATTTCGTTTGTTTTTAGCAATAAAATCATAGCAGGAAGTATTTTTATAATATCAACAATATTTACAGCTATAAAAAACAAACAAAATGAAGTATTTTATTTGCTAATTATACCGTTCATTATAGAATGTATCCTATCATACTGTCATATATACCCTTTTTCAAGACGACTTATACTGTTTCTGGTACCAATTTTTATACTTTTAACAGTCAAAATACTTGATTTTATTAATATTAAAAATAAATATGCGAATTATATATTATATGCAGCAATAATAACAGCTCTTTCAATTCCTGTCATAAACAATTCTTATAAAAATATAATATTGAAAAACTACTACAGGGAAAATTTACCAATTTTGTTAGAAAAAATAAACTTTCTTGCAAAACCAAACGACGTAATATACATTCCGTATTCAAGTTATAAACAATATAAATATTATAACTATTTGCTCAAAAAAAATATACCTGTTATTTTTGAAGAAAAAGTAAATAGTATTGATGAATATATAGACAATTTACATAATTTGAAAGAAAATACAACTTACTACTGGGTAAATTCACAATTTAGTCCGGAAAGAGATAATTTAGTAGTTCAGTGGGCTAAAAAACAAAAAAATTATAGTATTTATCAGGACAAATATCTTAATACCCTTATAATCTTTACAAAATAATATTTTAGATATATTATAAACACATAATTGCGGAAGTAATTCAGTGGTAGAATGCAACCTTCCCAAGGTTGACGTCGCGGGTTCGAGTCCCGTCTTCCGCTTTTGTTATCCAATAACAAATAAGCTGTTACAAGGGACTAGAACCACAAAGCGAAGCTTTGGCACAGGTTCGAGCGCGAGTGAGCTGAGTGCGGAGGCTTGATTGCGTAATAATAAATATTATACAGCAATCAACCGAAGTCACGTTAAAAGCGAACGAGCAAGAAGTCCCGTCTTCCGTTTATTATATAAATTTAAGGGTATATATGAAAAAGAGAGATTATATTATATTTGGTTTAATTGTCATAATGGCATTAGTTTTAAGGCTGCTATTCATTGATAAACCTGCAGGATTCTGGCATAACGAAATGGTAATGTATAACCAGACAATTGCAGGTGGACCGCTTGACATTATAAAAGCCTCTGTTAATGCTGATGTACATTTCCCGCTTTATCAATTAATGCTTGCTGTATGGATTAAAATCTTCGGGAATGGAGATATAACTATAAGGCTTTTCTCCGTACTTGCCGGTGTTTTAAACGTTATAATGGCATTTTTTACCGGCAGAGAAATTAAAGACAGTAAAACAGGAAACATATTTGCGTTTTTAACAGCTGTAAATTCAACCTTAATATTTTATTCTCAGGAAGTTAAATTTTATATATTTCTATCTTTATTTGTTACAATTTCATTATTTTATATTATAAGAATTCTAAAAAATAACAAAAACTCTGATTATGCAGGTTATATTATTGCGAATGCCGCAATAGTTTATACTTTTACAATAGGGGTCTTATACGTTATTGCGCAGGGAATTATCGTGCTTGCTTATATTCTGTGGCAAAAGAAAAATATTCTAAAAAAATTCATTATATCAAACATAATATTAATAGGTATAATATTACCGTTTGCTTTTTATATTCTCACGCACATGGGGAAATATGAAGGTGCAAACTGGATATTTACAAGCAATATTTACACGACATTTATTCTTATACAAAATTACTTTACACCCTGTTTAGCGGGTATATATAATAACCCTGCAGTATATATTCCGACACTCGGCATTCTACAAATATTGTTTATTTATATACCTGCCGGTATTGCATTTTTTGGGATATTCAAAGCAGTAACAACCGAAAAGAAAAATTATTTTTGGCTTGCTTTACCGCTGTTATTTCTTGCATTTGAAACAATTTTATGTATGAATAGCGGTTTGAGAATGCTCACAAGATACACAATTCTTGCAATTCCTCCGTTTCTTTTGTGCGTAAGTACAGGACTTGCCCAATTGAAAAGCAGAACAATAAAAATACTTATAACATATCTGTTTATTGTCAATGTTTTTTATCTCATATCATCACCTTTAAGCGCTGTAAGGGGCTACAGAGATTTAGGAGAAAAACCGGCTGCAACAGTATTAAATAATTACAAAATACAAGATAATGATACAATAGTTCTTGCCTTAAGAAAAAATGATTTTGATAAATATATATCATTTAACGGCAGGAAATTCAGTCTGCTTCAAGATTTTGTCCATCAGCCTTATGCAATGGATACAGATATTACAGACAGATACGAACAATATAAAAAATATGTTATTAATCCAATTTTAATCAATCCTGAATTTGAAAAAGACTTTGTCAAAAGAGTAATTCAACCAATGCAAAAACATGATCGTATTTTCTATATTTGGGACGAAAATTATAATTCTTACCCGCTGAAATCATTAGAAGAATACAAAAAAATTCCGGTAATGACAGGCAGCTTATCCAGAATGAATGCTGAAGCATTTATGTTATGCCAGAAATATCTAAAAATAAAATCAGCTGACAAACTTAAATACTACAGAGTATTCGTATTTGAGAAATAGACGCTACCATTTTTTAAATATAAAAAATACGGCAAAAATTATAAAAATAAATCCTACAAGGTAATTCCATTTAAATTCCTCCTTCAGATACCAGACAGAAAAACCGCTGAAAACTACAAGTGTTATTACTTCCTGAATAGTTTTTAGCTGAGCTGCAGAATATACATAACTGCCTATTCTGTTAGCAGGCACCTGAAAACAGTATTCAAAAAAAGCTATTCCCCAGCTTATAAGAATAACTGCCCACAGAGCAGCTGATTTATGTTTCAAATGTCCGTACCATGCAAATGTCATAAAAACATTTGATATAGTTAACAATAAAATCGGGGCAATAAATCTTACCATTTTTTCCCTTCCCTAAAATTAATCTTACAAAATTATTATAAAACAAAAAGGGAAAAAGAGAGTTATACAGATCTCGAATAAAAGTGAGATATATCGCTATTTTCACTAATTATGGAAAAAGCGTCATGCTGAACTTGTTTCAGCATCTCACACCAATTAGACCCTGAAACGAGTTCAGGGTGACAGTTTAGATATTATTTAGTGAAAACTGCGATATATCTCACAAATAAAAACTCTTGACATTCAAATATTTTCTTAATAAAATAAGACATGTGACTGACGCCGGCATAGCTCAATGGTAGAGCAACGGTTTTGTAAACCGTAGGTTGTAGGTTCGATTCCTATTGCCGGCTAATTTTAATGAAATATAACGTATTTTAGCCTTTGTGGCAAGGCTCCGCGAACTAACTAAGTGTTAGTGAGTGGAGGAAGGGTAGCAGAAACTCCCTTGGTATAAAGGATTAACATTTGAGCCTTTGTGGCGCAGGGGTAGCGCACTCCCTTGGTAAGGGAGAGGCCACGGGTTCAAATCCCGTCAAAGGCATTTTTGAAAATTTAATATAATAAGGGTAGGTGCCCGAGTGGCTAAAGGGAGCAGACTGTAAATCTGCCGTCGCGAGACTACGGTGGTTCGAATCCACCCCTGCCCACCATTATCTAAAATATAAAGAGAGTCCCGTAGGCTCTCTTTTTTAATTGGTTTAATAAGAGGTGTTACTGGTTTATGAATAGAGAAAAGATTTTAAAATACACATTTTTTACATTAATAGGCATAATTATTCTATTTTTTGGCTTAAGAGAAGCATATCTTCATGTTTCACTATCCCTGCCGGAAGAACAGGAAATTCCCGCAAGTGAAATGGTTGAAACTCTTGACAGTCTAATGGGTGATTACCATAAAACACGCGATATACTTACAATCCCGACAATATTAAATTATCTATCCAAACTTAACACATTTGAATATGGCAAACATAAAGCAGCTGTTATAGGTTTTTTAACAGGACTTTTACATGAGGAAGGCAGAGATCATGCTAAATACTGGAAAAAACTTAAAATTTCAAGACAGGCTAAAAAAGCAATTGACATAGCTTTAGTCGTAGAGCCCAAAATAGACGATCTGCTTAATTCAGATGAAAGTCTTAAAGATATACAATCAATAGATTTTTACTGGGGTTATTTTGCAGCGACTTACGACATGAGATGTATAAAACTTATAATTAAAACCAAAAACGACAAACAGCGACCTGAAAAAGTCAGAGAAGCTGCTGAGCGTTCACTTGAATATAACAGAATGAGACATAATTTTTAAGTAACATATCTTTAGATATACTTGCTGTTTTCGAGTTTTACATTTACCATGTAATTGGATTAGTTATATAGGAGAGTGGATATGAAAAAAATGTTAAAAATCCTGTTGTCTCTATTAGTTGGTCTGGTTATAACAACACCGGCTTTTGCATATCCTGATGTTGATTCAACTCACTGGGCAGCAAAACAAATAGAAGAATTAACAGAAAAAGGGGTTATTGTAGGTTATCCTGACGGGACCTTCAAGCCGGACGACAATGTTTCAAGAGCGGAATTTGCTTCTATGGCTATTAAAGCTTTAGGGCAGGAGCATACAACTGTTGCACAGCCTGTAACTTTTACGGATATTGATACTTCATTCTGGGCATACGATGCTATTCAAAAGGCTTTATATTTTGATTTAATTTCATGCCCGCCTCAGGGTGAACCTTTTAGGCCTGAAGATACCGTAACACGAGCAGAATCAATTTCTGTTGCCGTTAATGCGCTTACTACGGAACAAATAAGTGATATGAAAGCAAAAGAAGTATTATCTAAGAAATTTTCGGATGTAAATGAAGTGCCGCAATGGTTTCTAATACCTGCGGGCAAAGCAGAAATCCTAAATATGCTTGTTACAATTCCGTCAGAGGATAAAGCCAGAATTGAAGCTGACAGACCTGCAACCAGAGCAGAAGTTACCGCAATTCTTTACGACATGATGGAACAGGCAAAACTTAACCCCAACGCAAAACTCGCAGAAGCAATGAGAAAGAAAACCGGAGAAGGTTATGTCGTTGAAAATGCTTTCGTTCAAGGTAGTGTCGGAACAATCCCGACAGGCGCAATTGTACCTATCAAACTTACAAAATATGTAAGTTCTCAATCTTCACAACCCGGAGAAATGTATATAGCCAGTGCTCCGCAAAACTATATTACTAAAGATAAATATATTCTTGTTTATGCAGGATCAAATTTAAAAGGACAGCTTTTGGACGTAAGAAGCGGAAAATGGTGTGTAAGAAACGGGGTGCTTGTTTTAGACAATTCTCTTCTTACAACAAATAATGACCAGACAGTTCCGTTCAACGGAGTTGTTGAAATAAGCAAATACAGAAACTGGTTTATGAAAATTGTCAGAGCTACTTTGAAAGGTGAAAAACTAAATGTAACTCCGGATGAAGTTATTTATATGAAGGTTTTAAAACCAATAAAAGTTGATCTGACAAACGGCTGGATTATTGAATGATAAATAAAAAGAGCCCTTAAAACGGGCTCTTTTTATTTTATTTTTTAATAACAAAAGATTACTTGTCAATATTTACTTATCTCCAAGGATAGTCATCTTTTATCTGCCATCCGTCCACTTCTATTAATCTTGTACAGGCATGTTTGTGAAAACTTATTTTACAGTCATCCAAAAGCTCATCCCTTGTATACGTATGAAATCCCTTATAAGATGATATGAATTTACCACCTTCTATTGAAAACAAAAAAGAATTTTTGCCATCAACTACTGAGTTCACTCCCTCATATTTATCTGAGCAACCTTTAGCTTCAGGACAAAATATAAAATGCATTGCTGTCCTATTAACAATAACACAAAACCCTGAACCATCAGCAAGACCATAACAAACATCGCTACCATTTTTGTAGGAAGATACAGTTTTAACTTCTTTGCCTAAATTCTGAATCCACCATTGCATGACCTTATTACTATTATGATCTAATTCTGCAAATCCGATATTAACATCCTCTGGCAAATAGCCGTTATCATTCTCCCATTTTGAAACGGCCTGAGACATTATAGAATAAAATTTTTGAAAACGTACTGTAGCCGTTCTTTTTTGATAACTTTGCATCATTGCCGGCATTGTAAGAGATGCGACCACACCAATTATACCGAGGGTGATTAGAACTTCCGCAAGAGTAAATGCAGCTTTGGATTTCAGTGAAGGGTAAGCGTGAAGAGTTTTTTCAACTACCCTCCCTCGGGTGCGGGAATTATTGAGATCCTGAAATAAATTCAGGATGACGTAAATAGATCGTCTTCTTGACCTCCTGACTTCTTGCCCTCTAATTAGCCGAGGAGTGCCCCCCCCCCGAAGCTCCGAAAGTTTTTTCAATTAATCTCTTCATAACAACTCCTTTCTTTTTATATAGTTCATTATAACATCCAATGATTAAACCCGCAAGGGTTACACATCTTTTTTTATAAATCCTGTTTGGATAATATCTTTGCCAAAACGATTTTCCAGCCTGTCAAAACATTTTGCAAGCTTTGATTTTCTCTCGTCAATATCGACATCCGCAAATAAAGACATCTGCGCTTCATGATTAAACATAAAAGTGTCTAAAATCACACCTGTACTACGGTAAAGAATATTCGGATTGTAAATTTTATCAAGGAGTTCAAAAATTACTGCTGAAATTTCCAGTTCAAAGTCTGTTGCAGTATTTAAAACTTTCTTTTCACTATATACTTTAAAGTCTTTTGTTCTGAGAAAAATACTTATCCCATGACATTTTGCATTAATTTTTCTGAGTTTTACACAGGCTCTGTGAATATGATAATTCAGTGAATTTTTTAAATAATTTTTATCAGAAGTAAATTTTGCAAGTGCACTGGTTTTTTGAATAGATTTAGGAAGTTTAACCTCATCTGAAACAGGTGATACCATTTCACCCAACAGTTCATGTTTCATCTCAAGCCCTCTTATACCTATTTGCTTATTCAGCCAGATATCGTCCTGCTGAACCAGTTCATAAGCCGTCAAAATTCCGTTTTTTCTTAGAAGGGATGATAAATTCTTTCCTATTCCCCAGATTTCATCAATACCTGTCTTTTCAAGTACAGGCAGTATTTTTCTTGAACCTATAAGAAATACACCCTCATCAAGTTTTTTAGCTTTATCAGACGCCAGCTTTGCAAGAGATTTTGAAGAACTTAAGCCGATTGAAACAGGGATATCAACCTTGTCTTTTATTTCCTGCCGTATCATCTGAGATATCTCAAGGTAATTTTTTTTATACAATCTTTCAAGCCCCGTCAAATCAACAAAAGCTTCATCTATAGAATAAATTTCGACTTTCGGGCTGAAATTTTTTAATAAAGACATGACTTTTTCTGAAATTTCAGCATACAAATCATGGTTAGCATTAATATAAACGGCTTTTTTCATCTGCCCCTCAATTTGGAAATACGGCATTCCCATTCTGACGCCGAGTTTTTTTGCTTCTTTGGATCTGGAAATTACACACTGGCCGCGCCCTGACATCACACAGACAGGTTTTCCTTTGAGTTCAGGATTAACTGCCTGCTCACAGGAGACAAAAAAAGAATCACAATCAACAAGAGCTATAACATGTTTACGTGCCATATCAACATTATCGGATATGTTTTTTAATTCTTCCAACATCAGACAATGATTTCCTGTTCGCACTTATATGTAACATAACCTAAATTAGCTTTGGGCGGCTTTTTTAAAAATTTTCGTTTTGTATAGATTACACCTACTTTTGATGATTGTTTTCCTTTTGAATACTCTTTTGCAAGTTTTGCACATTCAAAGATCAAACTGTCTGAAGGCTCAGAACAACGCAAAAGTACATGAGAGCCGGCACAATCTTTTGTATGAAACCACCAGTCATCATCCCGCGATAATTTTGAGACAATAAAATCATTTTGTCTGTTATTTCTGCCGACCCAGACCTTATAACCTTCAATATTAAATTCTAACGGCTCAATTGAAGATTTTTTATCCGCTTGAGTTTTGTTTTCAGGTTCGAGTTCTGACTGAATTTGTATCATATCTTCAAAAGAAACAGCAATTTCAATTGAGTACAATATTTGCTCATAATAATCAATTTGAATTTTCAAATGTTCTGACAATTCTGACAGTTTTGAAATCGAGGTCTTTGATTTGTTATAAAGTTTGTAAAAATTGTTTGCATTTTCTTTTAGTGACTTGGTTTCATCAAGTTCTATTCTTATTTGCCTGTTATTTTCATAATCATAGACATCCGCAGATTTTTGAAAATCTTTTAAGTTATAAAGATTTGCCATAATTAAATCGCCGTAAAGTCTGTATTTATGGAAATTTGTTTCTTTTTCAAGACGCGCTTGCATTTTTTTTAGTGAACTTTTATCTTTTTTCAATTGAGCACCAGCAATTTGTCTGCAATGTTCTTTTAGCCGGCGAAGTTTATCATTGTAGATATATTCAGAATAATATTCATCAATTATTGAATTTATATCAGATGTTTTTTTGCGTGAAAACGAATTTTCATTTTCATACCAGCTTTTAGGCCGCCCTGCAGGATAGACATAAGGTAAACCGCCAGCCATCTCGCGCTCGCGGCTTTTTTCAGCTCCGACATTATGAGCACAACCGAGAATTATATTTGTATCATAGTTGTATAAAATAACATTTGAATGCTTGCCCATAAGTTCTATTGCCAGACAAAGATAAATTTTTTCCGATAGTTCATTATATGTTTCAAAATAAAATTCTAAAATTCGTTCATAATCAGGCTGGTTAACACGGGTTATTTTTGAATTTTCGAGATATTTTCTAAGAAGCATGCAGAACATCGGCGGCTTTACAGGTATTTCTATAAGACGCCTATCCTCGTTTTCTTTATTCATAAAACAGATATGATAATATTGAGGGTTTATATTTATATACAATTTTCTGTTTTGTCCATCTTTACGAATAGAAAAAACAAAATCACGTCTTGTAGGCTGCTGAATTTTTTGAACTCTTGCATCCGTTAAAAATTCTTGATTTTGCTCGAGCCACATCTTTAATGTCAAACTGTCAAATGTAATCATAATAAAATATTACAACAAAGAGAATATTACACAATAATAAACAATTGACGGTACTCTAAAAATATGTTAATATAAAATCTATAAAAAAAGAGGGGTCATAAATTATGGTTTTATGGGAAATTTTTGCAATTGTCGGTTTAATTTCACTCATTTTAGAGATGATTGTGCCTTCAATGTTTTTTCTTAATCTTGCGCTTGCAGGTTTTCTGACGGCGATTACTGCAACATTTTTAAACAACTGGATATATTTAACGGTAATCTTCGTTGTTCTTTCCGTTATTTCAATACTTTTCCTTCGTCCTATACTTTTACAACACAGGGAAAATAAAGAACAGGAAACAGGCATACAGGGCAAATACATCGGAAAAATTGTAAAAGTAATTGAACCTATTACAAAATATTCCGGTGCAATCACTATTTACGATGAAAGATGGGAAGCCAGGGTTGAAGGAGACGAAACTATTCCGGCAGGATGTGAAGTCAAAATAGTTAAAAATGATAGTTTAGTTTTAACAGTAGAGAGAATATAGGAGAAAATTATGAGTTTATTTTTATTAATTTTACTTGTAGCGCTATTAATATATGTATTTAAAGGTATAATTATCGTACAGCAGCAGGAAGAAGTTATTATTGAAAGAATGGGACGATACGAAAAAACACTCACTGCAGGTCCTAATTTCATCTTTCCGGTATTAGAAGCTCCGAGAGGTATTTTAGAAAAAGTTTCCCAGCGCGGAATTGACGGCGGGAATTATTATTATCTTAAATCAACAAACAGAATTGACTTAAGAGAACAGATGTATGATTTTCCTCGTCAGAATGTAATTACAAAAGATAACGTTTCTATCACAATCAATGCTTTAATATACTTCCAGATTGTTGATGCGAAAAGTGCGGTTTATGAAATCAAAAATCTTCCCGATGCAATTGAAAAATTAACACAAACGACTTTAAGAAACCTTGTAGGTCAGATGGATTTGCAAGAAACTCTGACTTCACGAGGGAAAATTAACGATGAATTGAGAACAACTCTTGACGAAGCCACAAACAAATGGGGGGTTAAAGTTAACCGTGTAGAAATTCAGGATATTTTCCCGCCTGCTGATATTCAGGCATCAATGGACAAATTGATGAAAGCAGACAGAGAAAAGAAAGCTACAATTACAGAAGCCGAAGGTTTAAAAGAAGCTGCAATCAGAAAAGCGGAAGGTGAAAAAGAAGCCGCAATCCGCTCTGCAGAAGGTGAAAAACAGGCGGAAATATTAAGAGCCGAAGGTATAGCTCAGGCGCGTATTATTGAAGCTGATGCAGAAAAAGAAGCTATTAACAGAATTATAACGGCTCTCGCAGATAAAGGTCAGCCTGACAAATATTTGATTGCGATGAAATATCTTGAAACAATGACTGCAATCACAAGCGGAGAAAATAACAAAGTTGTTTATATGCCTTATGAAGCAACCGGAATATTATCTTCGGTTGATGGTATAAAAGAAATGTTTAAAGGAACAGCAAAATAGAAAATCTGCGGCAGATTTTCTGCCGCTTTTAATTTTTAATAAAAGGATAGCAAAACGATGATGATAAATGACTTACCCAGAATGCAGGTATTAATAACCACCAACGAACAACATATAGAAGGGGAACTTCTGCTGCCGGAAAATATGCGATTTAGCAATTCAATTCCTGATAATATGCTGTTTTATATACTCAACGGAGGATTTCAATTTATTACACTTAAAAATTGCGAAGTTAAAGACCGCAAAAATCTCGCATTCCGCCCTGACAAATCACCTCAGCTGCATGTAAATATTTCTTGTATTATGACAATGCAAATTGTTGAAATACTGCCTGACGATTATGAATATGATGACAGCTACTATGATGATGAAGAAGAAATCACGGAAGAAAATGCACGTCCGACTTCCTCTATGAGACAAAGAAGCCGTCAGGTTCGCAGAAGATAATTAAAATATTCTTCACATTTTATGTTCTTTTTTTATGTTTTTGATAAAATTTAATTAAGTCTGTAAATAGAAAGAGAAAAGGAATATAAAATGATTACGACAAAGATGAAAGATCATAACTGCGGAGAGCTTAACCTTTCAAATATTAATGAAGAAATTACACTATCAGGCTGGGTTTCTACCGTTAGAGATTTAGGCGGAATTTTATTTATTGAAATAAGAGACAGAAGCGGATTTTTTCAGTTAGTTGCAAATCCGCAAATAAACCCCGATGTACATAAAGTATTTGAAAAAGTTCGTTCCGAATACGTAATTACCGTAAAAGGTAAAGTTACACGCCGTCCGGAAGAAACATATAACGAAAAATATGCAACTGGTCAGGTTGAAATGTACCCTGAATTTGTTGAAATTTTATCGGAAGCCAAAACATTACCGTTTGTGCTTGATGATGAAAATGTATCAGAAGATGTTCGTTTAAAATACAGATATTTAGATATCAGACGTGAAAAAATGCTTCATAACCTGACATTGCGCCACAAAATATGCCAGGCAGCAAGAAGTTATCTTAACAACCTTGACTTTCTGGAAGTTGAAACACCTATTCTTATTAAAACAACTCCGGAAGGTGCAAGAGATTATCTTGTTCCGTCAAGAGTGCAGGAAGGTAAATTCTATGCGCTTCCGCAATCTCCGCAAATTTTTAAACAATTATTAATGGTAGGCGGTATTGAAAAATATTATCAGATTGCAAAATGTTTCCGCGACGAAGATTTAAGAGCTGACAGACAACCGGAATTTACACAGATTGACATTGAAATGTCTTTTGTTGAACAACAGGATGTAATCAAAGTTGTTGAAGGATTAATTGTTGATACATTTAAAGCAGCAGGTGTTGAAGTTAAACCTCCGTTTGTTCAAATGCCGTGGCAGGAAGCCATGGACAGATACGGCTCAGATAAACCGGATACACGTTTCGGGCTTGAACTTTTTGATATCGGCGATATTATTTTGCAGTCAGAATTCAAAATTGTAAAAGATACTCTTGAAAATGGCGGTATCGTCAGAGGCATCAGAATTCCTGGCGGTGCAAAATTCTCAAGAAAAGATATTGATGATATTACGAAACTTGCCGTATCATTCGGCGCAAAAGCTCTTGCAAATATCATTTATAATGAAGACGGAACTGCTAAATCACCTGTCTTGAAATTTGTGACCGAAGAACAGGCAAAACAAATTCAAGAACGTGCTCAGGCTGAAGCAGGCGACATTATCTTCTTTGTTGCTGACAAACCAAAACTCGTTTATGACATTATGGGTAGATTAAGACTTTATTTCGGTAAAAGATTAAACCTGATTGATGAAAACAAACATAACCTTTTATGGGTTGTAGACTTCCCAATGTTTGAATGGAGTGACGAAGAAGGAAGATTTATGGCAATGCACCATCCGTTCACATCACCTTGTATTGAAGATCTTGATAAGTTAAAATCAGGAGATTTAGGCAACGTTAAATCAATAGCTTACGATATTGTTTATAACGGAACGGAACTCGGCGGCGGATCTGTCAGAATCCATTCATCAGATGTTCAAAATGCGGTATTTAAAGCCTTAGGATTAACAGAAGAAGAAGCAAAAGAAAAATTCGGATTTATGGTTAATGCGCTTCAATACGGTACACCGCCTCATGCAGGTCTTGCAATAGGGTTAGACAGACTTGTCGCTCTTCTTTGCAGAACAGAAAGCATCAGAGACGTAATAGCGTTCCCGAAAAATTCAGGAGCAAAAGACTTAATGTCAGATGCGCCGGGAGAAGCGTCATTGCAACAGTTAAGAGAACTTCACTTAAAAAGCACAGCTCATAAATAAAAAATTAAAAAAGCCCGTTAATAAAACGGGCTTTTTTAATAATTAAATTCTCTTCGGATAATCATTTGAAATCTTCCATCCGTCCATCATTATTATTGTAGTGCACATATTAGCATTATCACGACATTTATCTATTAATTGTGTACGACTCAAACCTAACTCATACCCGTATGGCTGCAATCCCTTTTTAGGAGTAAAACGAAAAGTAAAATATTTTCTACCGCAGCAACTTCCATGATACTCTGCAGTATTAACCATACATTTATGTATGTCGGACGCATTCGGGAAAAAATACATATCAAAATTTGTTTCAGTAGTTTGTAAACCAAAACGCATTCCAAACGCACTGCCATCAGCTAATTTTATCCAGGTAGTATAATTGTTTTCTTCTAAAACTTCCATATCTTTAGATGTAAAAAATTCAGCTAAATATTTATTGAACCAATCTCCAGAACCTGATGGAGTAAATAAATCTGCATTATCCCAGTATTCAATTTCACCATACTTATTTTCTGCAAGCAAAACTGCCTGATTAAAAGTAGTGTAAAACTTTTGTAATCGTGATGTAACGACCTGCTTTCTATGGTTTTCCAACAACGTAGGTATGGCTAACGCAGCAACTACGCCGATGATACCGAGGGTGATTAAAACCTCTGCTAGAGTAAACGCTGGGCGTTTACGAGGTAAATAAGTAAATAAGTGAATAGGTGAATAAGTTCGTTTCAGGAAAAGATTAATGTCATGCTGAACGTCGGATTGACCTCCGTGTTTCAGCATCTTATCTAAGGCAGGTTGACTTCCGGGTTTCTGTATCTCTTGAGATCCCGCACGCATTGGGACATTTTGCTCGAAATCATAGATTTCGGCAAAAGCAGTCAAACAAAGTTCGGGATGACGCCGCAAGTTGTCATTAACTCTGACTTTCAGCATCACATTTAATCCTTCTCCCCTTTGCGGGAAAAGGTGGCACATCATGCCGGATGAGGGGTGACCCTCTCCCGCAGTTGTATGCTCACTTTGTTCACACAACCGCTCCCTCTCCCAGAGGGAGAGGGAATTATTTTTTTCGATACTGGCTTTGCATCTATGCCTCTTTGCATCTTTGCCTCCAGTTAAGAAATCCTGAAATAAATTCAGGATGACGGAAATAGATTGACTTCTTGACCTCCGGGCTTCTTGCCCTCTATTTAGCCAAGGAGTGCCCCCCCCCCGAAGCTCCGGAATTTTTTATTTAATCTTTTCATATACAGCCTCCTTATGTAAATTTTCTGTTTTATAACATATTTTTTGCGGTCTGTCAATACTTCTTTTCATGCTGAAATGCCCAGGCAGAATGGTTATGAATGCTTTCAAATGCCTCGCACTCAACCTCAAATTCATTTATTACAGGATTATTTCTTAGTTTTACAACCGTATCCCGCAAAACATCTTCCACAAATTTTGGATTATCCCAAGCACGCTCTGTTACGAATTTTTCGTCCTCCCTTTTCAATAACGGATATACAGGACAGGAAGCACAGCCTTCAACCAACTCTATCAGATCCTCAAGCCAGACTTGCTCTTGTTCATCGTAAGAAACTTTAACTTTTATAAACGCTCGCTGATTATGAGCACCGTTATCGGATATTTCTTTGGAACAAGGACAAAGCGTTGTTACCGGAACTACAACACCCAAAATAAACTTATAATTTTCATTTTCAATCCGCCCCTCAAATGAACAATCATAACTCATCGGCGCAGACATCCCTGTGACAGGAGATTTTTTATCAATAAAGTACGTAAAATTAAATTCAAGCTCTCCGCTTTGCGCATCAAGATTTTTTATAATTTTTTCAAGGCAGCCTTTAATATCAACACCAAGAAGATTTTTATTTTTCCATTCAGCAAGAACTTCAACAAATCTGGACATGTGGGTGCCTTTATAATCTTTAGGCAAAGAAACATTCACCCGCGCCTTAGCACAGACTACCTGATTTGAATTATTTTTACGCTGGATAATCAAAGGCAGCTCAAGATGCTTAATCCCGACTTTTTGAATATCCACATTTCTGTTATCTTTAAAATTTTGTACATCTTTCATATTAATATTTCTTAATATTTAAAGCTAAAATAGCAAATTTTTTACTCCGAATTACTTTATATAAATATAAAGCTCTCTCTTCTTATTTAAACGGATAGGCCTTGAATATCAAGGTCTTTTTTTTTGACTATTTTTCTGAAGCTTTGTCGAGCAGCCCTCTGATTCTGAGATATCTGTCAAGTTCTATTCTAAATTTACCCAAATCTTGATAAATTAAATTAGGCATCAAGACTCTATTATCATATTTGGGATCTAAAATATAAACTGTCGGGAAGCCGCCAATTCCCACATCATCTACTAATTTTTCATGATTTTTATCTTCTACATTGACCATTACAAAATTATATTTATTTTTGTACAATTTACTCAAAATATTGAATTTCGGCATAAATTTCATACAGTAACCGCACCAGTCAACATAAAAAAGCGCAAGCATAGGCTTTTCAGAAGCAGCAACAGCTTCTTCATAAGTAATTCCTATATGATAATCCGACGGATGTTTCGGCGCATTCATCATAGAAACAGCAAATGCAACTGCTGAAGTAAGCAATAATATAAAACCTACACCCAGTGTTATAAATAATTTCTTTTTCATAGTATCTCCTCCGATACTTTAAGTATACTAAAAAAAAATTATTGATACAAGTTAATCTTTTTAATAATTCTTAACATAAGGCTTGAAATTTTATATACTATAGTATATACTAAGTATATACTAAGTGAAGTTTATTCTCGCTCACCTTGTGTCAACTAAATAAGAAGGAGTTTAAAGAGGTATGAAAAAAAGTTTGCCAGTAAAAATGAAACAGACATCTCAGCTTTCAAATCCGGCAAAAAATGAAATTTTAGAAGGCGACAGTATTTTATCAGCATACGTCAGAGAAATTTCTGATTACAAATCGCTTACGCCCGCTGAAGAAAAAGAAACCGCAAAGAAAGCAAAAGAAGGAGATGTTGAAGCAAAACAGAAGCTTATCAAGGCTAATTTAAAACTTGTTGTAACAATAGCTAAAAAAGCAATCCACATGTCAAATCTGCCTATGATTGATTTAATTCAGGAAGGCAATCTCGGACTTATGGCAGCTGCAGAAAAATTCAACTACAAACTCGGCTACAAATTTGCCACCTATGCAAGCTGGTGGATAAAACAGGCAATGTTCAAAGCTATTTCCGAACAATCACACTGTATGAAAATTCCGGTTTACATTCAGGAAACTCTCTCCAGATTTTCTAAAATAAAAAGAGAGCTGGAACACGAAAATAACTGTCAGGTAAAAACAGAAGAAGTAGCAAAAAAGATGAATATTGAACCTGACAAAATTGAAACATTTTTATCAGCTTATTCCAAAACAATATCTATAGAAAGCAGTCTTGAAAACAACAACGGCAAAGAGATGAATATTGCAGACATTATTGAAGACGAAAAAGCATCTGCAACAGAAAAAGTCGAATATGAAGATTTGAAAACTGACATTTTAAATGTAATTTCAACTCTTAAAGAAAGAGAGCAGGAAGTTGTTAAAATGCGTTACGGTCTTGAGGATAACGCAAGAAAAACTCTTGAAGAAATAGGTAATATTTATGGCGTTACAAAAGAATGTATCCGCCAGACAGAATTGAGAGCATTAAAAAAAATGAGATTCTCCGTGTTAGGTCAGGAAGTTTTATCAGCTTACGTTGACTAAAGAAGGTATGTTTGTTGTGTTTATTTATTGAAAAAAGTTTTAACCCGCCGTTTATAAAAAACGGCGGGTTTACTATAATTAATTATGCCTGCAGTTCTGTCCTGGGCTTTAGTCGTCTTTGAGTTTTCTGTTTTTCTTCCAACCTTTTTTGTTTATACCCGTAGCCCGCGTAAATTGCTAAACCAATCAGCAGCCAAAGCGGGAAATAAAGAGAAGATGTTGTTAAAAATTTCATTGAATAAACCATTAATCCTCCGCAGGTCAAAATTCCCAGAATTGGAAACAACGGAGAAAATGGCACCTTGAAAGGTCTATGTCTGTCAGGATCTGTCTTTCTTAAAATTAATACAGCTATACAAATTATTATGAACGAAGTAAATGTACCGAAGTTACAAAGTTCAGCCGATATACTCAAATCCATAAAAAATGTACATAAAATTACAATTATACCTGAAATCCATGTTAAAACATGCGGTGTTCTATATTTTTTATGGATTAAACGCAGAGATTTCGGCAAAAATCTGTCTCTGCTCATCGCGTATAAAATTCTTGTTGTTCCGAGTTGATAAATTAATATTACAGAAGTCAAGGCACACAATGCTCCGATTGAGATCAATCCTGCGAACCAATCCTTACCCATTGCACGCATTGCATGGGCAATAGGCGCCTGAATATCAATCTGCCCCAGAGGAACATTTCCTGTAAGGACGAGCGCTACGCAAATATATAAAACAGTACAAATAACAAGAGTGCCTAAAATAGCAACCGGCAAATCTCTCTGCGGATTTTCAGTTTCTTCGGCAGTTGTTGATATTGCATCAAACCCGATATAAGCAAAAAATATCAAAAACGCCCCCATAAAAATTCCTTCAAATCCGTTAGGTGCAAAAGGCGTCCAGTTTTCAGGCTTAACATAAAAAGAACCTACAACTATAAATGAAATTATCATAAACATATTTACACCGACCATGACACTTGCAAATCTTGTAGACTCTTTTACACCTTTAACAAGCAGAATAGTTAAAAGCAAAACAATAACCATAGCCGGAAGATTTATAGCAAACGGTATTTTATCAAAGATAAACGGCATTTGTGAATGCGGATCAAGTCCGTATTTATCGCAATATGCAAACATAAAACGATAATCAGCTCTCAGCCAAAGAGGGAAGTTTACCACAAAATCAGGGAGAATATGTTTAAACCCTTTCAAAAATTGAACAAAATAACCTGTCCATGCACATGCAACAGTAATATTGCCTATTGCATATTCAAGCATTAAAATCCAGCCGACCATCCAGGCCATAAACTCACCCATTGTTGCATAAGTATATGTATAAGCACTTCCCGCTACAGGTATCATTGCAGCAATTTCACTGTAGCAAAGCGCTGAAAAAACACAGGCTATAACAGCCAGTATCATTGAAATCACAATTGCAGGACCTGCCCCGACACTTTCAGGACCGCCTTGTATAGCAGAACCTATAATTGTAAAAATTCCTGTTCCGACAACAGCTCCAATTCCGAGAACAATTAAATCAAAAACATTCAAAGTCTTTTTCAGTTCAGACTTTTTACTTACAGCTATTAATTCATCGGGGCTTTTCTTTTTTAAAGCATTATATAAAATATTTTTTAATTCCATTATTTCATCATTTCTTGTTTTTTAAGTTCAACTTTTTCGTTGTGAATTCTATTTTCATTCTGTCTGTTTCTAACAAAGCCGTATAACAAATAAATTATCGCACCTACACCGAGCCAAACAGGGAAAAGCAGGGCAGAACCAGATGGCTGCATTGATTTATACACCATCAAGCCGCCGCAAATAATTATTCCAAGAGCCGGTGTGACAGGCGAAAACGGGACTTTAAAAGGACGCGGTCTGTCAGGGTCTGTTTTTCTTAAAATCAAAACTGCGACACATACAATTATAAAAGAAGTAAACGTTCCATAATTACAAAGCTCGGCGGCAACATCGAGATTTAAGGTTAGAATTCCGACAACTGCAAGAATGCCGACAGTCCATGTCAAAAGCGCAGGAGTTTTAAACTTGGGATGAAGTTTTTGAAATCTTTGAGAAATAAAATGATCCCTGCTCATAGCATACAAAATTCTTGTTGCGGCCATTTCTAAAACCAACAAAACTGATGTAAGACCTGCTAGTGAACCTATAGAAATTAATCCTGCTACCCAGTTCATATTCAGCATTGACATGCAATATGCCATAGGAGCTTTCAAAAATGCGAGAGGCACAGCAGAACTTGTATCCTGCAAACCGGTCATAACAAGTGCTACAGATACATACACAATCGTTGTTATTATTAAAGAACCAATAATACCGACAGGCAAATCTTTCTGAGGATTTTTGCATTCTTCCGCAGCAGTTGCAAGAGCGTCAAATCCGATATATGCAAAGAATATCAAAAACGCACCGGCAAAAATTCCGGCTGCGCCATTTGGAGCAAAAGGTGTCCAGTTCTCTGGTTTTACAAAAAATATTCCGGCAAAAACAAACAGCGCTATAACAGCAAGCTTTATAAATACCATCAAACCTGCCATTTTAGCAGAATCTTTTGTTCCTCTAACAAGTATCATAGTGATAAGCAGAACTATAATAATTGCAGGAAGATTTATACTAACCGGCATGCCAAATAACATTGGCAGATGAACGTCTGGGTTGTCTGCTGCAAGTTTTGTTGCAGAGAATACATCATTGACCAGCCATACAGGCGGATTGCTAAGCCACGCAGGCAGAACTTTTCCAAATCCGCTCATAAATTGTACAAAATGATTTGACCACGCACATGCAACTGCAATAAATCCGATAGCATATTCAAGCATCAAAACCCATCCGACCATCCATGCGGCAAATTCTCCGAGAGTAGCGAATGTATAAGTATACGCACCTCCCGCTACAGGTATCATCGTTGCGAATTCCGAATAGCATAAAGCCGAAAAAATACATGCGACCGCTGCAATTACCATTGAAACTATCAGCCCCGGACCTGCTCCGATTATTGAGCCATCTGCGCTTCCGGCTGCGGCGATACCAACGACAGCAAAAATCCCTGACCCTATAATTGCACCTACGCCAAGTATAATTAAATCCCAGACGCCTAGGGTTTTCTCTAAGCCTTCTGCCTTTGCTTCGGCTAACATTTCATCTGGATTTTTAATTCTTGTGATAGTTTTCAAAAAATTGCGAGTAAATGTCGCGCGGTGAAATTTTTCTGCCATTTATTTTCTCCATTTCTCCCTCTCATTGATGAGAAGGGGCGGGGTGAGGTATCAGCCCCCGACAGTTATTTGCAAAGAGGAAATCCCATTTCTTCTCTTTGAGCTACATACAGTCTTGCGACAGCAGAAGCCATTGTCCTGACTCTGTTAATAAAATTAATTCTTTCATCTTTGCTGATTACGCCTCTTGCATCAAGTAAATTAAATGTATGCGAACATTTCAACACGTAATCATACGCAGGCAAAACGAGTTTTGCATTAACACAATTATCAACTTCTTTTTGATATAAATCAAACATAGTGAATAAAGATTTAGCATCACTTACTTCAAAGTTATATTTAGACTGCTCTATTTCATTTTGAAGGTAAATGTCGCCGTATTTTAATGTATCATTCCACATAATGTCATAAACAGATTCCTTGTTTTGGAGATACATTGCAATTCTTTCAAGCCCGTAAGTCAATTCAAGCGCAACAGGTTTAACCTCAACACCGCCAACCTGCTGAAAATATGTAAACTGTGTAATTTCCATTCCGTCAAGCCATACTTCCCAGCCCACACCAGCGGCTCCGAGCGTCGGAGATTCCCAGTTATCTTCAACAAATCTTACATCATGTTCTTTCAAGTCAATTCCCATAGCCTCCAAACTTTTCAAATAAAGTTCCTGAGCATTGTCAGGCGACGGTTTTAAAATAACTTGAAATTGAAAATAATGTCCGAGCCTGTTAGGATTTTCGCCATATCGTGCATCTGTAGGTCTTCTGCATGGTTCAATCATTGCGGTATTCCAGGGTTCAGGTCCCAGTGCTCTCAAAAAAGTCGCGGGGTTCATTGTTGAAGCGCCTTTTTCAATATCATAAGGCTGTTGGATTATACATCCGTAATCCGACCAGAATTTTTGTAAATTAAAAACCAATTCCTGAAAGTTTAAAGCCATAATATATTCCATATATTGTAATGTTTACACTAAATCGAACGTAAAATACGTGCTTATCCATACTATGATGAACATAGGGAAATTGCAAATTTTATGTTAAAAATGTAACAGATAGTTATAACATTCTGCTACCTGTACTTAACACTGAACGGATAATCGTCAGGAATTCGCCAGCCGTTAATCTGTATCCAGCGTGTACAATATAACGGCAATTCTGAATTTTCACTGCATCCATG
>CALVEM010000014.1 GCA_944326605.1 Candidatus Gastranaerophilales bacterium
TAACAACATTCTTTATTATAACATATTGTTTTTAGAAAAACAATATAAAACCTGTGGAATTAAACACAAGTTTACACTGGATATATTAAAATTTACATGTTGCATCCTGTTTAGCACCCTATCCCGAAGTTGTATGCTCACTACGTTTGCACAACTGCTCCCTCTCACGGAGGGAGAGGGTATTTTATTTTTATCCTCTCTCCACAAATTGGAAAGAGTAAGAGAGAGGGGCTGATTAGCTAACGGCTGTCTGTTTTACTAATTATGCGATTGCGGGTCAAGCCAGCAATGACAAAAATACTAAAACCTGCCTTATTTACATAAGACAGGTTTACATATATATAAAATCTGGCAAATTTAATATAATGCTTCTTGCCGAACAAGAAATAGATTTATGAAAGTGCCATTAAAGCTTTCACAGATCTTGCGTTGTCTCTTACTTCCTCATCAGAGTGCATGTTTACTGTATCTTCAAGGATTTTAATCGCTTCTGATTTGTCATTTAAAGATAACAATTCATTGATTGTGCTCATAGCAACAACTGTTGACATGTCATTGATACCTTTGCCTTTATTTGTAATAACAACCTTCAAGGCATCATGCACATTTTTCTTAACCAGAGCACGTGAAGTCATCTCTCTGATAGCATCAATTTTAGAATTTGTCCCGACATCTTCAAGAATAGAAATTGATTCAGGATTTTCATTCATCCCCAAACCTTCTATTATATTTGTTACATTCTTTACAATTTTTTTATCTGTCATTTCTTAATACCTCTCAACTAAACTGCAGCTTCCCAAGCAGCTACATTATCAACCATCAATTGTCTTGCTGCTGTCATATCATCCATTTTTGCAACAGATTTTGCTGTAATTCCTGAAGTAATCAAATCTGTTACGGAAGTTCCAAGTGCGTCTTTTACCGAATTGTAAATAGAAGCAGCTTTTTCTTTAGCCGGAGCAAAAGAGATTTCAATATTGCCCAATTCGTTAAGCTTGTTCCAGCCGTTAACAACGCTATCTTTAACCCTGTTTCCGAATGCTGCGACAGAATTAATCATGTTCTGGAATTTTTCACCTATTCCTGAAATAGAACCTACTAAAGCACTTGCTTTAAGTTTTCCTGTAAAATTTGTTTGATCATTTTTCTTTGTTGAAGATTCAAATACATCAGCAGTTAAAACATTTCCTTTAAAAGAAGATGCCGCAAACGGATTTGAAGAATTTCTTTGAGTTGCAGCTTCGTGCTTGCTTGTATTGAATAAGCGTTCACGAATTGCAGGGATTGATAAATTTGCCATAATTAATATCCTTTCGTATAACTTTATCGACTTTACAAGGATATCATCATAATTTTTATAATGGCTCAACCTTTTGGTGTATTCTTATTTGAATTTCTTATACTTTAGTTGTAAAATAATAATGTTATGGGATATGAAAATTTAGATAAACTTATAGAAACAGTAAGAATTTTGCGTTCTCCGCAAGGGTGTGAATGGGACAGAGCACAAACACATAAATCATTACGTCCGAACATGCTTGAGGAAGCTTATGAAGCTGTTGATGCCATGGATACAGGCGATATGAAACATCTGAAAGAAGAACTGGGAGATGTTCTCTTACAGGTGCTTTTACACGCTCAAATAGCGAATGATGAAGGGGTATTCAATCTTGACGATGTTGCAAAAGGATTGAATGAAAAACTTATTCACCGCCACCCGCATGTTTTCGGTAATACAAAAGTAAATTCCACACAGGACATTATTGATAACTGGGACAAACTAAAAAAAGAAGAGAAACCACACAGAAAATCAGCAATGGACGGAATATCCAAATCTCAATCAGCCCTTATGAGCGCACAAAAAATCAGTAAACGCGCCGTAAAAAAAGGCTTTGAGTGGCCGGATGAAAAAACTCTTTATGAATGTATACGCTCTGAATTTGACGAATTTAAAGAAGCTGTAAAAGAAAATAATTCAGACCATGCCGAAGAAGAAATGGGCGATATACTTTTTGCAGTTGTAAATCTTGCGAGATGGAACAAAATTGACGCCGAACAGGCTCTTTTGAAGGCGAATAAAAAGTTTGAAGCGCGTTTTCGCAAGATGGAAGAATTAGCCGATAAACCGTTAGAAGAATACAATTTCAGGGAATATGATATATTATGGAAGCGGGCTAAGGAAAATCTTTCTCATTAATTGTTAACAAATATTAAATTAAGTTACCCTAAAAAAGCAATTTCTTTATAAAAAAATCCTTTATATAAATATACAGGAAAGAGGATAAGGTTTTATGAAAGAACAGGAATTGAATACTTTAATGTCTGTAGTCTCAGACCCCATTAATAATGTTTACAGAATTAATTCAAGAAAAGACCTTGAAGAAATTCAGCGTATTATAAGAATTTTTAATATCTCAGAGCACCAACACAACAAACATACAATGCTTTCTATTAAAAATCTTGCCACTTTCAGACTGGTATTGAGTAATAACTAATGACTTTAACAAGCCCGAAAAAGCAAATCGCATAAATAAAAGCTCCGTTAATTTTTAACGGGGCTTTTTGTATTATTGTACAATTGATTTTAATCAAAAACTAAGCTAAAATCCTTTTATGCCTAAACAAACTTTATTAAAAATCAATAATTTATACGTAGAATATCACAGCAAAAAAGGTGTTCTCGGAGGGAAAATAACAATTCATGCCGTAAACGGAGTTTCTCTGGATATATATAAAGGAGAAATCATTGCAATAGCAGGGGAATCAGGCTGCGGAAAATCAACACTCGCAAAGTCCTTAATACAACTTGAACCTGTGAAATCAGGCGAAATATTTTTTGAAGGTGAAAATACACTCAATTTGAATAAAAACGCACTTAAAAATTTTCGCAAAAAAGCTCAAATGGTATTCCAAAACCCTTATGCAAGCCTAAACCCTAAAATGAAAATTATTGATATTTTAAAAGAACCGCTTGAAATTAATACAGACTACACCATTGAAAAAATATATGAAACAGTCAAAGAAAAAATAAAACTTGTCGGGCTTGATGAAAGTTGTCTTGAACTTTATCCGCACGAATTTTCCGGCGGTCAAAGACAGAGAATAGCAATCGCAAGGGCGCTTATGTTAAATCCCGAATTTATTCTCGCTGATGAGCCTGTGAGTGCGCTTGATGTCAGTATTCAAGCACAGGTTATAAATCTGATAAAGGAGCTAAACCAAAAATTAGGAATTACGTTTTTATTGATTACACATGATATGAGCGTGATTAAATATTTAGCGGACAGGGTTGCTGTTATGTATTTGGGAGAAATTGTAGAAACCGGCAAAACAGAAGATATATTTGCTTCACCGCTGCACCCTTACACAAAGGCACTCTTAAACTCTGTACCTCAAATTAATAAAACATCTAAAAAATCCTTACTCAAAGGGGATTTGCCATCTCCCGCAGATTTACCGGAAGGATGTAAATTCCACACAAGATGCCCCCACGTTATGGAGAAATGCAAAACCTGCACACCGCTGGAGTGCGGAGCAAGCCACAAAGTAAGATGCTTTCTCTATGAATGAATTTGATTATGCAATCCGGCAGGCTTTTCAAGACGCTTTTCCGAAGCTGTGAATGCCTGTAAAAATACAGATAAAAGTATCAATACCATGCCTGCATAAAATGACAGACTTAATTCTTTCCCTTCGCCCAAGAATATTACAGCAAGCAAAATTCCGTATACAGGTTCAAGATTGCCGTACAGACTGACTGTAAAAGCCGAAAGTGTTCTGAGTACCTGTATCTGCAATATGTAAAGTCCTATAGTACAGAAAAATGCAAGAACAAAAAGGTAAGAAAAATTCATTAAATTCGGGATTTCAAAATTTATAAATCCTGCAAAAGCACAAAACAAAATTACAATAGTTAGAAAAACAGATCCGCCAAACAACTCATAAAAAAGCATATTTTTCGAACTTTTATTCAATGCTGCAGCTTTATTCAGAATTGTATACAGCGCAATTAACACAGCAGAAATAACCCCGAGAATTATTCCTATACGAAAATGTGTATCAATATGAAATATTAAACTTATTCCGCAAACAGCAATGATACTGTACAATAAATTGTTACGACAAAACGGCTTTTTACAAATTACCGGCTCCAGTATTGCGGTAAAAAATCCTTCAAGAGAATAGCATACAACACCGACAGCAACATTCGCATACTTTATGCTTGCGAAAAAGAATAAAAAATGTAACGCGAGAATAACACCAAAACCGCTGATTTTCAAGCTTTCAATGCAACTTTCGCGCGGCAATTTCTTAAAGAAAAACAAAAGAATATAAAAAATAAGAAAAGACAAAAATAATCTGTACCATACAAGATATAAGGCATCAAGGGTAATAAGCTTTCCGAGAATACCTGTCAATCCGGCAAGCAGCACAGAAATATGCAATTTTACGTATTCTTTATTAATATTAGTTTCCATACTAATATTATGAACGCATAAAACAATTTATGGCAAATAGATTATTGTCTTCCTGCCAATTCTTTATACATATTTAAATAAACTTGAGAACTTCTTCCCCATGAAAAATCAGCTTCCATAGCAGATTTTCTCATTGCATTCAGAGTATATTTATCCTGATAAACGCCGAGAGAACAATATATTGCCCGCATCATATCCCAGCCGGAATATCCCCAGAATTTAAAACCGGTAGAATCGTTCAGCGGATAACCTGTAACAGTATCTTCAAGTCCACCAGTTGCCCGCACAACAGGCAGTGTTCCATAACGCATTGCAATTAACTGGCTCAGACCGCAAGGTTCAAATTTTGAAGGCATAAGATAAAAATCACTGCCTGCGTATATTCTGTTTGCAAGATCAGATTTATAACCTATATATGCACGAATATTTGATGTGTTATTAGACAGCCAGATGAGAAGATTTTCGTAATCTTTTTCTCCGCTTCCTAAAAATATAAAATCCGCATTTAAACTCTTAAGTTCGTTTTCACTCTGTCTTATAAGATCAATACCTTTCTGTCCGACAAGACGCGATACCATTGCATATACAGGGCGATCGGGTTTATATTCAAGACCGAATTCTTCACATAGATGTTTTTTATTTTCTTCTTTATTCTTCAAAGATTTAATATCATATTTTTTAGAAATATATTTATCTGTTTTTGGGTTGAATACTTCATAATCAATGCCGTTTAATATACCGATAAGTTTACTCTGATTCATCCGCAGAGTATAATCCATACCTTCTCCGTATTCACCTGTCAAAATTTCTTTAGCATAAGTAGGAGATACGGCAACAACTTTATCGGAATAATTAATGGCACCCTTCATCCAGTTTACTTTACCGTAATGTTCAACACCCCATTCATTATAAACAATATCTTTTCGCATATTGGCAAAATCAAGAACATCTTCAAACCAAACACCTTGGTATGCAAGATTATGAATTTCAAAAACACATTTTGTATTTTTCCAGAAGTCGTCATATCTGTAATTACTGTGCAGATAAACAGGAATCATAGCTGTATGCCAGTCATTTGCATGAATTACATCAGCCTTAAAATTCAACAATTTTGCGTATTCTAAAGTCGCAAGAGAAAATGCAATATATCTTTCATGTTCATATTTAGGATCAAGCCACTTTGGGTAAACTTCTTTAAAACAGGAAAAATACCAGTCATTATGAACAAAGAATACATTAATATTTGTACCGGGCAGTTTGCACATAAACAACCGGAATTTATGTCCCATTCTGTCAAAAGTGAGCCACATTTCAGAGTTGTCAAGTTCTTTTATTGCCCATTTATTTACGTCAATAAGACCGTGTAAAGGAGTAAAAATAGCAATTTCCGCATCTTTTTCCAGATATTTAGGCAAACTTCCAACAACATCTGCAAGTCCGCCCGCTTTTGAAAAAGGCGCCACTTCTGCCGCCGCAAATAAAATTTTCATTATTACTCTCCTTGTTGTGCTTCTTCTTCAGGAACAGGCACTGTATCTTCAGCCTGTTCTTCTTGCTCATTATCTTCTATAGCAACATAATGATTTGGATCCGTGTCAAAATTAAAATTAATACCGTACTTAGCTGCAATATACTTTGCATGCCCCAGCAAAATTTCAGCTTTATCCGGCTGTTTTTGAAACATCATAACCTTATACATATTATATTTGAACAACATTAAAAGATATTCACTTGTTACATTATTTTTTTCAAGCTGAATAAGAGAATTGTTAATAATACCAAAGGCAACTTCATATTTATTCTGTTTCAGATGCAATTCACTCATCACATACCACGCAACATATAAAAGTGTTGTCATTCCGTTGTTATTTGTAGTTTTTATAATTTTATAAATGATTGAATCAGCTTTTTTGAAAGATCCTAATTGCATGTATGCGTAACCGATTAACAAATCACAGAAAAGTTCCAGCTGGTGGAGTTTTTTTATTTTAGCAGCTATTTTGGCTTTATAAATATGTTCCGCAAATTTTGTATAATCACCTTCATACATTAAAAAGGCATTCAACACATTAAATATTACATTACCAAACCTGTCATTTTCATCTATACTTTCACATTTAACAGATATTGGACGTCCGTGGAGTAAATCTTCCAGTGCAACAAATAAACTATATGATTTAGGAATAAAATCAAGGTCCGCATTAACAATATTAAGAAACGGTCCGACATTCCCGGATAAAATCAATACATTACCGAGAGCAACATAACCGACAGAATCTACAATCAATGCTTTAAAATCATCTTCGGAAAAATAGTCAGGTTTTAAAACACTCAATGACTGCATATTAACCCGATTTAAAACTTTATACCCTATATCCAGCGAATCCATTAAAGCTCCGACATTGAATAAAATTTGAATATGTATCAATGACATAAGGAAAAAGTAAGTATTAAAATTAGGATCAGCAGGATTTAAGGACGAAACAGGAAGAAGCGAAAGAACCTTATGGGTGAGTTCCAATGCATGAGTGTAATCACCGGCATTTAAAGCTCCGTTGATCATCTTATTACAAAGAAATATTATTTTTTCTACATCTTTTGTCTTTTCAAGGTTCCTTAAAGTTTCTTCTGCAATTTCTGAAGTTTTTTCCGGCACATAATCATAAAGATTATTTGAAATATCCTCATAAAGCTTTAACTTATATTCTGTCAAAGCTTCTCTTTGCTCGGGATCTTCATTTAAATCCAACAGCTCTAAAATTTTATTTGTGCAATTTAGATATGAACTGAAATCGCCCAGAGAAAGATTTATTTCGGCAAGCTGCTCCCATTGTTTTCTTTCATTTTCAGTATCTTCTAAAAGTCCATATAAATAAGCTTTTACGGGACTTGGCATATCTTCTTCAAAAACCTTATTGAAAAGATCACGCGCAACATCCTCAAGAGAAATTTTGCTTACTGTTGTTAAAAGATTATCTCTTAACAGGTTATAATTAGGGAAGTATAAACAATTATTATATTCATAAATATATCCCATATCCGAAAGTTTTTCTATTATCTCATCCTGCTTTTCATATCCCAGATCGGAAACGGTATTCATATCAATGCGGGTGCCCAGAAGAACAATTGATGTCAAAAACTTCATTGCATCAGCGTCATCCTGTAGTAAATTAAGCCTTCTTGCAACCAGCCTGTCCAGATTAGACGGGATAATTATTGTTTTAGGATTAATCATTTCGATGCTGTCATCATCAGCGGCAAATACTCCGGATTCTATCAAATACTGTATTGCGATATCAATAAACAAAATACTTCCGCAGGCATATTTTGCCACCCTTTGAAAATAAAAATTATCAAGAATATTGCGATAATAAACCTTATTATCTTCAATCAATTTTTCAAAAGAGGCGGGTTTAAGAGTGATTTCTGTATAATAAGGCTTACTCAGCAAAAAATGACAGTCTTTATGCAGAGAAAACTCTTTTCTGTAAGAAATTAAAAAGCTAACATCAAGCTGTTCAAAAGATTCAAATAAAAATTTCAATACATCATAAGAACTTGAATCAATTTTATCAAAATCTTCAATAAAAATAACGGTTTGAGGAATAATCTGTAATAAAGTAAGAAATATATCAAAATAAACAAATCTTGTATCTTCAGTATTTTCCGTATCACGTTTATTTAAACATATTAAATCCTTTATTAAACCGTCAGGGTCAACAGAATTGAACATTGAAAAATCATTCTTCGAAAACAATTTTTGAGAAACTGTATATTCAAATATCGCTGCAACAAGATCTCTAAAAAATGAATAAGGCGAGTATTTCATTTCATCATAACAGGTTATTGTTATAATATTAGCGAATTTTCCAGTATCAGAAAGAGTATTCAAAACTTTTATAGAATAAGGTTTGTATAATTCATCCGTTTTTATTGCTACAATACCTTTTGGAATTGATTGGAATTTATTAAGGATATGCATTAACACATCTACATTTTCAACCCTCATAAATTCAGCATTAATTTCATCAAAGTTAATAGTCTCAATATCATAAATAGCATCGGGATCCCCTGTGGAATCTAGGTTATTCAAAGCTTCCCCGTCAAGTTTGTCCTGTTCTATAAGCATATTCTGAACAAAATTAGGTATTTTAATTTCGTCATCTTCATCCTGCGGATATTCAACCTTTACAAACTCTCTTAAATCAAGTTCATAAAACATTTGCATCTCATCATCCACCATAACGGAATTTAACGGCGAAAAATTGTATTCCCCGTCTAATGCGCTGCATATATCATCATCCGTAAGAACTTGAAAAGTATTCAGAATTTTTTCTTCTTTTTTATTCCCTGATTGATTTAACAAACTGATATTGAAACCGGATTCTAGATTTTCAGGATCGTCTTCAACCGTACGTTTCATCAAAAACATATTACATCTTACAGTAGCATTCTTTTTTTGAGTAAGCTTACAGTTCATAGCCGTAATCTCATTTAAAAGGTCAATTGCAGACTTTACGGCAGTCTGAGCAGAAGAATTGAATGTATAGTCTTTAGTAAATCGCACGACATGAGTTTTGCCTATAATTTGCCGTCTTACACCGATTGATTTTGCATAATTTTGAATAATTTTATCCAGATTAATCTTAAACTTATTCAGCATTTTTACTGAACCTAGAAGATTTTTCATTTCATCAATATTAGGAAAATCTATTGTTAGAATAGCAAATTCATCGGAATTTGCTTCATTCAAAATTACACTCTTTTCCGTATCAAACCCGCATTTTTTACATTTTTTTGACGCTGTCTGATTAATTTTCCCGCAGTTATGACACTTATTTATGATAACGTATCCGCACTTTTTGCAGGTGTTAGTATCATTAACAGTCCTGCAAACAGGGCATACCAGTTTAAGCACCTTTTTACAATTAGGGCAAACCATTGCATTATCATCAATTTGTAAACCGCATTTTGGACATTCCATAAGAAAATTATACCACTCAACAGAGGTTAGTACAAGAATTTTTAAAATTAATTATATCTTATACCTGCCTCTTTCATACGTCTTATACATTCTTTTAGAGTTTCAACATCCTTTGTAAGTGCAACCCGGAAATAGCCCTCGCCATATTTGCCGTAACCGATTCCCGGCGGAACAACAATACCTGCTTTATCTAACATTAAAGTTACAAATTCTTCAGATGTCATACCTTTTGGAACGCGTAGCCACAGATAAAACGTTGCTTTTGAAGGCTTTATATCCCAGCCAAGCTCTCTAAAACCTTCTTCTGCGACATCTCTGCGCTCTTGATACATTTTATTCAAGTCCTCAATATATTTTGTATCGACATTGAATGCTGCGACGGCAGCATCTTGAATAGCTTTAAAAGTACCTGAATCTATATTATTTTTAATTGTACCGAGAGCCTTTACAGCATCAGCATTTCCGCAGACAAAACCAACCCTCCATCCTGTCATATTATATGATTTTGAATGAGAATAAAATTCAATAGCAACGTCTTTTGCCCCATCAACCTGTAAAACAGAAGGGGCCTTATAACCGTCATAAGTCATTTCAGAATATGCCATATCAGAGCATAACAAAATATCATATTTTTTACAAAAATCTACCGCTTTTTTGAAGAAATCCAGATCTGCAACTGCTCCTGTAGGATTATTAGGATAATTTAAAAACATAATTTTTGATTTTTTTGCAATGTCTTCAGGTATTTTATCAAAATCCGGCAGATATCCGTTTTCTTCCAACAGAGGCATTTCATAAGGCGTTCCGCCTGCAAATATTGTAGCGTTATGATAAACAGGATACCCCGGATCCGGCACTAACGTATAATCCCCTTTATCAACAAAAGCAAAAAACACATGCGCAATAGCCTCTTTTGAACCTATATTAGCAAGCATTTCCGTATCAGGATTAAGTTCGACATCAAAACGCTTTTTCATCCAACTGCAAGCCGCTTTTCTAAACTTTTCCGTTCCGTTATAAGGCGGATAATCATGGTTTTTAGGATTATCAATTGCCTTGTGCATTTCTTCTACAATAGGTGCAAGCGTCGGTTTATCAGGATCACCTATACCTAAACTGATTATATCTTTGCCCTGAGCTTTTGCTTCAGCAATCTTCCTGTCTATTTCAGCAAAAAGATAAGGTGGAATTTTTTCTAAACGTTCTGATACTTTCATAGCCTCTCCTTCTTAATAATTTGTCTTAAACCTTAAGTTTATGATATCATAAATATAGAGGAAAGACAATGAGTATAATTGCAGATGACGACGATTTTAAAAATGCAACTATAGAGGATAAAAAAAAGCATTCTGTTGTGAAATCAGAATGTCTGGATAATGACAAAAATTTTGAAAACTGTATAAGACCAAAGACTTTTGATACATATATCGGGCAGTCCGCCCTGAAAGAAACCCTTAAAATATCCATAGAAGCAGCTAAAAAAAGAGGACTTCCGCTCGATCATCTTTTGTTTTACGGCCCTCCGGGTCTCGGAAAAACCACTCTGGCAGGGGTTATTGCGGGACAAATGGGTGTTGACATAAAAATCACATCAGCACCTGCTTTGGAACGTCCGAGAGACATTATCGGGATATTAATGTCCTTGAAAGGCGGAGAAATTCTTTTTATTGATGAAATTCACAGACTTAATAAAGTCGCGGAAGAAATCCTCTATCCTGCAATGGAAGACTTTGTTCTTGACATGACAACCGGCAAAAGTCAGACTGTAAAAACTCTCAGAATTCCACTTCCGAAATTTACGCTAATAGGTGCAACCACAAAAGCCGGAGAGCTCTCAGGACCGCTCAGAGACCGTTTCGGGATTATACACAGGCTTGAATTTTACACGGAAGATGAACTTGCTAAAGTTATTACAAGAACGGCAGGCATTTTAAATATTGATATAACCGAAGAAGGCGCTCACGCAATTGCAAAACGTTCAAGAGGAACGCCGCGCATTGCAAACAGACTTGTTAAGCGTGTATCGGATTATGCTCTTGTAAAACATGACGGGAAAATTACCGAAGATGTTGCTAATAAGTCATTAGATATATTAAAAATTGATAATTTCGGTCTTGATAATACAGACAGAAGCCTGTTACGCTTAATTATAGAAAAATACGACGGCGGTCCTGTCGGTATTGAAACCATCGCAGCTGCAATAGGCGAAGATGTCAGGACAATAGAAGATGTGTGCGAGCCGTTCCTTTTACAGGCAGGCTTGCTGCAGCGCACGCCGCGGGGAAGAAAAGTTTCGCCCGCGACTTACAGACATCTCGGCTATAAAAATATTAACGACAATGAACAACAAAGTTTGTTTTAATAGTTCATTTCCCATCCGTCATTTAAAATTTTCCCGAAACACCCCCACCAATATGAAGCTGATGTCCCGTTAACACAGTAAGCTTCATATATTTCTTCTCTTTTTTCTTTTGTTAAAGGCGCAGTCAAAGTTTCATTTCCTTCAGAGCCGTTACTTTCATCAATTATTCCGTTTTTATAAAGTAAAAGAGGAAAAATATCACGTCCTACAATATTAGGACCTTTCCGTCCGTTAGTATCGACATACAAGGTTGTTTTAGCGTTTGTTCTCCCAAGAACTGCTATTGATGCACCGCTAGCAAGTACAAATGTGTGCATTTCTGCAGGAATTAATTGCCCTTTAGACGCTCCGTTCATCAATTTATATTCATCTGCAAAACAAGGAGAATGATCCGTGCCGCAATCATTTACAACTTTAAAATAAGTTTTAATCCAATCAGCAGCGGCATCGGTAGATGTTAACCCTGCCTCTTTCAAATCTATAGCATTTTTATCGGTAATATATTGAAGCGCAGCCTGCTGGGCTTCATTATAAATTTTATGCAACTGCGTTACAAAAACTTTACGCTGGTGGTTTTGCATCAATGTCGGGACTGTCATTGCAGAAACAACACCAATAATGCCGAGTGTGACGAGAACCTCTGCGAGAGTAAAGGCAGCTTTTTTATAAGGTGAATAAGTGAATAGGTTAATATGTGAATAAGTTCGTTTCAGGAAAATATTAATGTCATCCTGAACTCGTTTCAGGATCTCTTGAAAGCCAGATTGACCTTTGTGTTTCTGCTTCTCGTGAGATCCCACCCGCATTGGGACATTTTGCTCGAAATCATAAATTTCGGCAAAAGCAGTCAAACAAAGTTCGGGATGACAGATTGCTAATTTATTATTGATATTAGCTTTGCATCTATACCTCTTAGCATCTTTGCTTCTTGTTAATAGATCCTGAAATAAATTCAGGATGACATAAATGATACTTGCTTTGCTTCTTTGCCTCTTAGCATCTTCGCATCTGATTGCGTCTTTGCTTCCGGCGGAGCCTACAGCCCCCCCCCCCCCCCCGAAGCTCCGAAAGTTTTCAATCAATCTTTTCATATACAGACTCCTTATAATAATATAACAGCTATATTTTAACATATATTTCCAATTTTATCAATATTATGTTTATGTTAAAGTAAGAATGGTTAGGAGATAATAATGAAAAATTTAATTATTACTATATTCTTATTTATGGGAATATTCTTTCCGGTTCTTGCAGACGAACCCAAAACAGTATTACCATCACAAACAGGAATTGTTGAAAACATAAAATATGAAGACGCAGAAGGACTTAATCAGGGAGAACAAACCACAAAACAGCTTGTTACTATAAAGGTACTTACAGGTAATTTTAAAGGAACTGAAAGAATTGTTGAAAATATGCTCACCGGCAACCCTGCCTATGACATTAACCTCAACAAAGGCGATAAAGTGGTTCTCCACGTTGAACCGGTATCTGATACAGTTTCAACTCCTGATGATGTAGATTTTTTCATAGCAGATGTCAAAAGAGATAATCAGATTTTAATTTTCAGCGCAATATTTTTTGTAATGCTTCTTATTATCGGGCATAAAAAAGGACTTACAAGCATAATTTCTATTGTATCAACAGTTGCATTAATATTTTTTATGCTTGTGCCAATGATTTTAAGCGGGTTTTGTCCTATTGCATCGGCTGTGCTGACAGGAATTTTTTCAACTCTGATAACTATTTATCTTGTCGGCGGGTTTAATTCAAAAAGCTCATCTGCTATTATCGGAACCGCAATAAGCCTTATTTTTGCGGGCGGACTTTCAATGCTTGCTATATATTTTGCGCATCTTACAGGTTTTGCCGGAGAAGAACCGATGTTTTTATATACGGCAAGACCCGATTTAAATTTCACGGGAATTCTCTCTGCTTCAATGATTATAGGAGCACTCGGCGCCTTGATGGATACTGCAGTCTCTATTGCAAGTACAATTAACGAAATATATGAAACAGACAAAAACCTTTCGATAAAACAGCTCTTTAAATCAGGAATGAATGTAGGACGAGATATAATCGGAACAATGTCAAACACGTTAATTCTGGTTTATCTGGGAAGTTCATTGCCGCTAGTACTTTTATCCAGTAATATTGATATGAATAAATTCTTTAACCTTAATCAGGTAGCAACAGAAATTTTATCAGCATTGACAGGAAGTATCGCAATTCTTGTATGTGTTCCGGTTACGGCAATTATTGCGGCATATTTAATCAAACAAAGCAAAGAAAAAATTGAGTTTAAATTTTAACCAAGATTTGCTAACTAATACTGTTGCACATAAGTCTTTCATAAGAAGTTGAGCCGGCTTTCTGGTATGCCCTCGTAACTTCATCAAATGGTACATCAAATTTTGGAATAGAACCGTCACTTAATGCAATACTCGTGCAAACATAATTCTTAGTGCCACAATTGTCTATTTTTACAATATGATCAGTATTTATCGCTTGCTGCAAGGCGGGATTATTCTTGTCTTGAAAAATAAGAAGTCCTTTAAAATTTGTAGAATTAATTGAATTTATTTTCATAATTTTTCCTTTCATATTAATACTAAAAAAACGTAAAATTATTTTTTGCTATTGGAAAAAAGTGAATTTATATCGCAGTTTACACCGGATATTCTCAAAAAACAGTCAAACAAGTTCAGGATGACAAGTTAGATGTTCTTTAGTGCAAACTGCTACACAATTATCAAAATTTAAACAAAATTCGCTATATAATAGTTTGCCGGATATGAGCAGGCCAGTTCTTTATTTACTTCTACAACTTCATGGTTCATATCTTTATTGGCGTATTCAGGGGTAATTACAGGTAATTTGTCAGCCTGCTCCTGTGTTTTTATAACCTCTCCTGCCGGAATATATCTGTTGTCAGCGACCTTCACGCCAATAACTTTTGCAGCCGGCTCAATTACAACATTATTCCCGATTTCTGACTTATAAACAAATGACTGCATGCCGACAAATACATTGTCTCCGATTTTTGCAGGTCCGTGAACCTGTGATTGATGAGCCAGACTTACGTCTTTGCCGACATAAACCGAATATTCCTGCCCATCCTTTTTTACACGTCCGTTTTTAAGTCCGTGAATTACAACACCGTCCTGAACGTTTGAGCCTTCACCTATATAAATCGGTGTACCTTCATCCCCTCTTACGGAAGCAAACGGAGCAATGTTAACATCACGTCCGACTATAACATTTCCTATTAGACTTGCCTGCGGATGAATAGCATCATTCGGCATCAACAAAGGCATATATCTGTTAGGAGTAAAACTCGTAACAGGATTCGGCATAATATTTCTCGGTGTAATCTGCGGTAAAACAGGTAACATAAATTTTCTCCTTATTAAATAAATAATCTATATAAAAATCAAACATAAAAAATTTTGCCAATAAAAAAGCGGTCATAAAGACCGCCTTTTTATTATTTATTTTGAACAGGAACAACATCCGCATAAAGCTGATTTTAAAATATCCGCCTTATCTGTTCTTTCCCATGGTACATCAATATCAGTTCTACCCATGTGCCCGTAAGCAGCTAACAACTGATAGAATTTACCGTCATTTTTAGCAGGCAGACCACGAAGGTCGAACTGGTTAATAATAGCAGCAGGTCTCAAATCAAAATATTTGAATACTAATTTCGAAATTTCATCATCAGAAATCTTACCTGTACCGAAAGTATCAACCATAATTGAAACAGGTTCTGCAACACCAATTGCATAAGCAAGTTCAATTTCGCATTTTTCAGCCAAACCAGCCGCAACTATGTTCTTAGCAACCCATCTTGCTGCATAAGCTGCTGATCTATCAACTTTTGTAGGATCTTTTCCTGAGAAAGCTCCGCCGCCGTGTCTTGAATAGCCGCCGTAAGTATCAACGATAATTTTACGACCTGTCAAACCTGCATCGCCCTGAGGTCCGCCAACGACAAATCTTCCTGACGGGTTAACAAGAATTTTTGTTTCACTGTCAATTTTTATTGTCTCGTGAGCAAAAACTTCATCAATTACATAGGCAGTAATATCTCTTTTTATAATTTCCTGAATTTTATGGTTGTCGCATTCACCGTTAATTTCAGGGTCATGCTGTGTAGAAATCAGAATTGTATGAATTCTGGACGGTTTGCCGTCAACATATTCAACAGTAACCTGAGATTTGCCGTCCGGTCTAAGGTAATTTAAAATACCCTGTTTTCTGACCTGAGCTAATCTGTGTGATAATTTATGAGCTAAACTGATAGGCAGAGGCATTAATTCCGGGGTTTCGTTACATGCATAACCGAACATAATTCCCTGATCGCCTGCGCCAATGTTTTCTGTTTCGGAAACTGAAGTATCAGCGTTGTCATTTCTTGTTTCAAAAGCTTTGTTTACACCGCCTGCAATGTCGCAAGACTGTTCATCAATACTTGTTAAAACAGCACAGGTTTTGTAGTCAAAGCCGCCTCCTTGAGTTCCGTTGTAACCGATATTTTTAATTGTGTTACGCACAACAGCAGGAATATCGACATAACAGTCAGCCGTGATTTCACCGCAAACTAGCGCCATACCTGTAGTAACAGTGGTTTCTGCGGCAACACGAGCCTGAGGGTATTTTGTTAAAAACTCATCCAAAATCGCGTCAGAAATCTGATCGCAGACTTTGTCGGGGTGTCCTTCCGTAACTGATTCGGAAGTGAATAAAAAGTTTCTTGGTGTCATTTTCTTTTCTCCTTAATTTGTATTCAGGATCCGGCGAACCTATCACCGTCAATCCGGCCGGTAAGGTTTTTAATTCCGACCCGGCAACATCATTGAAAAACATTGTACTATCAAAAATATTTAAAATCAAATGTTGTGTGAATATATATTACACAACATAAGAAACACTTATTAAAATTTCAACATTATCAATATCAACAACAGCCCAGCGGATAATATCACTGTATATGCGCTTTAATTCCGTTTCTATATACAAATTATCAAAATTATTTATTTTTTTTATTTTTACAATTGCTGATTTTATCATAATTTTAATAAAGCCGATAAAGGGACTCGAAGCGGTGAAGTTGCCTTTCACATATACTATTATAAAATCAGCCGATGGCGAGGCTCGAACTCGCGACCTACTCATTACGAATGAGTTGCTCTACCAACTGAGCTACATCGGCTTTTTAAATATTAAATTATCATGGTTGGTAGAGCAAGCTCTACTAAAATTTTGTACTACGTTCCGTTTCACTACACAGGAGGAGCTACACCGGCTTCTACAAATTTAATTTTACTCCACAGTGACGGATTTTGCAAGATTTCTCGGCTGATCAACATCTTTACCTAAAAATTCCGCGATATAATATGCCAGAAGCTGTAAAGGAACAATTGCTATAATCGGTGAGAACAACTCCTGTACATCAGGTACTCTGATTATATTCTCAAATAAATCATCCAGTTTTTCATCTTTAGAATTTGTAAGAGCAATCATTCTTGCGTTACGGGCTTTTGCCTCCTCGCTGTTAGAAAGGAGTTTTTCATAAACAGAACCGTTCATCAAAATTGAAAGAACAGGCATTGTTTCATCAAGCATTGCTATCGGACCGTGTTTCAGTTCACCTGCCGGATAACCTGTTGCATTAATATAGCTTATTTCTTTTAGTTTTAAAGCACCTTCAAGCGCAGTCGGGAAATTTATGCCTCTTGCGATATAGATAAAATCTTTTGTATTTGCATAAGTTTTTGCAACTTTTTGAATATCTTCTTTATGTGCAAGAATTTGTTCAATTTTCTGCGGAAGAACCATTAATTCAGACTTCAAAGAAGTCAAAGTTGACGCTGCAATACTGTCTTTGATTTCGGACATATAAAGTGACAAAAGATAAAATGCCATCAACTGTGCAATATAAGATTTTGTAGCGGCAACTGAAACTTCAATACCGGCATTAACGGGAATTAAGCTGTCAGCTTCACGCGCCATTGCACTGTCAGGTCTGTTAGTAATAATTAAAACATGCGAACCCTTTGCTTTTGCCTGTTTTATTGCAGTCAATGTATCAGCTGTTTCCCCTGATTGAGAAACACCTATCACAAGAGTATGTTCATCAGTTACAGTTTTTCTGTAAATGTACTCGCTTGATGCCTCAACATCAACTGCAATTCCGCAAAAACTTTCTATTAAATATTTACCAATCATTGCGGCATGCAAAGATGTACCACATGCAATAATCTGAATTCGATTTAATTTTTTCAAGGTTTCTTTGTTAAGTTTAACCTCGTTTAAAATTATATGTTCATCAGGAGCATGAAGTCTGCCTACAAGGATATTTCTTATAACATCAGGCTGCTCATGAATTTCTTTAAGCATAAAGTGCTTAAATCCCATTTTGCTCAAAGCAACCGGTTCCCAAGGCAAAAGCTCTACTTTAGGTTCAACTTTATCACCGTTTTCATCTATTATAGACATTGAATCAGGAGTTAAAGTCGCAATCTGATTATCAGACAAATAAACAGCTCTTTTAGTGTGTTTAATAATAGCAGGGACATCTGATGCCGCAAAGAATTCACCATCTCCGATTCCAACAAGAAGCGGAGCATTTCTCTTTGTTATAACAAGTTTATTTTTACAGTCATTGTGCATAACACAAATAGCATAAGCGCCCTCAATTTCTTCAGATGCAAGTCTTACAGCTTCTGTTAAATCTTTGCACTCAGCATATTTACGGGCAACAAGATGCGCAACAGCTTCTGTGTCGGTTTGGGATCTAAAAATACAGCCGTCTTTAGATAACTCTTCCCTTAATTCCTTATAATTTTCAATAATACCATTATGAACAACAACAAGATTACCGCAGTTACAAGTGTGCGGATGTGCGTTTAAAAGAGTAGGCGCACCATGAGTAGCCCATCTTATATGTCCGATACCCATAGTTGAACTGTTGTATTCATGTTCATGCCCTTTGAGTTCATCACGTAAATTCTGCAGCTTGCCGATAGCTTTATAAACTTTTATTTCATCTTCGCACATAACAGCGATACCGGAAGAATCATATCCTCTGTATTCAAGCTGTTCCAGACCGTCAAGCAAAATATCTACAACTGATTTATTACCAACATATCCTACTATTCCGCACATATATTTCCTCTCAATAATTATCTATACGAATAGATACATTATAGCATTGAAAGATCTAAAATTAAATATCCTTATAAAAGTTTTACATTAAACTTGCAAAAATAAAAAGAAACAGATAAAATAGAATTTAATCTCTGGCTAAAATAATTCAATATAAAAAACTATTTAATCAGCTCTGATACTTTTGAAAGAAATACTCTTGAACTGTCCAAAGCCAAATTTATTGAATTCTGAGCAATTTGTGACCAATGGAAAAGATTGTTTTTATCGGGGATTTCGTTAGCAGAAGAACGTTCAACTACAGACACAAATAAATCCTCAAAATTATCATGGTTTAATAAGTCTTTTGAAGAGGTACTGTTTTCAATAAATTTATCTTCATTTTTGTATATAAAATTTTCAAACGTTAAATGAACAGGCTTTTCACACCATTTTTGAATAAAATTCCCCTGCTTTACATGAAGCCCTACACTCATATCATCAAGAAAATGTTTTGCCCTGCCTACCTCATTTGCCATTAAAGTAAACTGACCATCTTTTAAAGCATTTAAAAAATTATTTACATGGAAATTATATCGTGCATAAGCATTATGCCCGCCGTCAAAATCGAGAAAACTTGCTCTCGGACGGAGATAATTTTTCAACGGATAATAAAAATGAGTATTTGACTTAAATCCCAACTCATCAAAATCCGGAGCAATAACAGCATTTTCAATATCAGGTAAATATTTTTCCAGTTTCGGGAATTCTTCTGCTATAAGTTTTTTAACTATTTTTCTATGAGTATTATAATTAAATCCAAAGTTTATATTATTTTGAGTTTTCTGTACTTTCATAGCTATAATTTTATACAAAAATTTCCCGCTTGAAAAATATAGTTTAAGATATATTAAGTTGAAAAGCAATTTTTTATATGAAAAATTTTTTTATTAATAAGGAAGGTTGGTTCATGATAGAAGGAATTTATCTGCAAAACAATATAAAACCGGAATGTTCAAGTTCTTCCGACAAACGAGATAAAAACAAGATTTGTGATTATCCGCAATATAAAGAATTAAGCAAAGAAGCAAACTCTGCATCAATTGCTTATGCAACACCTCTTATTAATAAACCTGAAATACCCCAAATTTCGCTGACTTCTCTGATAAAAAGACTAAAAGCACAGGGCAGAAGAGAAGGAAAAGATTTTATAATCAAAAATTACGGAAAAAATAAAAATCTAACGATAAATAATGAACACAACAAACCGGCTTATGTTTTGCATTACGACAATGGGAATTTAAACAGATGGAACGGACTTGAAATTTACAAATACAGAAACGGAAAACTTTCTGAAATAATCTCAAAACATGGCAACAATAAAACCTTTGTTCGTTCAAATTTTTACAATAATAATGAAATACCGCAAAGTACTTTTACAAAAGAAGGCTTAACATATCAAACAACACCTGAAGAATTCATCGAAACGTTGGGCAGTCAACAATTTCAGATAGATGCAGAAAATAATCTTATAACTGTTTCCAATCATAACGGCTATAAAGAAGTTCGTTGGCTTGATACACCGGATGGAAATATTATAAGCATTAGTAATTACGACAATAAAGGCGAAGAAATTAAGCATATAACATTAAAAAAAGATCAAACAGAAATTGACAATTATTTTGCATAAAAAATCCCTCTTTTAAGAGGGATTTTTTATTATGCTTTTTTGAAAACAATTTCGTCATTATCAACATCAATTATGACCTTGTCGCCTCGCAGGAACTTTTGAGCAAGAATTTGTTTTGACAGAGGGTTCTCGATTAACTGTCTTATAACACGTTTCAATGGTCTTGCACCGTACACAGGATTAAAACCGCGTGTGGCAAGGAATTCTTTAGCATCATCGGTTATTTCAAAGTCAATTTCCTGATCTTTTAACAATTTTCTCAGATAATCCATTTGAATATCAACAATTTTTGTCAAATCCTGCATATTCAATGCTCTGAAGAAGATTGTTTCATCAATTCTGTTCAAAAATTCAGGTTTGAACCTGCTTCTTAGAACTTCCAGAACCTTTTCCTTTGTGTCTTCAAAGTTCTGTTTAGAGCCTATAGAATTCAAGGTATTTTCAAGAATTATATCGCTTCCGATATTTGATGTCATAATAATCAATGTATTTTTGAAATCGACTGTTCTTCCTTTTGAATCTGTCAAACGACCGTCATCAAAAATTTGAAGCATAATATTGAAAACATCAGGGTGAGCCTTTTCAATTTCATCAAAAAGAACGACAGAATATGGTTTACGTCTGACAGCTTCCGTTAACTGACCGCCCTCATCGTAGCCGACATATCCCGGAGGTGCGCCGACTAACCTTGAAACATTATGCTTTTCCATATATTCAGACATATCAATACGTATAAGCGCATCTTCATCGTTGAACATAAATTCCGCGAGAGATTTTGCAAGTTCAGTTTTGCCGACACCTGTCGGTCCTAAGAATAAGAAGGTACCTATTGGACGTTTCGGGTCTTTCAAGCCTGAACGGGCTCGGCGGATTGCATCGGCGACAGTATCAACAGCCTCTTCCTGACCGACAAGACGTTTATGAAGAATTTCTTCCATATTAAGAAGCTTTTGTTTTTCGCTTTCCACAAGTTTGTTAACCGGAATACCTGTCCACTTGCTTACGACATTTGCAATATCTTCATCATCTATTTCTTCTTTCAGCAGTTTATTATCTGTTTTTTCTTTATTCTGAACAGCTTTTAACTGCTTTTCAAGTTCAAGCAGTTTTCCATACTTTAATTCAGCAGCAGTCTGCAAATCAGTATTACGCTCAGCTTCTTCTATTTTATTTTTAACTTTTTCGATTTCTTCTTTAATGCCTGCCTCACCTGTAATTGAAGCTTTTTCCTGCTCCCACTGAGTTTTTAATTTGCCGATTTTACCTTCCAATTCATCTATCTGCTTTGACAAATCAGCAACTTTAGCTTTTGCATCTTCATCATCTTCTTTTTTGAGCGCTTCACGTTCAATTTCAAGCTGAATTTTTTGACGCATCATTTTATCAATCTCTTCAGGCATTGAATCAATTTCAATACGCAAAGATGAAGCAGCTTCATCAATCAAATCTATTGCTTTATCAGGTAAAAATCTGTCTGTAATATATCTGTCAGACAATTTCGCGGCAGCAATCAGGGCGCTGTCAAGTATTCTAATTCCATGGTGAACTTCGTATTTTTCTTTCAAACCTCTGAGGATAGAAATTGTATCTTCAACAGACGGTTCTCCGACCATAACAGGCTGGAAACGTCTTTCTAAAGCAGGATCTTTTTCAATATATTTGCGGTATTCGTTAATTGTTGTCGCGCCGATAGTTCTCAATACACCTCTTGCGAGCATAGGTTTCAAAAGGTTGCCTGCATCCATTGAGCCTTCTGTCGCACCGGCACCGACTACTGTATGAAGTTCATCTATAAACATTACAATCTCGCCGTTTGAATCTTCAACTTCTTTTAATACAGCTTTCAAACGTTCTTCAAATTCGCCTCTGAATTTTGCACCTGCAACAAGAGCGCCCATGTCAAGAGAAACAAGTTTGACATCTTTCAAACTTTCCGGTACATCTCCCCTTACAATACGCTGAGCAAGACCTTCAACTATAGCGGTTTTACCGACGCCCGGCTCACCGATTAAAACAGGGTTGTTTTTTGTTCGTCTGTTCAAAACCTGAATAATCCTTCTGACCTCTTCATCTCTGCCGATTACAGGATCTAATTTTCCTTTTCTGGCAAGAGCTGTCAAGTCTGTTGAATATTTTTCAAGCGCTTTCATATTTTCTTCAGCATTTTTATTATCCACTTTTTTATTACCTCTTATTTTTTTCATTACATTCAAAACTTTATTTGTATCCACGTTGTAATTTCTCAATAGCAGTTGAATAGGGCTGTTATCAAGTTTTGTCATGGCAAGAAGAATTGATTCCGCGCTTATAAATTCGTCCTTAAATTCTTCTGCCTGCTGTCCTGCAAGATCCAGCAGTCTGTATGTCTGCGTTGACAAAAATACCTGCCCCGAAGGCGGACCCGAAATTGTCGGAAAAGAATTTACGACAGAAACAATTTTATTTATAAATCCTTGCTCCAATAGCTTTAATTCTGTTAAATAATCTTTTATTGCGCCGTTATCTTTAATCATAGCAAGCATTATATGTTCCGGCTGCATCTCAGAATTTCTGTGTTCCTGCATAATTGCTCCTGCAGAATTCAAAAGTTCCTGAGAATAATTGGTAAACTTCTCAAAATTTGGCATACACGTCAACTCCTTTAATAAAAATATATTATATTATCATTTTAACGTTATTTTTCAAAAAGTCATTGAAATTAATGTTTAATTAATAATTAATTGTTTATATTGACAAAATATAATAATAGAGAAGCTTTGCCCCCCCCCATTTTGTAAGAATACCGGACAACTCGCTTCACACGCCACTCTTCACTAAAATAAAATAATAAATTTAAGTTCTATAGTTACTCAAATAATGAGCACAACAAAAATACTTTTTTAAGATATTGTTGACAATGCGGTGCCATTATTTAGGATGACTGGAAAATTAATTATGAACGACAGGATTTTGACTATCAAACGAAGTTAAATAAGCAACCGGTATCATCCCAATTAATGCACCAAACAATCCTGACAGAATAACTGCAAATATCGTAAGCAGCACAGCTTTAAACGAATTAAAAATTCTCTTTGAAGCTATTATTGCTAGCGATAACCCAACACTGAACAAAACAGCTGCAACCGAACCGAATAATATTGCTAAACGCTGAATATCATTTGAAATTACAGCCTGCGGGTATAACACAAATATTAATATACCGCACACAAATCCTACCACAATTGAGCCGGCAATAGAATAAAAAAGATAAAACCCTAATATCTCAATACCTGTTCTTTTTATTGATAAGTCAAATAAATTCTTAAACATAATTCTATTTTATTTCCTGCAAAATATCCGTAGACTTAAATTTCTTTGAAGAATGAAGATTAATATACTCTTTCAAAAGTTCAAAACATACTGTACAGACCTTTTCATTAGCTTTTTCATCATATTCAGATACATAATCAAAATCATACTGCAAACACGCATTAAGAAAATCCCGCAGCTTGTGATGCATTAATGTGTGAATTTTAAAAGTCTGATTACATTCACTGCAAATTATACCGCCCATATTTGATGAAAAATACATATGCTCATCTTTGACCGGCTCACCACAGCACAAACAACTATCAAGTTCTATTCCAAAACCTGATATAGCCATCATTTTTAATTGAAATTTTATAACAGTAATTAAAATACCGACAGTATCAACAGCATTTGAAATTTTATCCAGAGCTTTGTATAAAAGATCGTAAATTTCTTTTGAACAGGGATCATCTTCCACTCCGAAATTATTTACAACTTCTGTTACATAGATGGAATAAAAAATTTTATCCATATTTTGTCTGGTTTTATGAAAAGTATTAAGAGCTTCTGCCTGACAAATTCTGTCAAGATTTTTGCCTTTGTAAAGCATAAGTTTATTGGCTACAAGCAAATCCATTCTTGCACCCAGTTTACTTTTTGTTTTTTTAACCCCTTTTGCAACGCCTCTTATAAGTCCTTTATCCCTCGAATACATAACGATAATCTTATCTGCTTCACTCAAATTATAAGACTTAAGATTTATTGCATCCGTCACAAAATTGTTCATACAACTATCTCGAATTTACACACTATTTGCCTGATGGTCCAAATGTACCGTGGAATACTCCTCTGAACATCTGCTGCAATTCATTTTTATTATCAGAATAAGACATAGCAACATCTTCAGTTATCAATTCCTGTTCATATAATCTGTACAACGACGCATTCATAGTAATCATATTATTGAAAGAACCTTTTTTAACAAGTTCGTATATTTCACCGAGTTTGTCTTTTTCTATAAAATCTTTAACAGTCGGTGTTACAACAAGAACCTCACATGCAGGACGTCGGCCGGCGCCGTTAGAAATCGGAATTAATTTTTGAGAAACTGTACCGCGCAACACCTGTGCGAGCTGAGATCTTACAAAATCTCTGTCAGAAGGTTCATACATATTAACAATTCTGTTAACAGTTTGAATAGCATCATTAGTATGAATTGTTGCAAAAACAAGGTGACCTGTTTCTGCAGCCTTCAAGGCAGCAACCACTGTTTCCTTATCTCTGATTTCACCGATAAATATAACATCCGGATCCTGTCTTAAAGCATATTTAATACCGTCAGGGAAAGACGGAGTATCAATCAAAACCTGCCTTTGAGAAACTATAGATTTTTTATTTGTAAAAATAAATTCAACCGGATCTTCAATTGTAATAATATGCTTCGGATAATTCATATTAACATAGTCAATCAAAGAAGCAATTGTCGTTGATTTACCTGAGCCGGTAGGTCCTGTTATCAGGACAAGACCGTTATTTAATGTCGCAAACTGTTCTATAGATTCGGGCAGCATCAAATCTACTATACGCTTGATATTATACGGAATTGTTCTTATGACAAGTGCACTTTTCCCGAGCTGACGGCTTAAATTAACCCTGAAACGCGATACACCTCTAATTTCATAGGCGAAATCAAGATCAAACACCGCATTAACTTTACCTTTAAAATGAGTAGGCAATAATATATCATACGCAATTGCAATATCATTTTCAGTTAAAAGAGGCATGTCAACTTTTGTAATTTTGCCGTCAATACGGATTGCCGGATGTTCATCGACCTGCAAATGAATATCTGAAGCGCCGATTGCAACTGCCTTTTTTAAGAAGGCTATAATATTAAACTTGCTGTTAGAATAGTTTTCTGCCATAAATATCCTCTCAATTAAGAAAAATTATAACATTTTTTTTCTGTCATGACAATAATATGTTTAATGTAACAATAATGTAACAATGGAATAAAAAAAGTAAATTTTAAAACGCAAAAATACTTTATATAAATGTAAGGGAATTAAAAATTACAGGAAAAATTAATAATTGGATATTAAATAAATAATCAAGTTCTTCAAACGGTTAGAACGAGATGAAAAAGAAAAGGTTTATTTTTATACTCTCTCTCTTAATATCCTCGTGTTTATTTAATGTTGCCTCATTCAGGCAACTTTTTTTTGCTTTGTAAAATTTACAAAAATTGACAATATAGCAATATTGTGGTTTTATTAATATTGATATCAGAGGGGATAAAATGGCTGTACAAACTGTTAAAAGTTTATTCAACAGAAAAAATAAAATTGACGGTTTAACTTTATTAAATTCTATTGATACAGAAACTGTAAAAGTTGCATTTTTTGATCCGCAATACCGCGGTGTTCTTGATAAACTTTCATACGGGAATGAAGGTGTCAGCAGAGGCAAAGCAAGAAGTTCTTTAACTCAAATGGAACCTGATACTATAATTAAATTTATAAATGAAATAAACCGTGTATTAGTTCCAAGCGGACATTTATTCTTATGGGTGGATAAATTCCATCTCTGTCAGGGAGTGCTTGAATGGTTTCTTAATACGGATTTAAATCTTGTTGATTTAATAACCTGGGATAAAGATAAAATCGGCATGGGTTATAGAACAAGAAGAAAGTCTGAATATCTAATTATATTCCAGAAAAAACCGATAAGGGCAAAAGATGTTTGGAAGTCGCATAATATCCCCGATGTGTGGACAGAAAAAGTAATAAAAGTACATCCGCATTCAAAACCGATAAAATTACAAGAAACGTTAATTTTAGCAACATCGGATGAGAATGACATAATTCTTGACCCTGCAGCAGGCGGATATTCTGTTTTTGAAGCCTGTAAAAATACCAATAGAAATTTTATCGGCGGAGACATTGAATATGGCGAAGATTAGAAATGCAGATCCTAAAACAAGCTCCGGCGGATACAACAGAGTTTTTAATAATGAAATTCTAGGTAAATTGATGCAAAAAATTCAATCAACCGTAATTTCTAATGGAAATGAACTGGAGAAAATTATTTCAAAAAACTCTAATGTTATTGATGATCTTGACGCTTTTCTATCACCTGACAACAGCCAAAATACAGCAGGAGCTTTTCTCTGTCCTAAATCTGCTATCAAAAAAAGTAAATATAAACTTGATAAACATGAACCTGATTTAATTGTTTTTGAAATAACAGATAAACTCAAAAATTGCTATATAATTGAACTTAAAGACGGTGACAATTTTGATACAAAAAAATCTGACGGAGAATTTGAGAATCTTGAAAAGTATAAAAATCACCTCGGTTCTAAAATCGCTTTTATAACGAATTTCTTTATCTGCTGTTTTAATCAAAATGAAAAAGAAATGATTGTAAAAGGCTTTAAAAACAGATTTAATATTGAACAGGTAATGACAGGCAGACAATTATGCGACTTGCTCGGGATTAATTATGATTCAATTATTGAAACCCGTAAAAAAGATGCAGAAGACAATATAAACTATTTTGTAGAACAACTTGTCAAAATTCCGCTGATAAATCAGAAAATTTTTGCAACAAAAAACAGCCACATTGAAGAAAAAGATTTCTATGATGAAATTTAGACAATATTAGGTTCTGCTTTTATCCGGCAATCTCCGCTTCTTTTGCAGTTTCAAGATATTTAACCGCATAAACAGCTCCGACAGCTCCGTCTGCGGCGGCAGTAACAACCTGACGCAAGGGGGTTGTTCTAACATCACCTACAGCAAATACACCTTCGATTGATGTCGACATTGTTTCATCAGTTATTATAAAGCCTCTTGCATCCTGCTGTAACTGCCCTGAAAAGAGTTCTGCGTTAGGAGACATTCCTATATAGGGGAACACACCGTTTACGGGGAGATTTGTTATCTCTTTAGTCTTTACATTTTCTAATACAACATTTGTAACAAGGGCATCACCTTTTATTTCTTTCACAACAGTGTCCCAGATAAATTCAAGTTTTTCATTTTTAAAAGCACGCTCCTGAACAATTTTGTCAGCTCTAAGTTCATCGCGTCTGTGAATTACATAGACTTTATCTGCAAACTTTGTCAGATACATTGCTTCTTCAACAGCAGCATTACCGCCTCCAACAACAGCAACAACTTTATTTTTATAAAATGCACCGTCACACACAGCACAATAGCTTACGCCACGCCCGACAAACTCTTTTTCACCGGCAACATTAAGCTTCATAGGCTGGGCACCTGTTGCAATTATTATTGTCTTTGCAATAAATTCATATTCTTTGGTTTTTATTATTTTATTTTTCAAATCAACGTTTTCTATTTCCTGCATAGGGAACTTTTGAACTCCGAATTTATCGGCATGTTCTTCAAATTTCTCCATTAAATCGTAACCGCCGACAATCTGAAAACCTGGATAGTTTTCAAGTTCAAGATAATTTGACGGCTGTCCGCCAAGCATATTTATGTCAATAATAGCCGTAGATACAGCACCTCTTGCTGCATATATTGCGGCTGACAAGCCTGCAGGTCCCCCGCCTAATATAATTGTATCAAATTTTAATTGCTCCATATTCTATCCTCACTTCCCTGTAATAGATGATCCGGAAATTTTTTCACCTTTCAGTATATATACAGCTGTATCTTTTTCAAGTAATGAGTTATCAAAAGTTGAAAAAGTTTCTAAAACAAGTGTATTTATACCCGTAAATGTATTTCCGCTAAGTTTTAAATCAACAGTATCCGTTAATTTCTTATTGTCATAATCTCCTGTTTTTGTAAATCTTATAATATCTCCGTCAACATAATCTAAGTTTACAGAACCGCTTGCTCCTGTAAAAGGGTTGTTTAAATTAATGACGTCACCCTGCCTTGATAAGTTCCAAACATCAACAGTATTAGGTTTAAAATTTACACTCTTGCCTGTCTGCTTATCAATTTTTGCAACAACACGCCAGGTACCGTAAAAAGTTTTTGGGACTCTGTCAATTGAACTAACCCCACCTTTCAAAGTCGTTGCGATTGCACAAGTACCGCAAAATAGTAAAAATATTAGAATTAAACTTCTTAAAAATTTCATATAAACCTTAGGCTAAAGCCATTTTTTCTTTAATAGTCTGAGCGGATTCTTCATAACCTGCTCTCCCCATTAAAGCATAAGTATAATTTTTTGCCTGTTCAACACCCGGCTGGTTGAATGCGTCAATATTATAAAGTTCACCTGTTATTGCTGTTTGAACTTCAAGCATATAAAGAAGCTGAGCAACGTTATAACCATCAACTTTTTCAAGTGTAATCGTAACATTAGGTCTTTGTAAATCGGAAAGAACAACTTTTGTGGAATCAGCTTCCGCATTAATTAGCTGATTAATTGTTTTTCCGCCCAGATAACCGATACCTGTATATTCAAAAATCTGAGGGATTTCAAGATTATTATCAAATTCTTTTACACGTACGAAATTAATAAGCTTGTTATTTGGTCCCTCGTTATATAACTGAATTTGAGAATGCTGATCTGTAGCGCCTAAAGCCTTAACAGGAGTAGGCCCTACACAAACGTCATTTCCTTGCTTATCTTTATTTTTTCCTAAAGATTCTGCCCATAATTGCGCATACCAGTCTGAGACATACTTTAATCTGCTTGAATAAGGCATCATAACAGACATATTTTTCCCTTTTTGAGTATCCATAAGATAATGGATCAAAGCATTTTGCGCCGCAATATTTTCATTTATATCAGTATTTTTTAACGCAAGATCCATATCCTTAATACCGTTTGTAATTTCATCAATATCAATACCCACCAGAGCAAACGGTAAAAGTCCGACTGCTGAAAATACAGAAAATCTTCCGCCCACATCGTCAGGAACAACAAAAGTTTTATATCCTTCCTGCTCTGCAATCTGTCTTAAAATACCTGTTTTTTTATCTGTGGTTGCAACTACATTATAACGGTAATTATCTCCGAGTTCTTTTTCCAGACGATCTTTAACAATCATAAACTGAGACATTGTTTCAGCTGTGGAACCGGATTTTGTAATAACATTCACAAGAGTTTTCCGCAAATCAAGTATATCCAGCAGCCCTGTCATAGTATCAGGATCAATATTATCAAGAAAGAAAATTCTGGGTAATCCGTTTCTCTGTTCCGGAGTAAGAAAATTCCAGTAAGGTTTCAAAAGAGCTTCCGTCACTGCTAATCCGCCAAGAGCAGAACCACCTATACCAAGCACCAGAATATTATCAAATCTCCCCTGAACCATTGATGCATATTCTTTAACATACCATAAAGTTTCTTCGCTGTAACCTAAATTCATCCACTGAAGCCACTGCCCCGGCTTATCTTTTCGTTTGTTCAAATCTGCAATAATTGAGGTAATTTTGTCTTTATAATTTGCAAACTCTTGTTGAATATCTAACCCGTTCTCGCACCCGATAACACTTTGCTCTATATTCCGGTAGTCTAAAGTTATCATCTGTACTCCTTCTCCAAATAACCTTAATTTAAATAAGTACACCTAACAGACTTATTATACGTACTAAAGGAATTTTCACAATAGCATTAATGATTTTTTAATAATTATTTACTATTTAAAAACTTACTTTAGGCTTTCATCACCTGATTTTACAATGAGCGAAGAAATTGCATTTTTCCACTCATCTAATGTTAAATTCCTATGCAGATAATCCATATTGCCGGTTGAAATTACCCATAAGGAACACCCGCCGCCCTTCCACCAGCTGCCCGTTCTGACAGGGGAACAATACACACTACCAGACATCCACCATTTTGCAAAACCTGATATGACAGGATAATTATTTTTACTGTTCAACGTGATATAAAAATAATCTTTTCCCAGTTGATTAGGACCTTTTAAGCCATTTGTATCAACCTGTAACAACGGCATATTTAAATCACCATCATAACCGATACCAATTATTGTTCCGTCATTCATGACAAACTTATAATTAGTTGTTGGGAAAGCATTGTTTGATTTAATCTCACTACCGTCAATATCCGTATAGGTTACTTGATATAAAATATCAGGACGATCAAAGCCCCAGATTTCTACAACCTTTAAATATGGCGACAGAATATCAAAATACGTTTTCGCGCAGTCAGTATTTTTTGCAGGACACCACGTACTTGCTATTCCGTTTTCTTGATAAGCACCTAAATATGCCTGATACAAAACGGAATACGTTCTTTTAAAAGAAGTTAACCAAGACCTTTCCTGATATTTCGAAATCAAAACTGGTAATGTCATGGCTGCGACTACGCCAATGATGCCGAGGGTGATTAAAATCTCAGCTAAGGTAAAGGCGGCTTTTTTATAAGGTGAATAAGTGAATAGGTTAATAAGTGAATAAGTTCGTTTCAGGAAAATATTAATGTCATCCTGAACTCGTTTCAGGATCTCTTGAACGTCGGATTGACATCCAAGTTTCAGCATCTCTTGAGATCCCGAACCAAGTTCGGGATGACAGATTGCTAATTTATTATTGATATTAGCTTTGCTTCTTTGCCTCTTTGCATCTTCGCTTCTAATTGCGTCTTTGCCTACGGCGGAGCCTACAGTGCCCCCCCCCCGAAGGTGTCAAAATTCTTTAACATATAAGCTTCTCCTTTCAATATTAATATTGTTTTTATTATAAACTATTTTTTTTATCTTTTCAAGATTATAATTAGATTTTGAGATATAATTTGATTATGCAGATATTAACAGATCTTATTAAAAATTCCAATTTATCATTGGCACTCGGTTTTTTTGACGGAATTCACAAAGGTCATCAAACCGTTATACAAAATGCTGTTGATTATGCACATAAAAATAACTGCAAATCTGCCGTGATAACTTTTAAGGAACACCCCTGCTGTTTCTTCTATGGCAAATGTCCGAAATACATCCTCTCAGGGAAAGAAAGAGAAAACAAAATTAAAGAACTCGGAGTTGATTATCTATATGAACTTGATTTTGAAAGCATCTCTGGGCTAACCGCCGGAGACTATTTAAAAAATGTACTGGTAAAATATTTCAGTCCCTGTGCAATTTCAACCGGATGGAACCATAATTTCGGTTATAAAAAAAGCGGAAATGCAAAATTTTTGCACGATAATTCAAAAAAATTCGGGTATGAATACTTTGAACTTCCTCCTCAAAAAATAAATAATGAAATAATCAGCAGTTCTGCTATCAGAAAATATTTATCAACAGGGAATATAGAAAAAGCTAACACAATGCTCGGATACAAATTTTATACTTCAGGCACAGTAATAAAAGGACAGCAAATAGGGAGAACTATTGGTTTTAAAACAGCAAACCTTATTTATCCTGATGAATTAATCGAACTACCGCACGGAGTTTATTCTGTTGAAACAAATTTCGGCAAAGGGATTGCAAATTTTGGCACCAGACCTACCGTAAACGGTGATGGAACGCTTTTAGAAGTACATATACTTGACTTTGATAAAGATATTTACGGAGAAACTTTATCTGTAGAGTTCAAAAAAATGATACGCACAGAGAAAAAATTCCCTTCTCTCGACGCACTCAAAAAACAAATTTACAATGATATAATACAGATCTAATTTAGACTAAAACAGTTGTTACTTAATCAATGCCTGTACTTCTTTAAACTTAGGATTTTTAGCACCTTTTAACCAGTCAAAGAGTGCAATTTCCACACAGGATATTTTAACTCCGTTTGCAGCCATAGCATCAATTCCCTGCTTGAATTCATATTTGTTGCGGCTTGCACATGCATCTTTTATTACGTATACATCAAAACCTTCCTCTACAAGCGCGGAAGCAGTTTGATAAACACAAATATGAGTTTCTATACCGAAAATTACGATCTGCTTTTTCCCGTATGACTTAATCTTATCAAGCATTCCGTCTTCCAGTAATGCGTTGAAATAAGTTTTTTCAACAATCTCACTTTTTTCAGGCAAAACATTTTGCAAAGACTGAACAGTAGAACCAAGTCCTTTCGGATACTGTTCCGTCAAAAGAACCGGTATTCCAAGCAATTTTGCCGCTGTTGCTACTTTTACGGCATTGGAAACAACAACATCTTTATTTAATGCCGCAACTAATTTTTCCTGAATATCTATAATTAATACTAAACTGTCTTGTGACGATAATGTATTCATACTTCTCCTTTTAACTCTATACTGAAACTTTTTTAAACTCTTTTATAAAATCTTCTACTATCTTTACAAGTTCTTTTTGGGTTATTTTAGTTAAAGCCAGTTGAATTTCTCTATTTTCAGGGCTGTCTAAACCTTCATGCGTAATATAAACAATAATCTTTGCAAACCCGGGATAAATAATCCTTAATGTACTCTCCTGTTTTTTATTTGAAAGTCGGAACACACACTGTTCTTCATTTGTATATTGTTCAATTTGAGTATCAAATAACTTTTCTTCGTAGTTTTTTTGCAATCTGTAAAATACAGGGGTAATAACTTTTTCCAGTTTCTTATTAAAGATTTGCCTGAATATTTTATAACCTTTAGAATGTAATGCCTGATCATCAAGCCACTCATCAAGAGTACTCTCCTTTTCTTCTGCAAAAGCATATTCCATATTTTTAGTCAAAGCATTTGAAAGTGCATTAAGGGCATCGTGTTCCATCTGATCAAAATTCTTATTACTTATGGATGCAAGACCTGCACAAATATCTAAATCATTACTGCAATAATCTTTAATTTTATTAAAAACAATAAGAGCCTGATTTAAATCAGTTTTAGGCATCATTAAATAAAATTTTAACCCCTTACCAAAAGTAATTATATCATCAACTCTGACGGAATTTTTTAAAACTTCCGCCATTTTTCCTGTATTAAACTTAGTTTTGGATTCTTCCGCAGGGGCAACAACAAGAAAAGTTCCGCAATCAAAAAGGTTATCATCAATATAATTTTCAATTATCTGTTTTGCGGAATTATAATTATAAATTCCTGTTTCATAATCAATAACACCCGATTGTTCAAGAATTTTTTGATTTCTCAAATGTAGTAGTTTTATGGAATTATGTTTTATATTGTGAACAATTCTCAACACGAATTCAAAATCATCTGCAGACGCTAATACAAAATCATCAGCACCATAATCGTATGCAGATAATATAAAAGCGGCATCATTTGAATCAGAAATCAAAATAATGCAGAGAGCCTCTTTTTTTCGCAAATTTTTAATCAAATCAAGAGTTTTTTCATCCGGTCTGCCATGCACAAGAACAATATCAGGAGCGTAAATTTCAGTAGAATTCATCGCATCTTCAAACCCGGATATAACAATATTATCATTTTTTCTTAAAAAAATAATCTTTGACGCCAGAATTTTGGCATAATCTACATCATAAGAAATTAATAATATATTGTTTTTATCATTCATTAATTATACCTGTAAATGCTTCTTTATACACAGGAAACTACCGCCTGCACCAAACAGAACTGCCATCGCAAACATGACTGTAATAACGCAAGTCTGAGCATACAGAGGTGTCGGAACCATAAAAAACTGGTGCATATGATTAAGCCCGTTTTGAACGACATTCAAAGGCAAAAGAGCAATAACTGCTCCGGAAAATCCATAGAATGCACCCTGCATAATTAACGGGAACCTTATATACCAGTTGGAAACACCCATCAAACGCATAATTTCTATTTCTTCTTTTCTTGATTGAATTACAAGCTGGATTGTATTGTTTATAATTGTAATTGTCAAAATGCCCATTATAATTACAACAAAAACAGTAATCATATTTACAATCCTGTTCAATACCTCAATCTTTTTTGCAAGATCCTGTGCATAACTCATATCTTCTACAGATTTTAACTGTTTTACATTATTAAATACCTGCTCTATATTTTCAGGCATATCAACTTTCACATGCAAAGTATCGGGCAGAGGGTTTTCAATATCAGGCAAATCCATCTCACGCTTCAGATTGCTCCATGAAGATGATTTTGGAATAATTGTAACATTTTCAACATGCTCAAATTCTTTTATGCGGTTTTTAACAACATTTGCATCAGCATTTTCTTTTAAATAAACGGATATTTCAAGCACGTTACCGAGTTCATGAGCAAATGAGGAAATAGAAAGAGCTGATCTGAAAAAAGATCCGAAAATAGTCAAAATAGCTGCCATCGTCGTTATTATAACAAGATTAACTATGCCTGTTCTTGCGATGTCATGGACAGTCTGCTTTGTAAGCCTGTATAAAATTCTCAATTCACACAGCCAATCTTTCGGTATATGTTTTTTTACCTGTTTTTTTATCCTTGTTTTTGAACTATTCATACGTACCTGCTTGTATATCCCTTACTATTTCGCCTTTATCTAATGTTATAACTCTTTTCCTGAAATAATCCACCATTGCATTATCATGGGTTGACACAATGACAGTAATACCTCTCTGGTTAATTTGATCCAGAATCTGCATAATTTCCATTGAATTTTTAGGATCCAGATTTCCTGTAGGTTCGTCCGCAATTAATAGCGGCGGCCCGTTTACAATAGCACGGGCAATCCCTACTCTTTGCTGCTCACCGCCCGACAATTCCGACGGGTAAGCATTCATTTTATCATATAAACCTACTATTTTCAACGCACCTGACACCCTTGCATTAATTTCTTTAGAACTTATTCCGAGAGTTCTGATAACATACGCAACATTATCAAATACACTCTGATTTTGCAGAAGTTTGTAATCCTGAAAAACAATTCCCATACATCTTCTCAAATTAGGAATTTTGTCGTTAGGAAGATTGGCAACATTAATTCCACCGATTGTAACAGTTCCGCTTGACGGACGTTCTTCATTATAAAGAAGCTTCATTAATGTTGATTTTCCTGCACCTGAGGCTCCAACTATAAAAACGAATTCGCCAGACATAATATCAAGATTTACATTTCTCAATGCGTAATGGTCGTTTTTATATTTTTTTGTAACTGATCTGAATTGAATCATAATATTTCCCTATTTATTTTACCAGACGATACTTATCAATATACCGTTTAATACTTATAGTAAGCTTATCTGCACTAAGTCCGTAATAATCAAGAAGATAATCCCATTTTCCGCTCTGTCCGAAATTATCATTTACGCCAATCCTATGAACCGGAACAGGATAATATTCTGCAAGAAGTTCACAAACGGCACTTCCTAATCCGCCGATTATGGAATGATTTTCGACCGTCATAACAAACTTTGTTTTTTTAACCTGATCAATTATTGTTGCGCCGTCAAGAGGTTTTACTACAGGGGCATGGATTATTTGAACGGAATATCCCTGTTTCAACAAATTTTCACTCGCCTCAATAACTTCCGCAAGCGTTTCGCCGTTTGTAATTACAGTAACGTCTTCGCCTTCCGTTAAAACTTTTGCATTACAAAAATCGAAAGCATACTCTTCATCAAATATATCGCACACATTTGTTCGCGGAATTCTGATATACATCGGTCCGTAATTTTCTGCGGCAAATTGTATAACCTGTTCACATTCCTTGCAATCAGCGGGGACAATAACTGACATGTTTGGAAGACCGCGCATCAACGCAATATCCTCAAGTGCCTGATGACTTGCACCGTCTTCTCCAACTGTCACACCTCCGTGAGTGCCGACAATTTTTACATTAAATTCGGGATAACAAACGGAATTTCTTATTTGATCATAGGTTCTGCCGGTAGCAAACATTGCAAAGCTGGATGCAAAAGGGATTTTACCGACAGACGCAAGTCCTGCAGCAGTCGCAATCATATCCTGCTCTGCTATCCCGCAATTAAAGAATCTGTCCGGAAATTCTTTGGCAAAAATTTGAGTTTGTGTAGAGCATGACAAATCCGCATCAAGAACCACAATATTCGGATTAGTTTCGCCTAATCTTGCAAGAGTTTTGCCGAAACATGATCTGATAGATTTTCTCTCATTTTTGTTAATAATCATAAGAATGTAATCCCGTTTAATCCAATACATCTATATTATAGCACAAATAAAAAATAAGTGTATTTTTTAACCGTAAAAGGTTTTTGTTAAGAATTATTAAAAAAAAATAGAAATTTAGCAATTTTATTTCTTGAGGCGTATTTAAACAGTAGAATAAAAATAGAAATTATTTTATTGATGAAAGGAAGAAATTAAATGATTCAAGCTCCAAATTTAGCAAATCCTTACATGCAGCCCCAGATGACTCCGGCTTACATGTATCAACAGCCGGTTCCTGCTCCTAATTACAATGCTGTAAAGATTGACGTTCACAATCCGTCAGTAAGTGCTCCCGGCGTTTGTCAGCCTTTAGCAAATGCTCAATACGCACAGCCGACAATGCCTTATTATTCTTATCCGCAAAATCAGTTATATTCATACCCGCAGGCACAAACTCAACCTTATTACATGCCTGTACAACAGGTTATGCCGCAATCAGTTGAATCTGCATCAGCACAGACTGTTCCTCCGGTTGCTCCACAACCTGTAATTCAGCAACAAAACATTAATGCTCCGGCACCTATGGTCAGCCAGCCGGCAGCACAACAGACTTCAACTTCAGAACAGCCTAAAGTTGAAGTTGAACAGCCTGTTGCTATGACACCCCAAGTTGATTTAAACTCTTTCATTGCAAAATTAACAAACCCTGATTTTGAAGTTCAGGCTAACGCAATGGAAGAAATCGCTAATATGGTAAAAGATGATCCGCAAAAAGCTACAGAATTGTTAGATGAAAAAGTAGTTAATGCTTTAAATAATATTATCAACGCAGATTCAAGCAAACTTGAAGGTCCGACACCAGAACAACTTGCTGCAAGACAAAAACTAATGAAAGGCGAACAGCTTTCAGATGCCGATAAAAAATTAGCAACAACAATCACTCCGATGGAACAGGCAGAAAGAAATAAAAGCTACGCAATGTTTACATCTTCAATAATGGAAAAATTATATGGTGATGAAGTTGCAAAATTAACAGGTTCAACAGTACCTCTAACAGAACTTCCGGGAGCCGTAACAATTGTTGAACAGTTAAAGAATAACCCGAACCCGATGGTTAGAACATCTGCTATTGAATCATTAAGCTATATTCAGCAGCCGGCATACAAACAAGATTTGACAACATTGTTTACTATCGCTAAGAACGATCAGGACAAAAATGTTCAGGAAGCAGCAACAGCAGCTTTAGCAAAACTTGAACAAATGCCGCAGGCTGAACAAAAAACAGCAGAACAGCCAAAAACAGAACCTGCTAAAGCGACAGCTTAAATTTAGCTAATATCTAAAGAAACAATTTCTTTCTTCATAAAAATAAAAACTCCCTGAATTTCAGGGGGTTTTATTTTTACAAATATTTGTCAAGACTAGACTGTTTGCTGTTCTTTGCTCAAAGACGGTACTGGAGCGGTATTTATATAATCTGCATGTTCTGATATTTGCTTACACCATTCATAAATTATTTCTTCTTCACTTAATTTATAAGAGATAGGTTTTCCGACATGCAGATGAACTTCACGTCTGGTAAACGGTTTTAATTTCGGATACCCAGTAAAACCTCCTACAGCTACAGGAACTATATCCGCTTTTGCATTTTTAGCAATAACTATAAAACCTTTTTTCAAATCCCCGAGTTCAGAACCATAAGGTCTTATGCCGCCCTGAGGGAATACACCGAGCGACCAGCTTGTAGATAAAATATCTTTTACGGTCTTAAAGGTTGCAATCTCAGGTTTCGTCCTGTCAACGGCAAAAGCTCCAAGACGCTTAACAAGCCATTCAAATTTATCACCCTTCTGGAATAATTCTTTTTTTGCCATATAAGCAATAGGACGCCCGCATGCCATGGTAACCATAGGCGGATCAAAATGCGAAACGTGATTTGCCGTATAAATAAATTTGCCGCTTTTTGCTTTAGTCGGCAAATTTTCTCTGCCGGTTATCGTATAGTTATAAAATATTTTCATAAAAGGTACAACAACAAAATACAGAAACCCCATATAAAACATGGTACGAAATATATTATATTCATAAGGATACCTGCGGTTATAATTTCTTTCTTTTTTAACCATTATTCTTAACTCCTAAATCTTTATCATCATCATTTTGACCTACATATTTAAAACCGGTTAGTTTCTGAATAGCATCTATCCATTTTTCAACAACTTCTTCAGGCTTATCACTATACGGAATTGGTTTCCCTATATTTACAATTATTTTACCAGAAAACGGTATTCTCTTAACTTCGTCAGTACCAATTATACCTACAGGTAAAACATCACATTTGGTAATTTTAGCAAGCCCCGCAAAACCTTTTGTAACATTTGAAATTGTACCCGGAAGCCCTCGTGTACCCTGCGGAAAAATTCCGAATACCCATTTGCTTTTTTTAATTTCCATAACGGTTTTAATGGTTGAAGGGCTAAGGCTTTCTCTGTTAACAGCAAAAGCACCAAGCCAGTCAAGCCACCATCTCATAAAAGGGTTGTTAAAAAGTTCCTGTTTTGCCATAAACGAAATTCTTCTCGGCATAACGGCTGCAAGCATCGGAGGATCAAGGGTCGAAAGATGATTTGCACAGACAATATATTTGTTATCTTTCGGAACATTTTCCAATCCATGAACCTCTATACGATAAACAAATTTTAACCTTATACCGTAAAAATATCTGCATACAAAAATTTGAAGAAATGTTCTCCAACTATTAAATTCTGAAGCTTTTCTTTTTGTGTAGTTTCTATCCCGGAACATCAATTAACTCCATCGTGACTAATATACAAAAACATTATATATTCAAAGATTGCACATTACAAGTTTTTTATATATATTATTACTAAAAATATTTTTTTTAAGGAGAGAGTAAATGAAAACATCAAATGTAGAATTAGAAAATGAATTATTTAAAAGTGTATATGAAAAAACCCCCGATTATGTAAAAAATTTAAATCTTATGGATTTTTCCAATAACGGAGAATTTACATTTACTTTAAAAAAAGAACACTTGATGCCTTATGATAAAGAAAAAAATCCGCAAGGTCTGAACCTTGAAGAATGGTTTGCAAATTATGCAAAAGAAGCAAAAGTTTCAACGGCCGGGATTAGAGGTCCTCAAAACATTTTATATCCGCAGGATACGAGATTTCCTATAAATCTTGTAGGGATTGTTCTTGCAACACTGGCAAAAGCACTTGTTGCAAAAGAGAAATATCCTGATAAAAAAATTGTTAAAGTTGCAGGCAGAGAAGTGAGATATAATTCTGATTTATTTCTTGATGCTATTGCAAGAATTCAAGCAGCACAGGGGATAACAACCCTCGTCCCGGGAGGGAGAAAAACAATTCCAATATGGCTTGCATCATTTCTTGCATTTAAACTTGATTTATTAGGCGGAGAATATATTACATCAAGCCATGGGATTTCAGTCAAAAATGCAACTAAAGATCTTAACTGTCAGGGAAGCCAGTATCTGCCGGAAGAATCAATGGAGTTTGTTGACAAAATCAGAGAAATTTTTGATGAAACAAAGAAAAACGGTTCTTATAAAATTAAAATAGCTGCAAAAGACAATCCGCTTATTAATGAAAAAGTACTTACAAAAGTTGATGATGGTGTAGATTTATATGTTGAATATTTAAAATCAGGTGTCGCACAAAAAGTTAACCTTGATTTAATCAAAAAAATCAAAGACAAAATTGTTATTGAGAACGTTGGCGGCTCTGCATATAGAACTTTAAGCAGAGTTTTAAACAAATTAGAAATCTCGGATAAATTTGTCTGGTTCAACACGGAAGAAGATCCGTTTTTCCACTCAATAGGCAAATACGACCATACTCCAAAAGGAGAAAAAGCCTTTTATGACTATTCTGTTGATGCAACGGTAGTTGCAAAAAAACAAAACGGCGAAAAATTCTTCCCCGTAATAGAAACATTACATTACGAAGATAAATTAACACAAATGCCTGTCGGTACATCTGTTTTAATCACAGATCCGGATCATGACAGGCTGACCATAACACAGACAGAATTTGCCTGCACAATCCCCGAACTTGAACAGGCAGGCATTGATTATATAAGACTTAACGAAGACTTAATCCTGACAATTTTTACTGCTAATCAGGCATTTTTAATGATAATGGATTTCTGGTCAAAACAGTTAAAAAAACAGGGGCTGTGGGATAAACACCCGAGATTTATAATAAAAACAACAGCTTCCGCAATATCATGGGATGCATGGGCGAAAGAAAACGGAGTAAAAGTAGTAAATGTTCCTGTCGGATTTAAAGAAATCGCCAATATCATGAAAAAAGTTGAATTAAAGCTGAAAAATTCGCCTGATAAAGAAGTTATTATTGATGATGTATTCGGGAATCCTGTAAATTTAGGCGTTAATCCGCGTCTTTTGTTCGGAGGCGAAGAATCGGGAGGAATGATTTTAGGTACGGAAGATCTTATCAAATCAAACAACGGCAGATTTGCAATTGCAATGAGAGAAAAAAGTGCTACAGAAGCAATTATCGTTGCTTCTGCTCTTATATCAAAGCTCCAGAGGGAACAGGTATCCCTATCTGAATATCTTGTAGAAATTTTCAACCAAAACAACATAATAGGACGCTTTGACACACGTGTTGACATTGCATACTATAACGAATCAGAACCGGACATTAATAAACTTAAAGAAGAAAAGAAAAAAGGCGAAGAAAAACGTACAAAAAATGATCTCTTTTACCTTTCAATGGCAATGGGTGTAAAAGAAGGACTTATGACACTGGAAGATGTCAAAGAGGTGTTAAATCACACATTTAAAAGCCTTTTATTTGACAATCTTGTTTGTATAAAATTTGTCGGGGACGGAACTTATCTTGAATTTTCAGACAAATACATTGAAATCAGACCGTCAGGAACTGACGCAAAAACAAAAGCATACGGAGGCGGCTCTGATAAATCTATTATTGAAACTTACGCAAATGTTCTGGGGAACTATTCCGGTGATTTAAACGAATTTTATAAGAAATATATTTCACAGGAGTTTTACAATAAGGTAAAAGATAAAGCTATGAAATATTATCTTGACTTTGTTGATAAAGACGCAAACAACGAACCTTTTGTAATACCGGAATACAAATTTTTATAAACAAACATAGACCGGCTTTAAAGCCGGTCTATGTTTTTATTTATCTAATGAATCTTTATTCAAATCGACAAGTAAATTCTTTACTGCATTGCTCCATTCATCTAATGTTAAATTCCTATGCAAATAGTCCATATTGCCGGTTGAAATTACCCATAAGGAACACCCGCCGCCGCTCCACCAACCGCTTTGCGTTGTATTTGTGCAATAAATACTCCAAGACATCCACACTTTTGCAAAACCTGATATGACAGGATAATTGTTTTTACTATTTAATGAAAAATAAAAATAATCTTTACCCAGTTGATTAGGACCTTTTAAGCCATTCGTATCAACCTGCAACAACGGCATATTTAAATCACCATCATAACCGATACCAATTATTGTTCCGTCATTCAAAACAAACTTATAATGAGTTGTTGGGAAAGCATTGTTTGATTTAATTTCGCTACCATCAAGATCTTTATAGGTTACTTGATATAAAATATCAGGTCGATCAAAGCCCCAAATTTCTACAACCTTTAAATGAGGTGACAGAATATCAAAATAAGTTTTGGCACAGTCACTATTTTTTGCAGGACACCAGGTACTTGCTACTCCGTTTTCCTGATATGCACCTAAATATGCCTGATACAAAACAGAATAAGTTCTTTTAAAAGAAGTTAACCAAGACCTTTCCTGATATTTTGAAATCAACACAGGTAATGTCATTGCTGCTACTACACCGATTATCCCGAGGGTGATTAAAACCTCTGCAAGAGTAAACGCTGGGCGTTTACGAGGAGAATAAGGAAATAAGTGAATAGGTGAATAAGTTCGTTTCAAAAAGTTATTCTCGTCATCCTGAACTTGTTTCAGGATCTCTTGAACGTCAGATTGACCTCCGTATTGCTGCTTCTCTTGAGATCCCGAACCAAGTTCGGGATGACAGATTGCTAATTTATTATTGATTACAGCTTCGCATCTTTGCATCTTAACGTCTGTGCATCTAATTGCGTCTTTGCCTACGGCGGAGCCTACAGTGCCCCCCCCCCGAAGCTCCGGAATTTTTCATTTAATCTTTTCATATAAAGCATCCTTACTATATTTTATACTGTACTTATTATAACATAAATTTTGTATAAAAACAATCAATTAAAATACTTTTTCTTAACCCTCTTTTTAAAAGAAATTTTCGCATAATCTATAGCTTTAACTTCCGAGAAAAAAACATGTTTTTCACCTATTTGCGATATTACATCATAGTTTTTGAGCTGCTCTCTAACCTGCTCATTATTAATTACAAGCAAAATTTTTATATGTTGAGATTTGAGACGCAAAATTATATCTTCTAAAGCAAAAACAGCAGATATATCAAGCATATCACCACTATCATAAACCAGAATTAAGTACCTTGTACCTAATAATTCATCAAAATGTGAAATTAACTGTGTCGCAGATCCAAAGAAAAAAGCGCCGTCTATATGAACAACTCTGATTTTATGTTTGTAATCTTTTTCTACAGATTGCTCAAGCTTCATAATATCTGCGTCATAAACCGGTTTATCGACAAGTTTTGCTTTATCGGCAACTCTTTTGGCATATAACAAAGCTGCAAGAACAATTCCCGCACCGACTGCTACAATCAAATTATAAAATACTGTAAGCAAAAATACTGTTATAAGAATATATAAATCATCCTTAGGCGCAATTTTTATAACTTTCAAAAACTTTGTGTCAATTATATCATAACCGATTTTTATCAAAATCGCGGCAAGAACAGCAAGCGGAATATCTGCAACAAAACCTGCAAACTTATAAACAAGCAGTACAAGTATAATTGAAGTAACAACAGCTGCAAATCGAGTTGTTGCACCTGTTTTTAAAGCTGCGACCGTTCGCATGGTAGCTGCAGAACCGGGCATTGTTCCTGTTAGAGCACAACAAATATTGCCTATCCCTTGAGCTGTCAGTAATCTTTTTGCCGGCAGTTGTATTTTTGTAATAGATGTACAAACAAGACCTGTCAGCAGACTTTCCGAAGACAAAATAATTGCGAGAATTACCCCGTAATGAAGATATGTAATTAAGTCATGCAAATTAGTCTGCGGCAATATAATATCAGGCATAGTCACTGATATTTCAGATATTCTTGCCACATTCAGTCCAAGTTTTACGGACACAATTGTACATATAATCAGAGCTAAAATTTGTGAAGGTAGATATTTATTCCAGCGTTTCGGAAAAGCGAATACTATTAACAATGTTAAAGCTCCGATTGCAAGGGCTTCAATATTCAATGTACTTATCTGCTTAATAAGATTTTCTATACTTGAAATCGTGTTGGAAGATGTAGGAAACCCCAGAAGCGGATTGATTTGCATTATTATAATGATAATGCCGACACCATTCATAAACCCAGAAATAACAGGATAAGGTACATATTTAACAATCTCCGGCAATTTTGTAAGTGATAAAATAACCTGAAAAACGCCTGCCAAAAATAAAATAAATATAACCGCAGTTATATCTTTATTTAAAGCATGCATAATTGAAGCCACAACAATCGCAACAGGGCCTGTAACACCGGATATCATAGGAACTTTTGACCCGAGAAGCCCGGCAATAAGTGATAAAATTATAGCACCCCACAGCCCAGCGCTTGCGCCAAAGCCGGTTGCAACACCGAAAGCCAAAGCCTGAGGCAAAGTAATTATAGCAGCATTCAAGCCGCCTAAAATATCCCCTGCCAAAATGTGCAATTTATTTTTTAAATCCATGCAATTATTATAAATAATCTTTATGCTATAATCAACCTATGAAGTTGAGAGAAATTTATTCAACAGACAAAACAGTAATTTCTTTTGAAGTTTTCCCGCCTAAATCCGAACCTGAAAAACTGCTGAAAGAAACAGCAATTCTGGCAAATCACAACCCTGCATTCATTTCTTTAACTTATGGAGCAGGAGGCAACGAAAACAAATCTTTCAATCTTCTCAAAAATATTAAAAACGCAGGGATTAATGTAATGCCTCATTTTACCTGCATTACAAGTTCTAAAGAAAATATTGAAAAAGATATAAAAAAACTCACAGAACTTGGAATTGAAAATATTCTTGCTCTGAGAGGGGACATCCCGCAGGACAAATCTTTAATGAAGCATGACTTTCACTATGCAAATGAACTTGTGAGCTTTATTAAAGAAAAAACAAATTTATCAGTCGGAGTCGCAGGCTACCCTGAAGGTCATATAGAAAGCCCTGATTTAAAAACAGATATTGACAATTTAAAAAGAAAAGTTGATGCGGGAGCCGATGCTATTTTTACACAGTTGTTTTTTGAAAACGGATTTTTCTTTGATTACGTAAACCGTGTAAGAGATGTAGGAATAACTATTCCAGTTATTGCCGGAATCATGCCTGTAATAAGTAAAAAACAGGTAAATAAAATGACTTCAATGGCAAATATATCTGTTCCGAAAAAATTAAAAGAAGCTCTTGAAAAATATCCGGATAATGCTCTGCTTGAATTCGGAATAGAATTTGCTTCCGAACAGTGCAGAGGGTTGATTAAAGAAAATGTAAAAGGACTTCACTTTTATACACTGAATAAATCATATTCAACCGATAAGATTTTAAATAATATTAAGGAGTAAATATGGAAAATTTAAACAAACACATTGAACATACACTATTAAAACAGGATGCTGCACACGAAGATTTCTTAAAACTTTTTGATGAAGCTAAAATATATGACTTCCTGGGAGTATGCGTAAATCCTTTATACGTCAAACTTGCAAAAGAAAACCTCAATGGCTCAAATGTAAAAGTCGTTACGGTTGTCGGATTTCCGCTCGGTGCAAACAAGACTGAAGTTAAAGCTTTTGAAACTTCAAAAGCTATTGATGACGGTGCTGATGAAATTGATATGGTAATCAATGTTTCTAAGTTAAAAGACAAAGATTATGATTTTGTAATTAATGACATCAAAACTGTAAAATCAGCCTGCAAAGATAAACCTTTAAAAGTTATTCTAGAAACAGATCTTCTGACAAAAGAGGAAATAAAAAAAGCCTGCGAATTATGCATAGAAGCAAAAGCTGATTTTGTAAAAACTTCAACAGGTTTTGTAAAAAACGGAATAGGTGCAAAAGCCGAAGATGTAAAACTTATGTATGAAACCGTATCTCCATACGGATTGAAAGTAAAAGCATCAGGCGGAATAAGAGATAAGGAAACTGCTCTAAAAATGCTTGAAGCAGGTGCAGAAAGATTAGGCACAAGTTCAGGCGTAAAAATTGTAACAGGCTAGCAAAAAATTCTTTCTCCGGTTTTATAATTATTTGAAGGAGTATATTTATTACATTAAATATAAACAAATTTAATCCAATAGGTTATAATGCACAAACGCCCGACGGACAAAATTATAAAAAATCAAATATAGGCAAATCTGTTGCTCTGGTCGGGATGGCAGGTGTTGAATTTTTATTAAATAAAAGCAAGTATGGTAAACTGTTCAGTCTTGAAAATACTCTTAAAAATGATTTTAATATTAATGTCCCGAAAAAGTATTCCAAACCACTTCAAATATTTGGCATAGTCGTTGATTTTGCCTTCGCTTATGGCATCGGCGTATGGATAGACAAACAAATTAATAAACACAGGATAAATAAATTATCCCAAAATATTAATAAATAATATCAACTCTTGACCATGCTATAATATTCATTAAGGAATAGCATATGGGTGATGAAGACAAACAATTTGATGCCACCCCGAGAAAACTCGAGCAGGCAAGAAAAGAAGGACAGGTTGTTAAATCGAAAGATTTTTCAACGGCACTTTCACTGCTTATTTTATTTTCCGTAATTTTCGGTCTCGCTCCTTTTGTCTGGAACCAGATTGTACAGTTATATGTGCTTTTATACGAACAAATTCCGAACGGACATTTATCAGATATCGGAATGACATATATTTTGACAGTAACTATTAAATGTGCCGTGTTAATTATAGGTCCAATACTTTTTATAGCGTGGTTTGTGGCGATTATGGCAGATTTTATTCAGGTAGGACCGCTTGTTGCAACTGCGCCTTTAGTTCCTAAACTCGATAAATTAAATCCTACAAAGTATTTTAAAAATTTGATGTCAATTAAGACTCTTTTTGAACTGTTTAAAAACATTCTCAAGGTAATACTTCTAGGTTATATAGGCTACAGTGTTTATATGGAGCATATCGAAAATATTTTAATGCTCGCGGCAATAGACAATAATTTCGCTGTTATGGTGGAATTCGGCAAACTGATAACGGATTTTATCTTTAAAGCATGTATTGCTTTCCTTGTAATATCAGCGGCAGACTACGGGGTTACAAAATGGAAATTTTTGAAAGACCAGAAGATGTCTTTTAAGGAAATTAAAGATGAATATAAAAACACTGAAGGCGATCCGAATGTCAAAGCAGCACTTCGCCAGCGCCGTATGCAGATGCTCCAAAGAGGTATGATGGACGCCGTTCCGGATGCTGATTTTGTAGTTACAAACCCGACACATATAGCATGCGCTCTTAAATACAAAGCAGAAGAAATGGCATCTCCTATGCTTATTGCAAAGGGGACAGAGCTCATAGCTAAACAAATTATATCAATTGCAAAAGAACATGGAGTTCCTGTTATTGAAAATGCGCCTGTAGCACGTGCGCTTTTCAAAATGGTTGATTTAAATCAGCAGATACCGCCGGAATTATACAAAGCAATAGCAGAAATCTTACTTTTTGTTTATAACTTGAAAAATACTACAAATAAAGGTAGAATATAAGAAGTTCTATGATATTATAAAAATGTAATCATGATTATACAAGACAAAAACAAACTAAAAGAATATATAGACATAGTACAAAAAGTTGCCAAAGTGGAACAGAGAAGAATTCCATCCCATATGGTTGAGTATGAAGAACTCGTCTCCATAGGCATTATTGCTATACAGGTTTTGATTAAAAATAAGTCTCCCGAACAGCTGGAAAGATATAATGCCGCATACATAGCAACTGCCGTTCGCTGGGCTATCAGAAACGAATTAAGAATAAGATATAAATGGTACTCTTTAAAACATAAACCGGAAGATGAGTATGATGAAGATGAAGCTGTAGAAGGCATGGACATGCAAAAAGCCAAAGTTCGTGAAGCTATTTACGAAACAGTGCTTTCAATCGACGGTCTGGCAGCTGCGGCAAGCGATAATGATTCTCCGTTTGACTTCTTAAAAGATACTCATGCCCAGCCGGATGAAAATGCCGAAATTTCTGAAATGGGACGTATGATTAGAGAAGCTATTGCAAAGCTTCCGCCTAAAGAAAGGACTGTTGTAGAATACAGATTTTACAGAAACATGCAGGTGAAAGATATTGCACGTCAGGTCGGACTTTCACCATCCCGCGTTACACGTATAGTCCAATCATCGCTTAACTCTGTTAAAGAATACCTGAATTCAAAAGAACAGTACGGATATTAGGCGTCAACAACTGTTATTCTGCCGTCGTCTTTTATTTCTATCGGAGCATTCAGCTTTTTAACATAGTCACATGTTAGTTTGTCTTTATCAAAATCAAATTTTTCATCAATTTGATTTTTAGCGACTTTATTATCTATCAAATTGTCTCCGCCCGAGGCAAAGAAATCATCCGTTGCGACAGTATAAACTTTATTGGGATCGGGATTATTAATATCTATTGGTATTTCTTTACCGGATTTATCAATAAACGACATTGATTTCAGTTCGCCTTTTTTTGAAACTGTATACTTTAATCCTGACGGGATAACAATACCGGGTTTATTCCCCGGATTTACAAATGATTTTGCTCCGACTTTAACTGCATCAACAATTTCTTTTTCGGTCAGTTTAAGTTTCACCATATTATTCTTTAAAGGAACTACTTCAAATACCTGTCTTGAATCCAATTGACCGGGTTCGAAAAATCCCCTTATATTACCGACATTGATAAGAGCAACATCCGTACCGAATTCATTTCTTACTGCATCCATGATAAAAAATCCGTTTGGATTAGGCTCAATTAGTCTGTTTTTAACCTGAGGAGCAACTGATTTTATAGATCCCAGCTGTTCGGGCTTACCTAAAATTTGGTCAAATACACCTTTTAAAACCCTGTTTCGTTTGAAGTTGCTTGAAGCTGTAACATTATTTTGAGCTTTTACAATTATACCTTTTTTGTCATCCCAGGTAATTTTCAAATCGCCGAAATATTCACCGTCTTTACCTGCCTGAGTAATAATTACAGGTTCATTAGATTTTGAATAAAGCAGGTTTTTACCTTCTTTAATACCTTCAAGCAGGTCATGCGTATGACCGCCTATTATTACATCAATTCCGGACGTTTCTTTTGCTATTCTTTGATCTTTTTCAAGCCCGCAGTGCGAAAGAAGTATAATTTTATTTATACCTTGCTTTTTATATTCATCTGTCAGATTTTGAATATCTTTTAATGTCTTTTCAAAATCGTCAATTCCTATCTGTTTTCTTGATTCATTATCTCTGATTCTTTCATGTAAATCCGGAGGCGCAAGACCAATTATTGCATACTTATGTCCGTTTTTTTCTATTACGAAAGATTTTTCAATTATACCGTCAAGCGGATTCCCTTTGGGAATTTGCAAATTCATACCTAAACTTCTGAATTTTGCACCTTTCTTGCTTTCTGCAATTTCAGCAGGGCTTGCATCATATTCGTGATTGCCATCTGAAGTTGCATCAACTCTAAGTCCGTTCATATAAGTATTTGCAGCCTTTACAATGTGTAAATCAGCACCTGCGGAAATATCTCCCGCAGCAAGCACAAACTTATCTGCTTTTGAATTTTTATTCAAATTATCATACATGGTCTTTGCGGTATAAATACGAGCCATATTACCAATTCTGCCATGGTTATCATTTATATAGAAAATATCAGTTTGTACAAGATTATCCGCAGCCGGCTTTTTTTCTTTTTCAAAAGTATCTTTTTGAAGATTATTAGAATTATTCTCCGAAAAAGCAATATTTTGTCTTTGAGAAATCTTTGGAGAAAAACCGTACTTCTGCATTGTGTTTATTGTTAAATTCATATTTTTTCACCTTTTATTAAACTAATTAAACATCGTCAATATTTTTTTTGCTAAAATTTCGGCTCAATGTTAAAGAACATTAAGCCGCTATTTGTAACCTGTTTACACCTTGCTGCCGAGCCTGCTTTTTAAGTTCTTTATAAGTTTTTAAACCTTCCACCCAGTTTTCAACAAGATTTACGTCATTTGCCACAACCGATTGTGGCAGTGCGGCGTGATGAATTTTCGGCAGCAGATAGTCTTCCGGATACTCAACAGACTTAGACATATTATCATCCGTATCATTACAGATAAATATTAACTTGCCGTCCTTACCCACTTTTGTACCTGTAATTGTAATTTCATGACCGTTTATAATTGTGTTGTTATTATCTACCTGAGTATACCCGATAATAACATTTTCACCTAAATTCAAGGCGTCTGTTATCTGTTTTTTCATTGTATTAAAATCAGTTTCATATCCGACAAGTCTTGCATTTTCATCAACTGTCTGATAAGTTACTGAAATTTTATTTTTATCTTCAACAACAGATTCCGTAAATGTCTTTTCAAATTCTATTAATCCTTTATCATTCTGATTAAATTTTCCGGCTCTTTTATCCGTTAAAGAATCATAAGACTGCTGGGAACCAACCTGCATAAACGTTGATTGCATTAAAACATCCAGCGGTGAACGTTCAAATTTATCCCTGTCAACAGTTTGAATATGTGCACGCACAATTGCATTTTTATCAGGGGCAAAAGTAAGAGTTGCTTTATCAAAATCTTTTGCTTCATAAGGAATTTCAAAAGCATTCAAAAGCCAGATAGCATCTAGAGTATTGTCCGCAAGATTGTTCAATTTAATATCTTTTTTTACTGACATTGCAGGAGAACTTAATCCTTCGGCAAATCTTGCAAATTCAGCAGGATGTTTGTCAGCAAGGTTGAACTCAATACTAGCAGAAACACAGGTTCCGGAATGCTCTACATTAACATCTTTCCCGTTTTCAAGAGATGCAACCTGAGCCTTATATTGCTGCGGAATATTGCCGAACTGCTGTGTAATTATATGAGGATCCGCAATAGAGGCTATAGTATCTTTTAAAATAACAATATTATTTAATCCTTGAGCTCTAGGAGTTACAGCTATTTTATAAAGATTGTCAAGTGTTGTTGAATTGTCATTTGACGATGAATTCAACAAAACCCCTGTTTTTAAAAGGGTATTCAATTGTTTTTTTGAATCTCTGTCGAGGAGTTTGGTTAATTCATTATATTTGTTTTTCTCATCATTAGATGATAATTCGGTTCTGAGATTGGAAGCGGCAAAAGCAGGATTGAAAGGAACCTGTGTCATAATCGGATTTAACGTAAATGAAGGCTTAGAAACCTGCTCTCCTTTATTATTTGAAACACTATCCGTTCTTACAGATTTAACTGTGTTATAATTATTATATGGACAAGTATTAATATTATATGAATACACTATTCCACTCCGCTACTACTATTATATAAAAAAATAAAAATACAAAAAATTTGCTAAATTTCACAATTTTAATTAACAAATGTTACAACAGGGATTAAATAACTTGAAGATAAAACCGCTCACAAAAGACCAGCTAATAATTTCAGCAGACAGGCTCACACGATTTAAAGAAACCGAAACAAAATATCTGCGTGTTTTTAAAGATATTATCCTTAACAACCTCATTGAGCCTAAATTTAAAAAGACAGATCTTGATGAAATGGATTATGACAAACTGAAAAATTTGGCTGAGCAAATAATTAATTCTTCACTTGATGAAAAATTTGAAGACGCATTAATCAACCAGAGGCTTCTGGATTACGAAAATTCAATATTTAAACTTGACACTAATACTCAAAAGCTATTGAAAAACAAAATTAATTATAAAGCTATAATTAAGCTTTTGCCTGATGATATACCTTTAAATTTAAAATTTTTACAGGCTTTAGACAAAGAAAATCCGATTTTACACAGGGAACAAGAAGGATTTTGCTTCCCTATAAAAAAAGTAATACTCTGTGAAGGCATAACTGAAGAAACTCTTCTGCCGGAGTTTGCAAAACTCTGCGGATATGATTTTAATAAAAACGGCGTATATGTTGTTTCTGCCGGCGGCAAAAATCAGGTCGTAAAATATTTCTATAACTTTGCAGACACATTAAAAATCCCGGTATTTGTACTGCTTGATAAAGATGCACTTGAAAATTATAATGAGATTTTGCCCAAATTGAGAGAATTTGACAGAATTCACATCTTAAAAAGCGGAGAATTCGAGGATTTGCTGCCAGATTCACTAATAGTTAAAGCTCTAAAATATGAAACTCAAAATATATCAATATCGACAATGGATGAACTGCCTGAATGTACATCAAGAGTAAAATTCCTTGAGGAGTTCTTTAAACACCGCGGGCTGCACGAATTTAAAAAGGCAGAATTTGCACAGGTCGTAAAGAAAAATATAACCTGCGACGAAGATATTTCCGATGAAATTCGGGATGTAATTAAAGAAATAAAAGGGACAAAAGTCCCTTTCTAAAATGGAGTTTAAATGTATATGTATTGATTTTTAGTTGCTTACAAGTCTCATAGCTTCTTCAAGCAATTCTTTATTTGATGAAATAAGTTTATTGGCGACTTCCATCTGCAATTTTGCCATTTGATAATACGAAATATTAGCCTTGAAATCAGCATTAGAAAGTTCTAAAAGCCCTGAACGTATTTCAGCTGCGCCTAAAAGAGGCTTACCTGATTCTTCAGTTTCCAAAAATAAACCGGGTTTAAATTCATACAGTGCAGATGCATTATGGAAATTACGAGTAGTAACTTTATATAACGGGACAGAACGTTTTCCGCCGTCAGCTTTACCGTAAATTGTTCCGTCCCCTTTTATTTCATAATCATCATATTTACCTAAAAACTTACCGTTATTCGGATCAATCCACAGTTTAATATTCGTTGTCGGAATATCAAGTGCACCGCCTTTCATGGCTGTTTCTTCATAAAGATCGGCAGCTATAGACTTTGTGCCCTGCATAATTTCACCTTTATCATTTAAGATATAGCCTTGAACAGTGTTGCCGTTTCTATCGCGGTAAACTCCTTCATTGTCAAATTTAAATTCTCCAAGACGGGTATAAATATTTTTGCCCTCCGCATCTTTTACAAGAAAGAAACCTTTACCTTCAAGGAACAAATTTTCAGGAGAAGTACCGGGAGTAGATTTACCCTGATCCATCTTTTTGTCATAATTTTCTGAAACAGCACCGCCTAAAAATGTTTTAAATGTGACCTGCTCTTCTCTGAAGCCCGGAGTATAAACGTTAGTCATGTTATTTGCAATAACATCCATCCAGTTAACAGTAGATTTTTGAGTATTAAGTGCCGTTATAAAAGAATCATTCATTGCCGTTCTCCTTATTATTTCTGCGTCTTTCCTGCTGCTGCCTGTTGCGGTTGCTGTAGTTCAATTCCGAATACGGAAGATTTTGCTCATCAAACCGCTGTCTCAGGGATGAAATATTATTTCTTAAATACTGCTCAACAGCCTTATCTCCCGGAATAAAGTTTGCAGCAAGACTGCCGTCTTTATTTACTTTTATAATGACAGAAACATCTTTGTCAAAATCTATTCTGAAAGGCTGGCTTGTTTTCATTGATTCTGCCAATTTGTCCATCAAAACTGATGAAACCTGAACATTTTTCTGCACATTTTCCGCATTGTTGTTCATTAAAGCCTGATTTACGGAATCAGATATACTTTTCATCGACATATCAGTATTTTGAACAAGATTTGCGAAGAAATTTGCGTCGCTGTCAGACATATTAATGACATCATAATTGAAAGTTGAGGCAGAATTTACAGTTGCCATCAAATCTTTTGTATTCAAGAGGCTTTGAATATTTTGAGATAATAAAGACTGACTTTCATTATGATATTTAAAATCCGTAAAGTTAACCCCGCCTGTCAAAGCATCTGCAGGAACTATTTCATCAGCATTTTTCACATCTGTCTTAGATTTATCTGTATTTTTATCAGAATCTTTTTTTTCATCAACGGCAGTTTTATTTTCTTCTTTTGTTTCTGAAGTTTCATCAGTTTTTTCTTCTGCAGATGAAACTGTTTTCATTTCATCATCAAAAGATTTTTCAGAAGTTTTTGAACTGCTGCTTGCTTTGGTTTGTGACTGTGTAGAACTTACATCTGATGTGCTTGTTGCAGCTACCGCTGCTGCGCCTACGTTCATTGTTAACTACCTCCGTCTATTTCTTCTAACTTTTTCAATATTTCCTGCTCTTCTTCAATTCTTTCCTGAGATTGTCTGAAAAACCTTGTTACACCGAGTTCGGAATAAGTTTTTAGTTCCGCTTTTTTTTCTTCTTCGATATAAGCATCTCTGTGTTTTTCTTTGTGCTTTTCAAGGACTTTCACGCCCTGTTCAAGTTTAACTAGTTTTGCCGTTTCTTCATCGAGTACTTTTTGAGCTTCCACTCTTATAGCTTCCAGTTGTTCTGCCTTTTCCCAGAGATGAACCAAATAGTTATCATAAGTTTCATACATCATAGGATCAGCCTGCCGCATATTTTTTTTTGTAGCCTCGATTTCTTCTTCGTTTTTTCTGATATTCTCTTCTGCAATTAGAACTGCCTGATGAGCTTTTTGAACAACCAGAAGTTGTTCTTCTTTTTTTCGAATTCTGAATTCCAGAACTTTTTGCAGTCGATATCTGAATGGCATTTTATATCACTCTTTGTGTTTATTATTACTGATTTTTAGAGTGTTATAAACATCTATATGTATGATATTAATGATGTTAGAGAAAAAGTCAATCTAATATAGTTACACCTGCACCTGAACTTCTGTTTGTCCTTGAACGATAATATCCGGTATTTGTTCTGACATCAACATCTTTACCGCTGCCCATCATGGCACGCTCAGCCTCAAAATAATCCATATAAGCCGGATCCATAGCCGGAGACATTCCGGTCGGCATACCTATAAACTGGTTTTTAAAGTTACTCCATAGAGTATTTTGCCATCCGCTGCCCATTGAACCTGTAAATACAGGAGGTCTGTAATCATTATAAGTATTATGACGGTTTGAAGAATACATTGCTTCCGGGTCATACGCTTTATAATTTTTTGCGATACTTTTAAGTGTATAAAATCTTTGATTTAAATCACCGGTCTGGACTGCTCCGAGCAATTTTTGTTCAAGCCGTTCTATACGATTTTTAGGAGAATCATATTCGTACGTTTGAAGAAGAATTTTTTTCTCTAATTTTTCAAGCCCTGAAAAGCTGTTTGAGACAGGTTTTATATTATTTGTATTATCACTTTTTCGTATAACATTAGTACGTCTGATTACACGTGGTTTGTAATAACTTCCAGGATATCTGTTATAGTATCTGTTGTATCGGGGACTGTAATAATTTTGATTATAATAATTATTATAACGATAAGGATAATAACCTGTATTTCTATACCTTACATAAGACGGATTATAATAGTATCCGCTGTTATATCCGTTATTAAATCCGAATATATTAGACAAAATTCCGGCACTTGCCGAACCTGCTGCCAGAAGCATTACAAACGATAATAAAACAAATTTCTTCATTTAACCTCACCTCTTTTAAATATGAGACTAAATGAATTTAAAAGAATTAACTATTGCCCTATTAACTAAAAAACAAGATATAAATTTATTTATAACGAACCCTGAAGGGATAATCATCAGGAATTCGCCAGCCGTTAATCTGTATCCAGCGTGTACAATATAACGGCAATTCTGAATTTTCACTGCATCCATG
>CALVEM010000015.1 GCA_944326605.1 Candidatus Gastranaerophilales bacterium
GCCGTGTCTCAGTCCCATTGTGGCTGATCATCCTCTCAAACCAGCTACTGATCGTCGCCTTGGTGGTCCATTACACCGCCAACTAGCTAATCAGATGCAGACTCATCCTTGAGCACCGGAGTTTTCAAGATTGGTATTTCAACCAAGCTCATATGGGGTATTAGCAGAAGTTTCCCTCTGTTGTCCCTCACTCAAGGGCAGATTCTCTACATATTACTCACCCGTCCGCCACTTTCCTCTCTAGCAAGCTAGAGATTCTCGTTCGACTTGCATGTATGAGGCACGCCGCCAGCGTTCGTCCTGAGCCAGGATCAAACTCTCCATTGTCAGAAAGTTATTAGTATCTGCTTCCAAAGAAGCAGTTTCTAGCTCATTACTTATCGCTAAGCGTTACGCTTAACGTGTCCTTATCATTTTGTTTTTTAGAATTAACAAAGTATTGTTTTTCAGCTATTCTGTTGTCAAAGTACAGGTTGTTTCGACCGCTTATTATATAAGCCCTGTTATCACAGGCACAATCTACTTGATTGGGGTTTACTTCCTTTTTTATATTTATATCAGATGCATTTATTTAATTGCTAGTGTCATCTGCATTTCTTATCTTATATCATCAATTTTTTTTGTCAAGTGATTTATTTTAAAATCTTTAAATTTCTTAACTTAGTCTGATATTTTGAAAGTTCGTTGTGCTTAACCTTTATTTGGAGCACGTCTTTGATTGTATGCAAAAGAAATTTTAAAGTCAAGCACTTTTTTTCATGTTTTTTTGATAATTTTTTATCTGTTTCTTGTAAAGCCTTACGATGCAAAGATTTACGGCATTTACAAAAGTTAATAATCCCTCATACACATGCTTTTAGACGCATACTTACATGAAAAGTTCCCTTAATTTTTCATTTTTTTGAATGAGTTTTTTTGAACTCTTATAAGATATACTCGTTTATAAATAAGAAAACAAGAAAAGAAAAAAATATATTAATAAGGAGAATTGTCATGACAAAAACTTTTAAAAATTTGGTATTATCTCTGGGATTAGTATTGGCATGCTCTGTTGCCGCTTATGCTGACGGCAATGCATTCACTCCGTTAAATTTTGATGACACAGTTTACGGAAACCCAGCACCTGTAAGAACTTCTTCAACATTAAATACAATTCAGGCACCGGTTTCTAACATCTCTTCAACTCCAGTTGAAGAACCTGCAGGCAATACTAAAATGCAAAATGCAATTATCCAGCTTGACAACGCACAGGTAGATGTAAGAAACGAATTGCTAAATTACAAATCAAAATACGCTGACGTTGATGCTCAGTACAAAGCTGTAAAAGCTGAGAGAAAAGCTCTTGACAAGCAAATTAAATCAATAGAGAAAAGAATTAAAAAAATTGATAAGCAAAAAGAAAATATCAGAAAAAACATGATGTAGACATGCTTAATTCAAGACAAACTGTAAACGGTCTGTTAAATAACAGACCGTTTTTGTATAAATATAACTGTTAGTTATTTCCGTTATATATTCTTATATAATTCCAGTAGCTTCTGAATACTTTTTTTACATAATTTTTTGTTTCAGGATAAGGAATTTGTTCTACAAACTCATCTGTATCATTATAATGGAGTGTTGTTTTCCAGCGTTGTATTGAACCTATCCCCCCGTTATATGCGGCTACTGATGAAATGTCATAGCCTTCAAGATTGTTCCTTAAAAATTCATAGTAGTAGTTCCCGAGTTTAATATTTTTTTCAGGATTAAACAGTGATGAAGGGATAAGCATGCCAAGCTTAAACTTGTTATTAATTTCGTTTGCCGTAGAAGGCATAAGCTGCATTAATCCGCTTGCTCCGGCAACACTTTGTGCAAGAGGATCAAAATAGCTTTCCTCCCTTGTCAGTGCAAGCATTAAGGGCGGATTGTTTCCTGTTTCATCTGCATATTTTTTTATCTCATCATAATAAATTACAGGATATACAAGGCGCCAGCGAAGATCATACTTATCCGGCTTATCAGCAATTTTGTCCATTGCCTCGCGCGCCACAAGCATTGAATGGGGGTAATCACCTTTTTTATATAACACCCAGCTTTTTATAAATTCATCGCCGCCGGCAAGCTCATTTACAATATCATAATCTTCCAGATCAACAAGCTTAACTATTATATTATTACGCGTATATTTATACGGATAAATAACTGGTTTCGGGTCAATAAAACTCGTTATTAAAGGTTCCCTGATACGGCTTAAACGCAAATAAGCTCTGTATGCATAATATGTATCCGGATATCTGTCAATTACACTTTTATAAAAACCTGTATATTCTTCATAATTATTCGTTTTTTCCGCAATTTTGCCGAGCCAGAACATGACCATCGGTGCGGAATTTGAAGCCGGATATTTTCGTAAATGATCCATGCCAATCTTTTTGGCAGCTTCATAATCTCTGGATTTAATTTTTGCAAAAAATATGTTTGACAAGGCATCTGCTGCAAATTTTCCATTTGGATATTTTATATAAAGATCAGTGTAACATTTAGCCTTATCATTTTGAGAAGCATTAGCACATTTCAAACTCAAAAGGTAATCCCTGCCTTTTCCCTGAGAAAGAGAAAGTAACCTTTCAACAGCTTTGTTTTTTGACGGCGCAAGCTGATTATAAATATCAATAGCCTCAATTACTTCATCTTCCGTAACATATTGCGAACGTTTTTGAAGTCCGTTTTCCGTCAAATACTTTGCTCTTTGATAATTTTTTAATGCAAAAGAATTCTTTACATCAAGAGCCCAGCCTTCTGTTATATCAACTTTAGCTAACAATTCACGAGCTTTTTCATATTCTCCGAAAAGATAACAGGAATTTGCCATCAATAAATAATCATCTTTGGATATATCATCACCCAATTCTAACCAATTATTTATAACATCCAACGCGAGAACACCTGTCGGGGCCTGCTTCAGGTAATGTCTGAAATGATTTTGAATATCGTCTTTTTTTGATGCAGGAAATATTCTGGCATTTTTATATTTATCCTTCATGATTAAGCCGAGATAATATTCAGAAGCTATTGCATAATCCGAATCAGGTGCATTATGAATTATAAATTCGAAATATTTTTTAGCAAGCTGCGGTCTGTCTTTTAGAAGTTTCTGACCGGCAAGATACCTTGTTCGCAAACTCAGCTTATGTTTAGGATAGTTATTAAACAAAAGTTGATATTGTTTTAACTCGGATTTATCATCTCCAAGCATCTTTGCGCACTCGCCTCTGTGATAAATCGCAACAGGTTTTAAATTAGAAAACAACGTAATTTTTGAAAAGAGATAATATGCGTTTTGATAATCCCCTTCTTTAAAATCCTGCATAGCAGCTTTATATATCTCATCAGTTTTTGAAGGCGTCTGATAAAAAGCGGCAAAAAGTCCGCCGCCGATGAATATAATTCCGGCTGCAGCCCCTGCCATCACTCTCTTTTTCATATCCCACTCAAACATTACAACAACAGCATAGCAAAAATATGTTTATTATTCAAGAAAATTTTTAAAGAACATATACCGCAGTTTACTCAAAATAATATCTAAATTGTCACTCCTGAAATAAATTCAGAGCAGGCTCTGAACTCGTTTGACTGCTTTTGCCGAAATCTTTGATTTCGTGCAAAATGTCACAATGCCGGCAGGGTATATTTGCTATAAGATGCTGAAACTCGGAGGTCAATCGACGTTCAGCATGACGTTTCTTACACATGATTGGAGTAAGTTGCGGGATATATCACATTTTTAAGGTCTCTTTCCTCAATTCCAAAAACGGATATGAATTAAGTCAGATTTTATAAAGAAAAGTAACATTAAAAAGTAAGTTATTAGTTCGCATTCTATTTTATAATATAATATTTATTATAACAGGAGGATAAAATGTACGGAATTATATTAGCAGGGGGTTCAGGCAGCCGATTATGGCCTTTATCAAGAGAACTTTATCCAAAACAATTGTTAAATATTAATTCGGATAAAAGTCTTTTACAGTCAACATTTGAAAGACTTAAAACCTGCATTCCGGAAGATAAAATTATAAGTATTACAAATATAAAACATTCATCTAATGTCAGAATGCAGCTTTCGGAACTAACTTCAAACCCTGTCGTGTTATCAGAACCGGTTGCGAAAAATACAGCTCCTGCAATTGTACTTGCATCAAAAGTTATAATTCAAAAATCCAATTCCGATCCTGTTATTATAGTTGTTCCGTCAGATCATTTAATCCAAAATAAAGAAAAATTCTTATCAACAGTTAAAAAAGGTGAAAAACTTGCCGAAAAGGGCTTTATTGTAACATTCGGTATAAAACCGGACTATCCTGAAACAGGTTATGGTTATATAAATACATCAGCACAACTTGATGAAGGGTATAGAGTAAAAGAATTTGTTGAAAAACCTGATCTTGAAACAGCAAAAAAATATCTACAAGCCGGAACTTATTTCTGGAACAGCGGAATATTTATGTTTAAAGCTTCAACTCTTTTTGAAGAAACTTCAAAGCATGCACCGGATATTGCAAGACTTTGCGAAAAATTTGATTTTACAAACAGCAACGAAATTCCGTTTATTGAATTTGATAAAATGCCGTCAATTTCTATTGACTATGCAATAATGGAAAAATCCGACAAAATCGCCCTTGTTAAACTTGAAAGCGACTGGAATGATTTAGGTTCATGGCAATCTATATACGATATAAGCAAAAAAGATGCCAACGGCAACGTCTTTATAGGACATGTTCTGGATAAAGATTCTAAAAATTCTTTTGTATACTCATCATCAAAACTCGTTGCAACAATAGGACTTGAAGATACTGTGATTGTTGAAACAGAAGATGCAATTCTTGCGTGTAAAAAAGACAGAACACAGGATGTGAAACATATATTTGATACTTTAAAGAAACAAAATGACAACACTCATCTTGTTCACAAAACAGTCTACAGACCGTGGGGCTTCTATACCGTAATTGCTCAGGGAGAAGGCTTTTTAACAAAAATTATACACGTAAACCCGGGGCAAAAACTCTCTGTACAATCTCACAATTTCAGAAGCGAACACTGGGTTATCCTGTCAGGAACAGCAAAAGTGGTTCTTGAAGGTAAAGAAATGATTTTATCTCCCGGACACAGTGTTGATATACCATTAAAAGCAATTCATTCGCTTCAAAACCCTTATAGTGAGGATGTTGAAGTTATTGAAGTTCAAAAAGGCGATCCGCTTATTGAAGAAGATATTATCAGATACGAAGATATGTACGGCAGAGTGTAAATAATTTAGTAACATTTTATTAACCATTAAGCAATTATTTATATTCATCCGTTTTATTTTCAGCATGAGAATTCAATGCAATCAATACAGTTATACCCCCTATAAAAATTATGCAACTCCGTCATTTGGCAGAAGCGGCAGAAATTACAAAACCAAAGAAGGACTTGAGATGTCTACGGTTACATGTCCGTTCAGAAGTGACATGGAATGGCTTGAACTTGCACAATTTGAAATTGATAATTTTAAAAATAAGAATAAAGTTAATATAATACAATTCGCAGCCTCAGACGGATCTGAAGCTTACACACAGATTATGTCGCTATTGGAAAGCGATAATTACAGAAATACGAAAAAGTTTTTTCCGATAAAAGCATACGACATTGACGAAAATGTAGTAAAAGCTGCCCGGAGCGGTTTAATAAATCTCCATACAGTTGATGAATGCGATATTGCAGAAAATTGCAAAGACTTCAACAGATACTATTTCAATACAAACGAAAAATTACATATTCCGGATAATTTTTGCGATAGCATCGACAAATGCTACAAAACATATAAAGTTGCTCCGACTTTGACTAACAAAGTTATATTTAATCAAGGAGATATATTCAAAATTGTTCCTCATATAGAAGATAATTCTAACAGTATTGTCTTATGCAGAAACATGCTTGCATATTTTTCCGGACAAAAAATACATGAAATTATTGACACACTGTCTCATCGCCTGAAATCTGGAAGTATTATTGTAACAGGAGGATTAGATACTAATAATGTTGATAATTATATAAAACTTTCGGGATTTGACGAAGTTATAAAACATGTTTTCAGGAAAATATAATCTACAATTCCAAATTTTTTAATTCCATATAATAACCGCTTTCCAAAAGTTCATAAAATTTTTTTACAGCAACGGGGGCTAAAGCCTCAGTCCATTCTTTATCAATATAAAGTCCCTCTACAAATCTTGCAAAAAGTTCCGCAGGCTTTTCATAATACTTTTTGTATTTGTTTATACGAGCGGCTATTCGCGCCTGCTTTCTTGTATAAGATTTTAATCTTATGTATGCTGCAAAGGCTTCAGGCATATCAAAGTCTTTTTCTATATTATCAATAGTATAGATTTTTATGTTCCTCTTAAAAAATCCTCTTTCAATAACCTTCACCCTATCGTATTTTAATAGATAACGTGCATTTGATTTTCTAATAAATTTATCAAACTCTTTAAACTTTTTTGACCTTTGAAATTTAGGATAATAAAGTTTAATTGTCTTATCGTACTCTTTAATTTTTGCTTTTACCCTGTCTTTATGTTCATAAAGCCTTATACATAAAGAATTTTCATCCACAAAATTTGTCACACGCATAAGTTCATCTAAAATAATTGTATCTCCGGATTGAAACAGTGCGTTCAAAGTCCCGCCTGTTTTTGCCATATCAGGTTCTATTTTGGAATGAATATAATGCGCAAATTCATGCAAAAGAGTAGGTATAATCCTATCCTGCGGAGTATTCTTTGATATATCAATTCTGTTTTTTAAAAAGAATCCCTGATGTCCGCGCGCTTTTGTCGAGGTATGAACAGAAAGCCCCAGTGATTTGAAATATCTGATAAGTTCTTTTTTCTCAGGTTTTATGCGTTCCTGCAAATATGTATCCATAAAAAAATTATACAACGATTTTTTAAAATATCTTATACGGATTTAAAATATTATTAGGATCAAATATTCTTTTAATTTTGCGCATATAATCAAGTGCTGTTGAATTTATAACTTTGTGAATATGCGCGCGCTTTTCAGAACCTATTCCGTGCTCGCCGGATAAAATTCCGCCCAGCTTTGCCGTCAGGTCATAAATTTCACTCTTCGCCAATTTATAACGCCTGTATTCATCTTCGTCTTTATAATTTATGGGGATTTGCGGATGGACGCTGCCGTCACCGACATGTCCGACCATGCAGACATCAAGTCTGTATCTTTCACAAATTTCACGTATCCCCAGAACAAGAGCCTCAAGACTTTCACGCGGGACAATAACATCATCGGTTGTAACATTTGGCTTTAACTTTGCGCATGCTCCCATAGAAGATCTTCGCGCTGTCCAAATTTTTTCATACTCTTTGTCGTTATGAGAAATTTGAACTGCAGAAGCTTTTGCATTAGCTAAAATTTGAGAAATTACTTTTTCCTGATATTTTATAGCGGATTTAAATCCGTCTATTTCTATAACAAGTGCAGCATCTTTATCTGTCAAAAGTCCGGCAGGATAAAATTTTTCAACAGTCTGTATTGCATTTTTATCCATAAAATCTATTGTTGCTGGAAAAATCTTTTCATCTATTATAGAATTAACCGCATGAACCGCATCTTTTACCGTATCAAAATATGCCATTACGACTTTTTTACTCTCCGGCTTCGGTATCAATTTTAAAGTTGCTTCAACAACAATACCAAGTGTCCCTTCAGAACCCACAAACAAACTGCCCAGATTATATCCCGTCGCATTTTTAATGGTATTTGCACCGGTCTGCAATACTTCGCCGTTTGCCATTACAACTTTCAAATCAATAATATAGTCTTTTGTAGTTCCGTATTTAAAGGATTTAGCACCGCCCGAAGATTGAGCAATACTTCCCCCGATAGTTGAAACAGCAAGATTTGAAGGATCCGGCGGATAAAAAAGTCCTAATTTCTCAACTTCTCTTTGCAAATCTCCTAATACAACACCCGGCTCTACAACAGCTGTCATATTTTCTTTGTTGATTTCTATAATCTTGTTCATTTTAGAAAAATTCAGAATTATACCGCCATGCTGAACAATACATGCACCTACGACGTTTGTCCCCGCCCCGCGGCAAATAACGGGAATTCTGTATTTATTGGCAATTTTAATTACTGCCTGAACCTCTTCAATTGTCTCTACAAAAACGACAGCATCAGGCAGACTTTCTATCTTTCTTACATTTGTCGCATCCTGTGCATAAGCGTAACGTTCTTCCAATGTTCCCAAAACGTTGGAAGAGGGTAAATTTTTCTTTAAATCAGAGATTAGTCTATTCTTCATCAACATAAGATGTCAACTTTTCTATATTACTGCCAAGTCTGGATAACATTTTTTCAATTTTATCCACTTTTCTATTTAACACCATATCATCTTTTTCTTCAAGTGTCGATAAAATTTTGTCCAGTTTCATTTCAAGCTGGTCGATACGCTCTTCCTGTTTTTCAAATCTTGACTGCAATTCATCCAGAAGCTGCGACTTTTCAGGAATAATATTTCTTAATTCATCTATATGCTCTTTTATAGTTGAAATTTCAGAAGTTTTGTCCGTTATACCTGAAATATTTTCTGTTGTTGCATCAATCCATTCACCAAGGTACATCATAACCTGATGGAATACTTTATCAGCATTAGCAGATGCTACTGCCATTGAATGAACACTATCTAACTTTCTTTCAAGCCTTTCCGAAACCTGTGTTTTATCCAGTTCATTAATACGATCTTCCAATCTGTAAATAAGGCTGCTGAAATTATTCAAGCCTTCATTTAATGCTTTGTAAGACTCATCAGAAGTTAACAATAATTTATTTGTTCTTGAACTTATACTTAAAATATCGTCATTAAGTTTTTCAATATCGCCTTTCAAATCAACTATTTGATCCTGAGTAAGCGACGATTCAAGACCTTCAACGGAACTGACTATTTTTTTAATATCTTCGGACAGACCTTCAAAATCGGCGCCGGCTGATATCTGGTTCATCGCAAGTCTTAATTTTGCGATATCGGATTCTACATCCTGCAATGTATATGAATAATCAAAATCATCATTTGAACTTGCAATCTGATGCAGCTGAGTTTGAACTTTCATCAAGTTCTCTTTGATTTCATCTGTTTTTTCTTCAACAAAATCTTTAATTTCCTCTGTTTCTTCTACAAATGAAATCTGATCAAAAAGTGATACCAGAGCATTCATTATTGAATCTTTAACATCATCAACACTTTTTTCCATATCTATACTGTCAAGTTTCAATAACAAATCACGCAAATATTTATCAATTGCAGCAGATTTTTCATCTGATGAAGCTTCAAAATATTTCCGTTGTTCAAATATCAAATCTTTAATATCATCAATTTCGTCCAACAAATCTGCATCATTGCCGCCCATAGCAAGAACATCAACTTTTTCATGTAATGCAGAAAGCATTTCAGAAACTCTGGTTTCTGTTTTTATAACATTCTCAAGAGAACCTAATACTTCATCATCATTCGAATTTGAAAGAGCAAAAATATCAACTTTTTCATGCAGTGCAGAAAGCATTTCAGCTACTTTGGCTTCTGATTGTGCAAAACCGGCAAATTTTTCATTAACCCCGGATAACAAGGATTTATTTATGTCTTCATTTCTTTCTGCAATTTCGTCGATTGAATTTAATATTTCATCAGTTCTGTCAGCAAGAGAAAGAATATCAACTTTATCATTAAGTCCGCGGAGCAATTCTTTTTCTTCATTATCCGCCGCAAGAGATTGGACGTAATTTTTTATATTATTATCCAGAACCGAAATTACACCGGTTTGTTCTTCAATTGAGCTTTGAATATCATCAATTTTATTAAGCTTAAAAGACATTTCTTTAAGCGCCTGCTCCCCTGAATTATTATTAACTAAATCAAGATGAGCTTTTAAATCACTCAGATATTCCTCTAATTTTTCATCCAGAGAATGAGTAAATGCAGCGGCACTTTTTTCAAGAGCGGAATTAAGGATTTCCATATCATCTTGAATTTTTGCGCATACTGTATCCTCCACAGCGCTTATTTTATCAAATGTTTCTTTATATGCCTGTTCAAGTCTTGAAATTGAACCTGCAGCAGCTACAATTTCTCCGTTTACATCCGCACTAAAATTCATAAACGAAGTTTCTAACTGTGATTTGAGATCATTAAACAATTTCTCAAAATTCAAACCCTGAAATTCTTCTAAACCTGTTTTTACAGGTTCAAAAGCTCTTAATATTTCTTCTGATTTACACTGCAGGGCATCTGAAATATCTGTACTCACAAGCCCGATTTCTTGTTTTAAACCTGAAATTTTTTCTTCTATATCAGTTATAAAATTATCAGTAACTTGTGAATTATACTCACTTTTTAATGCATTAACCGCATCTAACAGATTTGAGAACTGCTCATCCAGAGGAGTAATTGTTTCTTTTATCAAACGTTCAACATTTTGCGTCAAAGAACCGTCAACTGTTTTTATATTATTAATAATATTTTCAATTCCTGTATCAATAACAGACATTGATTCCGTAAATTTTTCATCCGCTGAAATTTTAACGGATTTTAAAGCATTACTGAGAGATGAAAGTTCACCTTTTACATCCGTAATTTCTTCCAGTGATGAAGCAATTTTAGCTTCCGTATCAGATGTACTGTTTTCAACTATCTGAACAAATTCCGACAACTTACCCTGAAGGATTTCCATCTTCTGTTCATATTCATCGGAAATATGAGAAAGAGCTGTTTCCATATCGAGAAGTTTCTCTGTCAATTTGTTATCAAGTACGGTCTGAGAACTGTTTGCGTTTGCATCCAATTCACTTATATACAGTTTTAAACTATCTAAAGCATCATTCACCTGACTTTGAAAACTTTCCAAATTTCCTGATAATGCTTTAATCTCTGCATGCTGCAGCTCATTATCATCTTTTATCTGCTGTACAGACTCTTCATGAATAACTTTTAAATCATTTGACAATCTTTCAAACATCTCTTTCAAAGACGTCAAATTATTTACAATCTCGCCCGAAAAATCCTCAGATAAAGCATCCAGCTTTTCAGAAACAACATTAACGGCATCATATACACGGTCAATATAATTTTCTGAAATATGCTGAATTTCATTTTTTAACTCGTCAACTCCGGCTGAAATATGCTTCATATCTGCCAGAATACTTTGCGAATTTTCTGCCTGAGAATTTTTCAAATCATCATTTAATGATGTAAATGAAGCTAAAATATTTTCCAGAGATGATTTAACGCTGTCAAAACCCAAGGTGATATTAAAAGTATTTGCATCATTTTTCTTTACAAAATCTTCTTTTATAATATTAATCTCACTGACAATATCTGATATTGAAAGTTTTAAATCCCCTGCATTTAATTTTAAATTATTTTCTATTTTATTTTCAGTTTCATCCATTATAATATGGAGTTCTGAAGATATTCTATCAAGGACATCCAGAGAATTTTTAGAAGACAAATCTTTTAACAAATCAATATTTACAGCTAAATCAGACAATTCCGAATTAAGTTTTTCCAAACTTTCAACACCGGCAGTATCGTGATTTTTAAGATTTTCATCCAGTTGAGCCTTCAGATTATTAATCTCATTTACAATATTTTCATAATTCATTTTTGAATTATTTTCAAAAGATGTTTTGATTTCATCTATTCTACCGGCTATATTTTCAAAGTTAGAAGAATTGTCTAACAGATTTAGTCGTTCAAGAATAGTTTCAATCTGTTCTTTGTTAGTTTCCGAATTTAAATGTAATATATTAGAATTATCAAGAATTTTTTGAATAAATTCTACAAAATCTTTTCTGAATCCGTCAAAATCATCCCCAGTCAATGTCTTTGAAAACATCTCCTCAAATTTGGCAAGCTTATCTGCAATAACAGATTTATTTTCATCTGATGAAACTGCAATAGCATCTTTCAATGAAGAAATAATATTGTTGAAATCATCCATCTTTTGAGAAATACTATCCGAAATATCTGTCTTTTGAATACTTTCATTTATCTCATCCATTTTCTGACATAAACCGGAATAATTATTATTTGAAGAAGTTTCAAAAACAGTTGAAAGATCATCTATTTTAGAAGATATTTGAGCCAGATCATACGAGTAATCCTGTTTTTCCAATACCTCTAATTTATCAAGAATTTTTTCGGTGTCATCCTTTGATGCGAGAATTTCCTGAATATTTGAAAATAACGCAGCTAATTCAGCATTTTTGGAAATTATATCGTTTATTGATGACAATATGAAATTAGATGTGGATACAATATTTGAAAGTTCTATTTTAATTTCATTGCTCTGTTCGGAAAAATCAAGAGAAACAATTTTATCCAGCACATTTTTAACTTCATCGTGGACAGATGAAACAGATGCCTCAAATGCATGTGACAAAACTTCAATAGCCTCAAGTTTTGTGCTCAATTTAGTTTCACTGTCAGCCTGAGTGGCAGATATAGAGCCGCTGATTTCCGCAATATAATCTCTTATACCGGAAATATTATCTTGAACAGCATTTTTAAAAGTTTCAATATCGGAAGAAAGTGCCGGTTCTATTGACCTAATATCATCAGATAAATTCTTTAAAGTTTCGAGTTTCTGTTGTTCGCTTACGTAATTGGACTGAACAAAAACATCCTGCTGTTTTTGCATGTCATCTGTCATTTTTTGAGAAAGTTCTTCTAGCAAAGATTTTAAACTTTCAAAATTGTTCATTGCATTTCCTGATAAAGTCTGCTCAACAGAATCAATTTTTGTAGAAACACCATCAACACTGTCGAGAATTTTTGAAGAATTTTCTAAATTTGAAAGTGCCGACTGCTTAAATTCATCTCTAAAGGCTTCAACAGAAACAGCAACATCAGAAATTCCGGAAATAATCTTATCGGCATTTTGCTGTGCTGTTGTTATAAATTCAGTTTGCAGGCTGCTGACAGTCTGTGAAACTTCTTCTATATAACCTTTTACCGCTTCATAATTTGAATTCGCGTCATCTTTCACTTCCGTTAAAATAATTGATATGTCTTCATTAACTTTATCTAACGCATCTGTAATCTGTGCAGGTTCAATGCGATTACTTTCAGAAATTAAAGTTTTCAATTCCGCAAGTTCACTTATTTGTCCGCTTATCCTACTTTCCAGTTTTGCGGCACTGTTAGAGGAAGAGTTCAAAACTTCCTCATTTTTAGCAATAATTTCATCTTTTAAAGTTTGAAGAGTTGATATAACATCTCCAAGACCTGCTTTTAAATCACCGTAATCATCCTGAAAATCGGATGATATTCCGCTTCTTAATGACATAACGTCATTTGAAATATTTATTATGCTGCGCGATATTTCATCCAGTTTTTCCTGAGAATTATTATTGAAAAGGTTAGACAAATTTACCAGAATTTCATCTAATCCGTTTTTCAATGTAGAATAAGCTTCCTGCCTTTTTTCATCCAGATTTTCAAAACTTCTGTCTAAATTTTGTGTCATGCCGGCAATTTCAGAAGATAAATTTGTATAATTGAGTTTTGCGCCTTCTTCAAAAGCGTCTTTCAAATCGTTAACTCTGCTGACAATATTCTCAAAATCATCTCTGAAATCAAGCGATTTAACAGTTGTTAAAATATTTTCAATTCTTTCTGTACTGTATGAAAGTTCCGAATTTAAAGCAGATGAATTATCAATAATTTTCTGGACAAAATCAGCAAGGTCCTGTTTAAAACCTTTAAAATCAGAACCTGTTACAATGTTTTGAAAAGAATTTTCAAGGGTTTCAAACTTTCCGCCCAATTCGGAAGATAAATCTGATGATGACTGCGATATTATATTTCTTAAAGCGTCAAATACCTCTTGAAAACGGGAAATAGATGAAGGTAAAACACTTATTTGTGATGAAATGTTACCTATTTCGTTTCTGATATCAGACAATTGAGAAGAATTATCCAGAGTATTTATGACAGAAACAGTTTCTGCAAGTTTATCTTCAATACTTTTAAATAAACTTTCAAGCTCGGAACTTACTCCGGAAACATCCAGAGATATTTCGCTGATTAAAGATGCAATTTCATCTTTGTCATAAATTTTATCTTCTATTTGTGAAATTTTGCCGTCTAGTTCATTCAAAATATTTTTCTGGGAGGAAATATTATTTGAAAAATTGCTGATGTTATTTCCCAGCGCATTAAACAAATCCCGCAGTTCTGAGGTTTTTGCAAGCTGTTCATTACCGGCGGAAAGATTATTAAACGAATTTTCAATTTCATTAAATTTTTCGACCGTAATACTGTGTTTTTCATCAACAGATTTTTTTAATTCGGAAATATAAACCCTGATTAAATCAGTAGCCTCGCTATCTTCAGCCATCAAATCAAGTTTATTATTTATACCTGTTAAAACTCTCTCGACACTCTGTACGTTATTTTCGTTTTCTTCTCGCATTGTGTTTATAATTTCAGCAATTTCATCAACTGTTAAAGCCATTCGTCTTCACTTTCTTAAAAAAAATATCCCTCTGAAATTTATTTTAACAGAAGCATAATAAACTATGCAAACTGTTAACTTTTAATATTACAATTGTAAAGATATAATGTTTCTTTTTTTATTAAGTGGTATAATATTACTTAGACAAAAAAAATATAAGAGGTGTAGATGAGCTACATAGTGATTAATAAAGAAAAATGTAAAGCATGCTACTTATGTATTGAAGAATGCCCCAAAAAGCTGCTAAAAATCAGCCAAGAAACCAACAGTCTGGGCAATCATGTGGTAGAATTTAATGACCCTAACCATGAATGTTTGGGCTGCGCAATGTGCGCAACCAGATGTCCTGATCTGGCTATTACGGAAGTCTATAAAGGATAACACGGAAATGAGTACAGAATGTATAACAAATAAAAAAGTTTTAACTAAAGGAAATTACGCAATAGCACAGGCTGCAATTCTTGCCGGATGTCAGTGTTATTTCGGCTATCCGATTACACCGCAGAGTGAAATCGGAGAATTTATGAGCGGCAAAATGCAAGAGCTAAAAAGAGGATATGTTTCCGCAGAAAGCGAACTCGCAGCCATAAATATGACTATAGGCGCCGTATCAACAGGCGTAAAAGCCATGACATCGTCTTCTTCATGCGCGGTATCATTAATGCAGGAAGGTTTATCCTATGCAACGGCAGACGAACTACCTGTAGTACTGGTCAGCGTAATGAGAGGCGGTCCGGGATTGGGAAATATTTATCCTTCACAGGGTGATTACTATCAGGCAACAAAAGGCGGCGGAAACGGCGACTACAATCTTATAGTTCTTGCTCCGTCAACCGTTCAGGAATGTGTAGACTTAACTTATAAGGCATTTTACCTTGCACAAAAATACAGAAATCCGACAGTATTACTTGCCGATGGTCTTTTAGGGCAGATGATGGAACCTGTTGAATTTTACGATTATTCGTATCCTGAAATTGATACATCTGACTGGGCTTTAACAGGAGCAAAAGACAGAGAAGCAAGAATTATACGTTCATACGCTCCGCTTGCGGATAACCAATGCGTATTTCTTGAAAAATTATTCAAAAAATATAAAGCAATTGAAGAAAATGAAGTTGAATGGGAAGAAATTAACACACAAGATGCAGACATTGTTCTTGTAAGTTTTGGCAGCACATCAAGAAATGTTAAAACAGCAATGAAAATCTTACGTGAAAAAGGTATTAAGGCAGGATTTTTCAGACCTGTTACTTTGTACCCGTTCCCTTCAAAAAGGCTGCATGAACTCTCTAAAACAGCAAAAAAATTCATAACTGTCGAAGTAAATATGGGGCAGATGGTTAATGATGTAAAACTTGCCGTTAACGGAGCATGCCCTGTTGAACTTATACACAAAGGAGTGGGAGTTCCGCCTTCCGCTGCCGAAATTGTAGCTAAAATTGAGGAATTATTATAATGGCAACACAAGTTTTTAAATTACCTGAATCTCTGAAAGGAGATGTAAAATATTCATTCTGTCCGGGATGCGACCACGGTGTTGCAGTAAGACTTGTAGCAGAGGTTATAGACGAACTGGGCATAAGAGAAAATACAATTCTGGCAGCATCCATCGGATGTTCGGTTACAACATACGATTTTTTAAATGTAGATTCGCTGGAAGCTCCGCATGGCAGAGCAATGGCTGAAGCAACTGGAATAAAAAGAGCCAGACCTGACAAAATAGTATTTACATATCAAGGTGACGGCGATTTTGCATCAATAGGACTTGCAGAAAGCATGCACGCAGCTTTAAGAGGCGAAAACCTGACAGCCATTTGTATTAATAATACAACCTACGGCATGACAGGCGGGCAGCTCGGGCCTACTACACTTCTGGGACAGGTTACAACGACCTCCCCGAAAGGCAGAAATGTCGAATACTACGGATATCCGATAAAGATTGCCGAACACATTGCACTTTGCGACGGAACTGCATTTTCTGCGAGAGTGTCGCTTGATACAGTTGCAAATATCAGAAGAGCAAAACAGGCTATTAAGAAAGCATTTGAAGTTCAGATAAAAGGGCTTGGTTTCGGATTTGTAGAAATTCTGTCGACCTGTCCTACAAACTGGAAAATGTCGCCGCAAAAAGCTCATGAAAGAGTAAGAAATGAAATGATGCCCGTATTTAAACCGGGGATTTATAAAGATATAACTACAAGTAAAACAGAGATGCCGAACTAAATTCAGCATGACAGACTGAATACAAAACCCACAAAGAGGAAAAAATGAGTGAGAAAAATTTTATAATAGCAGGATTTGGCGGACAAGGCGTATTATTGGCAGGCGAAGTACTGGCTAATGCGTTTATGCTCGCAGGAAAACACGTAACATGGTATCCTTCATACGGTGCAGAAATGCGCGGAGGAACAGTAAATTGTGAAGTCGTTATGAGCGATGAAGAAGTGAGCGAAGTCAATAAATCCGACGCTGATTTTGTTGTTGCGCTTAATCAGGCATCATTTGACAGATTTTTGTCAAAAATTAAAAAAGGCGGCTGGATGATAGCGAATTCCACCCTCGCAAAAGAAATCAAAACCAGAACAGATATCAATTATCTTTTTGCGCCTATAACAAGACTTGCGGAAGAAGTCGGAAACATAAAAATGGCTAATATACTTGCTTTAGGAATTCTTGCAAAAGCAAGCAAATTAGTAAGCCTTGAAAGCTTAAATCAGGCGCTGGATATAGTTATTCCGCCTCACAGAAAAAATCTTTTACCGTTAAATATTAAAGCTCTAAAAATCGGTTATGAGTATGATTTATTGCCTGCATAATACTAAATCAACTAAAAAAACGATTTAAAAAAAACAGATTGGCTATATTCTAATATGGTACAGTTCAAGAGGTCTTTCAAAGTGGAAAAAGAACTAACCCGATTAATAAGAGAAAAAGAAATTCAACTGGCTAAATTAAAAGAACATATTGATAAAAGTTCAATATGCTCTGATTTGTATAATAAAGTCGTTTTAGAAAAAGCCATCCTGAAAAAACAATTAGATGATTCAAAAAGAAATAAAATCGTAATAAATTTGAGGAATTTTCTTCCTCACAAAAAAACTTTAATCTGCGATTATTTTAAGAAATAGCTCCTATTATTTTATCCATGGATAATCTTTGCTTATCTGCCAGCCGTCATACTGAATAAGAGCGGTACAATAGTGTCTCAGGTGCGGATCCTGGCTTGCACATCCGCTTAGTAGCACATCTCTGGTATAATAATTATCTGTTGTAATATCGCATCCAGATGCAGCAAACCTGCCATCTGAGCAAATTGCAAACAGGAATGTATGTTTACCGTCATAAGAATTATTTATTGAACAATATTTATAATCAATACAATAAAATATATATGCGCTTGCTTTACCTGTTAGCTGACTAAGAGCTGGTATATATGCTGCAAAACCGCTTCCGTCTGCAAATGCAACATGGTAATAATATCCGTAGTAGTTTTTACTCAATGATTTTATATGTTTGTCAAGATATGTGTTATACCATTTGCCAAAATCAGCATTGGAATCATTTTCACGTTGCGGCATCCACATTGAAGGTTCACCGTTATCAACTTCTGCAAGCTTTATTGCTTGATTCATTACGGAATAAAACTTTTGTAATTTTGCGACTGTTGCATTTTTTCTGTAATTTCCGATTAAAACAGGAATTGTCATAGCGGCAACAACACCGATGATGCCGAGGGTGATAAGAACTTCTGCAAGAGTAAAGGCAGCTTTTTTATAAGGTGAATAAGTGAATAGGTTAATATGTGAATAAGTTCGTTTCAGGGAAATATTAATGTCATCCTGAACTTGTTTCAGGATCTTATGAACGTCAGATTGAACTCCTGACTTCTGAACGTCTTGACATCTGTTAGCACCCTCTCCCGCAGTTGTATGCTCAACTTGTTCGCACAACTGCTCCCTCTCCCAGAGGGAAAAGGGATTATTCTTTTCTTCTCCCTCTCCTATGGAAGAGGGCTGGGGTGAGGGCTGATTTACACACTCACTGAATGGAGAGCGCTCGCTTTGCAGAGGGTATTCATTTATAGTTATTTTGGTAAAATTGTAACATAATTTATTATGGATATTAGCTTTGCATCTTCGCCTCTTGACATCTTTGTTTCTAGTTAATAGATCCTGAAACAAGTTCAGGATGACATGAATGATACTTGCTTCGCATCTTTGCCTCTTGGCATCTCTGCTTCTAGCTGCTTCTTTGCCTCCGGCGGAGCTTACAGTGCCCCCCCCCCGAAAATATCTAAATTAGCAAAATCTTTCATATTTTGTCCTCCATGTCATAATCCTAAAATTTATAATAAAATATTTTTTTTAAAATTGCAATATTATTTTTTTTTATGCTATAGTTATATCAAGATATTAAGTGTTTATTATACAATAAGAAAGGAGAATAAACTATGACTGAAAAACGTGTATGGTTGTTTAAAGAAGGCAACGCAGACATGCGTAATCTTCTTGGCGGGAAAGGTGCAAACCTCGCTGAAATGACCAATTTGGGACTACCTGTTCCTCCGGGGTTAACAATCACGACTGAAACATGTATGGATTACATCAACCACGGTAACAAAATGCCGGCAGGGCTTATGGATGAAGTAAAATACTACCTGAAAGAAGTTGAAGATCAGGCTGGTAAAAAATTCGGAGATGCTGAAAATCCGCTTTTAGTTTCCGTTAGATCAGGCGCAAGACTTTCAATGCCGGGTATGATGGAAACTATTTTGAATCTGGGGTTAAACGACAAAACTGTTGAAGGCATGATTAAACTTACCAACAACCCGAGATTTTGCTATGACTCTTACAGAAGATTTTTGACAATGTTCGGTTCCGTTGCCTGGGAAATCGACAGACAAAAATTTGAAGATTATCTTGACAAAATTAAAGAAGAAAAAGGCTACAAATCAGATACTGATTTAACAGCAGAAGATTGGAAATCTTTAATCGAGCCTTATAAAGAATTAATCAAAAAAGAAACAGGCAAAGAATTCCCGCAGGATCCTTACGTTCAATTGGAAGAAGCAATTGAAGCCGTATTCAGATCATGGAATATTCCGCGTGCCGTTGCATATAGAAACCACTACAAAATTGACCACAACTATGGTACAGCAGTAAACGTTCAAACAATGGTATTCGGAAACATGGGTGATGACTGTGCAACAGGTGTTTCATTCACTAGAAACCCGTCTACCGGTGAAAATAAATTCTACGGAGAATATTTGACAAACGCTCAGGGTGAAGACGTTGTTGCCGGTATCAGAACTCCAAAACCGATTGCAGAACTTGAACATGAAATGCCTGATTTATACAAACAATACGTTGATATTGCAAAAAAACTTGAAAAAGGCTACAAAGATGTTCAGGATATGGAATTTACAATTGAAAGAGGCAAGTTGTATATCCTCCAGACACGTAACGGCAAAAGAACCGCAAAAGCCTCAGTCAGAATTGCAGTTGAAATGTGCGAAGAAGGTATAATTGACAAAGAAAGAGCAATCGAACTTGTTGATGCTAACCAGCTTTATCAAGTATTGCTTCCGGACTTTGACCCTGCTGCTAAAAAAGAAGCACATAAAATTGCTCAAGGTCTTGCAGCATCTCCCGGCGCTGCAGTAGGTAAAATCGTATTTGATACTGAAGAAGCAGCAGAACGCGGAAAAGCAGGCGAAAAAGTTATATTAGTCAGAATTGAAACATGTCCTGATGATATTCACGGTATGATTCAATCTCAGGGTGTTTTGACACTCAGAGGCGGTATGACATCACACGCTGCCGTTGTTGCAAAAGGTATGGGAAAACCATGCGTTGCAGGCTGCGAAGATTTATCAATCGATCTAAAAAATGAAACACTGACAGCTTCTGACGGAACTGTTTACCACAAAGATGATATTATATCACTTGACGGCGGTACCGGTGAAGTTATGGCAGGTGCGGTACATTTAATTCCGCCTAAAATGGATGAAAACTTCCAGAAGCTTTTCAAATGGGTTGATGAAACTAAATTGTTAAGCGTAAGAGCTAACGCAGATACACCTGCAGACGTTGCAAAAGCGCTTGAACTCGGTGCAGAAGGCGTTGGACTTTGCAGAACAGAACACATGTTCATGGATCCGGACAGACTTCCATGGGTACAAAAAATGATTATTGCAGGTACTCCGGAAGCAAGAAAAGAAGCTCTTGATCACTTATTACCTATGCAGTACAGCGACTTCTACGCTATGTTCAAAGCATTAGGCGAAAAATCAATGACTATAAGACTTCTTGATCCGCCGCTTCACGAATTCTTACCTGACAAAGAAGAATTGATTGCAAAAGTTGCAACTAAAAAAGCTAAAGGCGAAGATTATAAGGAAGAAGAAAAACTTCTGAATATCGTTGAAGCAATGTCAGAATCCAACCCGATGATGGGCTTAAGAGGCTGCCGTTTAGGTTTAACTTATCCTGAAATCAATGAAATGCAGGTAAGAGCAATCTTTACAGCAGCTTGCGATCTAAAAAAAGAAGGGTTGGATGTTAAACCTGAAGTTATGATTCCGCTAGTCGGACACGTTAACGAATTAAAAACCGTAAAAGAAGTACTTGAACGTGTTGCAAGAGAAGTAATGAATGAAAAAGGTGTTACAGTTGACTACATGTTCGGAACAATGATTGAAATTCCGCGTGCTGCATTGACCGCTGATCAAATAGCAGAATACGCAGAATTCTTCTCATTCGGAACAAACGACTTGACACAGATGACATTCGGTTATTCAAGAGATGATGCAGAAGGCAAGTTCTTACAAAACTATGTAGAACAAAAAATTCTTCCTGCAAACCCGTTTGCAACACTTGATCAAGAAGGTGTCGGACAATTGATGAAAATTGCTCTTGATAAAGCATTAAAAGTCAGACCGCACCTGAAACGCGGTATCTGCGGAGAACACGGCGGAGATCCGGCTTCAGTTAAATTCTGTCACAGAATAGGACTGAACTACGTATCCTGTTCACCGTTCAGAGTTCCTCAGGCTAGACTTGCAGCAGCTCAGGCAGTAATTGAATTCAAACACAGCAAAGAGGAAGAAGGTCCTCTCGGCTGCAAATAGGGACAAAGTCCCTTTCCACATCAGCGGTTGCATAAACTTACACAACTGATACTGAAGAAATGAGCCGCTTAACCCGAACGGGAAATAAAAACAACAGAGAGTTGAATTTTGAAATTCAACTCTCTGTTTTATTGCCTTAAGAATAAAACAATGATATAATCATTTTATGAACGATAATTTTTGAGAGAAAAAGCAAACTGTTTAAGCAATGTTCATAACCGGCGGTGGAGCTATCGGATTTGCCGTAATTGAAACGAAAAATTTATGGATATATTGCTTCATGGTATTAGGAGCGTTAATGGCTATAGTTTTTCTTAATGCTTATATGATGCGAAGAACAGAATTAATGCAAATTGTAAACGAAATTAAAAAAGGAGAATAATATGGATTTTGGACAGCTATAGTGCTGATAGCCGCTATTTACGGAACAATTTATTACTTATATAATATACATAAACAGGACAAAGAATCAGGGGTTATAACTAAAACTCCTAAAAAATAATTACTGTTTAAACTCTTTACCGCCGACTATTCTCAAATGCCTGTTGCTGCCTTCTCCTATTGATGTACTTTTCATGTTATGCTGTTCAACAAGTTCATGCTGCAATTTCCTTATATGCTGATTTTGCGGGGTAAGTTCAACATGCTCGGCTCCGGCAAGAATTTTATTTATAGCAGCTTTTGCTTCATCAAGGGCACGTTCCGCATCATCATAATAACCGCATAAAGTTTCAGATGCTTCCGTAATTTGTAAAGCTTCCTTTAAAACCTTTTGAATTTGCGCCATAGAATTTGTTTTTACATAAAATATCTGCAGCCTGTAATCGTTTGCAATGCTCAAAACCTTTGCCCCACCCTTAATAAAGTTTTTATGAGCAATCACAATATCTGCTTCATCAAGGTTTCTTGTAATCTCTGCATTCAAGTTCAGACGTTCAATCACTTTTTCAACAATTGTTCTTGAAACAGCATATAAATATATCTTTTTAAAGCCTTTCACTTCTTCAACATATTTCTGGCGGGAAAAACTAAACTTTAGGCTGTCCGTATTATGTTCAGGAACACTTTTATCCAGCCTGTTGATTTCTCTGGGTATATCGCTTAATGTTGGTTCTGTTTTTTGCAAAGTTTCCTGAGGCGGCAGTTCACCATCATAAGACTTGTCAACTTTTCTGATCTCCGGTCTGATAGGCCAGCCACGCAAGATGTAATCAACAGCTTCTGCCGTATTTTTATATACTGCAAGAGTATTTCTATCCAGAATTTCTATAACTACATCAAATGTAGGCTGTTTTTCTCTTTCAAGAACTGTTTTTTGGGAAGCTCTGCGTTTTGCTTCATCATCCCCGAGAGTTACCGATTGAATTCCGCCGACTAAATCTGATAATGTAGGGTTTTTTATTAAATTCTCTAAGCTGTTGCCGTGGGCTGTTGCAATAAGCATAACACCGCGTTCAGCAATTGTACGGGCAGCCTGAGCTTCTTCTTCCGTACCTATTTCGTCAACCACAATAACTTCCGGAGTATGGTTTTCAACAGCTTCAATCATAATGTCTTTTTGAAACTGCGGCTGTGTAACCTGCATACGTCTGGCATGACCGATTGCAGGGTGAGGAGTGTCACCGTCGCCTGCTATTTCATTTGAAGTATCAACAATTACAACACGCTTGCCGAGTTCATCAGCAACTAACCTTGAAATTTCTCGTAATTTTGTAGTTTTGCCAACTCCCGGACGCCCCAGAAACAGAATACTTTTGTTCATCATACAGATATCTTTTATACAGGCAATTGTACCTGTAACAACTCTTCCTATACGGCATGTTAGACCTATAATTTTACCCTGTCTGTTTCTTATCGCACTAATCCTGTGGAGAGTTCCGGGAATTCCTGAACGGTTATCAGATGTAAAATCTTGAATACGGCTTGTTATATAATTAATATCATCTTCCGTAACAAATTCATCCCCGAGATATTCAATTTTACCGCCGGCATGGCGAATTTCCGGGGTTCTGCCGATATCAAGGACAATTTCTATCACATCTTCCATTTTTTCATAAGTAATATGTTGTTTAACTTTTTCAGGAAGAACTTCTGTTAACCGGTCTAAATCATTCTGAAATTGTAGGTTGCTCATTTATCTTTTATACCTTCTTTCTGCAATTTTGTTCATACGACAAAATATGCGGCTGATAAGGTTTTTTCGCACCCGCAGCGAAAAATTTAAATTTCTAATCAACTTACCTTTCTGTATATATTATACCACTTTTTCACAAAAACTCATCAACTAAAGATATTAGCCAAAAATCAATTTTACATAACTTAATAGATAAAACAATATTAGGTTAGTGTTTAAGATAAATTTTTATTAACAAATGTTACAAAACTAATTATATTTTTAAAGTTCCTATAAAAAAATGTCGTAAAAAGACATGAACGTTACTAAGTTTGAAAGGAAAATCGTAACAAAATGGGATTGGCAGCAGGACAGGCAAGATTATTAAGCATCACAAGCAGAAAATCTGATTGTGAATTCCAGTCAATGCGTCTATCGCACCAGAAGATCGCACTGGCTCGTGAGCTTGCTGACCTTTCAAACGAATACCAGAATTCCCTTGATCAAACAAAACTAATTTACGATTACTATGGCACAGGCGATACAAATACACCGTTAACTTACGGAATATTAATGACACCTTCCGCATTAAACGATTATATGCCTGTAACCTTGACCGACAGTTCAGGGCGTGTCACCTTGAACAGCAAATATGCAGCGGCAGCACGAAGAGCCGGTATCCCGCAGGAAGGTTTAGGCACATTACCGTCAGAGACGATGCGTAATGAATTTATTAACGGTCTGGCAGATGCAGGTTTGATAACCAATGCCACCGCAAATACAATGCTAGGTATCCCGTATAATCAGGGTGCAGGTTTTGGTGGTGATACGACTACGGCTTTGATTACTGAAAGCGGTAACATTGATGATTTATGTGAATATTTAAACGAAATGGGTGCTGTTATTGATATAACAATTGACGGAAGCATGGTTAGCGGTAATAGGGCTGACATGTGTCTCTGGAGTAGTGATAAAACTAAAGAAATATCTGCAGATGCAAATTCAGAATCAAAGACATCCACATTTAATCTTGGTGATTTACTGAATGGAGACGTAACTGTGGATCTTTACATGTATAACAGAAAGGGGAAAAACCCCAATGCAACAATGGCTACAGCGGCACAAACACTGGTGGAAGATATATTAAATCAGACAGGTGAATATTTAGCTCAAGTTTTAGATCTTGGCGATGGTTATACTCAAGCAGCTTTAGAGTATGCAATGAGTGAAATAAAAAATTTATATGTACCTAAAAAGGAGGACGGAAGCTATTATACTGATTTCCATGATAATAAATCCGGACAATTTAACCAAACTAATCAAGCAAATGCACCTGAATATATCGGATGGATAAATGACGACTATAAAAGAACTAGTACAGGACATAACCATAACAAAAACAGGGTTAGTATAAGCAATATGTTAAAAGCATATTTAACCTATTTTGCAGATTACCTCAACGGTGTGGATGCCGTAGATGCTAATGGTAATGACAAGTATAAAGTACAGAAAGGGAAACTTTCAACTAATAGTCTTGTTACTGATGATAAGCTTTACACATTCACGTGGGCAGTAGGTTCAACCGTCTCAAGCGATGATCTGAGCCAATCTGTATTCTACGATACATTATTCAACCAAATATGTGCTAACGGCTGGACAGAAAACAATAATATAGAAGATAAAGAATACCTGCAGCAAATGTTACAAAGCGGTATGTTATATATCTCTAAAATAAAAGATGACGGCTATTACTATCAGGCAAATTACGCAACTGATTCATACATAAAAGAAATCGCAGACGATACCTACATTGCACAGGCAGAAGCCAAATATAATACTCAAAAAGCTAAATTGAACGCCAAAGAAGAAACTCTTGACCTTAAGATGAAAAATCTTGATACAGAGATATCATCACTCACAACAGAATACGATACTGTAAAGAACACGATATCCAAAAATATAGAAAAATCCTTCAAACGTTATAATGCGTAAATAAAAACCTCACCCCTTCCCTCTCCTTGTCAAGGAGAGGGGGGATAAAAGCCTTCCCAAATGTCATCCTGAGTAGGTTGGGCTTTCAGCACAACAAGTTTGTAGGTCGGATTTACAATCCGACAACATTTAATCTGGTATAAACCTGTTTGATTTTTCAATAATGCGATTGCGGATCAGCTTCGCTTGGCCGCAATGGCGATGTCATTTACAAGTAAATAGCTTACCTTCTTACCAGCTTAACTGCCTAGCATCTTAGAAAGATTATACCCCGGCAACAGGCGGCAAATCAATACTTTTCAAACGCTGTTCTATTCTTCTGTACCATTTTAGATGCTGCTTGAACAAAATATTATACTTTGAAATATCACCCTGTGACATTTCTTTAAACTGATTATCACAGGTTTCTTCTAACGCATGCTCAAGATAGTGTGTAAGTTCTTTTCTTGAAAGTTTATCAAGCTCATTGCCTTTAACCAGTTCAATACGTTTACCAAATTCCACAATAACTTCAGGTCTGTTATCTCTAAAAAATGCATAATCAACAGCCATCGGTATGAGGTTAACTTTTCCGTATCTTTTTACGGCGTTTTCCGCAATATATGCAAGCCCGGTCTGAAATTCAATAGGTCTGTAATGCGGAGGTCTTATTATTCCCTGAGGGAAAATACAGAGCATATTTCTTACATCACCGACAACATCAACAGAATACTGAAGAGCTTTCATAGCAGATTGAGGCGATTTTTTATTTACGGAATACGCTCCGCCGCGTCTTAATAGCGGGAACCTGTTAAGTTCTTCAACCATTAAACGAATTTCCTTATGAAAAATTCTGTGAGTAGTGTTATAAAGTACAATACCATCCCACCAGTTGCAATGCGGAGCAAAAAGAATTGTCGGCACATTTGTGTCTCCGTCAAAATAATTTTCTTCTCCTCTGTATCTAAATGCATAAAAACGATTTTGAAGCATGTTAAAGAAAAACATACTTGCTACCCACAACCAGAACTTGCTGGTCTTTGCCGGTTTAAATTTTTCCTCCTTATTCCTTAGCTTTGTAGGGGGGATGTCAGAATATAATTGTTCTTCTACCATAATATATTAATTGTACTCTAGTTATTCAAAATACGCAAATAAGAAAGCTTGTTATTTTAAAAAAACTTAACCTCTCAAAAATACATTTTTTATTTTTAGACGTAATTTTGTTGATACAAGCTCAAAATCAGAGTCAGAGTAAGTTGATGCAGATATTAATGTCCTATCCAGAGTTTTTGACGGTACAAATTTTTGGAGATAATACCTCTTTGCACCTTTTATTAAATCCCCAATTTTATCAAAATCATCAAATGTTAATTGTTCTTTTACAACAGTTGTTCTGAACTCATAATCAACAGGGGATTGCATAATAATGTTTATACTTTCCTTAATTTTTTCCGTATCCGCGTCAACTCTTGTAATCGCTTTATATTTATCAAGCGGTGCTTTAATATCCATGGCAATATAATCCAAATATGGCAAAGACTGCCGTAAAACGTCAGGGAATGTTCCGTTTGTGTCAAGTTTTACCAGAAATTCCATATTTTTTATCTGCTTTATAAAATCAATTAATCCCGACTGAATACATGGTTCGCCGCCGGTAATAACAACGCCGTCAAGTTTGCCTTTTCGAGTATTCAAAAATTCAAAAAAGCCGGCACAAGTCCATGCCGGCTCATTTGTTATTGCAATTAATTCCGGATTGTGGCAATAACCGCATCTGAAATTACACCCACGGGTAAAAACAATTGCACTTATTTTATCAGGATAGTCCAGAAGAGATGTTTTTTGAACTCCTCCTATTTGCATGGACATTCCTCTATTTTGAATTCTTTTCTGTCAGCAAATTCTTTCTTTTTACCTTTATTCCACTGCTGAACAGGTCTTATGTAACCTACTACACGGGAATAAACCTCACAATTTTCGCCGCATTCAGGACAGGTAAAATGTTCCCCTGAAATATAACCGTGATTTGGACATGTGCTAAATGTCGGTGAAAACGTAAAATAAGGTAAACGGTAACTATTACAAATCTTTTTAACCAGATTTTTCATTGTTTCAATGCTTTGAATTTTTTCTCCTGCATAAATATGTACAACTGTTCCGCCGGTATATTTGGTTTGCAAGTCATCCTGATGATCAAGCACTTCAAAAATATCATCGGTATAATTTACAGGCAATTGGGTTGAATTTGTATAATAAGGATATTTTTCCTTATCAAGTTTTGCCAGCCTGTAAGATGTTCCTTCTCCCGGTGTCGCTTCAAGGTTATAGTTATTTCCTGTTTGTTTCTGGAATTCAATAATTCGTGTCCTCATAAAATCCATAACTTCAAGCGCGAACTGTTTTCCTCTAAAACTTCCGATATCCTCTCCAAGAAGATTTAAACAGGCTTCGTTCATCCCGATTAAACCAATTGTTGAAAAATGGTTCTTCCAATAAACACCAAAACGAGCCTTTATATCCCTCAAATAAAATTTTGTATAAGGATATAAATCTTTGTCAGTCAAATCTTCCAACAGGTTACGTTTAATCTCAAGGCTTTCTTTTGCAAGCTCCATTTTTTGCATAAGTCTTTCAAGAAATTCGCTCTTTGTTTTAGAAATTTCTGCGATTTTCGGAAGATTTATTGTTACAACGCCTACAGAACCGGTGAGGGGATTTGACCCGAATAGACCGCCACCTCGATATTCAAGTTCTCTGTTATCAATTCTTAAACGGCAGCACATAGAACGGGCATCTTCCGGCGACATGTCAGAATTAATAAAGTTAGAGAAGTAAGGAATACCGTATTTAGCAGCCATTTCCCAGAGACCATTAATATTTTCGTTATCCCAGTCAAAATCCTTTGTAATATTATAGGTTGGAATAGGAAACGTAAATACGCGACCTGAATTGTCGCCTTCCAACATAACTTCAAAGAAAGCTTTATTGAGCATATCCATCTCATTCTGAAACTCTTTATAAGTCCGATCCTGAAGTTCACCGCCTATTATAACAGACTGATCAGCATAATAAGAAGGGACTGTTAAATCCATTGTTATATTTGTAAAAGGTGTTTGAAAACCTACACGGGTCGGAACATTCATATTAAAAATAAATTCCTGAATTGCCTGTTTAACCTGTTTAAAATCCAGATTATCATAATAGATAAAAGGGGCAAGAAGTGTATCAAAATTTGAAAAAGCCTGAGCACCTGCAGCTTCTCCCTGCATAGTATACATAAAATTTACAATTTGCCCTAACGCTGTTCTAAAATGTTTTGCGGGGGCACTTTCAATTTTCCCTCTGACACCGGTGAAACCTTCTGTTAACAAATCTTTCAAATCCCAGCCTACACAGTATACAGAAATTATGTTCAAATCGTGAATATGAATATTACCGTTAACATGTGCATTTTTAATTTCAACTGGATAAATTTTATTAAGCCAGTATTGTTTGCTTATTTCAGATGAAATATAATTATTCAAACCTTGAATTGAATAAGCCATATTAGAATTTTCATTAACCTTCCAATCCAAATTTTTTAAATAACCATCAACAAGATTAATATTTGCATTCCGGTCAGACAAATGAGCATCCGACATAAATGCTCTTTTAGCGGTACCTAAATTGACAACTTTGTTGTCATTCAAAATTACATTTTTCATAACAAAAAATCTCCCAGATTTCCGTGGTAACATCAACTCCAATAAGCATTCCGACTATCTCACCAATTTTGGGAGGTCATGTACAAGTTTTTTAAATATTTGTACAGATGACACGGCTGCGGTCCAGTGTGGGAATTTCACCCATGCTTTCCTTACAGAAGTACTTTTTATTTTATAACTTTGTTGAAAATTTGTCAACGCATCCAAAGACTTATATTTTATAATCAATACCATGTTTTTCAAATAAGGCATTAAAGTATTCTTTATTTTCTTTGACATTTCTGTAAGTTAATGTCATATCCATCGTCCAATTAAATTTATGCTGCTTAATACTATTCTGCGACATTGCGCGTTTAATATATTTGCTAAAAAGTTCATTTGCTTTTTTACACAAAAATCTCTGTTTTTCTGCTGACAAAGTATTTTGAATTTTTATGGTCATTTCATTAGCCTTTTGCGCTAAATCTTTAAAAGCGGGATTGCGGTCTTCTCTAACGTCTTTTAATAATCTGTCTCTATCCTTGAAAGAAGTTACTGACGGCTCAAATTTATATTTAGAATGAAAATATATAGCACTGTCTTTCGAGCTTATTGAAAAAGCTTTAACTTTATTTTCAAGCATCTGTATTATACTTGTCAGCCTGATTATTTCACCTAAAAAATAATGTTTTTGTCTATATTCGGGTTTTATGTTTATATACAAACCTACCATATTATCATTGTTATTAAAATGCGAATATTGCTCGTATCCTAAAAGTTTTCCGGATTTATTTTTCAACTCTATAATAAATCTGTGATCGTTCATAACAGAATCTTTTTTGACATCAACAAAAAGCATCCCCGTCTTATTTTCAAGAACCTGAAACGAGCACAACTTTCTTGTCTCATCAGGTTTGTATAATCTTAAAACAGGTTTTATCAAATTAATTTTATTCATAATTGTTTTAAAACTAAAAATATAAATTTTTGTTATTTTATTTAAATTTATTTAATATATAGCGGCAAAAAATTGACTTAGAAATTTGCTTATTTTACTCTTAACTTAAGAGGAAATGGAGTGAACATCTCCAGCTGCTGCCGCAGCCGTAAAAGCCGGAACACTCAAAGAATACAACAACCTGCGTGCAGTTCGGGTTTTTGTAGAATATATTTCTTTGAGTCCTCTACTTTGTAAAATTAGAGGATTTTTTATGTCAGTAACAGCCTTACAAACAAATAATACGCGTGTAGGAACATGTCCGCATGGCATGCCGCTTGGAGCATGTCCGATATGTAACGGAATGTCAGGCGGAGGCGGGATGAAAAAAAACGATTTTTCCGCAAAACCAGGTGAAATGAGCTGGAATGAATGTGCTGCAATAGGGGCTTTTCTAAAAGCTCAACAAAATGCAAAACTTCAGCGGGAACAGGACGCTCAAAATTTTGCTCTAAGGGTTCAGGCATTTCAGAATGCTCTGATGACTTCAAGCCAGAAACTTGCTAATATTGCACGGTTTTTCTCAAATAACACACCCGCAATTATTTCAAAACCTGTTAATTTTATATTAAATACGGTTCTCGGCGGAACTTTAAAAACAGTTGCAAATATTCCGGCTGCTATCTCAAATACTATACAAACAATTCAGCAAAAATTGGCTGACATTTCAGACAAATTAACCGCAATGATAGGCGAAATGAAAGCCGCAATTGAAAAGAAAATATCAGATGCTTTTAATGATTTAAAAAAGAAAGTAAAATCTCTTTTTTCTATATTTCAGCCAATGGATACTGATAATGACGACAAACAAATTGATGAAACAAAAAAAGCTTTTGAATTAAGAACATTTATACACGAGCTTTATAAAAAACTTACTCAAAACAAAAAGGATTTAGAAGAAGATGACAATCAGCCCGCTTCGTGACAACGAAACACTAAGACAGCAAAAAAATTTAACAAATTCTCAAAAACGTGCAAACTCCCAAACCAGGGAAGGTGTTCTTGTTAATAATTTTATCAAGGATTGCCCTGATTGCGCTACTAATCTCAACAATACCTGTGATACACTTGTTATATCGGAAAACGTAAATATGCCTCGGGGATTGTATGAAAAAAATAACGATACCAACAAAAGTATTCTTCCGATAAGTGCATTGTCAATAGGGATTATGGGGGCTGTTGCTCTAATGTCGGCTTTTATCAGACGCAACACGAGAATTAATCTCAAAATTTCTAATGAAAAACGGCTTCCTGCAACAACAAGAAATGTTGCTCTTAATGAAGAAACTCATCAGGCGTTATACCAGATGATACAAAGTCCTACAAGAAAAACTATTCACGCGGGTGTCGGGGTTTTAACTCTTACCGCCATGGCATTTATGGGCAAAACCTTCTTTGACGGATTTAAAGAAGTCTGGGTAAAAAAACGCGAAGCAGATATTCAAAAAAATATGCAGGAACAGCTTATTAATATAGAAACACGATCTTTTGCAGGCAAAATTCAAATAACAAGAAGCATGCTCTCTGAAAAAGCTAAAGAATTCAGCAGATTTCTCTCGGATGACAAAGACAAAATTCTTCCTAATTTTGGGAAACACCTGCAATTCACCGGAAATAAAACGTATAGTAAAGAAAAATATAATAATATAAATTATTTTCTTCTGGGAGCTGCAACTGTTGCCGGCATAATAGGACTTGGATTTATTTCCCTGAAAAATTTAAGCAAAAGCAAAAATTATCTTGAAAAAGCCGTAAAAGAAACTGAAAATAAAATTACCGATATAGTAAAAAATTCAACTGATAAAACAAAAGATAACGACAAAAAGCTGCTTGAAGCATATTTACAATCAATTGATGCCAAAGAAGACACTATTAAAAAATATTTGGATAATCTTCACTGGGATAAAACAGAACTAAAAGAATTTATAAATAAATTAGTCAAAAAATCAAAAACTTCAACAACAAAAGTTAATGAAACTATAGGCGGAGACGGAACGCCGAAACCAACTTTCTATTCGCACGTTGACGATTACAGGGCGTTTTTTTACAACTGGCTTTTAGATACGGATAACAGACAGTTTAAACAGCTATTCTTCGGAATTACAGGCCTTACAGCACTCAGCTACGGAGGGAAACTGGCAGGAGAAGCAATAAAAGAGGTGCAGGTAAAAAAATTAAACGCTCAAACCGAAGTTGATTTGCAAAACAGACTTGTTTCTACGGAATTAAGGAACTTCAAATCAAAGAAAGACGCTGCAATTCAGCCGCTTGTTGATGAATTTTACAAACAGGTCGATAACGGAAAGCCAAAAGAAGAATTGAAAGTCATGGCTGAAAATATATTATTAGAAATCAAAAACGGTCCGCCGTTTGTATATTCGTAAAGGGGTAAAATGATTTTAAACAGCATAGATACAAATATACAGAGTTCTTATCAACATAATAATTATATACCTTGCGTCTCTGCCTGCCAGCTTCCGCAGGGCAGCAGGAATTATGCAATATTTGACCGGAATAAAGTCGACTGTTTTGTGTCTCAAAAAGAAGCTGCATTACCTTATCTTGCTGATATTCTAATACATTCCAATAACGAAGCACAGATTACAGAAACTTTATACATTATTGACAGGATGGCTGATGAAGGCGTAAAAGGAATTGATAAAATGTACCCTGTCCTGTCACGGTTTAATAATACGACATCTCCTAACATTCAAACATTTTTAGCCGGAATTTACAGAAAAACTCAAATACCTGACGCATTCGGACCTCTTGTTAAAATGCTTATTCAAAATTCTCTGCGTCCGCAATCTTCAAATTTTGATCCAAACGAAGAAATCGGAGGCGCAATACTATCCTATATTTCAGACCGTTTCAGAAATAATCCACAAACATAACATGTTACAATTTCTTAACATGAATAAGAACATGATTAAAGTTTTTAATCCCGAATGTCGATAACATGAATACAAGTACTCAACCAAAACGAAAGGAAGATCGACAGCGATGGGAATGGCAGCGTCACAAGCTAGATTTTTAGGGCTGACAGCCAGAAAAACCAATGTTGAATTTGAAGGTCAGCAAATTAACCAGCAAAGAACAACATTGTCTAACCAGTCTGCAAACTACTACAACGATTTGTTGGGTATGTCTGTTCCAGTGCCGCCATCTGTCGATGACTACACTAAAACGGTTTACACTTTTGAAGACGGAGCGTTAACTAATCAGGTTACGGCTATGATTGCACAAACTGATGGTTCATATATTGTCAGCTACACAAGACAGTGGAAAGATGATTTCTCTGTTGTCTCTGCTTCTACCAGCATTGTGAACAGAAATAAAAACGGAAATGATGATCCGACTGATGACATATACAAAGTGGGAGCGACTACTTTGAGAAATATGTCTGATGCTATTACATATAATATTGACGGCCAAACGGCTTACTACAATACCGAGGATAAAAAATATTATTCTACAGCTGATTTTCAACAGGGAACAGATATTGATACTGAAGGAAAAGAAATTAAACTTAACTCAGATGATGAATATCTTAACAGTTTATCTACGGATCAGCTAGCTAATTTACAAAAAGAAGAACAGGAATATCTTGAATTACTCAAAGCAAAATACGGAGACGGAGATTATCTTGTCAGATATATTAAAAACTCTTCTACCGGAGAATATATGCCTTACTTCTACAAATTGAGCGACTTAGAGCAGGCTAACTATGATGATAAAGGTAATTCGCAATCTAACATTAACTGCTACACTATAGGAGCTGAAACTAAAGCTGAAGAAGTCAAAGCTGTTGAAGGATGCAAACTCGAAAAAGACAGCTCAGGAAGATACATTAATATTACTATACCTAGCGCTGACGGACAAACGGAAGTTACTTATGCGCTTACAACAACTACTGTTACTGATCAGGAAGCATACGAAGATGCTATGAACCAGTACGAATTCGACAAGCAGGAATACGATCAGGCGATTGATCAGATTAACGCGAAAATTGAAATTATTCAGGCTCAGGATAAAAACCTTGAATTAAGGTTAAAACAACTCGACACTGAGCAGGATGCTATTCAAACCGAAATGGATGCAGTGCAAAAAGTTATTGAAAAAAACACTGAATCCACTTTCAAAACATTCGGGTAAGCGAAGCTTACCACTACACTTAGGACTTTGTAGAAATTATAAAGTCTTAACTAAAGAGGAGCGTAGCCGCTCCACCCGACACCTAGGGCTTTGTAGAAATTATAAAGTCTTTACTAAAGAAAGGAGCGTAGCCGCTCCAAACGAAAATGAAAATCTTTGAAAACCTAAATTGGCTAAATATAAAAGGAGCACTAACTACAAATTCAAATAATAATAATTTATAATTTTATATGTTTCCTTTCCCTTTTTCCTATTGATTTTCCTACGACAAGCGCAAGTTTGTCGTTTTTTCTTGCAGCGTGCCGCTGCACCCGACACTTGGATTTTGCATAGACTTGCTTTGTCATAACTAGGAGAATGCGAAGCATTCGACGTAGTAATCCCATCAATATTGCAACTATCTTGCGATTGCGGATCAGCTTCGCTGTCAGCAATGACGAGATACTGTTAAGCAACTACCCTCTCCTTGTAAAGGAGAGGGTTAGGGTGAGATGATATCAGCTTGTAGATCGGATTTACAAATCAGACAAAATTTAAGTTGATATAGTAATACCACACCATTTACTGACAGCATAATAAAAAATTTTATGCTAAAATATTTTTATGAGTTTTCAGGAAAGATATATTGAAATTACATCTGTTGTTCAAGATGATATAAACAAAATTAAAAACAGTCTTACAAATGATATCTTTATACAAGAGCCTCTGAAATCAAAACTTTTCGGTATTTTGAATGCCCCGTCGAAACATATCAGAGCAGCTGTTGCTTTTCTGTACCTTAAAGCTACAGGGAAACAGGTTGATGACAAACAAATTTTACTCCAAACAGCAGTTGAACTGGCTCACAATGCCTCTTTAATTCATGACGATGTAATTGATGAAGGCTTATTAAGAAGAAACAAAAAAACACTCAACAGCGAATTTGAAAACAAACTTGCAGTTATCTCAGGGGACTATCTTTTGTCTGCAGCTTTAAAAAAAATATGTATGTTGAATTCTTTTAAACTAACGGAAATGTTTGCCCAAACTCTTGATAATATGTGTCAGGGAGAAATAAGCCAGCATTTTAACAGGTTCAAAATCCCGGAACTTGATAAATATATAAAAAAATCACAGCAGAAAACAGCTTCCCTTTTTGAAACAGCAATATGCGGTGCCGTACTTTTGTCAGGAGCAGATATTGACGCATATGAATTTGCAAAAAATTTCGGAATTGCTTTTCAAATAAGAGATGATTTAATTAATGCTAAAACTACAAAATCGGATATTAAAGACGGCGTTTATACAGCCCCGATAATATTTTCCGGAGACTCTAGCACTCCCGAAAAAGGTATTGAAAAAACCGTTCTTTTGTTAAATAATTACGTTAACAAAGCAGTTAAAAATCTTGAAAATCTTGAAAATAATAAATATAAACAAAAATTAACAGAGCTTACGGAGCTTTTAGCTGATGGATAAATTTAAAGAACTAATAAAAAAAATAAAAAATGAGTACGAAAAAATTAACCCGATGGCAAGAGAAATCATAGAAACCGTTGTTTTTGTCGTTGTTATGGTTATTATAATAAGATTTTTTATCGGAGAAATCCGCTGGATACCGTCTGCATCAATGCGTCCTACATTAATTGAAGGTGATAGAATTATCGTAGAAAGATTTTCAAGATTTTATACAGTGCCGAAACGCGGAGATATAATGGTATTTTATCCGCCGTTTGAAAAGCTTCCCAATACTCCGTGGAGAATTTTTTCAAGACTTACAGGCTTTTTCTGTAAAGATATTGCGTATATCAAACGTGTAATAGGGGTTCCCGGTGATAAATTTGAAATAAAAACAGATAACACCGGCAAAAGTACGATTTATATAAACGACAAACCGCTTGAAGAAAACTACATTTTGAGCGAATATTACGATAAACCTTGTACAGATGATATGCTCTGCGGCCCTATGATTATCCCCGAGCATAAATACTTTATGATGGGGGATAACAGAGGTAATTCTTATGACAGCAGATGGTGGGGATTTTTACCGGAAGACAGATTTATCGGAAGAGCCGTACTCCTTTTCTGGCCGTTCAACAGAGTAAAAGTATTTGGGGGTAATTGAAGTAAATAGGTGAATAGGTGAATAAGTTAATCCGTGAATAAGTTCTTTACAAAAAAAATGTTATTTAAATTTTAACAATAACCACTTTATGAAAAGACTTATTGTCCTATTCACTTATTCACCTATTCACCTATTTACTTTATTCCCTACATCAACATGTGATAATACTTCATATAATCAGCCATAATCTGTGAACTTGTCGCATTTGCCACAGTAGCTTTTATATCCTGATTTTTATCATTCTCCGTTGACTGCTTAACTTTGTCAGTTTCTTTATTTTCAGGCTGATTTTGCTGAATTTTTTCCTGCTGCTGAAGTTCATTTACATATTCTTCTACTGCAAGCTGAATTTCTTGCATTCTTGCTTTGTCACCGGCATAAGATCCTGTTGATTCAATACCGTTTTCTGCAAACTCCTGCAAAATCTCTGACCACTCATTATAGTTTGTAACGGATGTTCCTTGTGCCTGCGCAGCCGCCTGAGCTTTTCTTAATTCGTCTTCCGATTCTATACCGTCTACTCTTATAGCCATAAATTATCTCCGAATATTTTATACTCTAAATATATTAAGTATATTATTCCCGCCGGATTTCAGAAAATAAAAAACTCGTAAAAAAAGTTAACAATTATAATTTAAAATTCAATTTTTCCTGCGAAATATCCCTTTTCATCCGCTCAAGTCTTATTTTATTGCCAAGTTCAATAATATGTAATTTATAAAATTTTTGTAAACTAGATTTCATCAGGCTTATATTCTAATAAATCATTTGTAGTACAATTTAGAGCAAAACATAAATTATTCAAAGTTCTATTTGTTATTATCCTGTTTTTACCATAATAGAAATTATTAAACGTTTTATAAGACATACCGGTAATACATATAATGTCTCTTTTCGTTAATTTCTTTTCTTTCATTAGAACCTTTAATCTATTTTCAATCATACATTAATTTTATTAATTATATTTTTTATAAACAATGAGCTATAATGTTCATATATGTGATATACTGCCGGCGAATAAATGTTTAATTAAAAATTAAGTTTTTAAAAATATTAAGAAAAATTTACAAAATAGTGAAAAGTTGCTCCAATAAAGATTTTTTAAGATGCAAGCAAATATTGTTAGTGTGCCGTTTTTAAAAAAACAATTAAATAATATTTATAGATTATTTTCTTTTAAAACATGTCAAACCCCTTGCAAATGAATATTTTCCAAGTATGATAATTATAACGCCTGAAATAGGTGTATTATGTACAGCCGAAAAAGAGGAATATATGTCAAAAGACGTCATAGAATTAGAAGGTACCATTTTAGAAGCTATGCCTAACGCAATGTTTCGCGTAAAACTTGAAAATGACCACGAAATCTTAGCCCACATTTCAGGCAAAATCAGAAAAAATTTCATCAGAATTTTGCCGGGTGACAAAGTAAAAGTTGAAATGACACCTTATGATTTAAGCAGAGGCAGAATTACATTCAGACTTAAATAATAAATAAAAGTACAAAGATAAAGGAAAAAACAATGAAAGTAAGATCATCAGTAAAACCAATGTGCGACAAATGCAAATGTATTAAAAGAAAAGGCAGAATCGCTGTAATCTGTGAAAACCCTAAACATAAACAAAGACAAGGCTGATTTTTGCGTAGAGTGGAGTGAACGCAAGTGAACGAACTCGAAAAAGCGCGAAACGGAATGAGCGAAAATTTTATGTAATAAAATGAAGCGAATGACAGTGCAGCGTGGAGCAATAAATCAGAGTAGTCGTGAAATAGTTGAATTGACGGACTTAAGCGGTCAATGGTGAGGAAGTATTTAAGCCTCATACACAAAAAAATCTAACAACAAGCGGGCGGAAATAAAGGAACCGTGTTAAAAGATGAAAGGCATCGCAATAATAAAGAGACGCCGAGTAAAAAATAACAAACCCAAATCCGCACCAGAAGCCAAGAAAAGGAGAAAAATTAAAATGGCAAGAATTTCAGGGGTCGATTTACCCCGTAACAAAAGAATGGAAGTAGCATTAACATACATCTACGGCATAGGACCGACCAGAGCAAAAAAAATTCTTGAAGCTACTAAAATCTCACCGGATTTGAGAACAGACGATTTAACAGATGAAGATATCAAATTATTAAGAAACGAACTTGCAAACTATCATATTGAAGGTGATTTGCGCCGTGAAGTTTCATTACACATCAAACGTCTTCAGGAAATCGGTTCTTACAGAGGTTTGAGACACAAACGCAACCTTCCATGCCGCGGTCAGAGAACTAAAACAAACGCAAGAACAAGACGCGGTAAAAAAGGTTTGGCAATCACTAAAAAGAAAACAGTGTAGCGGATTTTGGTAAGTGCGCCGCGTGAGCTTAAGCGAGCCGTTAAATACGAATTAAATTAGTTTAATTTCAACAGCGAGCAACAACAAAGCGAACCCAGCACGTCCTAACGAGAAACTTAATGCAACGGAATAAATTTGCAAAATTTATGGAGTGGAATGAAAAGTTTCGAGTTGCCAATAATCCAAGACAAAATGAAAATTCAAAACAACAAAACATAAAGGAAAGTAGAAAATGGCAAGACCAGTAAAAACTAAGAAAAAAGAAAAAAAGAACGTATTGCAGGGTGTTGTACACATTCAGTCAACATTCAACAATACAATCGTAACTTCAACAGATACTCAGGGTAATGCTATTGCCTGGGCAACAGCAGGTGCAACAGGTTTTAAAGGTGCAAGAAAAGGCACACCGTTTGCAGCTCAATCTGCAGCAGAACTTGTGGCTAAAAAATCAATCGACCAGGGTATGAAAAAAGTTGAAGTTCACATCAAAGGACCGGGTTCAGGCAGAGAAACTGCAATCCGCGCAATTCAGGCTGCAGGTTTGGAAATTACATTGATTAAAGATGTAACTCCTATCCCGCACAACGGATGCCGCCCGCCGAAAAAACGTAGAGTATAACAGAAGGCAGGATGACCGGATGGCAGGAAGGCAAGCCATTTAATGAAAATTAGCCTGACATCTTGACCTCCAGACTTCCTGACCTCATAGCAACGCAGGGGCTTGCTTTATAAGCCAAAAAGTAAACCATAGACGCCCTGCAAAAGTAAAGGAGAAAATAACAAAATGGCTAGATACACAGGACCATCAAACAAATTATTCAGAAATAAAAAAGTTAAAGATTTGTCTAACAGAAAATTAACTTCTTCTATGAGACAAACAGCTTCAGGCCAGCACGGCGCTGTCAGAAAAAAACTTTCTGAATATGCAATTCATTTGGCAGAAAAACAAAAAATCAGATTTACATATCTGGTAAGTGAAAAACAATTTGCAAAATATTACAACGAAGCAGCAAGAAGAAAAGGCGTAACCGGTACTATTCTTTTGCAAATTCTTGAATCAAGATTGGATAACGTTCTATACAGAGCAGGATTGGGTATTACACGTAAACAAACAAGACAAATCGTTAATCACGGTCATGTTCTTGTTAATGACAAAAAAGTTGATATCCCGTCATACCTTGTAAAAGCAGGTGATGTCATTACAATCAGATCAAAAAGCAATGCATTTTTAAAAGGCGTTACAGAAATGATTGATATGGCATGTGCTCCAGCTTGGATGACAATCGATAAAGAAGCTCTAAAAATCACTTTCGACAGAATTCCCGAAAGAGAAGAATTAGACCCTGACTTTAAAGAACAACTTGTAATTGAGTACTATTCTAAGTAGAAGGCAAGAAGTTCGGAAGGCAGGAAGGCAAGTCATATATGTAAATAGCCTGACCTCCTGACCTCTGTTCATCTGACCATCTAAAGAACAAATAGTTAGCAACAACTAGGAGATTTAAAAATATGGAATTGAAAATTAAATGCGTTAATACAACAACAAGTTCTGACGGATCACAATACGGTAAATTCGTAATTGAACCGTTAGAAAAAGGTTTTGGTACAACAATCGGGAATTCGTTAAGAAGAGTTCTTCTTTCAAGCCTTGAAGGTACAGCTGTTACAGCTGCAAGAATAGAAGGTATTACTCACGAATACACAGCTATTCCTGGCGTTTTGGAAGATGTAATCGATGTTATGCTTAACCTTAAAGGATTGGTTGTAAAAACTGATTCCAAAGAACCTCAAACATTAAGAATAGACGTTGATCGTCCGGGTGCTGTTCTTGCAAGCGATATTCAGCTTCCTGCAGGCGTAAAAGTAGTTAACCCTGACTGGTTGATTTGTACTGTTGCTGACGGCGGAAGCTTCCACGCAGATATTACGGTGGAAACCGGTAAAGGTTACGTTGCACACGATGTACCGAGAGATTCTAAAGGAGTTTCAATTGATGTACTTCCGATAGACGCAACATTTATGCCTATCAAACGTGTAAGCTACAATGTTGAAAGCACACGTGTCGGAGATTCTATTGATTTTGATAAATTAACTCTTGAAATTTGGTCAAACGGTTCAATTGATGTAACTAATGCATTAAGTCAGGCTTCAAACCTGCTAATTGAACACTTCATGCAGATTGCAGCAATTGCCGGACAACCGGTTGTTACACCTTCTATGGTTGTTGAAGAAGAAAAAGAAGATGATTCAAATGCTCCTACAATGACTATTGAAGAGTTGGAACTTTCAGTCAGAGCATACAACTGCTTGAAACGTGCAAGCATTAATTCAATGGCAGAATTATTGAAAAAATCAGAACACGATTTACTAAATATTAAAAACTTCGGAAAGAAATCTTCTGACGAAGTAATAGAAAGACTTCACCACTTCGGACTGGATTTGGCTCCAAACCCTGAAACCGAAGAAGAAGTTGGGTAATCGGAAGGCAGGAAGACCGGAGGGCAAGAAGGCAAGTCTTTTACTGTAAATAGCCTGACCTCCTGACCTCTGTTCATCCGGACTTCAAAATAAAAAATAATTTACAAAAAATAAAGGATAAAAAAAATGAGACACCAAACTAAAAAACATACGCTCGGTAAAGCAAAGGATCAAAGAGATGCTTTGTTACGCTCTTTAGCAACCGAACTTTTTGTACACGGTGAAATCAAAACAACTATGGCAAGAGCAAAAGCTTTAAAGCCGTATGCTGAAGAAATTATCACCCTTGCAAAAAGAGGCGACCTTCACGCACGCCGTCAAGCTGCTAAATTCATTTTTGACAAAGAAACAGGCAAATATATGGATTTAGCAACAGGAGAAGTTTTTGAAGCTCCTTCTGCCGACAAAAAATTAGCAGAAGAAACAGTTCTTAGAAAACTTTTTGTAGTAATCGGCAAAAAATATTCAGACCGTCAAGGCGGATATACAAGAATATTCAAACTTCCGCCGAGACGCGGAGACGCTTCCGAAATGGCTTTAATCCAACTGGTATAAGCTATTATGCGTTACGCAATTCAAGTTCAGTATATCGGCAAAAACTATGCCGGAAGCCAGATACAGTTTAGAAATGGCAGAGAAATAGAAACTCCGACTATACAGGGCGAACTTGAAAAAGCAATCAGTACATTGATATTCGGTGATACCGACAATAATAACCGGCGATTTAAAACAGTCTTTTCCGGAAGAACTGACAGAGGCGTCAATTCCACAGGGCAGACAGTTCACTTTGATACTGATAAACCGATTGTTGCTTCAAAGTTTGTCTATCAACTGAACGAAATACTACCAAAAGATATCTCTGTCAGTAATTTGAGACTTGTCGATGACAATTTTCATGCGCAAAAATCGGCTAAATGCAGGCATTACAGATACGTTTTTATTAATCGTAAATGCAAAAATGCATTTGACGGCGATTTAATGAGAATAAAATTCGACATCAACATTGAAAGAATGCAAAAGGCTCTAAATTACCTTTTAGGCGAACATGATTTCTCAAGTTTCAAAAGTTCCGGTACGCTGAACCCGAGCACAGTCTGTTTTATAGAAAAAGCCGAATGTAAAAAAGACGATAATAAGGTAATTATTGATATTGCGGGGAACAGGTTTCTCTACAATATGGTAAGAACAATCGTCGGCACTCTTCTTGAAATAGAAGGGCATAATCTTCCTGCAGAACACATGAAACAGGTTCTTGAAGCCTGCGACAGGCGTAAAGCAGGACAAACCGTCAGTCCGTACGGATTGACTTTAATTGAAGTAACATATTAACCCTGATAAAACAGGGATAAACAACGGAGACTAAGCATGAAAACATATTCAGCAAAACCTCTTGAAGTAGAAAGAAAATGGTATTTAATCGATGCTGAAGGAGAAATTCTCGGCAGATTGGCTACCAGAGTGGCAAATATTTTAAGAGGAAAAAATAAACCTGAATATACACCAAACGTTGACACAGGTGATTTCGTAATCGTAATCAATGCTGACAAAGTTCTGGTTTCAGGTAAAAAAGAAACAGATAAAATCTATTATCACCATACCGGTTATCCCGGCGGTTTAAAGAGTGCCAGCGTAAAAGAATTACGTGAAAAAGATGCAAGACTTTTAATTGAAAAAGCAGTTAAAGGAATGCTTCAGCACAACACTTTAGGTGATACACAATTTACAAAATTGAAAGTATACAACGGACCTGAACATCCGCATGCAGCACAAAAACCGATTGTGCTTGAAAAGGAGGCTAAATAATGGCAGATAAAGAAATTATGGCAACAGGCCGCAGAAAAACCTCTATTGCGGTTGTAAAACTTGTAAAAGGCAAAGGTAGAATTTTTGTTAACGGTAAAACATTAAAAAATTATATCGGCAACAGACCTGCTATTGAAATGTTAGTATACAGACCTCTGGTTTTAACTGATAATCAGGAAAAATACGATGTAAAAGTAAAAGCAGTAGGCGGCGGTGTTGTTGCTCAATGCGGTGCTATCAGACATGGTATTTCAAGAGCATTAGTTAAAGCTAACGAAGAATACAGAAACGTATTACGTTTGGAAGGACTTTTAACCCGCGATCCGCGTGTTAAAGAACGTAAAAAATACGGTCGCAAACGTGCAAGAAAACGTTTCCAATTCTCAAAACGTTAATATTTCAAACAATATACAAAAAACCGGCTTACAAGCCGGTTTTTTATTTTATGATAAAATAATATTATGTTTAAAATTCAAAGTCCCGAAAATGACCCGAATTATGCTTTGTTTGAGATGTATCTTGCAAAGTCGTTTTCGTTCGCGGTAACAGGACTTACAACTCTTTTACGCCTATTACTGATACAAAAAATTCAGAAAATTACGGACAAGAAAATTCTTGTAATCACATCAACCGAACAGAATGCACTCAAGTATCAAAATGACTTGAAAAAAGCATTCGGAGTCGAAGCTGACCTAATTCCGTTTCAGAATATTTCAATGTATGAAAGTGTTCCGCCTAACCGTTATGATTATGCCGAACAGGTAAGAATTATACTTGAAAAGCCCGGTGTTGTCATTGCACCTGTTAAAACACTGCTTGAAAAATTTCCGGCAGAAGAATTTTACACAAAAAATTCTATAAATATAAAGGTTGGTGATGAAATTGATGTCAGGGATATCGCTCAAAAATTTCTTGATCTGGGTTATAAGCATTCAACAATGGTTAGCGACATCGGAGAATTCAGTATAAGAGGCGACATCATTGATATTTTTTCTCTCGACAAAAATGCTGTCAGAATTGAACTGTGGGGTGATGAAGTTGTTGATATAAGATATTTCAATAACGAAACCCAAAAATCCATTGAAAAAGTTAAATCAGTAAAAATTATGCCGTTGTATAAATTTACTCTACAAAACGGCATACCTGATATTATAAAAAAAGAGGACGAAGACGGCTATTTTGAAGGAATTGATGTCTATCAGAGTTATTTCAATGAGAATTTAGTCGGAATATTAGATTATTTCAAAGACTATATCCTTGTTTATGACGAAACCTCGGAGCTTTATGCCAAGTATGAATACGTCGACAAAAATTTTGAAGAACAGCTTCAAGAAAATTTAAAGCTCGGTTTGAATATAGAATTAAAAGAGCGTAACCACATAACTTTTGAAGAATTCATTCAAAAAAGTGCAGGTTTTGTAAAAGTTGCGTTGAATAATTTTCTGGACAGCGAAATGGAGGAAGTTATTGAATTTAACTCGCAGCCTGTACAAAATTTCGGAGCAAATCTTGATGAAATAGCTGGTTTTATCAGAAGATATAAAAATCCATCTCCCGGTTCTGAGACACCGTATCCCACAGGGGGCAAGGGATATAAAATTATCATTGCAACCGACTATCAGGAACGCGTTAAAGAAATTCTCTCCGAACGCAACATTTTTGATGTTGAGTACAACGAAAGTATTTCCTCAGCCGGCTCAATTCTGGAAGATTTTAAGACAATAGTACTCACAGACCGCGAATTATTTAATAAGAGAACAAAAGAGGTTACCTCAACAAAACGTTCCTATTACAAAGAAAAACCCGAATATATTGAAAATATTAATGACATAAAAGAAGGCGAATATGTTGTTCACAGCGTTCACGGTGTCGGGATTTACAAAGGGTTATCGCAACAGGAAATCGACGGGCAACTGAAAGACTATCTTACAATAGAATACGCAAACAAAGACAGGCTTCATATTCCTGCAGAACAGATTAACCTTCTTGTAAGATACCGCGGCTCAGGCTCTATAAAACCAAAACTTTCAAGAATGGGCGGTAAAGATTGGGAAAATACCAAAACACGCGTAAAAAAAGAAGTTGAACAGGTTGCTTATGATTTGTTAAGGCTTTACGCCAAACGAAAAATGCAAAAAGGCATCCAATTCCTGCCGGATACAACTTGGCAGGTTGAGATGGAGGAAGCTTTTGAATACACGGAAACTCCTGATCAGATGAAAGCAATCAACGATGTTAAAGCCGATATGGAAAGCGAACAGCCTATGGACAGGCTTATTTGCGGGGATGTAGGATTTGGCAAAACAGAGGTTGCTATGCGCGGAATATTTAAAGCCGTAACCTCGGGCAAACAGGTTGCTGTTGTGGTTCCGACAACCATTCTTGCTTTCCAGCATTTTCAGACCATTAGCGAAAGATTTAAGCCTTTCGGAGTTAATGTAGAACTTCTATCCCGCTTCCGCTCACAAAAAGAACAAAAAGAGACGGTCAAACATCTTGCTACCGGCGAATGTGACGTTGTAATCGGCACCCACAGACTTTTACAGGAAGGAATTGTTTTTAAGGATTTAGGACTTCTTGTAATAGATGAGGAACACAGGTTCGGTGTAAGGCATAAGGAAAAATTAAAACAACTGCGTGAAAATATTGATATAATTACGATGTCCGCAACTCCTATCCCCAGAACCCTTTATATGTCTTTATCAGGGATTAAGGATATGTCAATAATCAACACTCCGCCCAAAAACAGATTGCCTATCAAAACTTATGTGGGTGAATGGAATGAGAATATTGTAAAAAATGCGATAATCCATGAATTAGACAGAGAAGGTCAGGTTTTCTACCTTTACAACCGCGTTGAAACAATTGACGAATTCAGGATGCAGCTTCAAAAACTCGTTCCAAACGCCAGAATTGCGATAGGTCACGGGCAAATGGATGAAAAGACTCTTGAAAAAGTTATTATTGATTTCGCAAACCACGAGTATGACGTGCTTCTCGCAACAACAATTATTGAAAACGGGATTGATATCCCGAATGCGAACACAATGATTATTCATAATGCCGATAAATTCGGGCTTGCGCAGCTTTACCAGTTGAGAGGACGCGTAGGTCGCTCGCAAAGACAGGCTTACTGCTATTGCCTTTACACAAAATCAAAAGAGATTACGCGCGACGCTGTTCAGCGCCTTAAGGCAATTAAAGAATTTACAACACTGGGAAGCGGTTACCAGATTGCCATGCGCGATGTAGAAATCAGAGGTGTGGGCAACATCTTAGGTACAAAGCAGCACGGACACATGGTAAATGTAGGTTTTGATACCTATTGCCAGCTTCTGGAGGAAACTGTACATGAGCTTCAAGGTGAAGTTGTAGACAAAACACAGCCGACAATTGTTGATATTAATGTTACAGCTTACATACCTGATGAATGGGTCGGATCTTCAGACCAAAAAATGATTGAATACAAGCGGCTTGCAGATGTAAAATCTGAGGTTGAACTTGACTACATAACGGAAGAATGGAAAGATCGTTTTGCCAAACCGCCTGAAAGCGTTGAAAATCTCATAAAACTTATAAGATTGCGGCTTGCTGCAACAGAGGCAAAAATTTCACTTATCCGTGAAACAGAAAGCAATATAAGAATCTACACTCCATACCTGCAGGCAGAATGGAAGCTCATCCAGCACAAACTCCCCGGAGAAATTCTCAAACGGATAAAATACACGATTGCACCTGCTTCGTGTGTTGAGGGGAATTCTATACTGCTTTTGAATAATGCTTATATGAACTTTAATGAAGTATTTAACATTTTAACGGATTTGTTCTATTATATAAATAAAACCCGCAATGAATTTGCATAAAATACGATATAGTAAAAAAGGAGAAATTATGAGAGGGAAAAAATTATTAGCCGTACTAGCTGTGTCTGCCGTTATGTTTGCAGGATGCGGTTTAAAATCACACGAAGCAATTATAAAAGTTAATGACAAAGCAATTACTCAGGCTCAATTTGATCAAATGATGGATAAACAGGCAGGCAGCGGAATGCTTGCAGCTATGGGTGTTGATGTAAAAAAAGATAAGAACAGCTTTATTTATCTTCTTTTAAAAGACCGTATAATTAATGAACTGATTGTTAAATCACTGCTTGATGAAGAAATTCAAAAACGGGGGATTAAGGTAACTAACAAAGATGTTGATGAAGCAATTAAAACTATTATTGATAAAGTCGGTTCCAAAGAACAATTAGATGCAATCTTAAAAGAAAATGGCATTTCAAATTCACAGTTCAAGGATGATTTGAAAGAAGAAGTGAAAATGAAAAAACTTGCGCAGCAATTAGGCAATTCATCAGTGTCTGATGCTGAAGCAAAAAAATTCTATAATGACAATATTAATAAATTCAAATACCCTGATAAAGTAAGAGCATCGCACATTTTAATTTCCGTTAATCCTGTTGAGATTACAGAAATCGTTAAATCTGATGCAAAAAACAAAAATCTTGATGAAGCAGGCATAAAAGCTAAAGTTAATGAAGAAATTAAAGCAAGAGAAGCAAAAGTTAACAAACTTCTTGCAGAAGCAAAAAAAGATCCGACACAGTTTGCCAAATTGGCTAAAGAAAACTCAGACGATACTGCATCAGCAGTTAAAGGCGGAGATTTAGGCTTCTTTACGGCAAAAGAAATGGTTCCTGAATTTTCAAAAGCAGCCTTTGCCATGAAACCGAACACAGTTTCAGACAAACCTGTACAAACACAATTCGGCTATCATATCATCATGGTAACAGACAGAGCAGCAGCAGGTCAGACACCTTATGAAAAAGTAAAAAATGATATCAAAGGTTATCTCGAAAATCAAAAACAAATCGAAATGATTGATAATTTAACCGAATCATTAAAGAAAAATGCAAAAATTGAATATGTAAATCAGGAGTTTGATCCTTCTTATGTAAAAAAAGAAGTGAAGAAAACTATTGACAACAGCGCAGAACTTGCAAAACAGGCAAAGCAAGAAGCTGAAGCAAAAAATAAAAAATAAATTTTTATTTAACAGTAAAAAAGTACCTCTTTAAAAAGAGGTACTTTTTTACATAAAAAAATATTATGTGAAGTCAATAAGACTATAGGACGTTAAGACGATAAGTCATTATAGTGCGCTTTAGCGCACGAAAAAAATCCCTTTCCATCTCTCGGGAGAGGAAGAAAAGAAGAGGGTTTTGTTAAGCGGGAACTGTGCGTCCCCGCACCCCGCACCAAATATTCTTTTTCTTTTTTGCGATGAAAAGAAAAAGAATATTGGATAAGAAAAAGAAACACGCTGACCGTTTAATCTGCACTAAATTCAACTAGAGCGGATGAACTCGCTATATATTCGTCATGCTGAACTTGTTTCAGCATCTCTTTACCGCTCAAACAGCATCCGCTTTGCTGCTGTTTCATTAAGTGCAGATTATTGAAATGTTACGTGTGCTTTGCACATAAAAAATATCCTCTTGCCTTCCTGACCTATCAGCCCCTCTCTCTAACTCTCTCCCCAAAGGGGAGAGAGAAAAAATTTTTTCGTGCGCTTTAGCGCACTATAATGACTTATCGTCTTAACGTCCTATAGTCTTATTCACTTCCTATAATATTTTTTATGTAAAATAAAACAATTCTCCCTTTTAAAGGAGAATTGTTTTAAAAATAAAGCAACTCATAAGCCGTGTTCTGTTTCTAAATAATCATCTGTCTGGTATTGAAATTACTTTCAATCTCTAGCGGTTTTTTCTGAAGTTGGCGGACAGCCTTTATAACCCTCAACTTAACCTTGCATTCGACAGGGGTTTACCTAGCCGGTATCTCTCAATACCGCTGGTGAAGCTCTTAACTCACCGTTGCACCATCGCTCGTACTCAATTAAGCCGTTAGCAGTATATTTTCTGTGGCACTATCCACCGGCTCACGCCGTCCGGGCTTTCCCCGGCTGTCTGTCCTTGAATGCACGGACTTTCCTCACCTGAAATTGGTTCAGGCGCGATTATTCGATTGCTTTAATTATCTCTTATTGATGTATTTATTGTTGCATACTTGATAGCTTCGGTATCATCTTCGTGAATACGCATTTTACCGTTAGCAAGAACTTCTATACGGTACTGATCAAAATTCTCAGCATCGCATCCATCATCGGTCTGCAAACAATCAGGACCGTCACCACCTTCGGCTTCAGTACCGTTAACATCAATTAATATAGTACCGATACCTGCATCTTCAACGCTATCTCTATGCCCCGGTTCCCAGGCTCCTAAAGTACCGGTTAAATCCCAGGTTACACCGTCATTTGTTGTAAACACATAATCGTCATCATCTGAATTTGATTTAACGTTTAACATACTTTTAAACAATCCTGCAAACTTATCATCACCAACATAAGTTTCGCCTTCGTGCCGTACTTCGCTGTCATAGTCAAATCCCCAGGCACATGCATAATCTACTGCACCATCATCGAGATCGCAGGCAAGATGAAAATCAGGATACATTCTTGAATCATTTATCAGAGTGCTTACAATCTGTTCCGTAGTGTAAAACGTTTTCTTTACCATCATTTTATTTTTATTCGGTCTCATACGAACAATAGCCGGAGTAACAACCGCTACGATAATACCAATGACTGCCAGAGCAACCATTAATTCTGTAAGAGTAAAACCTTTAAATCTTCTCATAAATATCCTTCCCTGATGTTTTTTTCAAAATATAATACCATAATAACATATATTACTCATTTTTTCAAGATGACAAAGACACCATATATACAATATTAAAACAATAAAAATTTTGTAAAAATAATGTAACATTTTGTTAATACCATAGCAAAATAATCCGTTCAGACGAGTTAATATACTATTAAATCTGATATTATTTATCAGTAATTTAATAAACACACATAGAGGGTTAGATTATGGTCGATAACAGATCAGCAGGGTTCTTCGGAATCGGCGGTTCCTTCAATTTCAAAAGCGGAGATATCTCCGGTACAGCAGCCAAAACTCAAGATGACAAAATGGGGCAGGGCGGAGAATATTTTGCGCAGCAAAAACAATCTGAAGAAGACGAAAATCAGGACAGTCAGAGATATACTGACAGAAGCGCACAGCTGAGAGCGACATTGAATTCACTTGCAATGATGAATGTTGCAAATGTTATCAATGCAAGAAAAAAAGCCCTTGAAGAACAAAAAGAACGTGAAAAAAATTCATCTAACCCGCTTAAAGATAAACGTAAAAATGCCGAAAAAGAGCTTGAACAAGAATTTTACAACCTTACCCATGAACTAAAAGAGGATGAAGAATAAAATATCATCTCCAAAATGGAGCTCCATCACTGATTGGTGATAACGGAGCGGGATGAAGTAGAAAGATAGGCTAATTTCTTTTAAAGATAGGTAAGTAGAATTATTCAAAGTCTTATAACTTGATACTAGCCTGACCTCCTGCCTTATTGACCTCTGTCTGCTATAACATCTATGCGATTGTGGATCAGCTTCGCTGTCGCAATGACGAATATCTGCAACATACTTCCCTATCCTTTACAAAGAGATGATTAGGATGAGGTCTGCTTAGAAGGACAAAAACTCAGAACGCAGTAAGGCAGGCAATTTTCATTTATAGCTGTTTTGATAAAATTAAAACATTGCAACAAAATTTATTTTGAAAACAGCTTTGCCTCTTAGCATCTTTGCATCTTCACATCTGATGAAGAACTCCTGAAACACAGAGATTAATCCGACGTTCAGGATGACATTTTAAATTATACAGATGCGACTTCTTCTTTCTCTTTATCTTTTTTGATAAATAAGAATTCACCTTTATAAGACGGAGCTGAACCGTTTTTATCTTTTCCGGCAGACATACTTATGATGCTGTTGAACTTCGGTGCGGCATCGTTGTTATGAACATTCCCTACACCCTCATTCAATGCTACGGTAATTTTACCTTCAACATTTTTCTGAACATTCTGTGCTGCCTTAGCATTCAAATATTGAATTGATTGTAAAACTTCAGAATTCAACTGAATTTGGAAACCTGAATTATTCATTGCAACCTGTCTTGCAACGTTTGTATCAATATTCCCTTTATACAAATCCAAACCCAAATCTGCCGATTTAAAGATATTATTTGTTGACGAAGTGTTATACTGGCTGTTCTTTTCAGCCGCACGTTTCAAAATTTCCTGTGATACCTGCTTTAATACGCTTGTATCAATCCCTAATTTGTATTGTGCATTATAAACACTCATTGCCATAATATCAAATCCCTTTTTTATTGTTTCCTTATTATCCTAATCGGCTGTTTTATGCATAAACTTTAAGATTTTAAAGCATTCTTGTTACATTACTTAACAAATAAACAATTTTACGCAATTTCTTAATTAAAAAATACTTTTTATATACAGAGTATATATTATAAAGAGAGAAAATTATGAGTTTAGACAACGCTATATACGCACTTAGTAATGTAAACGCCTTGATGGGAAGCACACTTGGTTATATTGATGCCAAAAAGAACGGCGTTCCGACAGGCGATGCTTTAATGAATTTCGGTTACAGTGTCATGAACGGCGCATTAAGAAATGAAGCCTCCAGAGAAATTCAGCAGCACACGGGAAGTTATCTGGGGTATGCCGTAAACAGTATGGCAGGGTATGGCAATCCTGTCTCCAACTATGCTGGTACTATGGGAACCATCGGTGCGGCAATGGTTTCTTCACCTTTCGGCATCTTCGGATGTAATCCGTTTATGACTTCTACAATTTACGGCTGCGGGCCATTTGGCGGAGGATTTTTCGGATTTGCTCCTGCATTCAGACCGTTCGGATGCGGTCTTGGAATGCCGAGCTTTTTCGGACCATGCGGATTTTATTGTTAATCCGCAATGAGTTTTTTATATTCGACAGAAACATCATCAAGAATATTTTTGGTGGTGTTTTTGTTTATAAGAATTTGCTGCACAGCGGTGTTAATAAGAGTATTAATCTCTTTTTGATTTTTCTCCGGTTTCATTGCCGGTTCAATATTGTAAAGCTGTTTGGCACTTATAACCCGTGCCTTAGACATTAAATCATTTTTATCATATCTTTTATAAAAATCATTTTTAAGAGTTTCTTCATTAACAGCAAGAACATTTGCTAATTTTGCAAGTTCAAGCTGGTTTTCGTTATTTGTAAGAAAAAGAGCAAACTTCAAGGCCTCTTCTTTATGTTTTGCACGCAGCGGAATCACAAAATTCATCAATGAAAAGTCATTTTGTCCCAGTTTTCCTGTAATTTGCGGAGCTACATCAGTACTTTTATAGGTAGAGGGTGCATTTTCTTTAATCATTGTCAAAAAATTTGCTCCGGCTTGAAAAAATACAATATTTTCTGCCATATATTTTTCAAGAGCTTCTCTGTGGGTTTGAGTAATTGATTCTTTGGGTATCAAATTTTTCCGGTAAAGCTCTTTAAACATATCAAACACTTCCTGCGACTGAGCTGAATTTATATTTTGCGGCGAATTAACACCGTACTTGTTTAAAATTCTGAGCATTGTATCATTTTCGGTTATGTTGGGGAGCAAAACATAAGCATTCGTTTTTGATTTAATTACGGGGGCAATTTCAGCAATGTCTTCATAAGTTGCGGGGAGTTTTGCACCTGATTTTTGAAGCAGTTTTTTATTATATATAGTAACTGCAGAAGTAGCATACCAGGGAAGAGAATAAAGTTTTCCGTTTTGCTTTAATGAATTTATTACAGGTTTGTTAAACTGTGTTGTATATTTATCGTCAATTTCATAAAGCGCGCCTCTTTGAGCTAAAAGAGCAGCAAAATCAGGATTAAGATTAATCAAATCCGGCGGATTGTCACTCAAAACAGAAGCAAGAGTTCTTTTTTCACCTTCAGAAAAAGGAACATCAATCCACTTAATTTTAATTTCAGGATTTTCGGCTTCAAACTCTTTTATAACCTCAAGCATATAAGGTGAAAAATCACTCATTTGAAGTGTCCAGAAAATAACTTCATTATCAGAAGTTCTATGACGCGCAGGAAACAAGAATATAATCAAGACTATAGCAATTAATAAAAGAGCGTATTTTAATAATAAACTTTTCACATCTGCACCACTAATTTACGGGAAACTATTAAGACAAAACACAGCTTATTGAGGCTGTTCTTCCATAGGAATAATAAGTTTTTGCCCGATAGAAAGTTTATTAGGATTTGTCATATTATTTGTTTTTAAAACAAGTGCTTCTTTTTCTTTTGAGTATGAACCGTAAAATCTTACGAGAATAGCTTCCATAGTGTCACCGCTCTGAACCGTATACTGTTCATTTGCAACAGCTTGATCGTCAATTTTTTCTGAAGATGCGGGTATGAAGTTAAGGCTCAATTTTTCTTTTTTAACAGGAGCCGGCGACGATGAAAGCTTTTCGCTGAAAGAATGTATACCGTTAGCGGAAAAACTTATAAGAACAACCAGCAAAAGCATAACTACAGCACCTGTAATAAAACCGGCTGCAAGATAAATATTCGGTGATTTATCATTTTTTTGATTAATTTTAAAATTCTGCCAGAGCAAATCCAATTCTTTTTCTTTATTCGGTCTTACATAAACGCTTGGTGAATTGTCGTAATATGTAGACTTATAATTGGATAAAGCTTCCAAAACAGCCATTTTTTCCTTAGATAAATTTGATCTTCTGATAGTTGAACTTTTCATGTTTCCATACCCTAATAAAATTATAAATTGTTCACAGATGAAATATAGCATAATAAAAAATTTAATTCAAGTATTTGCAAAATTGTTACAAATCATTCCGACCTTAAACTATTTTAACATGCTGCTTGATTTTTGATATTTTTCATATATTATGATAATACACTAACCAGCTAGAAAAGGAATTTAATTATGGCAAAAAAATGTGAAATATGCGGTAAAGCACCGATTAAAGCAGCGAAATTAACTTTCTCGCATAAACAAATTGTACATACACAGGAACCTAACTTGCAGTCAGTAAAAGTAAATATGAACGGAACTGTTAAAAGAATTAAAGTTTGCACATCTTGCTTAAGAGCAGGTAAAGTTCAAAAAGCTGTGTAACAATTTTTATCAATTACAAAAAAAGAACCCTTATTTCAGGGTTCTTTTTTTGTTTTATATAACTGATTTTTTAAATATGCCGTAATCAAATACAAATTGGAAATTGAAATTTCTTACATTTCTCTTCATATTTGGGAATTTCGGGAAAGGAACAGTTTGTTTCAGAGCACTTATAATTGAACGGTCTGTTGCTTCATCTCCTGATGACTTTGCAAAATGGTATTCATATAAACTTCCGTCTGCGCCGACGGTAATTATAACAATAGCTTGAGTTTTACGTCCGGAAGCTGGCGGATTCCAATTTTTATCCAGCTCAGAACATACAGAAGCAACATATTCCTGCATATTTACAGATGTCATCTTTGGATGAGCTTCTCTTTTATAGGAGACTTGCTTTGTATTTGAATTTTTAATTTTTTTATCAGTGCTTTTAGCAGGTAACGCTTGTTCTTCGGCAATATCCGGAGTTACAGCTCCGTTGTCTGCCGATTTAATTCCGCTTTCCGGCAAATCAGCAACATATTTATGAGTAAATGTCAAAAAAGAACTGTCATTAATCGGCTTCATAAATACATGCGGAGTCGCAAATATCGCAGCCGGATTATAATTTTCTTTTTCAAAGTCACCTGACCGAATTACACCTATGTAATTTGTGTCCAAATCTGATTTCAAGTAAGCAACTTTTTCCGGTTTGTCAGCAAATCCGTATTTTATTGCATACAGATATTCTTTATCATTAAGTGATTTTATTGAATCCATATCAATATAAAGATTAAAGTTGGGAATATTTGTTTCAACAGCCTGCCAGTCGACAGCACCGACCGGAATAACTGACATTAAAAGAGTTGCTAAAACTAAAAAACTTTTTTTCATACATAACCGCCTTTTTATTTAATTATACTAAAAAAAAGGAAAATCATGCAAGAGGCGCAAATTTTTGTTTTTTAGAGTGGGGGTGGAGTTTAGTCAGGGAGCTAAGCTGGTAAGAAGGCAAGCTATTTACTGTAAATGACATCGCCATTGCGGCCAAGCGAAGCTGATCCGCAATCACATTATTGAAAAATCAAACAGGTTTATACCGGATTAAATGTTGTCGGATTGTAAATCCGACCTACAAACTTGTTGGGCTGAAAGCTCAACCTACTCAGGATGACATTTGGGAAGGCT
>CALVEM010000016.1 GCA_944326605.1 Candidatus Gastranaerophilales bacterium
AGCCTTCCCAAATGTCATCCTGAGTAGGTTGAGCTTTCAGCCCAACAAGTTTGTAGGTCGGATTTACAATCCGACAAAATTTAATCAGGTATAAACCTGCTTGATTTTTCAATAATGCCATTGCGGATCAGCTTCGCTTGCCTGCAATGGCGATATCATTTATAGTAAAATTATATTTTTTTAAATATTAACGACGTATTTATTCCGCCGAAGGCAAAGTTGTTTGACATTACATAATCAGTTTTTATTTCTCTGCCTTCCCCTGTAATGTAATCCAGTTTTCCGCATTCAGGGTCGATATCTGTCAAATTCAATGTCGGGTGGAACCAGCCTCTGTTCATCATCTCTATACTCAAAATTGCCTCAATTGCCCCGCAGGCGCCTAAAGTATGACCTGTGTAGCTTTTTGTCGAGCTAACCGGAACAGGGCGTTTGAATACCTGTTCTGTCGCCCATGTTTCAGCTAAATCCCCTTGAACGGTTGCTGTTCCGTGTGCGTTTACGTAACCTATTTTATCAGGCGTCAAATTTGCATCTTTAAGGGCAAGTTCAAGAGCGATTTTCATTGTTTCTCTGTTGGGGTTTGTAATATGTGTTCCATCTGTGTTTGTTCCAAAACCTATTATTTCTGCGTAAATTTTTGCACCGCGTTTTTTTGCGTGTTCATATTCTTCAAGAATTACTGTCCCTGCACCTTCTCCGAGTACAAGCCCGTCGCGGTTTTTGTCAAAAGGCGAGGGGGTTAATTTTGGTGTATCGTTTTTTAAACTCGTTGCATAAAGTGTATCAAAAATTGCAATTTCCGTTGCGTGGAGTTCTTCGCCTCCGCCTGCAATCATTACTGTTTCATAACCGTTTTTGATTGTTTCATAAGCGTAGCCTATACCCATTGAGCCGGATGTGCAGGCAGTTGAGCAAGGGACAAGACGTCCTGTGGTTTTTAAGTAAAGTGAAATATTTACAGGAGCTGTCTGGGGCATCATTTTTACGTAAGAACCTGAATTAAGCCCTCTGACAACTTTATCAACCTGCATGCCGTAAAAATCTATTATTGCATCTAATGATCCCGATGAAGATCCGTAACTTACGCCTGTTTGACCGTTTGTTATAATTTCGTCACCGGAAAGCCCCGCATCTTCAAGAGCCTGCTCTGCTGTTCTGACAGCCATAATTGATAAAGGTCCCATTGTACGGGTAACTTTTCTGTTATAAGACGGCGGAATTTCAAAACCTTTGACATGTGCAGAAAGTCTTGTATTCAGTCTTTGATACTGGTCAAGGTCTTTGTTGTATTCAACACAGTTTTCAAGTTTTAACAAACTTTCGATACAAGTATTAATATCACTTCCTAAAGGGCTTGTGAGAGCCATACCGGTTACAACTACACGTTTTGTCATAAATAAAGCCCTCCGTTTACGGAAATTACCTGTCCTGTTATATATGAGGCGTCTTCACTCATAAGATAATTTGCAAGGCTTGCAACCTCTTTAGCCTGACCTAATCGTTTCATCGGAATTAATTTTTTGACCTCATCCAGCGGAACGCCTTTTATCATATCGGTATCAATTACCCCCGGAGCTATACAGTTTACGGTAATTCCCCGTTTCGCAAGCTCCAGCGCAAGCGATTTTGTTGCTCCGATAATACCTGCTTTTGAAGCGGAATAATTTACCTGCCCGCGGTTGCCTGAAAGTGCGGCAATAGATGACAATGTGATAATTCGTCCCTTAATTCTGTTCGAAATCATCGGCATTACAAGGGGTTTGAGGACATTATAAAATCCTGTAAGATTTGTCGAGATAACTTCGTCCCACTCATCGGCTTCCAGAGCCGGAAAAACATTGTCCCTTGCAATTCCGGCATTTAAAACAATTCCGTAGTAAAGCTTATCAGATAAAACGGATGCGCATTCTTCCCTGTTTTTAATATCAAATTTTAATATTTCCGCATTCCGTCCCAGAGCTTTTATTTCATCGGCGGTTTCTTTTGCTTTTACCTCGTTGCCTACGTAATGAACATCAATATCAAATCCGTTTTTTGCAAGGTACAGTGCGATTTCTCTGCCTATACCTCTGCTTGAACCTGTGACTAAAACTTTTTTCAAATTATTCTCACCCATCATAATTCCTTTAAATAAGCCTTTGCATCTTCTGGCTGGAATACATTAACTGTTGCCTTTGCCACCTCTTTATTATCATTATAGATTAAACATTCAAATGAAACAAGTTCGTTATCGGTATAAATTTCCTGCGCTGTTATAAAGTATGTTTTACCGTTTTCAAATTTTTCAAGAGAGTTTTCATAAAGTCTTGAGCCTAATAAAAATCCTATTTCAGGAATTTTTTCACCGTTTTTGTAATATGAATAGCATCCGACTGTCTGTGCCATAAACTCAATTCCGACAAGGGGAGATATTCCGTTGATTTCTTTATTGAAAAATATTTTGTTTTCGTTAATTGTAACGGATGCTTTTACAAACTTTCTATCCATATCGACTTCTAAAATTTCGTCAATCAAAATCATCGGTTTGTCATGCGGAAGAACATTTTCTAATGATGGAAAAAGTCTACTTCCTTCTCCCCTGCCGCGGGAGAAGGTGGCGGAGCCGGATGAGGGGGAATGTTTTCCTAGTATCACAACTGCATTTGTTCCGCCAAACCCGAATGAGGTGCACATGCAGGTATTTATATTTTTTTGCGGTTTATCTTTGTTAACAAGATTTATTTTCGGCAGAGTTTCATCGTATTCTCCGTCATATTTGTGGATTGGCAGACTTCTTTGCCCTTTCAAAATTTCGTAACAAATATATGTTTCAACACTTGCCGCAGCTCCGAGGCAATGTCCTGTCAAAGGTTTTGTGGCGCTTGCAGGAACTTTATCTTTAAATATTTTATAAATTGCATTTGCTTCCATTAAATCGTTTGATATTGTACCTGTTCCGTGGAGGTTTATGTAATCTATATCATCTGCTTTTAATCCTGCATTATCAAGTGCATGTTGAATTGCAATTGCCGCCTGTATGCCTTCAGGATCAGGGGTTGCGGAATGATAAGCGTCTGATGTTTCTCCGATACCGAGCAGTTGAATATAGCCTGCCCTCTTGCCCTCCTGTCCTCCTGTCTTTTGTTGTGTCAGCAAAAACAACGCTCCGCCTTCACCAAGACTTATTCCGGAACGGTTTTTGGAAAACGGATTTGTTTTTTCATGCGAGAGAACCTCTAACGCGTGAAACCCGTAAGACGGCATCGGTGCAATTGTATCAACGCCGCCTGCAATTACGACTTTGCAGACGTTGTTTTCAAGAAGCTTTACGGCTGTTGAAAAAGCTTTTATCCCTGATGTGCAGGCAGTAGATACTCCTGCCGCGTAATTTGTTGTACCGAGATACCATTTCAAAAATTCTGCCGGATTGCCGAGTTCTGCATGGTGTTTGTTATCTGTTGTTTCAAATTCCCCGATACCTGCATTTGTAGTTCCTATAACAATTCCGATTTCATCTTTTTCAAATCCCGTCAAATCAAGTTTATCAACAAGATATTTTAAAATTCTGTTACAGCGCAGGTCGTATTTGGGTTCATTTATCGGAGGAAAATCTTTTTCAATTTTTCCGAAGTAAAATCTTTTACCCTTAACTATTGTATCATCAGGTGTTAAATGATCAGTAAAAATTCCGCTTGCATCTGTAATAAAAATTCCGTTCATGATAATATGTTACCATGAATAGTCTGGAATTTTACATAAAAAAAATTTCCTGTTCAACTGGTGAAAATATTGACCTGTCGCAAATCCCTATGATGATGCGCAGAAAATTATCACCTGTTGGTAAAATTGCTTTAAGTACAATTTTGCAATGCTATGACGGGCAAGATGTAAAATTGGTTTATGCTTCCCGCTACGGAGAATTGGAGCGTGTTATAAAACTTATTAAGCAGGAACATGAAGACAATGAAATATCGCCGACAGGGTTCAGCTTTTCCGTTCACAATTCAACTATCGGGCTTTTTTCGCTTATAAATAACTTGCATTCATCTTATAATTCAATTGCGGCAGGCGAGGAGAGTTTTTCAGCAGGGCTTTTAGATGCTGTTATGAATAAGGAAAAAACTCTTTTTTGCTATGCTGAATCTGTTGACAGATTTGAAAGTATTTCAATGTTAATTGATTTTGAACAGGGCGAACATGTGAGGATTGTTCAAAATCGGGAAAATCTTCCGTCTAACAGTTTTAAAGACTTTTTGAAAGGCGGGCGCTACATCTGCCCGCTTTATATTCTGGAGCGGGTAAATGATTAGATTTGTCCGCGGATTTCTTGTTATAATGCTGTTTATAATTTTTGGTATCGGTTCTTTAATTTTGAGTTTTATACTTATACCTGCCGGCGGAATTTTTATAAAAGGAGGCAAGAAAAGGGAGTATTTTTCACATTTTATTCATAAATTGTGGGCATGGTACACAGGTGTTTTAATCTCTGTCGGGCTTATCAAAATTGAAAAGCATAATGTTGAACAAATGAAGGGTAAGATTATTGTTGCTACTCATCCTTCTTTTATTGATATCGTTATTCTGATCGGAATATATGACAATTCTTTATGTCTTGCCAAAAAAGAAATTTTGAATAATATTTTTATGAAAAATATAGTAAAAAATGTTTATATTCCGAATAATGTAGAGCTTGATGAGTTTAAAGACATTTGTAAAGAAGCGCTGAATGACGGATATAACATAATAATTTTTCCCACAGGTACAAGAACCGTTGAGGGCGAAGATTTAAAAATTCACAAAGGTGCAGCAGCATTACAAATTGCCTCAGGAGCTGATATTATTCCTGTAAAAATTGATTGTGACTATCCTTTTTTGCAAAAAGGACGTCCGGTATATGATGCATCAGACAAGGTTATAACCTATACAATAACGCAGTGTGAACCGATTAAGCTTTCACAATTTTTTGAACAATCCGAAATTAAGCTGCGAAAAGAAATTTCTGAGAAAATCAAATTTGACTTTACACAAAATTAAAATATAATATGGAATTTCTTGTCATTCAGAATTTATTTCGGAATCTCAAAATTACTTGAGACTCTGAACCAAGTTCAGAGTTACGGATATTATAAAAATTTGTTAAAATTGTTTTACTAATTAACTGGCAATTTTTTTTATCTTTGTGTTTTCATAAATATATACAAGGCAGAAAGGAATTTTTGTGTCAATACAACCCCTAAGTTTTACAAATGCAAATACTATAAATCAAATAAATTTTGGAAATGAAACCATAAATCCTAATTATACAACACAGCCATATCCACAAGATAGTGTTGAGATAAACGGAAAGAAAAAAGGTTTGTCCAACGGTCAAAAATGGGGAATTGGTCTTGGTATAGCTGCAGCTTTGACAGCTACTGCATTGTTGCTTCGCGGAAAAGTTGGTGCCGCCCAGGAAGAAGTTGTCAAACTTGCTGAGCATATTGACTTTACCCCTGCTAAAACAACAAAGGAAGCAATAGAATTTGCGAAAACAAAACTTGGGGTAAAAAATTATGATAGCAGTATGCCTTTAGATGTAATGAACTGGGTAAATGAGGGGCTTACAAACATCAATAACGTACGAAAAGGCAAAGCTAAATTATTTGATACAATAGCTTATGTACCAAGAGATAACAATAGTTTAGCCTGTCTTGTTAATGATATTTCGGATCCAAAATTTGGTTCAATATTCAATCTCAATAAAAAGACGTTTGAGAATATCGGTCATTATATAGAAAAGGGAATTAAATACTGTTTAGATCAAAAAATTTTATATAAGGACAAAGACGGAAAACTTTGCCTGTATAATTTTTATAGAAACGGAGATGTTTCTGACAATTTGTTAAAGGGTTTGAATAAATTTAATGAAAATCCTGAAAGTTTTTCTATAATAGATAAAATACAATTGTATGAAGATTATGCTTCTTTGGGTTATGCTATTGATGGTTTTTATGATGCTCCTTATTCAAAATTAGAACAGTTGCTGAAAAATGAAGGAATACAAGAAACTCTATTAGCACATTCAAAATTACCTGATTTGAAGCAAATAGAAAAATTATCAACACAGCAGCAGAGAAATGTTCTTGTTGATATTGTAAATACCTGTTTGTCTTCCGGTGATAACTTGCATTTAGGGTATCCAAAAGGAGATAAATTCAGAACTATTTATCATGAAAGTGGACATTTAGAGCACCATTTGGCTGTCGGAGAACAAAAATTTTTTGAAATGGGTACACCCAAACAATGTATAGAAAATTTTGGTAAAGTATCAGATATTACAAATGATTTTATAAACAGTAAAGAAAAACAGCAAATTGCAAGCAGGGTCTCAAATTATGCACCTAAATCTCCTCTGGAATTTGTTGCTGAAACATATAGAAAATTAATTACAAATTCATTAGGGGCTAATGAAAAAATTCCTGATGATATTATGAACCTTTATAGAGAGTACAAAGGCCCTGCTGTTTAGATGCTCTAACGGTCAGAGGATAGGAGGGTAGACTGGTGCGCTTTGCGCATGAAAAGTTTCCTTCCCTGAATAGGGAAGGTTAGGATGGGTTACAATCTATACCCACCCTTCCCTCCCTAATCAGGGAGGGTTAAAATAATATAGTCCTCTCTCCCCATTGGGGAGAGAGTTAGAGAGAGGGGCTTTAATAATTGCTGCTTAACGAAATAGTAATAAGACGAGTGCTCTTTGGGCGGTAAAATCAGATCCTGAAATGAGTTCAGAGCCTGCCCCGAATTTATTTCGGGGATGACATTAGGACGTAGGGTGGGATAAGCGTGAGCGTTCCCACCTAACAGTTTGTAGGTCGGATTTACTAATCCGACAAAATTTAGGTCTGTATGGTAGACCTGATTACTTTTACCCCTCACCCTGACCCTCTCCCGCAAGGGGAGAGGGAAAAGCAATTCACCCTTCACTCTTCACACTTCACTAAAAAAGACTTATCGTCCTAACGTCTTATCGTCTTATCGACTTCATATAACATATCTTATGTTCATATTACATAAAATTTGACTTTACTTATCAATTAGGTTATAAATATAGTATAGGTGAATTAAGATGTGCTTAGAAAAAGAAATTAAAAATTTGATTATTGAATCGCTTGAATTAGAAGATATAACAGCCGATGATATAAAAGATGATGAACCGTTATTTATAAGCGGTTTAGGGCTTGACAGTATTGATGCGCTGGAACTAGGTATGGCGTTAAAGAAAAAATATCATGTTGATTTGAGCGAAGACAAAGAAGAAAATCAAAAACATTTTTACTCTGTTAAGACAATAGCTGATTATTTAAGAAGTTGTAATGCTTCTAAAGAAAATTAAGGATTTATATAGTGGCAAAATACACCCGTGATGATATTTTTGACAAATTAGAGAGTATTCTGGTCGATGATTTTGAAATTGAACCGGAAAAACTTGTGCCGGAAGCTAATCTTTTTGAAGATCTGGAACTTGATAGTATTGATGCGGTTGATTTAGCGGTTAAATTGCAGGAATTTACAGGTAAAAAGATACCGCCTGAAAATTTTAAACAGATTAAAACCCTTGATGATGTCGTTACTGCCGTTGAAAAACTGGTTTAATAGCGAACGGAAGGCAAGATGTCAGGAGGGCAAGCCGTTTACATAAAAAAATTTAAACCTTTATTACCGTTTGCGGGAACTTTATGTATTGTTTTGCTTTTCCATTTTAGCAAGGTTTATGTTTTGAAATTTTATCCTGTTATTGTAAATTCATTTATCTTTTGCGTATTTTTTGCATCGCTTTTTTGCAGGGAAACTGTTATTCAAAAAATTGCAAAAAAAATGGAAGGCGGATCTTTGGATGATTTTACAAGGAATTACACGCGAAATCTTACTTATGTCTGGTGTGTATTTTTGTTTGTAAATCTTTCGATATCAATAGCAACGGTATTTATGTCCGCAAAAGTGTGGGCTTTATACAATGCGTGTATTTCATATATTGCGCTCGGTATAATGTTCGGGGTAGAATATATTGTAAGAGTAATTTTGAGAGCAAGGTACAAAAAACATGAACAACAGTAAAAAACCGCAGATTTTTTATACATCAGGTACTACAGGAGAACCGAAAGTTGTAAAAAAAACTTATGAAAATCTTGTTGCGGAAGCTCTGGATATGGCAGATTTTTTTAAAGTATCCAAAGATATGGTGATTGTTTCTACTGTCAGTCCCGAACATATGTTCGGTGCAATTTTTACTGTTATGCTTTCACGTGTAACAGGATGCCGTCTGGAACCTAAAAGAGTATTTTACCCTGAGGATTTGAAAGATTACGGTAAATATATTTTTGTGACAAGTCCTTCGTTTCTGGCAAAGCTTGCCAAGTATGATTTTAAGTTTAAATATAAACCGCAGATGATAATTACGGCAGGTGCAAATCTTGATGATGAAGTGTTTGCATATTTTGAAAATATATGCCCGATAACAGATATTTACGGCTGCACTGAAACAGGAACTGTAGCATACAGACAGTCGCATAAAGAGCATTTAAAAATATTTGATAATGTAAAAATGGAAGTTAAAGACGGCAAAGTTATTGTAAAATCGCCGTATTTTTCCGAGCCGGAGTTTATCATGAATGACAATCTGGAATTTTTTCAAGACGGGTTTCTTGTTAAAGGACGCAATGACAGAATTGTAAAAATTTATGAAAAACGTATATTACTTGATTCTGTTGAAAAAAATTTGAATTCAAATGAATTAGTTAAAAAATCATATTGTATAAAAAATGATGACAAACTCTGTGCTGCGGTTGTGCTTAATGAAAAAGGACGTAAACTTCTTTTGGAAAAAGGGAAATTTGCGATAACAAAGATTTTAAATAAACATGCACACACTGATGCGGCAGGCGTATTGGTGCATTGCAAAAGATGGCGGTTTTTATTTGAACTGCCTTTGACGAATTCGGGCAAAGTAAACGGGGCAAGAATAAAAGAGATTTTTAACACAAATGTTACATATCCTGACATAATAGATTTTAATATTTCTTCTTCCTGTGCGGATTTTAGTCTTGTGTTCGGGCATAACAGTAATTTTTTCAAAGGACATTTTACAAACTTTCCGATTTTGCCGGGAGTTGTACAGCTCTTTTTTGCAAAAGAATTTATTAAAGATGTATTTAGTCTTGATTTTATTCCGGAAAAAATTAAAAAAATTAAATTTTCATCTATAATAAAACCCGATACTCTTGTGCATTTAAGTCTTGTCCGAAAAGAAAATTCCGTTGACTTTAAATTTTTTGAGGGAGATAAAGTTTTTTCTTCAGGCACTTTTGTTTTATAATATTTTTATGAAAAAGATTTCTACAGAAATGTATTTGCAAGTTCCGTTTTACGACCTTGACCCGATGAATATTGTCTGGCACGGTAATTACGTGAAATATCTGGAAGATTCAAGATGCGATATGTTATCTAAAATCGGCTATACATATACCGATATGATGAATGATGGAATTGCATATCCAATTGCAACAATGGATTTGAAGTATATTAAATCCGCCAGATTTGGGCAAGAGTTAAAAATAGTTACAACCCTTATGGAATATGAGCCGGCTTTGATTATAAAATACGAAATTTTTGATAATAAATCAAATGAACTTATCTTCAGAGCGAAAAGTATGCAGATTTGTGTTGATGCAAAAACAGGCGAAAGTCTTTACAGAGCGCCTGAAAAATTTGTTGAAAAATTGGAGAAATATGAATAAATTCTGGTTTTGTCTTTTAATAATTATTTGCAGTGTGAATTTATGTTTTGCATCGGTTGATATCTTCAACCGGCCGTCAACAAGTAAAGAAATTTCAAATAATATGCCTGAACTTAAAAATGCTTCATGCAAATTTACGCAGGAAAAACATCTTGATTCTGCTGTTTTAAAATCCGGCGGAAATTTTAAATTTGTAAAGGATAAAGGGGCAATATTTGAAACACTTTATCCTATTAAATCTACTGTTTCTTATACGTCAGCCAAAAATAAACAAATTAACGAAATTATGAAGGCTGTATCTAACAAAAATTTTGCTTATCTAGATAAAAATTTTAACCTTTATTTTGCTAAAGAAAATGATTTGTGGACAATCGGTTTGAAACCAAAAAAGGATTCGGCTGTCTCATCACAACTTCATGATATAATTATAAAAGGCAAATCAGATATAAAATTTATTAAAATATCTACTGTCAAAAACGGAACAACAGAAATCTCTTTTCAACAATGCACAACAAAATAATTAATATTTTAAGAATACTTTTTATTCTGATACTTATTTTTTTAGGGCTATCAGTAATTTTTAGACCTGCCGGTACTGAAACAAATATTTTAAAAGCATTGTTTTCTCAAAGTGAAAATATACTTGTAGATTTGAGCACCAGATTTTCTGCAAGAATTAATGTAATTGTCGAGAGTGATAAGCCTGAAAAATCAGAAGAAATATCCAGAACTTTTTACGGCAAAGTTGACAAAGAAAAGATGCACACATCAAATACGGATGTTCATGGAATTATTTCGGATTACGAAAAATACCATAACAATCTTTTATCTGCAAAAACTTATAATCTGTTAAAAACAAAACAGTACGAAAAAGTTGAAGGAAATTCTCTTGAAGCTTTATACAATCCTATAATGCAGCCGATAGGTTCAATTGAGGATGATCCTTTTTTACTTTTAACTGATTTTGTAATGAATTTGTCGGAAAACGGCGGGGTCTCTGATTTTACACCGTTTGAATACAACGGGAAATATTACAGTCTTGTAATGCTGACAGTTGATAATGATCTGGCGCTTTCTCCTACAATTTTGAATGACGAAATAAAAGTTCTTGTTGATACTCAGGAAGAACTTTCAAATAACGGAGTAAAAATTTATCTTACAGGCGCGCCTGTTCATTCTTATTATGCAAGCAGCCGTTCAATGTTTGAGATTAACCTGATTTGTATATTGTCTACGTTATTTGTAATAGGGCTTGTGTTCGGATATTTCAAGTCATTAAAGCCTTTAATTCCGATTGCAATAAGTATAGGAACGGGAATTTTTACGGGATATGCCCTTACCTCACTAATTTTTAAAGATATTCATATTTTGACATTTGTATTTTCAACCACATTAATCGGTATATGCGTTGATTATTCTCTTCATTATTTTGTGTCCGATGAGGGAAAGGATACTGTGAAAGAAATTTTTAAAAGCCTTACGGTGAGCCTTTTGACAACAGTCAGCGCATTTGTGGTTTTATTATTTGCAAATTTTATTCTTCTAAAACAGATTGCAGTATTTACTATAACAGGTCTAACAACTGTTTATGGAATTGTAGTTCTGTTTTACCCGCTGTTCTGTAAAAATTTGACGACAGAGAAACGCAGTATTAAACATTTGAATATTCCTGACAGATACGGAAAAATTATACTTTGTACAGTTTTTGTTCTCGCTTTAACAGGCATTTTCAGAACAACATTTGACGATAATATAAAAAACATGTATGTCCCGCCAAAATTTCTGGTTCATGCCGAAAAACTGTTTGGTGAACTTGTAAAATCAAACGGTGACTTGTCTATTTTTGTTGTAAAAGGTGATAATCTTGAAGATATTTTGCAAAAAGAGGAGACTATTCATGATAAATTAACAGGACAGGGTATAAGTTTTCAGTCATTGAGCAAATATGTTCCGTCAGAAAAACGCCAGAGGGAAAATCAAACTTTAAGAAGACAATTGTATAAAGATAAACTTGATGAATATGCACAATTTTTACCTGAGGCACAAAGATATAAGCTTGTTTCTCAAAATTTCGGAAACGGATTTTTGACTGCGGGGAATGATTTTACATTTATCAAAAACAATTTTTTAATAGACAGAAATACTTCAATTGTTATCGCATATAATTATCAAGGCGGAGAAATAAACGGCATAAAACCGATTAATTTCAAAAAAGATATTTCGGCTCAGATAAGAAAATGCAGGCTGATTTGTTTAAGTCTTTTGCTTCCTATTTTCGGACTGTTGTATCTTTTACTTTCGAAAATCTATGATTTTAAATCGGCTTTAAAAATAATTTCGCCTTCAATATGTGCGGTAATTTTTGTATTCGGATTGCTCGGATTGTTCAAATGTCCCGTTAATTTTTTCCACATACTTGCTGTATTTTTGATAATAGGTTTCGGTTTAGATTATTCCGTGTTCAGGTTTGCCGGAGCTAAAAAGTTTGAGGATGCGGTTTTGATGTCATGTTTGACCAGTGTATTTTCGTTTGCACTTCTGGCATGTGCTGGATTTAAACTGGTAAGTTCACTTGGCACTGTTCTTGCAATCGGGCTTTTGAGTTCGTATATTTTTAGTGTAATATTAATAGGGAAGACAGGAGGGCAAGAAGTCCGGAGGTCAAGCTAGTATCAGTACCAGCACCAACCAATCTTTAATGAAATAAGCTTGCCTTCCTGCTCTCCTGACTTCTAATATGAGGATAAAATATGAGATACAGACGAGTAAAAAGACATATATCACCACAGGTTAAAGCGCTGGCGGATGCTCAAAAAATTGCATTTGCACCGATGACTTTTCAGGCTGTAAATGCAATGTTAAAATTCGGAATTCTGGAGTTTTTGGAAGAAAACCCGTCAACTGTTGATGAAATTATAGAACACTGCAAAATTTCAAAATATACTGCGGAAACTTTGCTGGAGGTTGCCCTTTGTTCCGGTCTGGTGGTAAAAACAGAAGAAAAATTTGTAAATTCTCTTGTTGCATCGGCATTTTTAAATAGCGAAATGACAAAAGTCAATTTCAATTTTGTCAAAGACGTATGTTATCTCGGGGCGTCGGAGCTTGCAAATTCATTTGAGGCTTCTGAACCTCTCGGATGTCGAAAATTTATCGGCAATTACGAAACAATTTATAATGCGCTTCATTTTCTGCCTCCGGATATGAAAAAAAGCTGGTTTGAATTTGATCATTTTTACTCTGACAGGTGTTTTGAAGAGGTTTTGAAAATAATTTTTGAGAATAAACCAAAACAGATTTTTGATATCGGCGGTAATACAGGAAAATTTGAACGCGCCTGCCTTGAATTTGATAAAGATTGCATTGTCAACATGATTGATCTTCCTGAAAATATTGAGGAAGCAAAAAAACATCTAAAAAATGACAGATTGAAATTCCATGGTGTTGATGTACTGAAAAATCCTATGCCCGAAATTTCAGGTGCTGTATTTATGAGCCAGTTTTTGGACTGTTTTTCGGAAGAACAGGTTATCCATATTTTAACAAATATAAAAAAATCAATGACAGACGATACAAAAATATTTATTCTTGAACCATTTACGGATAAGCAGATTTTTGAAGGCGCGCAATATTCACTTGTGCATATTTCTTTATACTTTACCTGTATGGCAAACGGCAAGAGCCGTATGTACACTGAAAAACGTATGATTGAAATGATAGAAAAAGCAGGTTTGAAACTTAATAAAAAATATGAAAATATCGGAATACACGACTACACACTGCTGGAAGTGTTGGGTAAGTAACAGACTGGTTTTGAATAATAATAACGAGATTGTAATCAATGTTAAAATGGTATGAAGTTAAAGAACAGGCTGCGGGACGCAAAAGATTAATGCTTCTGTGGTATATTTACAAAATAGCGGGTAAAAAGCCGGTTCAATTTATTGTATTTTTTGTTACTCTTTTTGCATTTTTGGGCTCAGGGCAAATAAAAAAATGTTCTCAAAAATTGCAAAAGATTGCATCGGGAAATGGCAGTATTATTCAGGCATTTAAACATTTTTTAAGCTACTCGTATATGCTTGTTGATACTATGGAAATGTATACTGATAATTTCGGGGTTAACAATATATATTTTGCCGATGAAAATGAAAAGCGCATTTTATTTAATGACTTTAATGCTAAACACGGTGTTTGTTTATTGTGTTCGCATCTCGGAAATGTTAATACAATGAGAACATTTTTTAAGTCGGGAACTGAAATTGACTGGATAAAGGTTAATATGTTTTTAGAGGTTAACCAATGTAAGATTTTTAAAAATTTTCTTGCTGCCATAACTTCAGATGACCCTGTAAATGTTTATCCTGTCGAGAGTATTGATTTGACAACTTCAATGGAAATAAAAGAAAAGCTGGATGACGGTGAAATTATTTTTATTGCAGGAGACAGGGTTTCGGCGCATAATTCGGACGCTGTTTTTACATCTGATTTTCTCGGATATAAAGCAAATTTCCCAGAAGGTGCTTTCAGGTTTTCGCTAGCTCTTGATGTTCCTATTTATTTTATTGTTTGTACAAAGGAGAAAGACGGCAGATATGCAATCCGTTTGAAAAAATTTATATGTGACGGTAAACGTCATGAAAGATTGGTCGAGCTTGAAAAACAATATGTCTCATTTCTTGAAAATTTAACGAAAAAATATCCGCTTCAATTCTATAATTTTTATGATTTTTTCTGTGATAAAATCGACTTATGATAAAAACGATTATTTTTGATCTTGACGGAACTTTGTTGAATACTTTGGAAGACTTGAAAGAGAGTACAAATTTTGCTCTTTGCAGATTTGGTTACCAGAAACGTACACTTGACGAGGTGAGATGCTTTGTAGGTAACGGAGTGCGCAAACTTATTGAACGTGCGGTTCCTGAAAACTGTAAGAATGTTGATGAATGTCTTGAAGTATTTAAAAAGAACTATTCGGAAAATATGTATAATCATACGCAGCCTTATAATGGTATCTTAGAAATGCTTGAAGAATTACACAAAGAAAATCTGAAAATCGGCGTTGTTTCTAACAAATTCGATTCTGCTGTTAAAGATTTATGTAAAAAATATTTTGGAAATTTAGTTGATGCTGCAATAGGTCAATGCGATGACGTACCTAAAAAACCTGCGCCCGACGGAGTTTTTAAAGCTATGAAATTTTTAGGTTCTGATAAAAGTTCGACCTTATATGCTGGAGATTCGGACGTTGATGTGCAGACCGCGCACAATGCCGACTTAAAATGTATCGGTGTAACATGGGGGTTCAGAACCAGAGATTATTTAAACGGAGCTGATTTTATAGTTGACAGCCCCGAGGAAATACTTAAAATAGTCAGGAGTTTATAATATGGAAAAGCTTTCTGTAAGCCTTGAAGATTATATTGAAGAGATTTACAATCAGATAAAAAATTCAGGAAAGGCAAAAGTTACGGCAATTGCTCAGGCATTGAATGTTAAAAAAGCATCTGTCACCGGAGCTTTGAATGTTCTGGCAGAAAAGAGACTGATAAATTACGCCCCTTATTCTGAGATTACTCTTACAAAAGAGGGAGAAAAAATAGCAAAAAAAATTCTTGAAAAACACGAAAAACTTGCTGAATTTTTTGTTGAAGTACTGGGTGCTGATAACTCACAAGCTCTTGAGATTGCTTGTAAAATGGAGCATATAGTGCCGGATAAGATTTTTAAAAATATGGTTAAATTAACAAAATACGTAAAGTCGGATTTGAAAGATACGATAAAAAATATTTATTAATCTGCAGCTCTCTAAAAAAAACAGGATTTATATACGTTTTGCACCGTGATGACGCAAATCCGGCGCACTTGTGCGCTTCTTCGGGCTCTACCATCAGAATGACGATTTTGTGGCGTCATCTCTTCCACTCTCCTTGGTATAGGGTACACCCTCTCCTGCAGTTGTATGCTCACTACGTTTGCACAACTGCTCCCTCTCCCAGAGTGAGAGGGTATTTTCTTTGTTCTCTCTCCCTTTTGGGGAGAGAGTAAGAGAGAGGGGCTGTTTTTACCTCACCTACAGTGGAGAAAGCTTTGTTATGTCATTCCCCAAATAATCCCTCTTGACAAAAATATTTTTTTAGTTTAAAGTTAGCCTAGCCTAACAAAATACAAAAAAGGAAAACATGAAACTTTCAACTATTGGCAAATATATTGACCAACCGATGATATTGAATAAGCTGGACAAAAACATGCCTGCCTTGCTTGTAGGTATTGGCGGAGGTTTCGGGATTTATGATTCGTTGAAGTCTTCCAGGAAGCCGGAAAATAAAAAACAAAAATTTTATAAAAATATGATTGTTATATCTTCTACAATTGCTGCTTCTCTTCTTGGTACCAGAGGATTGATGATAGGAGGTAAAAAAATTTTTAAAGGATTAATGGAAAGAGTTCATATAACAGAACTTCAAAAATTACAAACCAACGCTGTCGATAATTTTCTTAAAAAGGTTCAGGTAAAAGACAGGAAAGTTTTGGAGGCTATAAACACTGCTAAATTTAAGGAACTATCCGTTAAACAAATAGAATTATTAGATGGCAAACTTCCTTCATCTCCTGAGAAGCAAGAACTTTTCAGCGTAATATTACCTGAAAAGAAAAATTTGAATTCGAAGGAGATTTTTTCTGAAATTAAACGGTTATCTCTGCTCGGTTTTATACCTGTTGCAGGCGGTGTAACCGGCGGGATAATCGCTGACAGGACTACACATACAAATAATAGAAAAGGGACCGCTAACAAGGTCAAAGAGGGCTTGTACCAGTATCTTGCGAACATTTTCCTATGCAATGTCGGCGCAGGTGCAGCCCTTTTTCTTTCCGAAAAATTAGAAAAAGTGAGATTAATTAAACCATTAACACCTATGAAAAAACTGGCGGTAATTTTAAGCGGAATTACTGCAACAGGGATTGTAGGCGGAAGTTACATAGCAAATTATATAAGTAAAAAAATTATAAATCCGCTGTTTGGAGAAAAATCGTCAGGTAAAGGAATTTACAGCGAACGTAAGCCCGAAGCTATTGATATTGCACTTCACGCGGACGATATTGCAACAGCCGGAATTTTATCGGGGTTTAAATGGATAGAGCCAGCTCTGCCTTTTATGTATTTTATATCGGGCTACAGGGCAGGCACAGGATACAGGAATTAAACAATTAAACATTTCTACACACCTTCTTATACAAAAATGCTCTCACCTCCGGTGGGAGCTTACATTTTCTTGTAATTATATTGAAATGATTAAAAATATATGTTAAAATAACAATGTACACAGGAATTAAAGTTTACATATAAAGGAGTGGCAATGAAAAGATTATTAGAAATGTTGTGTAGCTTCGGGGGGGGGGCACTCCTCGGCTAAATAGATGGCAAGAAGCGCGGAGGGCAAGAAGTCAATCTGGCGTTCAAGAGATGCTGAAACACGGAGGTCAATCCGACGTTCAGCATGACATGTTTAACTTTTTGAAACGAACTTATTCACTTATTAACCTATTTACTTATTCACCTCGTAAACGCGCAGCGTTTACACTAGCAGAGGTTCTCATCACCCTCGGAATTATTGGTGTGGTTGCCGCAATGACTATTCCAACGTTAATTCAGGATCATCGTGAAAAGCAGCGTGTAACCCAGTTGAAAAAGGTATATTCCGTGCTTTCTCAAGCTTTTGTCATGGCTCAGGCTGAATATGGAGATATACAAACCTGGGATTATGCCACTACTAATACAGGAGAAAAAGATGAGAACGGTGAGGCTATTTTAGATGAGAGCGGTTCTGAATTATTTACGGATATTTTGAAAAAATATATTAAGCAGTCAGGGAAAACAAGCCACACATTCAGCAGGTATTTATCACTTGACGGAAGGAATTATTCATCAAGCGGGGGAACATCAATTAAAGATGATTACAATAAAATATTTACGGCTGATGGGGCTATAATAATGATTGGCTGGGTTAATAAAGATTGTGAACGAACAGCAGCAGGATGCGGAGATATTGAAGTATTTCTGCCTGAAAAGACTGCGAAAGTCGGAGTTAGCGCATTCTGGTTTTATATTACTCCAAACGGGATAAAACCTTACGGTCATCAAGGTCATAGGTACACTTTTGAAGATTATTGTGATGTTACAAATTCAAAAGGAAAAGCTTCAACAGAGCAGGGCAGAGGTTGTACCGCATGGGTTTTGTATAACGAAAATATGGATTACTTACATTGCAATGATTTGAGCTGGTCGGGCAAAACTAAATGTAAATAAAAAAGTTTTATAAATTTTGATTTTGTAATTCTTTTTTCCACATAATGTAAAAATAAATTGCCAGTATAAAATATACTCCCCACATTAAAACGGTGGAGTAAGCTTTTGCACCGTGGATTACAAGATTGAGCCACATAATAAATGAAAGTCCGTTTACGATAATCCATACAATCCATTGCTCAATAGCTCTTTTTACTGTCAAATACATTCCGAGTATTGATAGAAATGTTGTAATCCCGTCGATTACGGGACTTTTGTCATTGAAGTAATTCAAAACGGCAATTGCAATTATACATCCGATAAGCGCTATAATTGAAAGTTTTAGACGTTGTTTAAAATTTAAATTTATTTTTATTATTTCTCCGGACTCTTTTTTTAGATGTTTTTTCCATCTGAAAATCCCCAGAATTTGCATCGGAATATAGTACATGAGGTAAAGAAGCATATTACCCCAGAGAGCATTTGCGAATGAAAGATAAATATAACAACCCGAGCCCGTTAATCCGAAGAAATAACATGAAATTTTACCTTTACCCGCAATAATTGTGTATAAAATACCGCATATTGCGTTAAGAATTGCAGCAGGACTGTCTTTCACCACAAAAGCATTTATCAAAATAATTACAAGCACAATTAATAATCCGATGATTTCGGCAGGTGTCCAGCCTTGCAATTCTTTTTTTACAAATTCTGTGATTTTCATTATGAGCATTGTATAATGAATTTGCATGAAAGTACAGGCGATATATAATAGCAAAATTTTAAAAAGAGGACTGGAATTTGCTGCGGATAACGGTTCTTTGTTTGTTGCAACGGCATCTCTTGCGCTTTCTACTGTCGCGCGTCCGATTGCTATTATGGCAACTCCTAAAACTGATATTGAAAATAAAAAATATGCCTGTGCAAAGTCGCTTGCTTCAAGTGCAACAGGATATTTTTTAATGCTTGCGGCATCATCGCCGGTTGCAAAAGCAGTCAAAAATATTGATAAAAGACCTTATGAATATTTAAAAAAATCTACCGTGGAAAATCTTAAATCAGGCGAAAAAAGCCTGAAAGCTTCAAGCCGTTATAAGTTTGCAACACAGTTGTTTAAACTGGGTTTGGGATTTTTAATTGCGGTGCCGAAATCAATTATGACATGTTCCTTAATTCCGCCATTTATGGCTTTTTTGTTTAATAAAAAAGTTAATAATGATAAAAAAGACAAAAAAATTTCATTTACAGGCAATGGAATGAGAAGTCTTTCTAAATTTATAGGAAAAGCAATGGATACTTTGCCTGTTCAAAAAATGTCAGAAAAATTTCACAATACAAATTTTGAACAGCATATAATTTCCCTGACAGATGCTGCGGCAACAGCCGCGTTTGTAACACAAACAGCGAATAGCAAAAAAATTGAACAAACAAGGAAGAAAGCTCTTATGTATAACGCTGCTATTTCAACAGGGTTTTGTATAGCAGGCGGGTATGCGATTAACGGAGCCATTGAAAAACCGGCAGAAAAGTTTATCAGGAATTTTTCAAAAGCAAATAAAAATTCTCCTAAACTCGAAAAATACGTAGAAGGTATAAAAGTGGTCAGACCAGCATTAATATTGGGCGGACTTTATTATATTGTTATTCCGTTAATATCAACATTTCTTGCAGACAGGTTTGACGGACAAAATTCTAAAAAGTCAAACATGTAGACATCTTAAAATTTGTCCGGCGTGCGCTTAAGCTGGTTAAGTTTTTTTTGAACATTCCGTACATATGCCGGATTGTTAATGCTTTTTGGATGTTTTATCAGTGTCCAGAGCTGTCCGCCGTTTAATTTTTTCCCGGTCAAACCTTTTTCTTTTATGCGTAACTGCAGATATGCCTCTACATATTTAAGCTGTTTCTCGCGCGGAAGTTTACAGTATTCTCTGTAAGTGCATTTATTATCAACTTTAAGGCTGTCAAAACTTACTTTATCCATCTGGATTAAACCTGCGTATTTACCCGTACTGTTTTTTATCTGCGGGTCAAAATGGGATTCTGCGTATATAACTGCAGCCAAATCTTCGGGATTACAATTTAATCTTTTTGCAGCTGCTTCCAATTCTTTAAAGAATTTCAGTGAAATATTCGGGTCAGGTTTAAACCTGTTTTGTTTGACTTTTGCTTCAGCCTTCAGTACGGAGCGCCAATCCTCATGGAGCTTAATCGCCTGGGCTGAAGCGTCTTCCAAGTTATTGTTTGTATTTTTTTTAGGTTGTTGATCCCACAGACTTTTGTTCATCCAGTCTGTATTGAACGGTTTTCTAAAGTCAAGTTTGAATTTTTCAAGAAAATTTTCCTGCGGAGCCATCATTGGAGGGCGCCAGTTTATTTTTTTGTCATCACTCATTTTTAACCTTCTTTCTGAACCAGAATAACGGCATAATGGTTAAAAATATTTAAAAATATTTAGTGATTATGAAATTTTTGTTACAATTTTATATTTTTGCCGAGTTGTTGAACTGTTTGAATATCTTCTTCTACCGATTTGCCTGCGGTTGTCAGGTAATTGCCGACCATTAATCCTTCAACACAGGTCTTTAGTGCAATGCGCTGATTGGCATCCGAAAGCCGCATTCTTCCGCCGCAAAAACGCAGGACGGACAGAGGATTTGCTATTTTAAATATTGCAAGTGTTCTTAAAATATTTTCTTCGTCAATTTTGTCGTAATAATTTTCAAACGGAGTTTCCGGGATAGGTGTTAAAATATTTATCGGTATAGAATCCGGCTGAATTTCGGCAAGTTCAAGAGCCATTTCAATTCTTTGTTCAATGGTTTCTCCCATTCCGAGAATTACTCCGCAGCATAATTCCATTCCGTATTTTTTTACAAGTCTGCAAGTATTTATTCTGTCCTCAAAAGTGTGGGTAGTGCAGACTTGAGTGTAGTAAGAACGGCAGGTATTGATGTTGTGGTGAAACCTTTTCAGACCGCATTCAGCAAGTTTTTTTGCCTGTTCTTCATTTAGAATCCCGATGGAAGCGCAGCTTTTGAGCCCGTCAATTTTATTTACCTCTTTTATCATTTGGAGAATTTTGTCAAAGTCGCTTTCATCAGGGGTTTTGCCTGATGTGACTATTGCAAATCTTGAAGTTTTGTGGCTTTTTGCTTCCAACGCAGTTTTTTTTACCTCATCAAGATCAATGAGCGGATATGTATCTATATTTGTTCTGTAATGAGAGCTTTGCGCACAGTATTTGCAGTTTTGGGAGCATTTCCCGTTTCTTGCGTTTACAAGCGAGCAAAATTCCACATCATTTTTAATATATTTTGAGGAAATGTCTAAAAGTTTATCTAAATCAGAATGATATAGTATCAAAAGTTCTTGTTTTGAAATCATAAGCTTTATGTTATACCACTGATTGACTAAAGTCAAATGATGTGCTAGAATTGGCTGTCACATGGAGTAAAAAATGTTTTGTCCAAATTGCGGAAAACAAATTAAAGACGGCGATAATTTTTGCAGATACTGCGGGTGTGATCTGCGGGCTGATGTTGTGATTGAGAAACAGCCTCAGACGTATGCGTCTGAAGAAACAGCTGTTCATAAAATTAATGACAATGAAGAACTTCAGACTGAAAGTCTGCCTGAAGATATGGAAGAACTGGTTTTATATGATATTAAAAAACATCCGATGGCACTTTTCTGGCCGATTGTTTTAACTCCGGTGTTTTTTATTTACTTCTGGAATATTTTTTTGAATACCCACAGTATTTTTAGCTGGCTGGTAGTGTTCGGTATTCTTGCCGCAATTATTTATCCGATTTTAAGATATATTTACGATAAAATTATTATTACCACTAAATTTGCTCATATCAAAATCGGTGTTTTAAATCCGGTTGAAATAGATATTTCACTTAATGATTTAAACAGGCTGGATATTACACAGACTTCTATGGGCAGATTAATGGACTACGGTATGCTGTCATTTACAGCAAATTCACAAAGATACGAGTATAGATATATAAAATCTCCTCAGGATTTACTTTATATTATTAACAACCCTGCAAAATTTGTCAGAGAAGCTTTAAGCGAGGATGAGATTTAAGTTTAATATTTAAAATTTTGTTTATATATTCTCAAATTTTAAATTGTTTGTATAAAGATTATCAATAAGCTGTGCAATATCTTCTTTGGTTCTGTTGTCCATTACCTTGATATTGTCATAGCTTCTTGTAAACATTGAAGGTTTTGAAGGTGTCGCCGGCTTAAAATTTGTATTTGTATTATTAACCCAGCTTGTAACTTTTTCTGTTACGGGGTCTATTTTTTTTATTATGCTGACAGTCCTTCCGTCACGTTTGTAAATTGAAATAGTAACTATTTTCCCTGTTTCCTGATCATATTCCTGTATTGATGAGATTTTATTTTCATCTTTTACATTGAAATTAATTGTACGTAATTTTTTCCCTGTTTCAGGATCAAATTCGTCAATTGATTTATATAAAACATAGTTGATTGTTTTGAGTTTTTTACCTGTTAAACGGTCATATTCATCAATTGAACGGATTTTTTTGTCATTAAAATAGTCATAATGCGTTGTTTTAATTTTTGAATTTGTCTGAATATCAAATTCAATAATTTTATCCACAGATTTTCCGTTTCTGCGATAAATAACTTCTTCTCTTGTTTCAGGCTGCAGATTTGAATAAAGAAGTTTCAGATGTGCGCTGTCAAAGGCTTTATTTTCAGGTATTGCCTTTTGAATTGCTGTTAATAATTTCATCTTAAAATTTCTCCTACATATATAATACATGATAAAATAAATTTTGCTATTTTATGTAAAGTATTATATATAATTTAAAGCTGAGTAATAAATTCCCCTACAGGGTTAATTATAATAATATACTAACCTCTTTTTTGTAAGAGTTTCAAGAAAAGTTTGTAGTCGGTTCCCCAGCTTGCCATTGCATTCAAAACGGGAGCAAGGCTGTAGCCGACATCTGTGAGAGTGTATTCGACTCTTGGCGGAACCTCCGGAAAGACTTCTCTTTTTACAAGTCCGTCATCTTCCATGGCACGCAAGTTAGTTGTTAAAACTTTTTGAGAAATTCCGGAACAGGCTTTTTTAAGTTCGCCAAAACGTTTTGTTCCGTTGAGCAAATCTCTGATTATAAGTATTTTCCACTTTTCGCCGATAAGTTTTAAAGTTGTCTCAACAGGACACTTTGGCAGGTCTTTTAACTCCATAAATCACCTATAGTATCTTTTAGTAATTGTATTACAAATATATACTAAAAGGATTATCAAATTTTGTCAATGTATTGACAGCAAGTTTTCATAGTTACCACTGAAATAAATTCTACATTAGGGTTTCGTCATCCCGAACTTTGTTTGACTGCTTTAGCATAAAATAAAAATTTTTTTTATTTTATGCTAAAATCCTCTCATGGACATAAAACAAAGACTAATAAACGAGTCAGAAAAAGATTTTCAAAAGTTTTCCGCATCTTTGATACCGAATATTAACAATGTTCTTGGTGTTCGGCTTCCAAAACTACGTAAAATAGCAAAAGAGATTTACAAAAGCGGAGAATGGGAAGAATTTCTAAATAGCAGCGATTTTCAATATATGGAAGAAACCATGCTTAAAGGTATGGTTATAGGACTTGTCAAACAGCCTCCTGACAAAATACTTGAACTTGTCAAAAATTTTATACCTGAAATAAATAACTGGTCTGTATGTGATTGTTTCTGCAGCGGTTTAAAGTTTGTAAAAGATAACAGGAAACTTGTCTGGAACTTTATTCAGCCGTATTTTAAATCAAAAAATGAGTATGATATACGCTTCGCCTATGTGATACTTCTTTCATATTATATTGATATAGATTTCATTGACAAAGATTTAAACCTGATAGATAAGTTTAAAGACCAGAGATACTACACAAAAATGGCAGTTGCATGGGCGCTTTCTATATGTTACATAAAATTTCCCGAAAAAACTTTAAAATATTTAAAGACCTCAAAGCTTGATAATTGGACATATAACAAAAGTATTCAAAAAATCTGTGAGTCTTTAAGGGTTGATAAAGAAACCAAGTCTTTGCTAAAATGTTTTAAAAGAGGAAAGTAACATTGGACATAACAAAAGAAAAAAAATTTGCTGCAGGACTATCGATAACCTCAAACGCAGTTATAATTATTCTAAAATTCATAGCCGGAATTATTTCAGGCTCTATAAGTATAATCTCCGAAGCAATTCACTCGCTGAGCGACTGTTTAGCCTCTGTTTTAACCTTTTTTGCGGTAATGAAATCCTCCGAACCCGCAGACAGCGATCACCCTTTCGGGCACGGCAAATACGAAGATATATCAGGCTTTATTGAAGGCGGTCTGATAATCTTTGCCGGACTTTTTATAATTTACGAAGCTGCAAAAAAATTGATTTTTCAAGAAACTGCTGAAGTTGATACGACTTTAGGTATTGCTGTAATGTTATTTGCAGTCGTAGCAAACTATATTGTCAGCAGCATCCTTTTTAAAGTCGCAAAAAAATCAAATTCAATTTCACTTTTTGCGGACGGCGAACATTTGAGAACCGATATTTACTCATCACTCGGCGTTATGGCGGGTCTGGTGTTAATAAAAATCACAGGTATCCATATTTTAGACCCGATAATAGCAATTGTTGTTGCCATGCTGATTTTTAAGGCAGGATTTTCTATCTCAAAAGAAACTTTGAACAACCTTCTTGACGGCTCTTTACCGAAAAGTGATATTGAATCTGTTGAAAAAATTATAGAAAACTTTAAAGATAAAGGGGTTCACGGTTACAAATCTCTTAAAGGCAGAAATATAGGGCCTGAAAAACAGCTTGATATGACATTATTGTTCCCGAAGCAGATGACAATACAAGACTGTCACAAAATTTGCGATGAAATAGAAACCGAAATAAACAAAACGCTCGGAAACTGCATAATCTCTATTCATGCTGAACCCGAAGGCTGTGAAAAATGCAGTTGTAAAAGTTAATTAAAAATTGTAACGATACCCTTTTCAAACAAGTGTTTTTCAAGTATGCTTGGCGTGTGTGGATAAAATACCGCACCCTAATTAAGGAGAAAAATTATGCCAAAATTTAATTTGATGTCATACATCATGCCGCCTGAGGACAAGATGTTCTTTACCTATTTTCAGGACAGTGCGGAAATTTGCCAGAAAACAGCGAGATTGTATGACGAAATTATGCACAATCACCTGACCGATGAATATAAAGAAAAAGCTTTGAAATATAAAAAGAAGGGTAAATTATCATATAAAGCATGCCTCAAACAGCTTAACAAAAGCTTTATTACCCCCATTGAAAGAGAAGATATTCAAACAATTGCCGTTCAATTGAATAAAATAACAAAAAAAATCGTAAAAGCCTGTTTAAATTTGGAAGTGTACAGATTGAACAACTACACTGACGAAATGAAAGAACAGGCTTTAACTTTAGTTCAGGCAACCGAAAAACTCGGCGAAATTACGAAACAGTTCAAAAAAGTTTCCGATCTTGAAGAAATAACCGAACTGAATATTGAAATGAAAGAAATAGAATCCCACGGGGACGAAATTCACCGCCGTGCAATGGCAAACCTGTTTTCAGGCAAATATGAAGCTCTTGATGTTATCAAATTAAGAGATATGTACAAAGAAATTGAAAACGCATTTGATGCATGTTTCTTTGTATCAGATACAATTTTGAATGTTGTTTTAAAACAAAGTTAGAAACAAACTGTCATTCCGAACTTGTTTCGGAATCTTGTAAAAAAAAATATCAATCCGGCGTTCAGCCTGACAATCTTCACAAAAAAGGAATTTTCATGTCAATAACAATTTTACTTTTAATAGCTGTAGTGCTTGTAGCTCTGGCATTTGAATTTATAAACGGTTTTCATGACTGCGCAAACGCTATTGCAACAGTCGTTTCAACAAAAGTTCTGTCCCCAAAACAGGCAGTATTGTTCGGTGCAAGCCTTGAATTTGCCGGTGCATTAACAGGTACACACGTTGCAAAAACAATAGGCTCTGGTATTGTGAACGCCGATATGATTACTTTAACCGTAATTTTTTGTGCGCTACTGGCAGCAGTTATCTGGAATTTATTTACATGGTGGCTCGGGCTTCCGTCAAGCTCTTCGCACGCTCTTATAGGCGGACTTTTAGGCGCCGCAATTGTAAAAGCCGGAGTTGATGTAGTGCATTTCCACACACTGATTGACAAAGTTATAATCCCGATGTTTACATCACCTGTTCTGGGATTTTGCGTCGGTTTTACCTTAATGCTTTTGATTGCATGGGTAATTCTTATTTTGCGTGAAAACCCGCAGACAGTTAACAAACAGTTCAGAAAACTTCAATTAATATCATCAGGCTTAATGGCATTAAGCCACGGTTCAAACGATGCTCAAAAAACAATGGGTATAATAACACTTGCACTTTTGGCAGGCGGAGTTTTGCACACAGGTCCGTCGGGCGAGTTTGAAATCCCAATTTATGTAATCATTGCCTGCGCGCTCACTATGGCTGCAGGAACAATGAACGGCGGATGGAAAATCATCAAAACCATGGGGCATAAAATTATCAAACTTAAACCTATACACGGATTTGCAGCAGAAACTTCTGCAGCCGGTTTGATTTTAACTGCGTCGCATTTCGGAATTCCGTTGAGCACAACCCATGTTATTTCAACGGCGATTATGGGTGTCGGATCAACTTTCCATGCGCATGCCGTAAAATGGAGAATAGTCGGAAATATTGTTATAGCGTGGGTTTTAACTATACCTGCCTGCATGATAATTTCGTCAATTATCTACTATCTGATATATAAAATAATTTAGAGCTAAGTTGTAATTTTTATTCCTGAACAAATTTCCAGTGAAAACCGTAAGCAGTTTCTGTTTTGTTGCGGCATACCTCTTTAATTCGATTGTATGCTGTGTAACTTGAGGCTAATCCCTTTTGTACAAGCATTTCATTTGCATGTTTGGCACTGCTGAATATTTCTCCTGTTTCGATACATTTTACTTTTTTTGCTTTTTCTTTGAACGTCTGGTATGGCGTTATTTCTTTTTGAATGGACAGGAACATTTCTTTGCTCACTCTATATGTACCGAGTACTGTCTCGTTTTTGAGTAATCTGACAATATAAGGTGTGCGTTCAGATCTTTGTTTTGACATAAATATCCTCCTTTTGACTAATCTCATTTGGTAATTTATCACTCTTTAAAATCATTGCAATCTAGTTATCTTTGAAATTTTTGACAAATCTGATTTGGTAGAAAATTACAATAAAAAAATCCATAATTTTTATATGGCTAAATCTGATTTAAAAAAGCTTGGTAGAAATATCAAATTTTTGCGAAAATCTAAAAATCTATCGCAAGAAAAATTAGCTGAATTAATAAACAGAAGCCGAAATTATGTTGGTATGATTGAACGTGCGGAAGTCAATACTCCTGTAGATACGCTGTTTGACATTGCCAAAGCTTTACATTCTGATATCAAAGAACTATTTGCTTAATTTTTATTGTTCTAGGTCATACATGACCTATGCGTATATAATATCAGTTATTATAAATTAATGCAATAGTAACTGTTAGGAATTTATACCGCAGTTTACTCCAAATAAGTATAAAGGGGCTACTCAGGGATTAGATCCCGCCCGCATTGGGACATTTTGCACGAAATCATAGATTTCGGCAAAAGCAGTCAAACAAAGTTCGGGATGACAAAACTTTAATCTGGAATTTATTTCAGAGGTGACAACATTTGTGCGGTTGGTGTAACCTGTGATATAAGTTCCAACTGTTATATTTTATATTTTTTTCAAAAGAACTGCTGCATGAGCTTCTATTGCAAGCTCCTGACCTACGGCGTCCATTTTTTCATTTGTTTTAGCTTTGATAGAAATTCTTTCGGGTTCAACTTCAAGAATATGGCAGAGAATTTCCTTCATCTTCGGGATATAAGGCATCATTTTAGGCTGCTGGGCAATTATGTTGCTGTCCAGATTTTCTATAACATATTTTTTTTCTTTTATGAGATTATAAACATCTCTCAACAAAACAGTGCTGTCAGCGTCTTTATAAAGTTCATCCGTGTCGGGGAAGATTGTTCCGATATCTGAAAGTGCCAGTGCTCCGAGCATTGCATCTATTATTGCATGGATTAAAACATCAGCGTCAGAATGCCCCAGAAGCCCTTTTTCATGAGTAATTTTAACCCCGCCTATAACAAGATTTCTGCCTTCCGTCAATCTGTGAATATCGTAACCGAGTCCTATTCTGTACATAGTTCTTACCCTTTCCGTTAAGCTTATTATCTCACAAAAATTTTTCTGATTTAACGGCAAAATTTGTTAATGGCTTTTACAAAACCGTTATTGTCAACGGTATCCGTTATGAAATCGGCACATTCCTTTAATTCGGGTGTGCCGTTTCCCATTGCAACTTTTATTCCGCCTGATTTTAAAAGTTCAATGTCGTTATCCTGGTCGCCTATTGCCAAAACTTCATCTTTTTTTATGTCCCATTTTTTGCATAAGTATTCAACAGCGCAGGATTTTTTTGCGTCTTTGTTTGAAATTTCACAGAAATAAGGTGTGGATTTCACTATATAAAGGTCAGGGTATTTTTTTTCAAGATAGTTAACCCAGCCGGTTACAGTGTCTGCATCACCGTATTTTATTGCAAGAATTTTATTTACATTTTTGATTTCCAGACTGTCAAACGGGCAGACGGTATATTCAATGTATCGGGCATCCGTGTATTTACGTATTGTTTCGTCATCTTTTTCAACGTATAAAACATCGTCCATATAAAGATTTATGTGGATATTGTTATCTTTTGCCCATTTGATAATTTCTTTTGCGCGTTCGGGATCTAAATCTTTGCGGTAAAAGACATTTCCGTTTTCTCTGTTTTCTTTAATCATTCCGCCCTGATAAGAAACTATAGGAGTATCCAGACCGAGTTCGTCTGCAAGAAATGTTGTTGCACGGTGCATTCTTCCTGTTACAAGTACAACTTTAACTCCGCTTGCTGAAAGTTGTTTTATACATTCTTTAACTTCGTGGGTGAACCCGCCTAAATTCCAGTTAAAAATTGTTCCGTCAATATCTGTTGCAACCATTTTAATCATTTGTTTTGACCTCGTATTTTTTCTTTATCTATGTCCTTCTCCCCTGATTGCGGGAGAAGGTGCTGCAGGCGGATGAGGGGGATTAAAGTTTTGCTCTCAATATTGCGCAAAGCGTCTTTGCGTCATTAATTTCCCCGTTATCAATCATTTTTAATACTTCATCATATTTGTATTCAAAAGCTTGAATAATTTCGCCTTCGTCGGGATGGCAATGAGTAAATTCCAAATCTTCGGCTTTGAAAAGATACAATTTTTCATTGCTGTATCCGGGAGATGTATAAACATAGCCCAGGTTAGTCCACTTGTTTGCACAGTAGCCGGTTTCTTCTTCCAGTTCGCGTTTTGCAGCTTCAAACGGATCTTCGCCTGCTTCAAGTTTGCCTGCCGGAAGTTCAAACATGACTTCCCTCAAAGGATATCTGAATTGTTTGACAAGGAGAATTTTGTCTTCTCTAACCGCAAGAATTACAACGCCGCCCGAATGTTTAACGACTTCTCTGAAAGATTTTTGTCCTGTTGAAAGTTCAACACTGTCTTTGAATACTTTAACCACTCTGCCGTCATAAATTATTTGTGAATTTAAAGTCTTTTCGGTAAATTCCATAATATGATTTTATCATGAAAAGTATTGTAGTCTAATTTTTAACAAACGTATGATATTAATTTCTGTTAAAAATAACAAAAAATGTATAGAAAAAAGATGATTTAAGAGTTATACTACTAATGTAGTAATATTTGTGTGTTAGAAAAAGGATTTATGATTATATTATTTTATTAAACAGCAGCAATGCCGTCTAAATGGCGTATTGTTTTTATAGCGATGTATTATAAAATAGTTTAAGGAATGTAAACTCACATTCCATATCAGGCAAAAATTTTTTGTCAGGTGTTTTATATAAAAAGTGTGCTAAGCAGGTGTGAATTTTGAGCGAAAATAAAGAAAAGATAACTGAACAGGTTAAACCTAAATCGCCGTCAAAAACTGGCAAGACGGCAACAAATCCGCTTTCTAAAACATTAAATTCACTTAAAAAGCCTGAGTTCAAAAATATACAGCCCGTAGAAACCGAAAAAAAACAAAAACAGGAAGAAAAAAGAGCTTCAAATCCGATTGCCTCCCAAACATCAAGTATTGTAGCACGCATAAATAACTTTAATACAAACAAAACTTCAAACAGAATGTACGCCGGTTATATGAATAATGCGGCAAGTTCGCACCGTGTTGTTGATTATTCGGATCTCGTATATAGTTTGAATACTGCACTTGAAGGCAAGGCAACAATTCATGAGCTTTTTGCGGCTGTCCATGAATTATTCACCGAAAAATTAAGGAGTGTATTTACGGCGTTCGGTGTTTTCCATGAGCAGTCAAAATGTATTAATATAAAACTTTTTAATTCAATGGGAAGTACTTATTCTTCAAAATTGATGCTTTCTGACGATGCAAATCCTATAATTCAATGTTTTAAAAATAACAGTATAACTGTTCAGGATAATAATAAATTTTTAAATATTCCTTATTTACCGGCATCAGCAGCTTATATATTCCCTCTTAATTCTATAAACGGCTGTAAAGGTGTTATGGTAGTTGGAAAAGATTCCCTTGAAAATCATATCGGCTTATTCTCATTTATTGCAAATTACTGCGCACTTTTTATGCAGAATGTGGAGCTTTTGGAGCAGACTAACAAGTTTGCAAATACTGACACACTTACAGGACTTTATACCCACAGAGGTTTTCAGGAAGTGCTTGCCGCAGAATTGAAAAAGGCGGAAGAAAACGAAACAAACCTTTCAATTATAATGCTTGATGTTAATAATATTTCAAAAATTAACAGAGAACTCGGGCATGTCAAAGGTGATGAAGTTATAAAACTTCTTGCTGAAAAAGTCAAACAAAATATCAGAAGCACGGATAAAGCAGGCAGATACGGCGGTGATGAAATTGCAATAATTTTGCCGGATACAAGTACTGCAGATGCTAAATATCTGGCAGAATATATTACATATTGTCTTTCCTGCTGTTTTGTGGATGATGTCGGACCTGTTAAGGTCGCGGTCGGAATTGCAACTTATCCGGAATGCAGCAAAGATCAGGAAAAACTTTTAATTCTTGCGGAACAGGCAATGTATATTTCGCAGGCAAAAGGTTACAAAGAAGGTATGTCCGCCATAATCAGTTCTGCGGATTATAACTTCTGGGATGATGAAGCATTGAATTCGTTTGCGGAAGTTGTTGCAAAGCGGCATTCGCAGCTCGGTATTGATTTTGGCGAAGAACTTTTGCACAAATTTAACAATGAACAAATTGTTTCGCATAATCACCTTATGGAACTTGCAAATTCTCTTGCGGGTGCAATTGATGCAAAGGATCCGTATACAAAAGGTCATTCAACATCTGTTTCCAGATATTCCGAGGCTCTTGCACGTGCTATTAATCTGCCTGAAGATGAAGTAGAGAGGATTAAGCTTGGTGCGCTTTTGCATGATGTGGGCAAAATAGGTATCCCCGAAAGTGTTTTGAAAAAGCCCGGCAAGCTTGAAGAGGACGAATGGGAAATTATGAAACAGCACCCTGTAATCGGAGCCGAAAAAGTGCTTGCTCCGAACGACGCTCTGCGTGATTTAATTCCTATTGTAAAATACCACCATGAACATGTTGACGGAAGCGGCTATCCTGAACAATTAAAAGGTGAAAAAATTCCGCTTGCTGCACGTATTGTCGCTGTTGCGGATACCTTCCATGCCTTGATCTCCGATAGACCGTATCGTAAAGGTATGAGTGTCGAAAAAGCCTGTGAAATTTTAAAAGACGGTGCCGGGAAATTCTGGGATACAGATCTGGTGCGTCAATTTATTGCTATTGCCCCGTCATTGTCAACCAGTGTTTAAGTTTTTTTAATCTGACTTCTCAATTTGAAATTTGTATCGCATTTTACCCCAGATATTCTGAAAAACAGTCATAATGTCATTCCGAACTTGTTTCGGAATCTCATGATTATAAGATCCTGAAACAAGTTCAGGATGACGATTTTAGCCATCTTTGGTGTAAGCTGCGATATAAATCCACTCAATTTTCGCTTGCATAATTTCAAAAATAGTGTATAATTATATGAATTAAAGGAATTTTGCAAAAGGTTTCTTTACAGTACCAACTTAAATCAGGAGAAGAAAAATGTACCAAGATGAAAAACTTGTTTGTGAAGATTGCGGCGCAGAATTCGTCTTCACGGCAGGTGAACAAGAATTTTACGCAGAAAAAGGTTTGGTAAACAAACCGAAAAGATGTCCGGAATGCAGAAAAGCCCGTAGAAAAAATAACAGAAGACACAGAAAAATGTATGATGCTGTATGTTCCAAATGCGGTGCTCAAACGCAGGTTCCGTTTAAACCTATTGCCGGAAAAGAAGTCTTTTGCAAAGATTGTTTCGTAAAAGAACAGGAAAACGCTGAACAAACTGCTGAATAGAACAATTTAACAGAAAATCGTATAAATAAAAACCATTTTTTGTCATTCTGAATTAATTTCAGAATCTCAATCAGAGCCTGAAACAAGTTCAGGATAACATAATATACAAAAATATTTTTTTATTTACATTCACAAACAGACCGGATAAATTACCGGTCTGTTGTTTCTTATACGCCTATGCAGCTGTTTAAATATTCAATTGTGCTTATTTTTTCGTCGTACAAATACTTTATGAAATTCAAATATGCCGCGTTGTGTGAAGTTATTACAAGGTTTATTTCAAATCCGTCGGTGCAGAAAGGTTCGTAATCGTAAACTACGTAGCTGTTATATTTACTTTTCCATTCCTTTCTTTCAATACGGCTGTTATTTTCTTCTATAACATCTTCAAGCCACGCTATAATGTCCTTATTCACATTTTTCATTTCCAAGCGACTGTACTTGCTGCAATCATGGCAATCATTTCCCATTAACATGTTAAATTACTCCACCAAATGTTATAGTTAAATTGTAAATCTTTTTCCGTCGGAAATAATCCCCTTTAGGTATAAGCATAAAATAGGAAAATATGGCGATTTATTATTTGTTATTTGTAATATTCAATATATAAGACATTAAGACCTTAAAACTTTTTATTTCTTTATAATTAATTGAAAAAAATTAAAAACTTTTATACTATAAGAAAAAGGTTTATGGATAAACAGGTGTTCGTATGCAGGAAAAACGTATTTTAATAGTTGATGATGATGATGAAATAAGAGATTTGCTTGAGTTTGACGTAAGAGCAAGCGGATATTTTGTCGACACTGCGCGTGACGGTATGGAAGGGCTTAACAAAGCTCTGAACAATACGTATGATCTGATTTTGCTTGACGTGATGATGCCTAAAATGAACGGATTTGATGTTTGCAAAAATATCAGGCAGGCAAAACTTGCAATCCCTATTTTAATGTTGACTGCAAAAGGAACGATTGATGATAAAACAGAAGGTTTTGACTGCGGGGCGGATGATTATCTGGTAAAACCTTTTGATATTCAGGAAGTACTGTTGCGAATACGGGTGCTTTTGAGAAGAAATCAGGTTTTTGACGAAGATAAATCAGCATTGTCAGATGAAGTTTTGAGCGCGGGTGATATAGAAATATTTCCCGAAACACTTGAAGCTGTTGTTGTTAATAAGAGAGTAAAACTTACTCCGACGGAATTTGAGATTTTATATTGCCTTATACAGCATTTTAATCATCCTGTAACACTTGCAACTTTGCTTGATGAGGTGTGGGGTTATGACAGTAACGAAGATGTCAGAATGCTGAGGGTTCATGTCGGCGGTCTGCGCAACAAAATCGAACCTGATACAAAACATCCAAAGTATCTGCATACGGTTACTAATGTCGGTTATAAACTTACTCCGTTCGGGGAAGGATAAGTTTTATGTTTGGCAAACATTTAAAAATTGTTGAACAAATTATTATAGTTTTTGTATTCGCTGTTATTGTTCCTATGACAATCAGCGGTTTTATCATAAACAATATTAACCAGCAGTCAATGAGATATCAGCTTAGAGAATCCGCCGTTTTGATTGCGAATATGGTATCCGATGAAATAGATTTTTTTAATAAGACAACTATCAGTAATCTTGAACAGATTGTATTTTCACTGGATCATTTACCCACTGCAAGGGCGAAAGAACAGTATTTGAAATCGGTTATAAATCAGCTTGATGATTGTGAAAATTTGGCAATAACGGATGAAGCCGGACTAGCTGCGGTTCAGGAACTCGATAAAAAGAATAATAATGCTTCTATTCCGTTAAAAATATCTGACAACCGCTATCTTGTTGCAACTTTCAAACTGGATGCGGTTAAAGACGAACTTTTCAGGTCGCTTGCAGATGATAAAAGACAAATTTACGTTCTCACTAAAGATGGGGATTTGATTGCGGAACACAATTATACAGAGGCAGCTTATAAAAAAACAATTTCTCTTCTGCCTGATAAATTGAAAAAAGATAAACCCGTAATTTTCGGTGATGTTAAAAATCAGCCTCTTGTTTACGTTTCAAAAGTTGACCCTGAAATTACAATTATTGTAAATACAACAGAGAAAGTTACTAAAAAAGCGATTACAAATAATAGTTTAAAAATTATTTTATCCTTTCTTGCTGCAACCTTTGCCATTATTTTTGTAGTCGGATTGTATACATATTATCTTTATATCAATATAAGACAGCTTTTTAAAGGGATTATTGCAATTTCAAAAGGTAATTACGAACGTCAGATAAGGCTTTTGACAACAGCTTTTACCCCGCATGAAATAATATTTCTTGCATTTGAATTTAACCGTATGGCAACGGAAATCCACAAATCCTATATTCAATTAAAGAAGAATAACGTTGAACTCAAAGAGTTGAATGAATTCCGTTCAAACCTTATTGATACCGTAAGTCATGAACTCAGGACACCTTTGACAAGCATTCAGGGCTACACAACAAGACTGATGCGTCAGGATATTACAATTGATGAGGAAACAAAACAAAAATCTTTAAGAATAATAAAAGAACAGTCGGAACGTTTGAAAAGGCTTATTGATGATTTGTTAACAATTCCTGATATTGAGGGCATGCGTTTGAGGACGAATATTGAACAGGTATGGCTCCCTGAAATTCTTGAAGAAGCAAGGGTTCTTATTAAAAATAAAAGAGATATGGAAATTGTTTTTAATCTCGGAGAGGATTTCCCGCTTGTTCTTGGTGATAAAGGCAGACTGCTTCAGGTTTTTGTAAACCTCCTTGAAAATGCCGCTAAATATGCCTCTGATGGATCGAAAATTATAGTTGATGCGATTGTAAAAGATGATTTTGCAAAAATCTTTGTAAAAAATGACTGCGAAGTTATTCCGCCAAAACAGTTGAAAAAACTTTTTGAAAAATTTGTCCGTCTTGACGACAATACAACAAGAACAACACGCGGCACAGGTCTCGGGCTGTTTATTGTTAAAGGGCTTGTAGAAGCAATGAATGGCGAAATTAAATTGCACAGTGATAAAAACTGCGGATTTTGTGTTGAAGTAACTTTACATCTCGCAAACGTTCAAGAGGTTGTAAAATGAAGCGTGCTGTTGAACTTGCAAGAAAAGCAGATGGCGAAATTCCTGTCGGAGCGTTGATTATAAAAGACGGTGAAGTTATAGCAGAAACATTTAACCAGAAAGAAACGTTGAATGATGTAACAGCGCACGCAGAAATTCTTGCGATACGGGAAGCAGAACAAAAACTCGGCCGCTGGAGGTTAGACGACTGTGAAATGTATGTTACTCTCGAACCCTGTCCTATGTGCGCATGGGCAATAGTTTCCGCGCGAATAAAAACTGTTTATTTCGGATCTTATGACCATAACTATGGCGCTTTAGGCTCCGTTATTGATGTGAGAAAACTTACTAATTCAAAGATGAAAGTTTATGGCGGAATTATGGAAGATGAGTGTGATAAAATATTAAAGGAATATTTCAAGGAGCTGAGAAATGATAACTAAGTCTGAAATTGATAAACTGGCTGAAACATACGAAACTGTTGATTTTATAAAAGACGATCCGGTTCGCGTACCGAATAGATTTACAGAAAAAAAAGATATCGAAATAGCAGGTTTTATTGCCTCTCTTGTGGCTTATGGCAGACGCGAAGTATTTTTGAAAAAATTAGACACTCTGTTTGATATCGCGCAGAATGAACCTTTAAATTTTATTCTGAATTTTGAGCCTGAAATTCTCGGAGATTTTAATTACCGTTTCGGAAAACCGGAAGATTTCGCTCAGATTTTTACTATACTCAGGGATTTATATTCCAAAAGCGGCGGCTTGGAGGAACTTTTTAAATACGGTTACGAAAATCCGATTGAAGGTAATATGTTTATACCTGTAACGGATTATTTTTATTCGCAGGCTAAAGATAACAATTCTCAAGGGTTCAAATTTATGATACCCGATGCACGTAAGGGCAGTGCAATGAAGAGAATGTGCATGTATCTTCGCTGGATGGTCAGAAAAGGTCCTGTGGATTTCGGGTTATGGCACTTTATGAAACCGTCTGAACTTTTAATTCCTCTTGATACCCATGTCGCAAGGCTTTCACGTGAAATGGGGCTTCTAACCCGTAATGCAAATGATTTTAAATCAGTTCTTGAAATAACTGAAAATCTCCGTAAATTTGACCCTGAAGACCCTGTAAAATACGACTTTGCGATGTTTGGCTACGGAGTAAATCAGAAATCCTAAAATAAATTCAGGATGACAGGTATGTTTATGAATAAAAAGAAAATTATTGCTGATAATTTATACATTATACTGGTACTTGTTTTGTTTGTTCTGATACTGGTTTTTTATCCTAATAAAGCATATTTTCACTGTGACAGGTCTCAAAATTTATGTACATTAAAACGTGTATCTTTTGCAGGAAAAAATTATATAAAAACAGCAAAACTGTCATCTCTTTCCGTCCCTATGTATTCATCATATTATGCAAGATTTAGAAATGATGATATAATGTACCTGATTGATTTAGGTAGACAACATAATGATAATGTATTTGTACAATTCAGTTTCCGAACATTGTCTGATGCAAAAAATACGGGCGTCAAATTTAACAATTACTTAAACTCCGATGATAATGAATTTGAGTATTATGACAAGTCAGCAGGTAAAACCTTCCGGAATATAATGCTGTTTTTAGCCTTTTGTTTTCTTTTGAGTCTCGGAAATCTATATTTTAATTTAAAATAAGTAACTAAATATCATAAAAAGCGGCTTATGCAACACCGTAAGCTGTTATGGGTGAAGCGGCTACACTCCTTCCCTCTCCTCGGGAGAAAATCAAGCCTTCCCTGATTAGGGAAGATTTGGATGGGTATTTACAAAAATCGTCATTTGATTGTTACCCACCCCTACCCCCTCTCTGATAAGGGAGGGGATTGCTGCCACGCTCCTTCTTATATTTTCAGGTTAGTTAGTAGGTTGGGGTTTCTACCCCAACAAAATCATTTAATGTTGGGCTGAAAGCCCAACCTACTTCTAACGGCTTATGCAATCCCGTAAGCTGTGTCGGGTGAAGCGGCTACGCTTCTATTCGCCGAGGTTTAATTGTGAGAATTGAACAATCTTATTTTTCCCGCGTTTTTTTGCATTATACAGTGCGTGTTCAGCATAACGTATTATTGTATTTGCATCTTCTTCAGTATTTTCAAGGCACGGATATGTTGAAATTCCGCCTGAAATTGTAATTGGATGTCTTTCTTCTTCGCCTGCAGGAATAAATTCCATTTTTTCTATGTCGCGTCTAAATCTTTCAGCAAACAAAAATGCGTTTTCTTCGGACGTATTCGGAAGAATAAGCAAAAATTCTTCATCCCCGTAACGTGTTAAAATATCTTCTTTTCTGATAAGCTGTTTCAATTTGTCGGCAATGGAACGCAAAAGAACATCGCCCCATTCGTACCCGTAAATGTCGTTTACGACTTTGAAAAAGTCAAGATCGAATAAAAGGCAGGACAATTTTGTACCGTAACGTTTTGCGCGGGAAATTTCCTGTTCAAGACGTTCCTGCATATATTTCCTGTTATGTAACCCTGTAAGTTCGTCAGTTGTCGAAACAACTTTTAATTTATCTCTTAGTTCTTTGTATTTTAGAAGGGCATTTGCGCGGATTGTTAATTCCATATTGTCGACCGGAGTTTTTATAAAATCAAAAATAACAGCTCTGACAGTTGTGCCTTTAAATACATCGCCGATAAACAATGCCGGAGCTTTGAATTTTGTTGTCATAAGAACATCTTTAATATTCGGAACGCTTTCAATTACAACAAGCCCGGGATTGAGCATTTCGTAATCTTTAAGTTTGTCAGCGCTTTCAATTCTGACATTTGTGTCATCAATTTGTGCCAGAACATCTGCGAGTTTTGATTCGTTTTTATCCGTATAAACAACAATATTCTTCATATTTTTTTTGCCCTTTCCGTCAATATCCGTTGTAATTTTACCATATTGAGCTATTTTTATCAATAGGTAAATAAAATTTAATATTCAGACTTTGAATTTTTTATATGATAGAATAAGTTTATGGACACTGGCATCTTAACTGTTACAATAAAACCTATGCAAAAATCTGACCTTGATGATGTTATTTTAATTGAGGAAAAGGCGTATGGTGAACATCACTGGTCTAAGGATTCGTTTATGAGCGAACTTTCAAATGAGCTTGCCAAATATTTTAGTGCCTTTAATGAGAAAGGTGAACTTATAGGTTATGCGGGCTGCTGGCAAATTCTTGAAGAAGCTCACATTACAACTGTTGCCGTCTCACCTGAATACAAAAGAAAATCTCTGGGGGAAGCACTTTTTGTCACACTCCTTGAACAATGCTACAGAGATATGATAAAATATGTTACTCTGGAAGTAAGAGTTAGCAATACTCCTGCTATTTCTCTTTATAAAAAATACGGTTTTAAATCGCTCGGGACAAGAAAGGGTTATTATCAGGACAATAATGAAGATGCTTTGATAATGTGGACAGAAAATATTTTTTACGATAAATTTAAATCGGGATATGAACAAAATCTTAATGAGTTAAAGGGGAAAATAAATATCTTATGATAAAGGCTTCCGCACCGAAGATAAGGGTTATAAGAAAACAGGTAGAAGGTATAAGACTTACGTTTGGCAGTCTGCTTCTTATTTTGTGCTGTGTTTTTTTGCTGATACTTTCCACATTTGTTCAACTGGATGTCACGCATTTTATAATTCCGAATGGTTTGTTTTCGGGAGCGGATTTGCAATTAAGCGATTTTATACATACATATAAACTTATTCCGCAAATTCCTGTTGTTATGTTCGTTGGTGCATTTCTGGGGAGAAAATACGGTATTGCAAGCATTCTGCTTTATATTTTATTAGGATTGTTTGTAATTCCTGTTTTTGCTCTCGGCGGCGGACCTAAATATATTTTTGAATACGGTTTTGGGTATATTCTCGCTTACATTCCGGCTGTATTTTTTGCCGGTTCAATTCTGAAAAGCGGTTTTACCAACAGGAATATGCTTCATGCGGTTTTAGTCGGAGTATTGACTATTCATTTTATTGGAATATTATATATGCTTTTTATCGCAGGATTGAAGCACGAAGGTACTGCATTCATGTGGGGGTGGATTTATGCGCAGAGCGGTGTAAAAATTATTTATGATTTTATATTTAGTTTTGCTCTCGTTTTTGCTGCTAAATACGCGAAGATTATTTTATGGTTTTTTATGTAAAGGAGTTAATCTATGAAAATTCAATCAGTGAAATTTTACAATCCGTCTTTTACCAGTGACAGACGGAAATTTGATGTACAGGGGCATATCGGGTCTCACTATGACGGTTTATGGAAAAGGGATGCTCATTATTCGGCACAGAATATTATTGATACTGTTGAAACAAACAATGTAAAAAAAGTTTTAATCAGTTCTATATCAGGTTTAAACCCTCAAGGGAGTGTTTTTTTTAAGTCTGAGATGAATGCGGCGGATGAGATGATAAATCTTAAAGGGAGCGATAAGGTTACATTTTATCCTTTGCTTTCCTGCCAGCCGGGAATTTCTCAGAATACGGACACTGTTAAAGAATTGATTGAAAAAAACAAATTTTATGGTTTAAAATTTCATCCGACAATGACAGATATGGCAATCCAAGATAATTTTGATATTTACTCCGATTATCTTGCTCTTGCGCAAAACAAGGGGCTGCCATGCGTATTTCATTCCATAACCGACGGAAAATCTGACCCGTCGCAAATTATAAAACTTGCCGAACAGCATCCGAAGCTGCCTGTTGTCTTATACCATGTTGACTTAATGGCAAAGCCTGAACAAATGTCAAAAACTATTGATGAAATTTCAGAATCTGTTAAAAACGGCAAATCAAATCTGTTTGTAGATATTTCATGGCTTACGGATTTTGACGGCAAGGGTGAAGAAAGTAAAAGCGCTATAAAACAATTGCTTGAAAAAGTCGGTGCTGACAGAATTCTTTTTGGCTCAGATGCTCCGATAGGTGAAATGGGGGATAAAGAGAAGTATCGTCAGTTTACGGATTTTGTTGAAAACACGATTAAAGAATTTTATAAAGATAAACCGGATGAAGCTGAAAAATCACTGAACATGATATTTTACGATAATGCGGAAGATTTGTTTATAAACAAAAAATGGTATCAGGCAGTTGATAAAGCAAAAAAAATGTCTGTGAAAACAATAGGATTGATAGCTGCTGGAGTTGTTATTGCCGCAGCTGTTATTGCAAAGATTGTAACCGGTAAAAAAGCAAACGATACGGATAACAGATTATCGAGCGTTAAACACAATTAGTTCCGGAAACACGCGCAATAATGATTAATCCCGACGTTATCCAATAGCGGAACTTCATTTATACAGACGTCAATACATTTTTTACATCTGGGATGAAATCTGCATCCCGATATATCCTGTTGTATAGAAGGCGGCTGTCCTTGAATTGTTTCAAGCATTGCTTCCCTATTTGAAGGCAGAGATCGCAAAAGAGCAACTGAATAAGGATGTTTCGGGTTTGCAAAAAATTCTTTGCATGGCGCTGTTTCAACAATTCTTCCGGCGTACATAACGGAAACATAATCGGAATTTTCTCCGACAAGTGCCAGATCATGTGTAATCAAAAGAATTGATGTATTTTTGGATACTCTGATTTCGTCAAGCAAGTTCATAATTTGTGCTTGAATTGTGACATCAAGAGCGGTTGTAGGCTCATCAGCAATCAAAATTTCCGCATTGCAGGCAAGTGCCATGGCAATTATTGCACGCTGTTTCATTCCCCCTGAAAATTCATGCGGGTATGCCTTCATTCTTTCGGCTGCACAGGGTATTTGCACCGCATCTAATGCTTCTGTGGCTTTTTTAAAAGCTTCTTTCCCCTTCAATCCCTGATGAATATTGATTATTTCAAGAAGTTGGTCTCCTACAGTATACAGCGGGTTTAAAGAAGTCATCGGATCTTGCGGAATTAATGCAATTTTAGATCCTCTTATTTTTTGCATATTTTTAGCGGGTAATTCCAGAAGATTTTCTTTGTTGTATATAATTTCTCCTGATGTAATTCGAGCGGTTTTAGGCAGAAGCCTTAAAATACTCATTGCGCTTATTGTTTTTCCGCAGCCGGATTCGCCGACAAGTGCGTGCATTTTCCCTTTTTCAAGAGAGAATGAAACATCAAACAATGCCTGCCTGAAACCGTTTTCAAAGTTAAATCCGATGTTTAAATTTTTAACTTCTAAAATCGCCATAACTATATAATATATGATAGTTAAAAATATGTGAATAGTCTTGCAGGCAGGTTTTGTTAACAAATATTAAGAAAGTATTATACAGCGAAAACACTTGTTATTAGGGTAATTAAGCGGTATATGCTTCATGAAAACCCATGTAACCATGCAATTTTAAGGGACAAATTTTTTTTATAAAAGTATAGGGGAAAAAATAATAATCTCATTCACGAGGAAAATGGAAAGGGGAAATTATGGGGATTAATTCTAATTATTCAATTTACGGTATGAAGGATTATGCAGCAGAATTTAGAGAAAAAAACAGAGAATCAGTTATCCGCATGGATCAAATGTTAAAAGATGCAGGTATTACCGTGCCTATAGGGAAATCAGATAAAAAAGATGAAAACAAAGGTATTACACTTGAACATCAAGATAAACAGCAGGAAGAACAAAATATTCAGCAAAAACAGGATTTAGGCAATCTTGCAATCAAAGAAAATCGTAAAGCTGCCGAAGAAAAAATAAAAAATGACTTTTTAAAATACGGCGTAAACGGAGAAGCTGTAGAAAGTGAAAAAGAAGCCAAAAAAATGGCTAAAGAATATGTAAAAAATGAACAACGCAGACAAGAATCCGAAAGAACAACCGTATATATGGATAAAGAGGCTTATAAAGCAGCAGAAAAAGAACGTGATCAACAATATGATAAATTATATGATCAATATAGAGATCAGGGTTTGAGCAGACGTAAAGCAAAAGAAAAAGCTAATGCCGAACTCGGAATAAATGAATACGTTAAAAAGAAAAATACACGTGCTTTCGTAGAAAATCATGAAGATATGTTCTATGATGAAAAAGGGAACTTCTCATCTGATAAATTTAAAGATCAGGCTGTTAATTTTGCAAACACCCATACAAGAAGCGATGAAGTTGAAAATCAGTATTTAAGCTTAAAAGAAAGACGCGAAGTAGCAGCAAGATACGGTGTTAATAATAACGTAATAGCAGATATCGCTAATAAAGCTAATATAGGTTATGAAAAAGATTATACCGAAGTATATCAAGCCGGAACAGTTGTCGCAGCTACAGCTTTAGGTGCAGTTGCAGGACACTTCTTGTTAGGAGCATCGGCTTCCGCAAGTGCTGCAGGAGCGTCTGCATCAGCAGGATCCGGAGCCGGTGCAGCTGGCGCAGCCGCAACAGCAACAGCGGAAGTCTCGGGAACTCTGCCGGGAGCAGCAGTAGGTGCCGGTTTAGGTACAGCTTCAACTCCGTTTATCCGCGATAAAGGTAACAAAGAACCTAGAATATATCAGCCGGATCAACCGGAACCGCAGCCGCAAGTTCAACCTCAGCCTGAACCTGAGCAAGACAAACCGCCTGTTCAGCCCGAAGAAGAAGTGATTGTCCCGCCTCCTGCCCAACAGGAAGAGGAACAGCCATGCCCTGTAGAGACTTGGCAGTCAGAATTCTGCGATCATACTGTAAAAAGAGGTGATGACTGGACAAAAGTATCTCTTGCAAAAGTTAAAACAATTAACGGTAAGAAACCGGACGGAAAAATCTTAAAAGCATATGTTCATGCAGAAAAACTTAAACACGGAGTTACAGATTTCTCTCTGAATACAATGCCGAAAGTCGGTGAAACAATGAGAGTTTACTCTGACTTCTCAGACCTTCTTGCAGATGAAGCACTGGTTAAAAAACATCCGGAATTGTTACTTCTTAAAGATGCACAAATTGAACTAAACTGCGATGGAGAAACAAACGGCAGAACATCAAATTCAAGACCAAGAGTAAAATATACACCGTTTGAAGGTATGTTTACGGAAGCTGTAAAATATAAACAGGATTGTAATGATCCGGCACCTGTAATAGTAAAGTAAGGTGAAGTATATTATATAAATTCAAAAAAGTTCCTCAAGAAAGAGGAACTTTTTTGACGCCATCAGAAGTTGTTTGCAGTTCATTTAGAATCCAATAATCATCTAAAGGGGTAAATCTGTTATCAATCATAAAATATGTTGAGCCTGAACCTGACATTACAGATTCCGGGTATAATTTTTTTATTGTCTTTAATTCATCATAATCATCAATTAAAGCCCATTCAAGATCATTTGCAAAATCCTCCCTTTTGCCGAATTCTGATTTAAATCCTGCTGACAGTTTTTCAGAAAATTTTGTGTAAGCTTCTTTTGCGCTGATCCCGAGTTTTTCAGGCTTTATCAAAGAAAGCGTAAATTCTTTAAATTCAAGCGGCTTTAAAATTTCTCCCCTGCCAGATGTCATCTGTCTTCCGCCTTCAAGGCAGAAGTTTAAATCGGAACCGAGTTTGGCGCAGAGAATATGAAGCTCTTTTCTTGAAAGAGGTCTGCCGCAAATTTCGTTCAATCCGTATAAAGTTCCGGCAGCATCGGTGCTTCCGCCGGCAAGTCCGGCTGATACCGGAATATTTTTTTCTATATAAATATCAATTTTATGAGGTGTAAGATTTGTTCGTTCAATAAAAAGAACAGCAGCCTTATAAACAAGGTTTGTTTCATTGTAAGGGATGCCACTATTGTTTCCCGTAAGATTTATCGCAAATTTTTCTGCCGGAGTTTTTTTAATCGTTAAATAGTCATAGAGGCTGATAGTCTGCATAACGCTTTCAATATTGTGAAATCCGTCAGGACGTTTGCCTGTAACCTTTAGCGACAGGTTAATTTTTGCAGGACACTGAATTTTTATTCCGTTCTCACTACCCTCCCTTGAGGGGAGGGTGGAAATCTTTGATTTCCGGGTGGGTGATTTAGTTTTATCGTTTAAATATTTCATAACACCTTCAATGTTATTGTATATATCGTTATTCCAAATTCTGATTACACTGTAGCCTTTATCGTTTAAATATTTATCGCGAATTTTATCGTATTTTTCGTTTTTACTATGCTGCCCTCCGTCAAGCTCTATGATAATTTTTTTAGTACAGCATAAAAAATCAACTATGTACTTTCCGATTGGTTGCTGGCGTCTAAACTTTAACCCGTTTAATTGTCTTTTTTTGAGATAATTCCATAAAATTGTTTCAGGCAATGTAGAATTATTTCTCATATCTTTTGCATTTTGTTTTTGTTGTTCAGGATGTTGAAATTTCATTTTTCACCCACCCTTTTACTTCCCCTCCCCTCGAGGGAGGGGAAAAGTTTCATCACTTGAAAGGAGGGCGGAAATATTTGATTTTGTGATAGATGTTGTACCTTTCAATTCTTCTGACAATTTACCGAACATTTCTATTGAGAGTTTTTCTCCTCTTATGTTTTCATCCAGCCCGAGTTTTGAAAAAGCATTCAGTATATTTTCTTTTGAAAAACCGGCAGATAAAAGACAGTTTTTCAAAGTTTTCCGTCTTTGAGCAAAACCTGCTTTTACTGTTTTTCTGAAATGAGTGTAGTCTGTCAAGTCAAGCAGAGGTTTTTCTCTGACCGTTAATTTTACCAGTGCCGAATTAACTTTCGGCGCAGGATAAAAAGCTTTTCTTCCGACTAATCTTAAAATTTCAACATCTGCCCAAAATTGCGACAATATTGTCAAAAGTCCGTACTGTTTGGAAGGAGAATTTTCATCTGCAGTCATTCTTTGTGCAACTTCCTGCTGCACCATAAGGATTATGTCTTTTATTTTGTTTCTGTTTCTGTTGTTTAAATCGTCAATTTCTCCGAGCAGGTGGGCAATAATCGGACTTGTAATATAGTATGGAATATTTGCAACTATTTTAATTTTCTCATTGCAAAGCTTTGATAAATCAGTTTTTAAAATATCTTTGTGGATAATTGTAAGATTAGAAGCGTCAATTTTTTCAAGTTCTTTTACGGCTTCCTCATCAAGTTCAATTGCAAAGACATGTTTGGCATGTTTGACAAGCTGTTCTGTTACAAATCCGACCCCCGGTCCGATTTCCACAACCGTATCATCGGGCTTGATATCTGCATAATCAATGATATCAGAGATTACCTGACCGTCAATCAGGAAATTTTGTCCCAGTCTTTTTTTTGTTCTGAAATATCTTGCTCTTTCGAAGTAGTTCATCTTACCTATAATAATACCACACACAGGCAAATGTTTTAATAAAGTTTTTTTGTTAATTTTGTGGATGATATAATAGATAGGGGGTCACTTGTGAACAACGTACAAACCAAATTAGACAAAAAAGAAATTTTAAAACTTTTTGAGGCAGGATGCAAACTTTCTCAAACACATAAAATCGGGATTGAATACGAAAGGCTCCCTGTGTTTCCTGTTACATCAAAGGCTGTTGATTACTCATCGGAATTCGGGATCTGTAATTTTTTAAGAAACTTTGCCCGCGAAGAAAACTGGGATTATATAATGGACGATTACAATATAATCGGTCTGAAACAGGGGCATGACACAATTACTCTGGAGCCGGGGTGCCAGATTGAGATGAGTTTGGAGCCGCAAAATACAATTGATGAATTGAAGTCAAAAATTACTGATTTAGATAAAAAATTAAAACCGGTACTGAATAAGTTTAATATAAAGCTTTTAAACTACGGTGTTTCGCCGTTGTCGACACATAAATCAATAAACCTTATCCCTAAAAAACGCTATAAAATAATGGCTAAATATCTATGGGGTATTTTATCAGATGTTATGATGAGGGAAACTGCGGGTATTCAGTGCTGTATAGATTTTGAAAGCGAAGAAGATGCAATGCGCAAGTTCAAAATAGCGAATAAGCTTGTTCCTTTTATGACTGCGATGTTTGCAAATTCACCGATCAGAGGCGGTGTGGAAACAGGATATAAAAGTTTCAGAGCATTGAGCTGGCTTAATACCGATAATGACCGCTGCGGATTTGTCGGACAGATTGACGAACATTTCTCTTTTGAAGAATATGTTGACTATGTTCTTGAAGCTCCGATGATATTTATCAATCGTGAATCAGGTGCAATACCCGTTAACGGAAAAATTACGTTTAATCAGTTTATGGAAGAAGGCTTTGAAGGATTTGAGGCTGATATAGATGATTTCAAACTTCATGCAAATCTTTATTTCCCTGAAGTCCGCCTGCGGAATTTCTTAGAGATAAGAAATCATGATTGTGTCGGGAAAGATTTGCAGTATGCAATTCTTGCGATTTATAAAGGAATTTTATACAGCCGCAATGCAATGGAGGAGGTTGAAGAACTTTTCAAACCTTATGAATACAGGGATTTTTCGGAATTGAGATATAATGTTCCTAAAAGTGCATTGAATGCTAAAATTGCACATCATAACATAAAAGATATTGCAAAAGAGATCTTGTATATTGCTGAAAAATCTCTTATTGAAATGGATTTAGATGAAGAAAAATTTATTGAGCCAATAAAAGAATATACACTTAACGGCATAACTCCTGCCGACATAATTATTCGTAACTGGAACGGTGTCTGGAACAGGGACGTTAAAAAATTGATAAAACATGTGGCAGGATAAAAATTAAAAAAAATAACACGGAGAACAATTTTGTTCTCCGTGTCTGTCGATTACCGTCATATCAGGATTTGCGGCGATGCGCCAAGCCTCCCCTTATCCGCGCTGATAAAATATATTCGGAAGTTTTTTCAGGAAAGGTTTCACCCGTCGGGTAATCGTCCGTATCCCGCCGCTTATGCCCCGGAAATGGTGCAGGTTATCACTATCACCTGCTTCGAATATCAACACAGATGTACATTACCGTTAAGGCTGTGTCCTCCGGACCGGAAATATCCCGGATGATCCGGCTTTGAGATACGAAGCTGTTTACATTTTTATTTTAAAATTTTTTCTATCAGTTTTCATTCAACTTTTTTCTTATTAATTATTCTGAAATTTTGTACTTTTGTGTAATAGAATAAATGCTTATTTAAGTGATAATACCGCAAGGAGGGAACTTTAGATGGCAATAAAAATACTGGTTTTTGATTACCGCGAAAGCGAAAGAAATTTTTTCGGCAGTAACAAATTTGAGCAGTTTGATATAACTTTTTATAATGAAAGTCTGAACGATGATTTTATTAAAAACATTCCGCGGGAACAGCTTGAAAATACCTATGCCATAAGTGTATTTATTGATTCGGATGTTACAAAAAATGTTATAAATGCTTTTAAAAATTTGAGAATAATTTCGACACGATCTACAGGAGTTGATCATATTGATTTAAAGGCTGCGGCGGCAAAGAATATTGCGGTTATCAATGTTGAAGGTTACGGCTCAAAAGCGGTTGCACAATTTACGATAGGTTTGATGATATCACTTGTACGGAGGATTGTCCCTGCGTCTAAGTATATTACACAGAATGAACACGGTTCTTGTTCAAACTTTTTGGGACGCGATATTGCCAATTTAACTTTAGGGGTTGTCGGCACAGGTTCTATAGGTGCTGCTGTATGTACGCTTGGCTGTGCATTCGGGATGAATGTTATGGCTTATGACCTAACTGAAAAGAAAGAATTAAGTTCGAATTATGATATCAAATATGTTGATTTAAATACATTATTGAAGAATTCGGATATTGTTTCTCTGCATATACCTTATACAGGTAATAATTTTCATATGTTTTCCGAGGGACAATTTGATATGATGAAAAATAGTGCATATATAATTAATACTTCACGCGGAGAAATTCTTGATACATTTGCCCTGTATAAAGCTTTAACTGGGCATAAACTTGCAGGGGCAGCTCTGGATGTTGTTATATGTGAACAGATAAGTTTCAGATGCAGCCAGTTTTCAAAACAGCTTAATAAGGATATTATTTGCCTTGAAGAAGCAAAAATTGTCAAAGAACTTGCCGGAATGGACAATGTAATAATAACACCTCATATTGCTTATGAAACACAGGATGCAATAGATTATATTTTAGAAGTTTCGTTTAAAGGTATTCTTGACTGCATAAAAGGCGGTAATGAATACAGAACATATTGACATGACAGGAAGATAAGAGGGGATAAGCTTAATTAAAAAACAAATTTATTTAATCATTATCTGCATTGAAATTACGCCGAAAAGAAAATCCTTACGTTTTCTAAGTTTAAATCCTTTGCTTTCAAAATCTTTAATCAAATCTTCAGGCTCAGGAAAAATTTGTTTTGATTTAATTAAATATGAGTATGCAGAATAATTATCAGTAAATAATCTTGCTAAAATGGGGATTATAAAATCAAATAATTTGCTGATAATATTTTTGTTGCCAAAATCCAGATGCATAAAACATCCGCCGGATTTTAAAATACGGTAAACTTCTTCAACGGCTTTTTCTGCGTTTTGAATATTCCTCAAACCGAAACCCATAACTGCAAAATCAAATGTGTTGTCAGCGAACGGCAAATTAGTCACATCTCCCTGTAAGTATTGAATGTCTTTGCTTTTTCTTCTTGCAATTTCAAGCATTTTTCCGGAAAAATCAATCCCTGTTACTTTAGCGTCTGGCTCAATTTGTTTTATAATCCTTGCAAGGTCGCCTGTTCCGCAGCAAAGGTCAATCACTCCGGCATAGGGTTTTATATTCAGGCTTTTTATACTCATATATTTTACATATTTCTGTGTTCCCAAAGACATAACATTGTTTAATAAATCGTATTTGCCTGAAATAAGATTAAACATTGCCTGTATTTTTTGTGGTGATTTATCGAAAGTCATAAATTGTTACCTTTTTGCTTAAATTTAATCTTAACATATAATGAAATTATGAACATAGCTTTTATTCCGATAGATAACAGACCTGTGTGTTATACTCTTCCCGAGCAGATTTGCGCTGTAGATGACAGAATAAATCTTTTTATCCCGCCGAGAGAATGGCTTGGAAATCTGACAAAGTATGCTGATGTTGACAAGATTTTTAACTGGCTTGAAAATTTAAATAATCTTGACGCAGTGATTTTAAGTCTTGATACTGTTGCATACGGCGGACTTATTTCATCAAGAAGGTGCCCTGAAAGTTTTGACGAAATAAAACAAAGAGTTTATAAGCTTAAAAATATTCTTGGAAACAAACACGCTGAGATTTATGCGTTTTCAAGCATAATGCGGATTTCAAACAATAATATTAATGAAGAGGAAAAAGAATACTGGAATATCTGGGGGAAAAAGATATTTGAATACTCTTACAACACACACAAATACGGACATTTTGACACTGATATTCCGCCGGATATTTTTAATGACTATCTTAAAACACGAAAAAGAAATTTTGAGATAAATAAAATTTATCTGGAGTTTCAAAAACAGGGTTTATTTAATACTCTTGTTTTTTCAAAAGATGATTGCGCGCAATACGGTCTTAATGTAAAAGAAGCGCGGGAAATTGAAAAATTCGGCGGATTTGTAAAAACAGGAGCTGATGAAATACCTTTGACACTTCTAGCGCGGGCTGTAAATGACATTTCACCCTTCACCATTCACCCTTCACTTAAAATAGCTCCGGTATTTCTTGTCCCTGAATACAAAGATCTAATCTCAAATTATGAAGATGTTTCGATAGAAAATTCCGTAAAAGGGCAGTTAGAGCTTGCCGGATGCCGAATTTGCGAACCTGAGAATGCTGATATTCTCTTGTACGTTAATAATTTTGAAGACCATCAGGGCGAAATAGTTATGAAAGTTCCGACTAAACCTTTTTCAGGTCAATGGCATTCTCCTGAAAAACCTTATATGATTGCTGATGTAAGATTTGCAAACGGGTCTGATAACGCTTTTGTTGAAAAATTATTTGAAACTGATTTTGATGAAAATTTTTACGGGTATGCCGCGTGGAACACGTCAGCAAATACGCTCGGCAGCCTTATCTGCGCAGCAGTCGTGAAATGGAGGTCAGGAGGTCAGCAAGACAGGAAGGCAGGCTTATATAATCAACACGCATTTAAAAAGTTGCAGACCGTTCGATTTTTAGACGACTGGGCATATCAGGCAAATGTAAGACAAATGCTTGAAAAACCTGATGAAAATTCTATTAAAACTCTTATGAAACCTTATGAAAAAAGAGTTTTTGAAAAATTTGGCGTAAATTATAATACATCATATAAGTTCCCCTGGAACAGACTGTTTGAGGTGGAAATTGAACTTAATTGAAGTAATATTTCTTGCTGGTGCGCTCGGTGTTGATTGCCTTGTAGTATCGTTTTCCCAAGGGTTGATTTTTACCTCTTCCAGGATTAAAAATTCGATAGCGCTTGCTCTGACTATGGGCTTTTTTCAGGCTCTTATGCCCTGTATCGGTTATACTGCGACAGGAATTGTAAGCACGTATATTGAACCGTTTTCCAAATGGATTGTTTTTATTATATTTACAGCGCTTGCAATAAAATTTATTTATGAAGCGTTTCAAAAAAAAGAAGAAACTATCTGTTGTATCGGGTTGAAATGCCTTTTAAGTATGGGTATTGCAACAAGTATAGATGCATTATGCGCAGGGGTAAATATCCATTTAACACGGACACCTCTTTTATATTCGGCATTGTTGATAGGTCTTGGTTCAGTATTAATGTCATTATCAGGTTTCTGGCTCGGGACTTTTTTCAAAAAACTTCCGTCAAAATTTCTGGAAATTACAGGCGGGCTAATTTTGTTTATTTTAGGGTTAAAATCTTTGTTATAATTTTTCGGGCATGCCAAAAACAGGCATGGATACTAAAGAATTTACAATTCTTAATACGATTTAAAATCATGGAAAACCATGGCATGAGCATGATTGCATGTTTTTAAATCTCCAAACCATGTAAGCGCTTGATTTTTAGCATGATTGACTTTTGAAAATCGGCTGTATTGTACTCATTACGGCAGTTGTTACAAATGTTCATAATCTCATGTTCTGCCCTTGAAATAATTTACTTATTTTCTATAATAAAGTTAAAGAGGTGAAACACATCTCTAATGGGGATTTTGACAGTACAAGTGCTGCCATGGTTGCCATACTTGGGTAGGATATTTTAATGGAGATTTGATAAATTGTTTAGAAGTAGGGATATGGGAAGAGCCGTTGCAGTAAGAAGATGGACGCCGACAGCTCTGGAATGCTATAAAAGAGGATGTAATTGCGAAGGCTGTTTTTACAAAGATTTTTTTAGCGGTTCATCACAAAAATGCCAGATGAAAGCTTCAGTACTTGAGCTTGTTCGTGTAATCGGCACTCCGAATGTTGAATTACAGCAATTCATTATTGAAGATTAGTTTTATGTAATTTTGCAAAAATGTGCTGAAAAGGCTTTAAAAATCAGAAAATATATGTTATAATATACAAGCAGTATGTTATAGGAGGTTCAAGCATGCACATTTACGTTAACGGAAGAAACATTGAAATCACAGATGCTATCAAAGCTTATGTGAAAGAAAAATTTGGCAAAGTAGCTGCACACTACGACCAAATTCAGGGGATTGACGTTGTATTGTCGGTAATTAAAAACCCTGCAGCTTCCGGCAAACACGTTGCAGAAGTCAGCTGTAAGATGAATACAGGTGTTGTCCGCTGTGAAGAAGCAGGAGAATCGATGTATGAAAGTATTGATCTTCTGGCGGATAAACTGGCAAGACAGGTACAAAAATTTAAAGACAAAAGCATAGGTTCTGACAAGTCTTCTATCAGAACAGAAGCGAAAGTGGAAGAAACAGCTGAAACTGTTGAAGAATAAAGAACTTAAAGAGGTGTGCATACACCTCTTTTTATATTTAAATAATGAAAAATGAAAAATGTCATCCCGAACTTGTTTCGGGCTCTAACCTATAACTTAAGTAAAAAACATGACAAGATAAATTATCTTGTGGAATTTGGAATTTACAATGATTAATAACAAAAAAGTAGTTATAATAATGCCTGCTTACAATGCGGAAAAAACACTCAAGCAGACTTATGAAGAAATCTATAAGCCGTTTGTTGATGAGGTTATTCTGGTTGATGACAATTCACAGGACAATACAAAACTTGTTTCAAAAGAATTAAATATTACAACTATTGTACATAAACAGAACAAAGGTTACGGCGGGAACCAGAAATCCTGTTACAAAGCTGCACTAAAAGCCGGCGCTGATATTGTTGTAATGCTGCATCCTGATTATCAATACACGCCTAAACTTATTCCCGCAATAGTGTGTATGATGGCTTTCGGTCAGTATGATGCAGTTCTTGCGTCCCGCATGCTTGGTAATTCTGCCCTGAAAGGAGGCATGCCGCTTTATAAATTTATCGCAAACAAATTTTTAACGTGGTTTGAAAACTTGTTTACGGGTGAAAATTTGACCGAATATCACACGGGTTTTAGAGGTTTTACAAAGGAAGTTCTTGAAACTCTTCCGCTCGGGGAATGTGATGACGATTTTATTTTTGATAATGAAATGATTGCACTTTTGTTTTACAACAATTTTAAAATAGGTGAAGTTTCCTGCCCGACGAAATATTTTAAAGAAGCCTCATCAATAAATTTTGTAAGATCCTGCAAATACGGTCTTGGAGTTCTGGCAGTAAGTTTGAAATATCGTTTTGCCAAAATGGGTTTGAAATCAAGAATTTTCCGCTCCGGTGCCAAAAAACTGGATTTGGATACAGAGATTGAATACTATTTTAAGTAGCGCGTTCCCGCAGATAACTTTGGTATTTCAAATCTGTCCGTAATAACGAAAATAAAGCCTTCCCTCATTAGGGAAGGTTTGGATGGGTGACAATTAGATGCAAAGCTGTTATCAAAAATAAATTTTGTTACAATTTTACTAAAATAGCTATAAATGAAGCCGTCCTTCTGTCCTACGAACTTCTGTTCATCTAACAGTTACCCACCCCTATCCCCCTCCCGAATCAGGGATGAAGAAAAATTAAAATCCCCTCTCCTTGGAAGAGGGTTGGGGAGAGGGTGCTGCGCAGGATTAAATATAGAAATTTAATACCTCTTGTGTAAACTTGTGTTTAATTCCACAGGTTTTATATTGTTTTTCTAAAAACAATATGTTATAATAAAGAATGTTGTTA
>CALVEM010000017.1 GCA_944326605.1 Candidatus Gastranaerophilales bacterium
GTCGCTTCAAATAAAACACAGTACCTTGCAATGCAGAATGAAACATTGAACATGTTCATCCGTAAACCATTGTCCTTTTTCCCGCTGTTAAGCGGACTGTTTGAGCAGAAAGCTTATGCAACTTGTGTTACAACATGCAAGGACTATCAATGTCGTTATTATGAATTAAAATGTGATGACGGTGAACAACCCGAATTGATTGATCTTGTCCCTAATGCTGTTAGAGATGAGCTGCCTGATTTGAATGAAAGTCAAATGGGTAACAATCATTTGAATGATGCGGCTGTTTATTGCTTTGACCATGATACTTCACAATGTGAAGGGAAAGGCGGTAAGGTGATAGTTCCCGGTTGTAAATGCTATATACCGGCTAAACCGTCACTGGATGATAATCCGCCTTTAGTAGCAAGACCTTATTGTCCATACGCGTTAACAGGTTGCCCGGAAGGTGAACATTTAGTCGACGCTGATAAAGCCAGCTGTAAATGTGTTGCGGATGAAGAACCGGAAACTTGTGCAATTACAAGATGCGACGATGGAGAACATTTAGTTGATGGCGATAAATCATCTTGTCATTGTGTTCCGGATGAAGATCCTGGCGCTGGTGAGACACCGCCGGTAACGCCGGATCCTGATGATAACCTTCCAAAAGTAGATACAGGTGAATACGGCTACATTGTCTACGTTGATATTGACGGTGCAAAAGGCTCCTCCACCTTGTGGGAAGACGTCTACCCGTTCTATATCACCTTGAGCGGTCAGGTAGTTCCTGCATTCCACTCATCAGATGGCGATAACTTCGGCGGCAATAGTGACGAATATTTGCAAACAAGTATTCAGTACGAAAAAATCAATGCGAACGGACGCCGCAGTATAACCTGGCTGGATAAGAGCGTGTCTTTCAAAGAAGGCGCTTGCGGCTCAGGCTATATAAACAGCAGTACACCTTATTGCTCTGGAGTTTCAGAACATGCCGAATGTTCATCAAACGTATCGGGCAGCAAATGTACGTTGAAAACAGTAAAACCGGTCAAATTCTTCTAAACCCTGTTACTCTTATAAATAATATCACAACTAAATTTCAGGCAAAGAAGGCAGATAGCAGCTCTAAAAAAAAAGAGCTGCTATTTTGTATAGTTTTGCCAGTACCTAACCCTCTCCCAGAGTGCTAGGGTGTTTTCTTTTTGTCCTCTCTCCCCTTTGGGGAGAGAGTAAGAGAGAGGGGCTGATTAGCTAACGGCTGTCTGTTTTACTAATCATGCGATTGCGGGTCAAGCCCGCAATGACGAGGTTATTTACAGAAAAGCTTGTGTCTGCGGATCAAGTTTCGCTGTCTGCAATGACGAAATATTGATACTATAATTCCCGTCTGCCTTCAATTGCTTTTGCTATAGTAATTTCATCCGCATATTCAAGATCAGCGCCAACCGGCAGTCCGAATGCAATACGTGAAATTTTTATCCCGAAAGGTTTTATTAATTTAGTTAAATATAAGCTTGTGGCTTCTCCTTCAACAGATGGACTGAGTGCAAGAATAACTTCTTTTACTTTTTCGTCAGTCAGTCTGTTAAGTAATTCTTTTATTCTTATATCATCCGCGCCAATTCCGTCCATCGGAGAGATTAAACCCTGTAAAACATGGTATAACCCTTTATATTCATTTGTTTTTTCTATTGCAATCAAATCTTTTGTTTCTGCAACTACACAGATTGTAGACTTATCTCTTTGCGGTGATGTGCAAATTTCACAGGGGCTTGTAGATGACATGTTAAAACAAATTTCACATGTTCTGGTATTTTGTTTCGCTTCAATCATGCTCTTCGCAAATTTTTCAACTTCAGTTAATGGCATTCTAAGCAGATAGAATGCCATTCTTTGAGCTGATTTTGGCCCTACCGACGGGAATTTTTGAAAATGTTCGATAAGAGCTGCTATTGATTTTGGATATATCATTAGAAATTAAGTCCCGGAATATTAATTCCGCCGGTTACGGCTTTCATTTTTGTTTCCATCTCTTTCGAAGCCTTGTCGCTTGCATCGAAAATAGCTGTAGATATTACATCTTCAAGCATTTCAATCATTTCAGGATCAACAGAATCCGGAGCATCCGGGTTAATTGCTTCTGCTGTCAATGAAATTGATTTAAATTTTCCCTGCCCGTCGCATACAACTTTTACTGCTCCGCCGGCTGCTTCTCCGGTAATTTCGGTTTTAGACAGCTCTTCCTGTGTATCTTTTAATTTCTTTTGCAGGCTCTGTGCCTGTTTCATCATTTGCATAATGTTCATAAATTTCTCTCCTAAGTCTTAAAATATAGCTTTTCTATAACATTTATTATATAATAAAAATATGCAAAAGTACACTTATGTTGCTGAATCTTTAAAAAACGGGAAAATTATGCGCTGGACTTTTATGCCGCTAAAAGTTTTTATCGCGCCTATGAAATTTTATTCCAAGCAAGGGGAAGAGTACAAATACAGGCAGATGGTTATTAAAGCCCTTGATGAATGGGAGAAGGCAACAAAAGGAAGAGTTGCATTCAAAGTGGTAAATAATCTTTTGGAATCAAATGTCAATGTTGAGTGGAAAAGGGTTGAGCGTAAAGCATTAGGGCACTGTTATTTTAATTATGATGCTTCAAACAGGTTGTACAGCGCGGAAGTAGCAATCGGACTTACTGAAGGCTTGGTGCATGCAGATTATATGGATGAAAGTGAAGTTTATCACACTATTTTACATGAAATCGGTCATGCAATCGGGCTCGGTCACAGTCACAACCCTGCAGATATTATGTATACACCTCATCAAAAAGGAATTAATTCTGTTTCCAAAGGAGATGTTCTAACGGTTAACTGGTTATATACACTGCCGCAGGGTGCAACTACCGCTGAAGTTGCTTCAAAATATGGTATTGGCGGAAGCAATGTCGATGAAATTATTGCAAAATTTATAAACAAAAAATCTCCTACTGAATTTGAAAAGGTCAAAGCCTCTATAAAGCATCCTAAAAGAGATTTATTAGAAGAGCAGGAAGCTATTGCAAATTTGAGAAAATATCACATGGCGCTTCAAAATGTTCAAATATCGGAAGATATGAAAAAGTTCTTTATTAACAAAAAGAAGTAAAATTGCATTGTTTTCTTTTTGTTGTATAATACATTTGTGAAAATGATTTGTTTAAGGGATATATAATATGACAGTTCAAGATTGGTTTGAAAAACGTAAACAGGCTCAAATTCAACGGCGGGAATTGGAAGGCAGAGTTGAATTAGATATGGATCCTAATCTGTGGACAAAATGTGTTCACTGTGATGCTCAGTTATTAAAAGAAGATTTAGAAAAAAATGATATGGTCTGCCCTCTGTGTGACTATCATTTCAGAATAAATGCCAGAACCCGTATAAAGCAGCTTTTTGATGAAAATTCGTTTGAAGAATTATTTTCTGATATAAAACCGACTGATCCTCTTGAATTCGTCGATACTGAAAGCTACAAAGACAGACTTAAAAAAGCTCATGATAAAACAAATCTTGATGATGCCGTAATAACAGGTATAGCTTCTATTGAAGGTAATAAAGTTGCTGCAGCTGTTATGGATTTTGATTTTATGGGCGGCTCTATGGGCAGTGTTGTCGGAGAAAAAGTTACAAGAATTATTGAAAAGGCTATTGAACTCAGACTTCCGGTTCTGGCAATAACTTCATCAGGCGGGGCAAGAATGCAGGAAAGTGCTTTGAGTTTGATGCAGATGGCAAAAACTTCCTGTGCAGTTTCAAGACTTGATGATGAAGGTCTTTTATATATAAATCTGCTGACAGAACCTACCTTTGGCGGTGTTACGGCAAGTTTCGGAATGCTGGGGGATATTATAGTTGCAGAACAGGGTGCAAGAATAGGTTTTGCAGGACGTCGCGTTATAGAGCAGACAATTCGCCAGAAACTGCCTTCTGATTTTCAGACTGCAGAGTATTTGTTGAAATACGGTCAGGTGGATGTTGTTTCTTCGCGTAAAAATTTGCGTGAAACTCTGGCCAAGATTTTAGAAATGCATAAAGTTGAACAATAAGAGGATTTTATAATTATGACAGCAGTTTTGGATTTTGAAAAACCGATTTTAGAAATTCAGGAAAAAATTGAAGAATTAAAAAAAATAAGTTTGGAGTCAGGCATGGATCTAGATAAAGAAATAGAAACTTTTGAACAACAGGCTGAAGATTACAGAAAAGAACTGTATTCGAATTTGAAACCTTCACAAAAACTCCAAATTGCAAGACATCCGGAAAGACCTAATTTCCTTGATTATGTAAAACATATCTGTGATGATTTTATAGAACTTCACGGTGACAGAGAAGGAATGGATGACAGAGCTATTATAGGCGGGCTGGCTAAAATTGACGGCAAACCTGTTATGATTATAGGTACAATGAAGGGTAAATCTACAAAAGAAAACCTTGAATATAATTTCGGCATGCCTCAGCCGCAAGGATATAGAAAAGCTCTCAGACTTTTTAAACATGCTAATAAATTTCATATTCCGATTGTTACTTTGATTGATACTCCCGGTGCATATCCTGGGATAAGTGCCGAAGAAACAAATCAGGGCGGCGCAATTGCTGTTAATCTCCGCGATATGGCAAAACTTGAAGTACCTGTTATTGCTATTATCACAGGTGAAGGCTGTTCCGGCGGAGCTTTAGGGCTTGCTGTAGCAGATAAAGTATTTTTGCTGGAACATGCTTACTATACTGTTATTTCTCCTGAAGGCTGTGCTTCAATTCTATGGAGAGACGCATCTAAAGCTGCTGAAGCTGCTGATGCCTTAAAAATTACTGCTCCTGATTTGATGAAATTCGATATTATTGACGGCGAAATAAAAGAACCTGTAGGCGGTGCTCATACAAATTATGAAGAAGTTTCTGCCAATATGAAAAAGGTTATTCTCGACAGCCTTCACGAACTTTTAAAGCTTTCTCCCGTGGATTTAAAGACTAAAAGATATCAAAAATTTAGAAAAATGGGTGCATTTTTGGAAGGTTAGAGAATGCCTGAAAGACAAGCCACTTATACAGAACTACAAATAAGAATAAATCCGGAAATAGAGGATATTGTTTCTGATTTTTGTTTTGAAAATCTACCGTGCGAGGGGGTTGTTCTTGCAGAGGAAACGTATAAAGACCTTGAGATGATATCTACAACCGAAGGTACTTTAAAGGTTTTCCTGAATTCCGACAGTCATTCTGAACTTGTTTCAGAATCTTATATAAAGGAAATTTTAACAACAGAACGTGACCTTTTAAAATCCCGCGGGCTTACAGACGAGGAGCTTGGCAGTTGGGAATTTGTGATTTCTGACAAACCCAATGAAGATTGGTCTCGAAAATGGAAAGAAAAATGGGATATTACACGTGTTACAGATAAAATTGTGATTGTTCCCGATTGGCTGGAGTATGCTCCTGTGGCGAAAGATGAAGTTGTAATTAGGCTTGAACCCGGCTGCGCGTTCGGTACCGGAACTCATCAGACAACCCAGCTTTGTATGAAAGCTATTGAAAAATATATGCAAAAAGGTGCAAAAGTCGCAGATATAGGAACAGGCTCCGGAATTCTCGCGATTTGTGCAAAAAAATTCGGCGCCTCTTATGTTTACGGCTGTGATAACGATGATACCGTAATTGATGTTGCAAAAGAAAATGCGTTAAAAAATAAAGTAACGCTTTTCCCTTGCCCGTTTCGGGAAAGGAAAGAATTTCTTAATGAACAAAGTGAATTTAGAAATTCGGGTGAGGGTGGTTGTTATTTTGAATTAAATACTGCAGACAAAATAAAAGAAAAATTTGATTTTGTTCTTGCAAATATTCTTCATAATGTTTTAGCTGAAATCATGGGTGATTTGAAAGATATTATGATTGACGGCGCAGTTCTGGTGTTATCAGGTATTCTTGATGAAAAAAAACAAGTTGTAATTGATGCAATAAAAAAATACAATCTGGAATTGATAGAAAAAGTTCATCAAGATCAGTGGGTTGCATTGATAGTTAGAAAGGTTGATTAAAAAATGACAAAAACTGCAATAATTATTCCTGCACGCTATGGTTCTTCAAGATTGGAAGGAAAACCGCTGATAAAAGTAGAAGGAAAACCTATTATACAATGGGTTTATGAAAAAGCCATGCTGTCAAAGCTTGCAGATATTATTATTGTAGCGACAGATGATGAAAGAATTTTTAATGCAGTAAAATCTTTTGGCGGAAATGTTGAAATGACCTCAACCGAGCATAAATGCGGTTCTGACAGAATAAAAGAAGTAGTACTACGTCATCCGGAGATTTCTTATATAGTAAATTTGCAGGGAGATGAACCTTTAATTAAGCCATCTGCTATAGATGAGGTTATCAAAAACGTAAAAGATGACAAAGATGCGGATATTTCTACACTGATAAGAAAAATTACCGCGGAAGAAGCTGAAAATCCTAATCTTGTAAAATGTGTTATTGATAATTACGGTTTTGCAATGTATTTTTCCCGTTCTAAAATCCCCTATGAAAGGAACCTTGATAAAGCGGATTTCTACGGGCATTTAGGTATTTACGGCTATAAACGCGAAGCTTTGATAAAAATGACCGGACTGCCGCAGAGTTCCTATGAACAGGCAGAAAGTCTTGAGCAATTGCGGGCATTACAAAATGGTATGCACATAAAAACATCAATTGTTGATTTTGTTCCGGTAGGAATAGACACGATTGAGGATTTAGAGAAATTTAAAAGTATTATTAAGGCTGTATAAACAGTTTACCCGGACTAACGTGAAATAAATCTGCGATTTTCAAAAGCATGTTAAGACTGACTTTTTCTTTTCTGTTTTCAACCCGGCTGATAAATTCTCTTGAACAGCTTAACTTTTCAGCCATGGATTCCTGCGAAAGTTTTGCTGATTTCCTTAACTTTTTGATATTTGCAGAAATAATTGCATGATATTTTTTCTCTTTATTATCCATACTATTATTAAAACTATATCTTACAATTAATACTATGAAGAAATACATCACCTAACCGGCTAATTTTCTAATCCATACTGAAGTATAAATTTTTTAAAAAAGTACTTGCAATTTTTTGTAAATTAAATTAATATATAGATACAAATATTAAAAAAAATAAATATTTTGTAATATTTTATGTTTGTGTTATATTTTTGTTAATGGTGTTAGATTATTTGAACAAAGGAAATTAAAGACTATGACTGAAAATGCGGAAATGCCTAATGAAACGGAAGATCGTCAAAGGATACTTTTAGCGGATGATGAAGCGAGTATAAGACGTATACTGGAAACGAGATTAAAGATGGCAGGTTATGATGTTTATACTGCTGAAGACGGTGAAGAAGCCGTAAATGCTTTTAATAAATATAATCCGGATCTTGTTGTTTTGGATGTTATGATGCCTAAAATGGACGGTTACGGAGTTACCAGAGAGATCAGAAGAACCTCTGATGTTCCTATTATTATACTTACAGCATTGGGTGATGTCTCTGAAAGAATTACGGGACTTGAATTAGGCGCAGATGATTATGTTATAAAACCGTTCAGCCCGAAAGAGTTGGAAGCTCGTGTTAAAGCTGTTTTAAGACGTACTAATAACAGAGAGACCGTTACTCCTGCCGGAAAAGTTACTAAAAATGTAATTACAACGGGCAATATTAAAATTGATACTGCCCGCCGTCAGGTATTCAGAAAAAATGAAAGAATACGTTTGACAGGTATGGAATTCAGCTTGTTAGAGCTTCTTGTAAATAATTCAGGACAGGCTTTTTCAAGAAACGAAATTTTACAGCATGTCTGGGCTTATCCGCCTGATCATAGAATTGATACAAGAGTTGTTGATGTTCATATTTCTCGTTTGCGTTCAAAGCTTGAGACTGATCCTGCAAATCCAGAATTAATTCTGACAGCCCGCGGTATAGGATATATGTTTCAGAGAATAAGCTAATAATAGTTAATATAAAAAAATTCCGCTATTTAAGCGGAATTTTTTTATGCTTATAGTCTTGATTTCGATAATGTTTATGTTAATATAAAAAGTAACGGATGGCGTCTGTCGTCAAGTGGTTAAGACCTCGGATTGTGGTTCCGATATGCATGGGTTCGAATCCCATCAGACGCCCCATTTTTAAGAACTCTCCTATGGGGAGAGTTTTTTAATGCGTGTGATGAGGATGAGAACCCGTCAAGGCGCAGCCTTTAAAAGGTTCGAGCGCGAGGCGGCAGAGAGCGGAGTGTTTTGCGAAAGTATGAAATACTGACGCAAAATACGAAGACTCGTTTAATGCCGCCGAGCAAGACAATCCCATCAGACGCCCCAATTTTTAACATTTGCCTTTTCTGAGGCTTTTTTGTTATTTTAAAATTCTTAAAGATGAATTGGGACTTTTAACTTTATTGTTTAATCCCCTCAATATCAAGTAGTTTCTTTTTAATATTAAGGCCTCCTGCATAGCCTGTGAGAGATCCGTTTGAACCTATTATTCTGTGGCAGGGAATAATAATTACTACTGGATTTTTGTTGTTTGCCATTCCGACTGCACGTGAAGCTTTTTCGTTACCTGTCAATTTTGCGATATCTTTATAGCTTGCTGTTTTTCCGTAAGGTATGGATTTTAACGCTTCCCAAACTTTTTTTTGAAAATCAGTTCCGTGCAGTGACAGCGGAATATCAAATGTTTTACGCAGCCCTTTAAAGTATTCCTCAAGCTCTTTGTATGTTCTTTTTATTAGTTGAGTTTCTTTAATTTCGCAGTTTAATTTCTGGTATGAAATATTTGTTATAAAGCCGTCAGTCTCTGCAATAGAAACTTCTCCGACAGGTGTTCTATAAGTATACTGGTACATTATGATTCCTTTAAGTGTTTAATGTGTTTGTATATATACAAAGCACCTAAAACTACGAAAATTACCACAATAGCAATATCAAATTTATGCCAGATATGTTTGAAAGCTTCCATGTTTTGCCCCATTTTTACACCGACATAGACAAGAACATAGCTCCAAACAAGTGATCCCAGAAAAGTTAGAGTAAAAAATATTCTTTTTTTTGCTTTTAAAATTCCTGCAGGAAGAGATATAAATGTTCTTACAACAGGAAGCATTCTGCATAAGAAGAATGCCCAGTCGCCATATTTTTCGACCCATTTGTCGGCTTCTTCAAGGTCTTTATGTGATATAAGAAAATATTTCCCGTATTTTTCTACGAATTTTCTGCCGCCGAAGTAACCTAGATAATAAGATGGAATGGAGCCCAGCACACATCCAAAAGCGCCCGCAAATGCTGCTATGTGAAAATTCATTTCGCCTTTACTTACAATATAACCTGCAAACGGTAAAATTGCTTCACTCGGAAGCGGAATGTTGCAGGATTCAATTGCCATTAAAAGGCTTATTCCCCATGGTCCCATTAATGTTATTATATGTTCTATAAAACTTACTAAATATCCCAAAATTGAATTTATAATTTCCATAATCCCTCTCTTTTTAATATATTAATTTTATCAAAAACATTGTTTTTTGTACCTTTTGTTGATAATTTTATTTACATCTGTTATAATAAATGGGTTGTTATGTCGCAAGAAAGGAGAAGCTTATATGTTAAAGAATTTTGACACCTTCGGGGGGGGGGCACTGTAGGCTCCGCCGAAGGCAAAAACGCAATTAGATGCGAAGATGCTAAGAGGCATAGATGCAAAGCAAGTATCATTCATGTCATCCTGAATTTATTTCAGGATCTCTTAACCGGAAGCAAAGATGTCAAGAGGCGAAGAGGCAAAGTTAGTTTAAAGATATTAGGATACTATGGCAGTAGGGCACTAAGAATTATCTTGAAACTTTCAGGTAATCTAAATGTGTCGGATGGAACGTCTACGTTCCACCTCGCCCCTTGCGGGAGAGGTCACAATTTCTTGGCGAACGAATGTGAGCTTAGAAATTTGGGTGAGGGGGTAGTTAGATGCAAAGACGTTAAGATGCAAAGATGCGAAGCTGTAATCAATAATAAATTAGCAATCTGTCATCCCGAACTTGGTTCGGGATCTCAAGAGATTCTGAAACACGGAGGTCAATCCGACGTTCAAGAGATCCTGAAACGAGTTCAGGATGACATTAATATTTTCCTGAAACGAACTTATTCACATATTAACCTATTCTCTTATTCACCTCATAAACGCGCAGCGTTTACGCTAGCAGAGGTTTTAATCACCCTCGGGATAATCGGTGTAGTAGCAGCAATGACATTACCAGTGTTGATTTCGAAATATCAGGAAAGGTCTTGGTTAACTTCTTTTAAAAGAACGTATTCTGTTTTGTATCAGGCATATTTAGGTGCTTATCAGGAAAACGGAATAGCAAGTACCTGGTGTCCGGCAAAAAATAGTGATTGTTCCAAAACTTATTTTGATATTCTGTCACCTCATTTAAAGGTTGTAGAAATTTGGGGCTTTGATATTCCTGACATTTTGTATAAAGTAACCTATAGAGATCTGGATGGTGGTGGAATTGGTTATAATAGTATTTTTACAACAAATCATTATAAGTTTGTTTTGAATGACGGAACAATAATTGGTATCGGTTATGATGGTGATTTAAATATGCCATTATTAGATGTTGATACTAATGGTTTAAAAGGTCCTAACCAATTTGGTAAAGATCTTTTTCATATATCATTGAACAGTAAAAATAATTATCCTGTCATATCCGGTTTTGCAAAATGGTGGATGTATGATAATTTATCTTGTGCTACAGTCAAGGCAGGTGGTGCAGGTACTTTTTGGAGTGGTGCCGGGTGTTCCTTATGGATAATCTCAACCGGCAATATGGACTATCTGCATAGGAATTTAACATTAGATGAATGGCATAGTGCTGTAAAGAATTTACTTGTTGATTTATATAAAGATTCATTAGATAAATAACAAAAAGACCGTGTTTTAAACGGTCTTTTTGTTCGAATATTTAATATCTTTCGAGATATCTGTCTATTTCCCATTGAGAAACGTAAGTTCTGAATGAATCCCACTCTTTTTTCTTTGCAGTCAAGAATTCGTTAAAGATATGTTCTCCGAGTGCGGCACGTGATACAAGCGACTTGTCAAAATAATCAAGAGCTTCTGCAAGGCTTCCGGGAAGAGCGTCAATTCTCTGTTTTTTGCGTTCTTTACTTGTCAATTTATAAATGTTGCTTTCAACAGGTGCCGGGGGATCAATTTTGTTCCTAACCCCGTCAAGGCAGGCTTCTAAAATCGCTGCAAATGCAAGATAAGGATTGCAGGCAGGATCCGGAGAACGAAGTTCTACTCTGGTGGAGCTTCCGCGTTTCGCCGGAACTCTTAAAAGAGCGCTTCTGTTAGCTAACGACCACGCAAGATATACGGGAGCTTCATAACCCGGGACAAGACGTTTAAAGCTGTTTACTGTCGGGTTTAATACTGCTGTTATACTCTTTACGTGTTTCAGCATCCCGCCGATTGAATATTTTGCGATATCTGAAAGCTGGTATTCAGCTTGTTCATCAAAAAATGCATTTTTACCGTCTTTAAACAGCGAAATATTACAGTGCATACCGGAACCATTTATGCCGTAAATTGGTTTTGGCATAAATGTTGCATGAAGATTATGTTTGGCGGCAATTGCTTTTACCGCAATTTTAAACGTTGCAACATTATCTGCCGCCGTTAGAGCATCTGCATAGCGGAAGTCAACTTCATGCTGACCGTCTGCAACTTCATGGTGAGACGCTTCTATGTCAAATCCCATTTCCTGTAACGTAAGAACAATATCAGAACGAACATCTTCACCTAAATCTTCAGGTCCTACATCGTAATAACCTGCGCTGTCCTGTGTTGTTGTTGTTACATTGCCGTCTTTGTCTTTTGAAAACAGGAAAAATTCAGCTTCGGGACCAATATTCATAGAAAATCCCATTTTTTCAGCCTCTTTCATAACTCGTTTTAAATTGCATCTCGGGCAGCCTTCAAACGGAGTTCCGTCTGCATTGTAAATATCGCAAATCAATCTTGCCGAATGCATGCCATCTTTTTCTCTCCATGGAAGAAGCTGAAAAGAATTCTTGTCAGGATAGAAAAACATATCTGATGTTTCAATACTTCTAAATCCTTTAATAGATGATCCGTCAAGCATAATTTCGTTATTTAAAATCTTTTCAATATGCTGTGACGGTACAGTCATATTTTTAACCTGTCCGTTTAAATCAACGAACTGTAATTTAATAAATTTTATATTGTACTCTTTGATATACCCCTTAATATCATCTTCGCTGAATTGTCTGCTATCCAGACGTGTGTGGGAAAATTCTTTCATACAAACCTCTTTTCTAAAATCATATCAACTAATCTATTACAATACGTTTTGTCATAAAGGTCAAGTATTTTACGTATAAAGATTAAATAAAGAAGTAAGAATTTTTAAGTTGTAATTTAAATGTTTTTCTAAAAATAGTGTTAAATATGTAAATTTTTTGGGTATATATAAATTGGAAATAGGGATATTAAGTTTAGAGAAGTAAAAATATCAATTTTCTGAAACAGTTTACATAAGTTCGATTTGTGGATATTTGTAACGAAATGTAACGAAATAAATAAGATATAGCAATTATATACTCAAAAAATACTTTATTAATATGTAAGCAATAAATAATAAACATTATGAGGAATTAAATAAACACGAGACATAAACTACACACTAACTATTTACACTACCTACTACACACTAACCTTCTACACACACGAGGAATTACGTAAAAAGAATTCCGAACTCTATCTTCCAGATAGGGTTTTTTTTTGCGAGCGTGCCGCTAGACCCAGCGACGTAGATGTTGTTAAAAACTTGTACAATCTAAACTAAAAAAGAAGCGTGCTGCTCGAACCGCCATTGAGAGAGATTGATTAAAGGATTGTAAGGTAGTTTAATTCACTCACTGATTGAGGAGGAAATAAGAGAGGATATTGATATGTGTGACAATTATAGCTATTGTTAGTGTAAATTGCGGTATAAGGACCTGAAATGTTAATAATGTCTCTTTCTAGAAAGAAAGTTGAAGAGATGGTTAAATTATTGGCGGAAAGACCATGTCAATATATTTTTGATAATCTTCAGGTTCAAAAAATCCAACGGAAAATTCCGCGCAATTATAACCTAACTGTTGAGCGTCCGGAACTTCTATCGGCGGGCCTGCAGGTGTTGAACGGGAAGGATTTTTAGGGCTGGAAATTACGCCGGTACTTCTCAAAAGCGTTATAAGAAGCGATTTTTCTTTTACTTCGTATTCTGTTAAGCCTTTTGTGATGACGCCAAATCCCTGTGCACTGACATATCTCTGCATCGGAGCGAAGTTTGTTTTAACTTCAATTCCTCTAACTTTTGGCAAATGTTGTCGCATATCATAATACGGGTCAAATTTTCTGTGTATAATTGTGTTCAAATCTTCAGAATATGTTTCCGTAACAGGTGATTTAAGGTTAAATTTTACCTGCCATAGCTTATTTTTAAGCTTGTTATTCCATTCTATCTTAAAGTTTACGAGTTCTCCCTGAACTTCTACCTGTACATCAAAAAAGCTTGTTTTTATTATATTGTTTTTGAATGAATAAATTTCTGCTTTTTCTCCTTTGTCATCTTCAACAGCGCCGAAATTGTATGTATCGCCGTTATCTTGAAAACGAACAAATTCCATAGAAACACCGCAAGCAGCCCTGCCGCCTTTAACAAAGGGGGCGATATATATTTTGCCGTTTTTGACTTCGAAATTAATCTCAGGTTTTATGGCAGGAGAGTATTTAAGAGTATAAATATCCGTAAAATCCTCTGTTACTGGAATTTTTTGAGTGTCATAGAGAAGAGAATTTTCTACCCCGAAATGTTTTGAGACAACCTTGTATTCAGGGATAAGCTCTTTGTGTTCCATAACAGGAGTTTTAAAGTTATATTCAAGCCTTAATTCTTCAATAATTGTGTTTGCGATTTGTATAATCTTTTCATAACGTGTAATATTTTCTCTGTGAACTAAATCCGTAGAACATCCGTAAATCCCGTCGTGTGCCTGATTTCTCAAAAGAAGCTTATATGCATATTCTATAATTGCATTGTATTGCGATCCGTATTTTTTCTGTAATTTGTCAGCCTGTTCAAGTAAATATGTGCATTTTACGTTGTATTGTTTAAGCTTCATCCTCGTGGAATAAGAGCCTTGAAGAATAAATGTAAGGCTGTTATCCCTGAGTTCGTCATTCCATTCACAGGCTTTAAAATTATCTTTTACGAGTTCAAAGTATTCAAACGGGTTCGAAAGTTTTATTTCGTAATCATCCAGTAGGCTGTTGACCTTACTTATTTGTTCTGTAATATCCGGTTCAACCCCTAGGTGATCCGCTCCAATCGGCAATAGCAGATAATCCTCTGATTTTGCGGCAATTTTATCAAGATTACCTTTGAGCCATTCGGCTTTTTGTTCAATAGTCATAGGAGCAGAGAAAATATCCATAAAATATCCGCGGATAAGGTTTACGGTATTAATGCCATTGAATGTAAATTCTGACGGAATATCTCCGCAGCCTCTCCATACGATACATTTATCAAGCCCGAATTTTTTTAGTAACGGCGGAACATTTTTGCTGTGTCCGAAAGTGTCGGCAAAATATCCGATAAAATCAGTACAGCCAAAATCTTTTGAAATTTTTAACCCAATTTCAAGATTTTTTTCAAAAACAGTTCTGTCTGTCAGAAATTCGTCAATTAGTGTATAAAAAGGGCCTATAAAGAGTTTTTTTTCTTCAATGAATTTTCTTACCTGTTTTTCTTTTTCGGGTCTTATCTCTAAATAATCAAGAAGCGCACCGACCTGCCCGTCAAAATAAAATGACGGAATTTTATCATTTTCAAGAAGTTCAAGAACACTATCAAAAACTCTCAAAAGTCTTAATCTGAAAACTTCAAATTCTCTGTACCATTCTCTGTCCCAGTGTGTATGTAAATATGCAATAACTGTTTTTTTCATAATTAATTTGTAGCACATTTAATTATATAGTGCAAAAGTTTAACAAATATGATTTTTTAGGCACGGTAGTTCAAAAATATTTTTGTCTATCTCGTCAAAATTTTTAATAATTTGCGAAACGGCCGGAATATTTTTGTATAAATCAACACTTTCCATAGATGCCATTGCAATAATTTTACCAGCACCAGCGGCTCTTGCTGCTTCTATCCCCGAAACCGCATCTTCTACCACTATACAAGCCTCAGGAGGGAACCCGAGAATTTTAGCGGCTTTGATATAAATATCAGGTGCGGGCTTACCCGGAATTGTACCGTCAGCATATACAATTTTTTCTGTATCAAACCATTGAGCAAGTTTAAATTCTTCAATATAAAAATCAACATTATCTTTTTCCGACATTGTTGCTATTGTCCGCGGGACATTGTTTTCTTTTAAATAGTTTAAAAAATCTATCGCACCAGGGGCAAGAACGGTGTTTTTATAATCTTTTCTGCACATATCACGGTAAACGGCTTCTTTTTCTTTTGCAAATTTCTCAACCATTTCAGCTGTCGGACGTTTCCCTATTAAATAGGCTATTATATCCTCATTTGTGCGTCCGAACATATAATCACGCATTTCTTCATCAGTGAATGGATGTTCTCTCAGACGTTTAGAAAATTCTCTCCAAGCTTCAAGATGTTTTTCCGAATCAAAAAATAATGTTCCGTTAAAATCAAAAATTATACCTTTATACATTTTGCCTCTATATCTGATTTTCAATTATTTTGTTGTAATAGTCCAAATATATTTTTGCCTGTTTTTCTTTTTTTTGCTGCTTATACACGTAAGCAAGATTATAGTGGAAATCTGCAACCGTATTTTTTAAATCAATTGCAGTTAAAAGTTCATATTTTGCTTTCCCTAATTTCCCGAGTTTTATATACGCACAGCCGAGATTGTAATGTGCATAAGGATATTCTGGCTTTAGTTTTATAACTTTTTTATATTGCTCTATAGCCATATTGGGACGTCCGTCCTGAAGATAGATGTTACCTAAATTGTAATAGGCTTTATAAAAAGTGTCATCAACCTGAATCGCTCTGTTAAACATAAACACTGCTTCGTCGATTTTTCCCTGATCCTGCAATATATTTCCGAGAAGAAGCCAGTTTTGAGCGGTTCTCTCTTCTTCGGGAATACTTAATAGAAGATTGAAGGCGTTATTAATATCATTTTCTGCATATAAAACATTAGCCTGACTTGTAATTGTTTGAGCCTGCTCAGATTGTATTATTTTACTGATTTCTTTTTTCTGCTCCCATGGAAGTGACGCAAATGCGCAATTAGTGCTTACAATTATTATTAGAAGTGCATAGAAAAACTTTCTCATAAGAAAATTATAAAATAAATCAAAAAATTTTTCCAGAAAAATTTGACTTTTTTTATAAATGGTTCATATTGTTATTGATGTCTCTTTTACTGATTTAATACCCGCATTTTAACTCCTTGATGCGGGTGTTCTTTTTTTTTATAAAAAAAAGAGGCTGATTTTTTCACAACCTCTGTCTACACTTTCACACTACTATATTTTTTATATTCGGGGTTAAGATATTCTGATTAATTTTTTATTAAACCTAATGCTGCCATTGTTCCGACTGCTGCACCTGCAAGGATACCCCAGAAGGTTTTGTTTCTAGCACCGGTTTTTATTCCTTGCCAGATAAGTCCTAAAGATGCAAGTGCACCGCCGCCGACAACAGCTCCGCCAACTATGTTACCTGCCATTTTCTTTGCATTTTCGGATCTGCCTACAGGCTGCCCTGTTAATTGAGATATATTTTCTTCCGCTGTTTTACCATCTGCATAACCGAATGTTAATGTCTGTAAGAAACCTTGCGTAAATGAATCTCTGCCGTATTTTCTTATATCATCTGTTACTGTGCAGCCATTTACTTGTTTATATAATGTTGATGCTCTGTTTGCAATCTGTGTTTCATCTGCATTGCCGTACATTGCCCGAACACTTTCTTTGAAAGAATTATATGCCTGCATGATTTGTTCCTGCTCATTTTGCATAATTTTTTCATGCAGTATTGCCGCTTGTTTGGCAATGCCTTCTTCCGGAGCGTTAAGTCTGAGGTTTGCATTTCTCATTTTTTGCTGATAGTTTATTCCATTCTCAATCATGAAGTCTTGATATTTGTTGTAGTTTTTATAATAGTCTTCATAATTGTATCCGCTTCCGGTGAATGCAGGCATGAAAGGCATTCCCATTCCGTACCCCATAGCCGGATAACCGCCGAATATGCTTCCGTTCATACTCAACATAGGATCAATTGTCATTCCGTAAGGCGGATATATGTCTAACCCTGTCAAGTCATTCAAAGCTATTTGATTGTTATACAGGTTTGGTGACAATCCGTATAAACCTGTTGCAGCTATATTAAAACCTGACATAACCTAACCTCCAAATTGAATTTTAACCTACCTTACTTATATAAAAACTTTGAACTTAATTAAATTGCCTTTTTAAGAAAATTTATGTTACAATTTCGTAACAATAGAGTATTGCATTTTATTTTAAAACCCTGTAATATGCTTATATAATGAGGTATAGCGCTTGAAAAAGTTTCTTTCAGGTTTATTTACATTATTAATCATAGCTGGTATTGGTGCCGCTGTATATTTTCGTCCGCACTTTTTTCAAAAGCAGATAGATAAAGTGCAGGGGATGTACTATGTTCATAAGGGTGATAAGGCGTTCAAAAAACATAAATTACAAAAAGCTATTGAATATTATAACAGAGCTGTTGTTTTGTATCCTGAACATTACGGTGCATGGTATAATTTGGGTAATCTTTACGTAATATATGAAGATTATTATTCTGCAGTAGATGCTTATGAAAGGGCTTTTGAATATAATCCGAAAATGATTATTGCAAGAATGAATTATGGAATTGTTTCTGCAGAAAAATTAGGGGATTTTGACGGAGCAATAAATCAGTATGACGAGATTATAAAAACAAGAAGACATCTTTTATCAATCCCTTTTGTTTACAGCAACAGAAAAAGTTATAAAGTTAATAAAGGACTTGCCTATTACAATAAAGGTGTTGCATACAAACAAAAATCAATATATTTGAATGATGAATATGAATTAAGAAGGCAATATTTGCTCAAAGCTCTGACGGCTTATAAAGAAGCTTGTAAAATCTTGAAAAAAGACTATGATGCGCGTTACAATCTTGCTTTAACATATCATTTGCTGGGTGATTACCATGAAGCCGGACTTGCTTATTGTAAAGCAATAGAGCTTGCACCTATGAATTATGAAGCGCATTATAATCTTGCTATTCTTTTGAGACATTTGAAATATTATAAAGAATCTCTTGAAGAACTTGAAAAAGCAACTACTTTAATTACCAATTCCGCAGGAAGCACAAACAGACAGAGATATATTTTTGATGTTATGAATGATGTAACAAGGACAATTCTCGCAAATTCAAACAGTGACTTGATAGATAAAATAACTGAAGATAAAGATGAAAAGAAAGCAACTGTTACTTATATTAACGGAAAAATAGTTTTAACAGATGAACTCGACAGTGCCATTATAAAAAACTTTAAAGTTTGCGGCTCAAAGGAAATTTTTCAGGAAGAAATTGACGGCGATTATAATGAATTTGATGATGTTCGTTATGATGTTCACGTCCCGGGCGTGGAATAATCAGCCTTTGACTGCTCCTTCGTTTTCTCCTGATATGAAATATCTTTGCATAGCTAAGAAAAATATTAGAATAGGAATTGTTGATAAAATAGAACCTGCAGCGATAAATCTCCAGTTAGAGCTGAACATTCCCTGCAGATTGTTTACACCAACAGGCAGAGTGTACATTGCTTCTTTTGTCAGTACAATGCTCGGCCACAAAAACTCTCCCCATGAACCAATAAATGTAAATATTGCTAGAACCGCAAGCGAAGGCTTTACCATAGGCATAAGAACTTTCCAGAATACCTGCCAAACATTACATCCGTCAACAATTGCAGCCTCCTCCATTTCTCGCGGAATTCCTAAAAAAGCCTGACGCATTAAAAATATTCCGAATGCATTGACTGCAAAAGGCATAATTAATCCCATAAATCCAGCAAAATTGCTCACTGTATCTATGAGATGAAGCTTTATTGTAATAAGATAAACAGGAAGCATGATTGCCTGAAAAGGTATCATTATTGTTGCAAGTACTGCAAAAAATGTTATTTTTTTACCTTTAAATTCCATTCTGGCAAGCGGGTAACCGGCCATTGCAGAAAGAATTAAATTTAAAATAACCGTTCCTCCCGCAACAATCATACTGTTTATAAAATATCCGATAAAATCAACCTTATCCCAAACTCCGGTATAATTTACCCATGTAAAATCTGCCGGTATTATTTGCGGCGGATATGCAAAAATATTTTCATTACTGCCTTTGAGTGATGTTGAAATAAGCCAGATAAACGGGAAGATTGAAAGCAGTGAAACCGTAATCAATATAATATGCGTATATAAATTTTTTATCTTTAAACTTTTCACTTTTTAACCTTTCAGTTATATTTGATACTTGTTTCTCTCAAAACAAAGAATGTTTATCAAAGAAAATATCATTACAATTATTAACAGTATAACGGCCATTGCTGAAGCAAATCCAAGATCCAGATTTTCAAATGCTCTTTCATAAATATAGTAAACAATTGTTTTGCTGGAGTTCAAAGGTCCGCCTTTGGTCATAACGTAAATTTCCGCAAATACTTTCATTGCAGAAATTGCGCTTATAGTCGTAACAAGTGCAATAGTAGGCATTATATGCGGTACAGTTACAGTTAAATGTTTTGTCAAAAAATTTGCTCCGTCAATGTCACATGCTTCGTAAAGCTCTTTTGGAACGCTCATTAATGCAGCAAGATATATTATCATATAATACCCGATGCCTTTCCATATTGTTACAATAATTACCGAGTACAGCGCGAATTTTGGATCTGTAAGCCATCCGATTGGTTCAACTCCAAGTCTTGTTACAATATAATTTAAAATCCCCTGATCGGCGTAAAGCCATTTGAAAGCAATTGCAGCAACAACAATTGAAACGATTACCGGAAGATAGATGAGTATTTTATATAGAGTTACCCCGCGGATTTTCTGGTTTATCAGTATTGCAAGAAAAAGAGGTATAATTGCAAGTACAGGCACTGCAACGAACAAATAAATAAAGGTGTTCAATAAAACTTTATAAAAAATTGGATTATTAAAGAGTTTTATATAATTATCAATTCCTATAAATACAGGAGTATAAATATCTTTTGAATAGTCCAGAAAGCTTAATATAAAAGTCTGAAAAAAGGGAATAAAAAAGAATATTACAAGCACAATAGCTGCCGGTAATATAAAAAGATATGGAGCCAATTTACCGTAATATTTGAACATAGAGTAATTATGCCATTATTTCAAAACAGGGTCAAGAGTTGAAATAATCTTTAAAATATGTTATAATTAGGAAACTATTGTTGTTACTTGGTTCATTGATAAAATATTTAAGAAAGGTTGAACTTATTATGGAAACAAAAATCGTATTAAAATCCGGAATTTCGGGGGGGGGGCACTATTAGCTTCAACCAGAGCTTTTACCCTTGCAGAGGTCTTAATAACCCTCGGCATAATAGGTGTGGTTGCTGCTATTACAATTCCAACTTTAATTTCAAATCATAATAAGCGTGTTGTCGAAACACGTCTTGAAAAATTCTATTCAACTATGAATCAAGCAGCGATGCATGCAGAACTTGAATATGGGGAATTTGAATATTGGGATCGTGCAACAAGCTATAGCGATTCTGACGGGATGATAAATTTCTGGAATACATACTTTGCACCGTATATAAAAACGCTGAAAGTTGAAAAAGCCAAAAATGACAAATTCTTGTGGGTATATCTTGCCGATGGAACAAAATTCCAAATATTTAACTATTTTAACCCTGATGCTTCCGACACTTCAACAAGTACGGCAACTCATATTTATTTTTATCCTAAGGCAAATAGTAAGACTGATATCATGGGTAAGGATTTCTTTACCTTTTATATGAATGCAGTAGCAAATAAAAATAGAAATATTATAGAACCTTACAAATTCAAATGGGATGGTACTGAGAATGACTTAATCAACGGCACATACGGTTGTCGTGTAGATAATATCGGTTCCAAACATTATTGTGCGGCGTTAATACAATATCACGGCTGGAAAATTCCTAAAAATTATCCGTTTAAGTTTTAGTTGAAATAATCTTTAAAATGTGTTAAAATATTATAGAGTAGCACTTAAGAAAGGTTGAACTTATTATGGAAACAAAAATCGTATTAAAATCCAAAACTTCGGGGGGGGGGCGTTTCTAGAGCTCATCCTTTCCAAAAAATTTTTAAAACGAAAAACAATTTTATTAAGATTACCTTTTGTCAATCTTATTGATAAATGTATAAATTTATGCCATAATGAAGATAAAATTGCTAATCAGGAGATTGTTAATATGAAAAAAATATTTGCTTTTACTTTAGCCGAAGTTCTTGTTACTTTAGCAATTATCGGTGTTGTATCTGCAATGACAGTTCCTACACTGATGCAAAACCACCAGAGAAAAACTTATGTAACCCAGCTGCATCAGGTTTACAACTTGTTTCAACAAGCTTTTATGCAGTATATGAATGATAAAAATGCTTTAGCCTTAAATGAAGCGGGTTTGACAAGTGTAGATGAAGTTACAAATTTTATGCAGAATTATTTTAAAGTTGTAAAGTCTTGCTCTACAACATTTAAGGATTGCTTTTATGATGGAACATATAAAAATTTAAACGGAACAGCTCTTCAAACCGGTAGCTATTTTAATGCCGGCGGAGCCCGCTGTTTCGTAATAGCAAGCGGTGCCTCAATATGCCTTGAACATGTTAATTGGCATACTACTTACGGGCATATAACAATTGATACTAACGGTCAAAAAGGACCAAATATAGCCGGCCGTGATTTATTTTTTGTAACTTTTTACAGAGACGGTTCTATTGATGAGGATGGTATTCCTCCGGAATGCAGAACATCCGGTACGGGGTGTGCTTCCGGGAAAACAAAGCCGCAGGATGTTAGAACTGCTGCAGGGGCAACCTGTTCGTCACGTACTGATGCTAAAGGATGTTTTGGTTTATTATTAAATAATAACTGGGAAATGGATTATTAATCTTTACATCTGACAAGCCAAATATCGCTTGTTACATTTTCAAGCACGCGTTTACTCACTGAACCTGTTAAAAACCTGTCGAGTTTTGATTTGTTTTTTGACCCCAGAATAATCAGGTCAATGTCATTCATTCTTGCATAATCAATTATTTTTTGTGCAGGAATACCCGTTAATATTACAGTTTCATATACATTCACATTATGCTCCTGTAAAAGTGTCTGTATATCTTTTATTGCGCTCGCAGCATAAATTTGTTGTTGTCTTTGAATATCCAGAAGCCAGTTTGTATCAAGCGTCCCATCCAAAAAGAGGAAATTAGGATCTTCGTTTACCATGCAAATATGTATTTCTTTGTCTTCAAGTTTCATTGAGGGTAATATTTCTCTGATTATCCCGAGTGAGCATTTTGTTCCGTCTGTTGTAATAAGCAGTTTTTGTCTGCTATTCCCCTCTTTTGCTATGTAAGCAGATATTTTACTGCTGTTAATAATCTCTTGTGATACAGAACCTAGCCACTTTTGTAACCCTTTTTTCCCGTGTGAACCCATTAATATTAAATCGTAATTCCCCATCTGCGACTGTTCAATTATACTTTCAATCGCAGAACCGCAGGCTTTTATCCTTTTGCCTGTTTTTAGCCCGTAATTGTTTATTTCTTCTTCTGCATAATCAAGAATTGTATCTGCGACGTTTGCGCATGAATATGTAAAATTTTCTTCTTCAATCGTAATTTCTTCGGGTAAAAAACTCCAGTCAATTACACAAATTGTGTCTATTATTGCATCTTTTATCCAGAAAGATATATTGTGCAGTGAATTGAAACTTATTTTTGATCCGTCTGTGCAAAATAGTATTCTCATATAGTTATCTCCTTATTAGCTTTCTAAATATAATTTATGTTAAGGAAAATTACATTGTCTGGTATTCTATATTTTTTTCTGTTATTATGTTTGCAGGGAAATGTTTTTATAGGAATAATGTTATAGTTATGTCGTCACAACAAGATGTCAAACAAAAGATTAATTTAAGGGATTATAAAACTTTAATAGAAACTATTGCAAAAGTTGAATATCAAAAATTTTCAACTTCGCATTTGATAGAACTTCCGGAACTCATTAATATCGGCAATCATACTTTGTATATTTTATTTAAAAATCATTCTCCGGAAAGTTTTAATAATACTTATCTTTCAACAGCGATTAAATGGGCTATAAGAAATGAAGTAAGACGCCGTTATAAGTGGTACTCTTTAAAAAATAAAAAACAAAATTTTGAAGAAGAAGACAGTAATATAAGAGAAGAAGTTTATAAGACCATTCTCTCCATTGATGAGATGCAGGAAGCTGAAGTCCCAACGCAAATAAAGGCGGAGGATAAAACTCCTGAGGAATGTATTGAACTTTCAGAATTGAAGGCAGAAATAATTGAATCAATGAAAAAGCTTCCGCAGCGTGAGAGGGAACTCATTGAATATAAATTTTTCAAAGATAAAAAATTGAGAGAAATCGCGGAAGAATTCAATATTTCTCAGTCACGTATTTCGCGTATTATACAATCAGGATTGGACAAAATTAAAAGAGACTTAAAAAGGCAGGGGATTATTTAGTGAAAACTATATTTGAAAAAGACAAAGGTGTATCAGGTATATGTCTTTGTGACGAAAATGAAAATTTAGATTTTTTTGACGGTATTTATAAAAGAAAATCGCCTCTGGGGCTGCCAAATGTGAGTGAACTTGAAGCGTTAAGGCATTATAAAGAACTTTCTGACAGAAATTTTTGTATAGAAAAAGGTTTCTATCCGCTGGGCTCTTGTACTATGAAATATAATCCCAAAGTTAATGAACTTCTTGCGTCTCTTGAAGGGTTCTCCGATTTGCATCCGTTAAGTTCCGATGAAGATTGTCAGGGTGCGTTAGAGCTGATGTATAAACTTCAAGAAGCCTTAAAAGAAATAACCGGTATGGATGCAATTACTCTGCAGCCTGCAGCAGGCGCTCAGGGTGAATTGACGGGCATGATGGTTATAAAAAAATATTTTGAGGTAAAAGGAGAAAAAAGAACAAAAGTTATAATTCCTGATTCCGCTCACGGGACTAATCCTGCTAGTGCACATCTTTGCGGATTTGAGATAGTTCCTGTTAAATCAAATGATAAAGGGCAAGTTGATATTGAGGCTTTGAAGTCTCTTGTGAACCACGATGTAGCGGCGATAATGATGACTAATCCTAATACTCTCGGAATTTTTGAAGAAAATGTTCTTGAAATTTCCCAAATAATGCATGAAAACGGTTCATTGCTCTATTATGACGGCGCTAATTTCAATGCAATTATGGGGTATACAAATCCGAAACTTATGGGATTTGATGTTGTTCATTTGAATTTGCATAAGACTTTTGCGACGCCGCATGGGGGCGGAGGTCCGGGGGCGGGACCTGTTGGTGTTGTTGATGCTTTGAAAGATTTTTTGCCTTCACCTGTTGTTGACTTTGACGGACAAAAATATTTCAGAAACTGTAATATTAAACATTCTATAGGTCAGGTAAAAGCTTTTTACGGCAATTTTTCAGTTCTTGTAAAGGCTTATGCTTATATACTTATGATGGGGCAGAATTTAAAAGAAGCAAGCGAAAATGCTGTTTTGAATGCTAATTATTTGAAAGAAAAATTAAAGGAAGCTTATTTACTGCCTTATGATGAACCATGTATGCATGAATTTGTTCTGTCCGGAGAAAAACAAAAACATGAAAACGGCGTTTCAACTCTACATATTGCAAAGGCTTTAATGGATGAAAATACCCATCCGCCGACTGTGTATTTCCCGTTGATTGTTCATGAGGCAATTATGATTGAACCTACTGAATCGGAAACAAAAGAAGTAATGGATGACTTTGTAAAAGTAATGCTTAAAATCGCTGATGAAGCTAAATCAAATCCTGAAAAAGTTATTTCGTCACCTCACTCAACACCCGTTAAAAAAATTGATGAGACTTTAGCAGCACGTCATCCAAATTTGAAATTTGTACAATAATAAAAAATAAGAGATTATTAATATGAGTAAAGAACAAAAAAAAGTAAAAGTAGCATTTCCCCATATGGGAACAGTATATATTGCCTGGTCTGCGGCATTGAAAAAAATCGGGGTGGAACCCTTTATCCCTCCATACACCAGTAAAAAAACTCTGTCGCTGGGTACAAAACATTCGCCTGAGGCAATCTGTCTGCCTTATAAATTAATATTAGGCAATTTTATTGAGGCAATAGAGGGTGGAACTGATTATGTTGCAATGATTTCTTCACCGGGATGCTGCAGGCTGGGGGAATACGGCAATTGTATTAAAAACGCTCTGACTGATCTCGGATATCATGCAAAATATATTGAATTAACTCTTTATGACGGTATAAAAGGTATGTATGATTTCTTAAAGGCAATAAGCGGTAAAAATGATCCTATTCTATTTGCAAGAGCTATTAATATTGCAATAAGAAAAGTTTTTGTCCTTGACGATCTGGAAAATCTTTTGTCTTATTACAGGGCAAGAGAGATAAATTTCGGCGATGCGGAAAAACATTACAATAACGCATTGCAAATGATTAAGGATGCTGATAATACGCGAAAATTAAAAAAAGCAAAAAAACTTGCTTTTGACGAAATGAAAAAAACTCAAATTGATACTAAAAGAGAAGTTTTGCATGTTGATTTAACGGGTGAAATTTATCTTGTATGCGATGAATTTTCTAACCAGAATATAACAAGAGAACTTGGAAAAATGGGAGTTCAAACACGTAGAAGTCTTACTATCAGCAGCTTTTTAAAAGATGCAATAATCCCTAAAGTTTTTAGAAAAGGGGAAACTCATCTTCAAAGAGCTTTTAGAATGGCACAACCTTATTTAATGAGAGATATCGGAGGAGATTCTCTCGAGTGTGTTTCTGATGTTGCTTATGCTGATGAACGTGGTATTGACGGAATAATTCACATCAGCCCGTTTACCTGTATGCCTGAGATTATGTCACAAAATATTTTTCCTGCAATGAGAGAAAATTGTGATATCCCTATTTTGCCTTTAATTATGGATGAGCAGACAGGGAAAGCAGGTTATCTGACAAGACTGGAAGCTTTTGTAGATTTGATGAAAAGAAGAAAAAGAAAACTTTCTGCAAATGCCTCTGTGGAAGAAAAATTGGAAGAACTTATTAAGTAAAAAGATTATTTAAATTATTTATCTTTTGAGGTTTTGTATTTTATATGAAAAATTTATTTAGAGATGCGGCAAAAATTACAAATTATAATTTGATTCTGACTATACCGTTAATAATATTTGTAAAAGTTTTAGATTTATATTCTCTGTACTCAAAATATACTGTAGATTCTGTACCGAAATTTTTCTTGGCTTCAATAACAATACTTTTTATGTTTGGAGTATTTTGTTCAGGATGGTTCTATATGGTAGAGCGTGCAATAAATCTTTCAAAAAAGGTTTTTGTGCTTGATGAAGACAGAGCAAAAGCCACTTTGCATTTGTTTAAAACTATTCCTGACGGAATAGGAAAATTTTTCTTATCGTTTGTAGGGGTATATGTAATTTTCTTTTTAATTCAGCTTGTTGCAACTCCTATTGTTTATTTACTCGGTGCCAATATTATAGGTGCTCTTGATGATGCATCAATGCTCAAATTACAGCAGACTGTTATGGATCCTGCTATTGCATCAAATCAGGGTATGGCAGCAATTATTGATCGTCTTACTCCGGAGCAGATTATATTTTTCGGGAAATGGAGCCTGTTATTCATGGTTGTTACCTCAATAATTATGTATCTTTTAATGCTCTGGATTCCTGAAATAATTTATAAAAATCCAAATCCTCTTGCAGCTCTGTGGGATTCTTTAATAAAACTATTTAGAGATTTCTTTATGTCTTTCAGATTATTTATCTCTTTATGGTTAATGGGATTTGCTCTATTGTTTGTAAATACTTTTGCATTGATAAATCCTGTAGCTTACATAATTATGAGCATAGTGCTTTTCTATTTTTCTGTTTACCTTGTTGTAATTATTTTTCTTTATTATGACAGAAAGTTTGTTGATCCGGTAAATGATGATGAAAAAGAGTAAAGTTATAGCTGTAGTTGGAGCAACAGCAAGCGGAAAATCATCTTATGCAATTGATTTAGCACAAAAACTTGATGGTGAAATTGTCTCTGCGGATTCAAGACTTGTGTATAAAGGGCTTGATATCGGTACAGCAAAACCATCAAAAGAAGAACGGGCTCTTATCCCGCATTATATGATTGATATTGTAGAACCTGAAATAAATTACTCTGCCGGTTTGTATGCCCAAGAAGCAAAAAAATGTATTGATTACATATTGTCAAGGGGAAAAGTTCCGATAATTACAGGCGGAACCGGATTATATTTAAGGATATTACTGGAAAACTACAATCTGCCGCAAACAGAACCGGATTATGAATTAAGAAAAAATTTGTCTGAGTTAAGTTTTATAGATTTATATAAAATTTTGAGAGATCTTGATCCTGAAGCTGCAAATCTTGTTAATGAAAATGATAAGCGCAGGGCAATAAGATTTATTGAAGTGATAAAGCAAACTAATATACCGCTTTCAAAAGCCCGCGGATTTAAACAAAATGAATATAGTGTTGAATGGATAGGCTTAAATTACCCGAGAGAAGAGCTATATGACAGGATAAACAGACGGGTTGATATGATGATTGAACAAGGACTTGTTGACGAAACTAAGCATTTGCTTGAAAAACACGGCCGCATTTCAAATATTGTTGATACAATAGGTTATAAGGAAATGATTTTATATCTCGACGGTATTTTGTCTTTACCGCAGGCCGTTGATAAACTTAAACAAAATACAAGAAATTATGCAAAACGCCAGTTGACGTGGTTTAGAAAAAATCCTGAAATAAAATGGAACTGTTATCCTGAGCGAAAGAAAAAATAATCGATTTTTACTGATGAAAAAAATTTTTTTGTATGATAAAATTCTTTTGAGGGTTATGTGATGAAAAAATTTTTTAAATATTTTGGAATATTTATATTATCTGCTGTTATTTTATTTTACATTTTATTTTTGGCAGCACCGTTGTTTTTGTCGGGTATTATAAATTCATATAGCGGTCAAATATCAAAAATGATAGAGGAGACTTGCGGGTTTAAGGTAAAGATTGAAAATATAAAGGTTTTAACAACTCCGAAATTAACAGCAGGGTTTTATGCCGGACATATAGAAGCTGCAATGCCTGATGGTGCTCAGTTTTTAGTGGTTGATAATGCTCAGGGTAAAATATCTCTTTTGTCTCTATTTTTACGAAAAATTGAAGTTGATATCATTGCCGCAGACAATTTAAATATAAATTTAAAAGTAAAAAAAGACGGTAAATTCGTGCTGGAAGATTTTTTACCTCAAGCAGAAAAATCGGACGAGGCAGCTCAGCCTGCAATGACTTCTTTGCCGTTAGGCTTAAAATTGTCTAATCATTTGCCCGATATAAAAATTAATAATTATAATATCTCTTTTATAGATGCCGTAACCGATAAATCTTATTCTATTAGCGGGGATACATTTTCAGTAAAAGATTTTATTCTTGATAAAAAAATAAAAGTCTATACAACAGGTCAGATGATGCTGGATGACAGAGTACAGTTTAATTATGATGTCAGGGTGTTTAACAAAATCATGCCGGACTTGATTTTAAATGACCTTGTTTTTTCTGCACCTGAGCAGAATAGTCCTCAAACTCAAAATGTTAATATAAATATTATTGATGTTTTTAAAAATATTTATCAAAATCAACTGAGTGCAAATGTAATTGCAGATTTAAAAACAACTGGATCTTTTGATAATGTGCATATAAACGGTTCAGCTGCAGTTTCAGATATGGGGCTTGCTGTTAAAGGTAAAAAATTACCTTCAAGTAATATTGATATTAAATTTAATGGCAATAAGATTAATTTATATTCAAAACTGTTTACAGGTGAAAATGAAATAACGGAGCTTTCCGGAAATTTTAAAACCGGAAAGTCTTTGAAAATTGATTTGAATTGCAAATCGAATGCTCAATTTAACAGTATTTTGCGTATTATTGACAGTATTGCCGAATCTTTTAATTATAAAGATTTAAATACATTAGAGGCAACCGGCGGTATAGATGCTGATTTCAGCATAAAATCAAATTTGAAAAAAATCGAATCCTCAGGATATTTAAAGGTTAAACCATCATCATTTAATTATAAACTTTATAATATTTCTGTAAATGATTTGATGGCTGATGTTGATTTCTCAAACAGTATGGTTGATATAAAAAATGCAGGCTTGTCCATTCTCGGTCATCCTTTGAAAATTTCGGGGACGCTCACTCCAGAGGCTGTTGCTGATATTAGAATAATTGCTGATAAGCTGCAGATAAAAAGTTTGCTTCTTGCTCTTGGTCAGATTCCGCTATTAAAAGATAATGATATAAAATCAGGAACTTTATCAATTAATGCCTTGCTAAGAGGGCAATTAGATAAAATAATTCCGTCCGTAAAATTAAGTGTTGATAATATTAATTTGAAAAATGTCCCTTCAAACACTTCAATAAAGCTTTTATCGTCAACGGTTGATTTTACAGCTAACGGCAAGAAAGTGAACGGGCTTATTAAAGCATCCAATGCAGAAATTATAAATCCATTGGCAAAAATTTCAATGCCTCAGGCTCAAATTATTGCTGGGGAAAAGGACATTGTTATTGACAACGCAAATATTTTATTGAACAATTCTAAAATTAATCTTTCAGGTAAAATAACAGATTATTTGTCTAAAAACTTAAAACTCGATATAAAAGCTAACGGTAATATTCTTGCGTCGGATATTAAATCTTTTATTCCGCAAGATTTACGAAAAAATGTTCCATCGAAAGGCTCTTTACCATTATCAATTGAGCTGACAGGTGATCAGATATCTCAAAATATTAATTTTTCGATAACTGCTAATTCTTCTAATTACGCTGCTTTATTAAATATATCTCAGCTTAACGGCAAATCAACTTCAATAAAAGGCAATATAAAGTTATCCGGAGATACTCTTAAATTCTCAGATACAGGAATTTTTGCCAATAATGAAGGAATTCTGTATTTGAAAGGCTCTGTAAATGACCTTTATAAAACACAAAGTCCGGATTTGAAAGTTGAAGTTCCATCTAAAATTTCTATGGAAATTCCCGGTTTAAAAAAATCTAAAGTTGATGTGTTCGGAACTATCAATGTGACTGGCGTTGCATTAAATCCTCATCTATCAGGGAACATAGAGATTCCGTTGATAGAAATTCCGGATATGAAGCTATCAATGAACGATATGTCTGTATCATTAAACGGTCCGATTTTGAAGGGTAAAGGTACGTTAATGAAATTTGTGTCAGGCGGTATTGTCGCAGAAAATCTTGCTGCAGATTTTAATCTTTTGAATAATGTATTCTATTTACAAAATCTGTCAGGTGAAGCTTTCGACGGTAAAATTAAGGGAGATATTTCATATAATATTGCAAACGGCTTTATCGGTGTTAAATTTTCAGGCTCTGAAATGGATGCGCAACAAGCAATCGCAGGAGCTGCAGGTCTTAAAAATGCTTTATCCGGTAAACTTAATTTTAATGCTAATGTAACATTGCATGGGGCAACCGATGTTGAAATGATGAAAAACCTGAAAGGAAAAGCTGATTTTGAAATTACAGACGGAACTCTTGGTAATATAGGACGTTTTGAGAACTTTTTGTTAGCGCAAAATTTACAGTCGAACAGTATAATTAAAGCTGCGGTGTCATCTGTTTCAGCACTTCCTACTATAAAGAATACTGCAGAGTTTAAAACAATCTCCGGTAATATGACATTTAACAACGGCTGGGCAAAACTTAACCCCGTTAAAACATCAGGACCTTCCATGGCTTATTATATAACAGGGCAGTATAATCTTTTAAATGCAACGGCAAATATAATTGTATTAGGCAGAATTTCTGCAGATGTTGTCAGTATTTTGGGGCCTCTTGGTGATTTATCGGTGACTAAACTTACATCATATATCCCGAAATTTGGTGCATTGACAGGCAATTTAATAAATGCTTTAACTTCTGATCCTAAAAATGAGAAAGTTTCAGCAATCCCTCAATTATCCTCAGGCAATAAAAATTATAAAGATTTTAAGGTTGTATTTAATGGCGGGGTTGAAAGCAAGAGTTCCGTAAAATCGTTCAAGTGGCTATCAAAATGTGACACTTCGGCACTTGAAACACCAACAGTTAAAGAGCAGGTTGAACAGACAAAACAGGCTGTGAAGGACGCGGTTCAGCAAAAAATTGACGATATAAATGCTCGCCGTGAAGCCCAAAAACAATCTGCTCAGGAAGCAAATCAGCAGCTGAAAGATACAGTTCAGGGGCTGAAAAATCTGTTTAAAAAGAACAATGATACAACACAAACATCACCTGCAGCTGAAACAATGCCTGCAAATTAATGTAAATTATATTATTATTTCCGGACTTATATTGCGTTTACATAAATTATGTGTAAAAACGTCATGCTGAAATTGTTTCAGCATCTCATAACAGTTAGTCTCTGAAAGGAGTTCATGTTGACAATTTAGATATTGTTTTATGTAAACTGCGATATAAGTCTCATTATTTCTTAGTTTCAATATAGTTTGTATTCGGGATGTATGAGCTTTCACCGTTAATTTCAATTTTGTTGATGATTTTGGCTCTTTTTTTGCGGTACAGCATGTCAACAAAAGCTTCCAGGCGTGTTATAAAACCTGCTTCTCCCGTCTGCTCATCAATTGTTAAGTTAAGAAGCGGTTTGTTGAAACGTTTTGCACGTCTGGTAATTCTTTCTATCATTAAAGAATCAGGACCGCAGCCAAATGCAGTAACAGTTATAAGCCCGTCAATTTTTATATCTTTGAGATAATGCCCTGCAGCACCCGTCATTTCGCGTTCATTTGCCCAGTACATATCCTCTCTTAATGCTTTTATCCCATCGTCCATCTGTTCATTTGAAAGTTGGAGCGCAGAATACACTCTAACGTCCATTTTTTCAAGTTTATCAAATATTTTCATTGAAGTTCTTTCATCAAAAATATTATATCCATGAGATATCAAGGCAATTGATATCGGGAATTCTTTTGTTTGATTTTCTATGAAAACTTTGCCTTGCAGTGCATAATTCATTGCTTTTTTGTAGCTCATGCCTGATTTTGACATAATATGGAAGTTATTATATGTTCTCCAGCCGGCTTTAGAAGCTTTTTTAATTCTTTCCATATCAGTAATGCCGAATGGCTCTGCCATTTCTTTCAGAAAATCATAAAGCCCGTGATTTTTTTCAGACTTATCAAGGGTAGCTTCAATCATGGTGAAATCTTTTTTTACAACGTTTCTAACGAGATCGGGCAATCCTCTGATTTTAGAGCAGTTATAGATTTTTGGTGCAATTGATTGAATTGATGGAACAAGAATTTTATCAACACCTTTATCAATCAGATTTAAGACATGTCCGATATAAACTTTTATAGGCAGGCATGTTTCAGTAACAACGAGCGCCGATCCGCGTGTCATAGTTTCTTTTGTAGTGACATCTGACAGAACTATTTTAATCCCTAAGTCAGTAAAGAACCCGTAATAAAACGGATAATTATGGTAAAAAGACATTCCGCGCGGTATGCCTATTGTCATTTCGTTATTTTTGTTATTTTCCACGATTATAAATCCCCTTTGCTACTTTTATAATACTTCAAAATAAAAATTTTTGCTATTCTTTTGTTTAAAATGTTACATAAGATATGTTATAGGTATATTTTCCTCTCTTTGGAGAGGAAAATATACGCAAACAGAGGATAAGAAGATAAGAGGGGAAGCTATTTACAGTGCGCGAAGCTCACGAATAAATTATTCTCTCGCCCCTTTGGGGAGAGAGTTAGAGAGAGGGGCTTTAACATTAGTGCTTAACGAAACAACAACAAAACGAGTACTTGGACAGTAATGCGATTGCGGATCAAGCGAAGGTCAATTCGCTTGTCCGCAATGACGAAAAATATAGCGAGTTCATCCGTTCGGGTTGAATTTAGTGCAGATTATTGAATTTTACGTGCGCTAAAGCGCACCGTAATGACTTATCGTCTTATCGTCCTAACGTCTTATCATCTTCAAATAACATATCTTATGTTTGTGTTAAAATTTAGTAGAGGAGTTATAAATGCCACATTTTTTTATTAATTCACAAAATGTTATAAATAATAAAATTAGTATTTGTGATAAAGAGAATTACAATCATCTTGCGAAATCTCTACGGATTAAAAAAGGTGAAAAACTTCTTTTAATTGACGAAAATCAAATTCAATACGAAACTGTTGTTGAAAATATTACAAATAAGGAGATAACAGTTTATGTTGAAAATAGTTATAAGTCTTTTAGGAAGCTTGATTTTAGATTATATCTCGGACAGAGCCCGCTCAGAAGCAATGCTCAATCAGTTATCATTGAAAAAGCAACAGAACTCGGAGCAGATGGTATATATCCTGTTATTACTGATAATTGTGCTCTTAATAAATCTGTTATCGAAAAGAAAATTGATAAATGGCAAAGGATTATGTATGAAGCTTCTAAACAGTGTGAAAGGGCATATACCCCGAAATGTTTTGAGACTTCCTCTCTTGAAGATTTGATTAGCCTAAAAAATAACGGCTATAAAATTATTGCTTTTTGCGAGAGGCTTTCAAAATTGACTTTACATGAGTATTGCAATGAAAATCCTGTAAAAAAAGATGATAAAATAATAATTATTATAGGACCTGAAGGCGGCTTTTCTGACAGAGAATTTGAACTTTTTAAGAAAAATGATGTTCCTATGCTGACTTTAGGAAATCTTATTTTGAAAGCAGAAACTGCAGTTATAGTTGCTTTAGGAAATTTAATTTATGAATACGAAAATTACGGAAAAAATTAAATCTGATACAATATTATCAAAAATTTCGCAATCTTTTAACAACGAAATTTATCTTGTCGGCGGGGCTGTACGGGATTATTTGCTGGATAAAGATACATTTGACAGAGATATTATTGTAATGGATGAAGATGCAAGAGATTTTGCACTAAAACTGGCTGACTTATTTGATGCAACATTTGTTCCTCTTGATGATGAAAACAAAATTTATCGTATTGTTTTGCCGGATAAAATAAGGTATATAGATGTTACAAATCCTGTTGGCGGGTCTATTGAAAAAGATTTGATGCGGCGTGATTTAACTATTAATGCAATAGCTGTAAATATAAGAAATTTTGAAGTAATAGATATTGCAGGCGGTATTACGGATATTTATAATAAATGTTTAAATTATGTCAATGAACATAACTTTGAAGATGATCCGCTAAGGCTGCTTAGAGTTTATCGATTTCAGGCATTACTCGGTTTTGAATTGGCGCCTGAAACAATTAGTGCAGTCTGTAAATATGTAAATTTGATTCATCAACCTGCTGTTGAAAGAATTAATTATGAGATATTAAAATTGTTCAGCGGCAAATACGCGGATAAAGCGTTAGAAAATATGAATAAAACCTGGATTTTAGAAGAAATTTTTCCGTTTGTGAAAGAATTAAAACAGGTTCCGCCAAATGCCCATCATCATCTTGATTTATTCCATCATTCTCTTGAAACTGTAAAACAAATTCAGAACTTGTATGAAAATTCTTCAGATGATGTTAAATTTCATTTGGGAAATGTTGATTTCGGAGGCTTCTCGCGTCTTGCTCACCTAAAGCTTGCCGGATTTATGCATGATATAGGCAAATTTTCGACATGGACTATTGAAGAAGGTAAACACCGGTTTATAAAACATGATGATGTCGGTGCAAAACTGTCTGTTAAATTCCTGAAAGATTTGCATTTTTCAAATAAACAGATTGACTATATTTCATCAATGATTAAATATCATATATATCCGTCGCATGTTATGACTTCACCTCAGATTACAGAAAAAATTATGATGCGTTATGTGCGTAAAATGGATACAAATTCAATAGATGCTATAATTCTTGCTCAGGCAGACCGTTTATCAGCCCGTGGACCTGAAATAACTGACGAGATTGTTGAGCGAAATATTAGTTCTTTGAATATGCTTTTAAAATTTTATCTTGAAGCAAGAGAAACTTTAACTCCTCTGCCAAAGCTTTTGAACGGAAAAGAAGTTATGAAGATACTAAACATTAAACCGTCTCCAAAGCTTGGAGAAATTATGGAGGCTTTACACGAAGCGCAACTTTGCGGTGATGTTGTTACACGTGAGCATGCAATTGAATTTATTAAATCTTATGAGTAGTATATAGAAAAGATATACTTTCTTTAATAATAAGCGTAATTGTTACAATTATTTACAATTTTTTTAGTAAAAATTTTTACTAAATTATTAGATTTTTGATTATTTTTTTTAGAAATCTTTGTTAAATATAAAAAAAATTTATTTAAAAAATCATATTTTTAAATAAAAATGCAAAATTCTGTCTTAATATCTCCTTTACAATTCGACTTTTGCGCGCAATTTTTTTTTTGCCCTGCTTTTATTATATTTGTGTCACTGTTATAATAAGTGTGTAATTTAAATATCCAGACATTATTATGATTGATAAACTAAGGTTAGATAGTTCTAAAAATTACAGATATACCCCTCAGAAACAAAAAGGGAATGGTTATGAAAACCGTCAAAATCCGTCTTTTAGCGGTATTGGCGACGGTTTAATAAGTGCTGTTCAATTGTGTGAAAAATATCCGATGGTAAATGTAACGGCACTTGATCTTTCTACTGCAATTGTTCCCAGAACTATTATTGAGACAAAAGAATCGAACGGACATGCAGGTTTTGAGGCTTTCAGACGTGAATCTTCCGGACTTGTTGTAAACTGTTTAATTCCAAGTTTTATCGTAATGGGTGTTGCAAGTATTCTTAAACGCCCTATTATGGGAAATTTCAAAAAATCAAACCTTATTAATACCTGGGCAAATAGTGATGCAATAGATAAAGTACATAAATTTTACAGTGAAGCAAAAGGTGCAAATCAAAGAGAACGTGTATTTAATACGTTTAGAAATCAGCTTTCAAGTTTGTCAGGAGTAGACGGATTTACTGAAAAGCATTTTAATGAAATTTTTAAAATTTCTACAAACAGTAACGGTCAAACGGTTGTGGGCAACAAAAAAATCAAGGATGCTTTAAATGCCTTAACTGATGTTGTTATGTCGGAAAAACTTGATAAAAAAGCTGTTAAAAATGCCTATAATGCTATTATTGAAGAAACTCATATTGCTGAAAATATTAAGTTTAAAGGAGATAAAGGATACTTCTCTAATAATCTTGAATCAGTCTGTGATGATACGGTTAAGCTGCTGAGAGGTGTTGTTAAAGAAAATATTACCGATGCTTCAAAATTGTCAGAATATTTTTCAAAAGCTAAAAGACTTGTCAACTGGAAGAGTGTCGGCGGTTTAGGTTTGATTATTCCTCTTGCAATTTCAATGCAGCCTATTAACAGGTGGATTACTCATAAAACATCAGGACAAAAAGGTGCGCCGATTTATAAAGATTTCGGGAAACAAAAAGAACACCGTGAACTGACACCTAAAGAAAAAGCTCAATTACTTGCTCAGAAATTTGTTTCTATAGGTTCAATGATTGGAGTTGCAGGCCTTTCGATGTTTATGGACAAGCCTTCCTTGAAGATGTTTCAGTTTAAAGGCCTCTTCCCTACAATGGATCAGGCAAGAATTATTTCAACAGCTACTTTTGCAAGCCGTATGGGGGCAGCTGAAGATGTTAATGAATTAAGAGAAGCAACTGTGCGTGATATTGCAACATTTGCAAGCTTTTATTTCCTGGGTGACTATGTTGCTAAAGGAATTGCTACTTTACTTGAAAAAATGAATAAAAATAAAGGTGTTCATCTAATTAACAGATTAGGCAAACCTGATAAGAATGCAAATGCATTCCAAAAATTCTGGTTCTGGGCTAAACATACTACGCTTAAATCCTCAGATGAGCTTGTAACAGTTCGTGACAAACGATTGAGAACGATTTGCCAGATAGGCAATATCGCCTTCTCGCTGCTTGCGCTCGGTGTGTTTATACCGTTATATACAAGGTCGAAAACAAATAAAAAACATGCAGAAGAATTAGCAAGATTGAATGCAGAAAAAAATAACAATTCAGCGCTAAAAAATATGTCAGACGATACGGAAGCATTAAATGATAATAATAATCTCTCTTATACCGGTGCTTCTTTAAAAATAAGTGAAATTGATGATTTTTCAAAATCTGTTTTAAACAACAAGCCGGCGTTCAAATCTTTTATACATCAGGAGTAATAAAAAATGAAAGTACAACCTATAATACCCCGAATAAAACAAAATAATGAAAATAAAAATGATAATATTAAATTTACAGGTGCCTTTGATGCATTTACACTTGGTTTGAGATTTTTGGAAACAAATCAGGCGTGGGGTGCAAATGCAGTTGATTTAGGCTCAATGGTAATTCCCAGAACTACTATTGATTTCGTCAACAGAGGTCCTGCTGCAGGTATGGAAACAGGCAGAAGGGAAGCATCCGGTACTATTAACCATTCGCTGGTCGGTGTTTACGGTACTGCTGCAGGTATGCTGCTTGCTGCTGCATTAAATCATAAATACGGTATAAAAGCTCATAAAATATTTGTAGACGATGAAACTCTTGAAATTTTGGGTAAAGCCTGGGACAAACAGGTAAAAGCTAAAAATTCTTCACCTGTAAAAGATTATTTGACAGATGTTTTTGGAGCTGCTAAAACCCGTATTGGAGAAGAATGGGTTGGTATTCCAAAAGAGAAAATAGATAATGTCGTTGAAAAATTTTCTAAAGAGCTTTCTGCTAAAGATGCTCCTGTTACAATATCAAAAGATTTGAAATCTTATGCTCATTCGTTAATTACTCATGCAACAGGTTCTGAAACAAATTTTAAACTGGCGGAAAAACAACATCCTGTTACTTTGTCTAATATGTTAGACAGTGTATATAATGTTTCACGCACTTTTGTTACCGAGAAGGTAGGAAATGAGTTTAAATTAAGCCAAGATATAAATTCAAATAAATTTCTAAATTCTTTGAAGAAAATGAATTTACATAGATCCATGCTCGGTTTAGGGATTGCAGCAGCAATCGGCATGTCAATTCAGCCTTTAAATATTTATCTTACCAAAAAGAAAACCGGCAGCGACGGTTTTGTCGGAGTTGAAGGAAGACAAAAGGATAATTCCGCAGGATTCTGGGGAATGAAAGCAGCAGCTTCGGCTATCTTCGGCGGCGGTATTCTTGCTTCAATCGGGCTGAAAAACGGACCTAAAGATCTACTGAAAAAAATTCAATTTAAAGGTCTTGTGCCTACGCTTGATCAGTTCAAATTTATTTACGGTGTTACTATCATGTCAAGATTTATGGCAGCAAGGGATAAAGATGAACTTAGAGAATCTGTTGTTAAAGATGTTCTCGGCTTCTTTAACTGGTTAATTTTAGGTAACTTTGTCGCTAAAATTACGGCAAATGCTATGGATAAATCTCTCTTAAATTACAGCGAAAAGGAACATGGAAAAGGAATAGCCAAGAAAATTTTGAATGCTCCTATGAGAACCCGTGATGAGGTTTTATACAGCGGATTGAGAAAAGCAGGTGTAGATACGATTGAAAACGGCAAAGCTTTGACATTCAAGCAAATGCTTAAGAAATTATCTTCTTCTGCAGTGTCAGAAGCTGTGCGCAAAGAGACTAAAGGTAAACTTAGAGTTCTGAGTATTGCACAAATAGCTGGTTACTTATACTCAGGTCTTGTATTGGGCGTAGGTATTCCGAAACTTAATATATACATGACAAATAAATCAGAGGCAAAACGTAAAGCAAAATTAGCTGCTCAAAAGGCTCAACAGCAGACTGTTGCTCCGGCTTCAAATGATCAGTATCAGGCTATGATTAAGCCCGAAAATCTTGCATTTTTAAGCAGTCAGATGTAATTATTTCTTAATATATCCGCTCTTTTGCGGAATTTTATAACCGTTTCGGGTAATCTTTAGGGAAATTATACTGGTTTAATTCTAATAACTTGGAGCAGTACTGACCGTTATAATTATCATCAGGATTTCTTGGTGCTTCTTTACAGTTATTCATCAATTCCTCTTTAGTAGGATAAGGATATCCTGCCTGGGCGCAGTAATAAGGTTCCATGTGATTACTGTTAAGATTGCACCCGTCTTTTGTTCGGCAAAGTATGAATGCGTACATATCGCGTCCGAGTTCGTTAGGTTTTTTTTCTCCGTTTATATCGTAATAAATATCATAGCAAGAGCCTATTTTTACACTCATTTGTGAACCGTCGACAAATCTTATCGTTGCCATTTCTTTGCCGAATAATTTTCTATCTTCTATTCCGAGACTTTTTATGTAAGGGCTGATATACGTGCTTAAAAAATCATGCGCCGCTTTAGAAGTCTCCATTTCTCCTCTTTCCCAGTTTTCTTTCGGACCGTACTCTGCTTCCGCAGATATAAGAGCCTGATTTATAACAGAAATGAACTTTTTTATTCTTGCACTTGCCTGTTCCTTTTTTGTATTTTGGACAAATGCAGGGATTGTCAATGCAGCAACAATTCCGATAATTCCTAGGGTGATGAGGACTTCTGCCAATGTAAATGAGGCTAGTTTTTTCCCGACATTAGGACGATAAATATGTTTCCTAGTTTTGCCAATACTGTGATGTACTATATCACTATTATGGCACATATTTAAGAAAAAGTAAATAGATTTATTAAAAAAGCTTGCTATACTTGGCTTTTCGGGGGGGGGCAATTCTCAGCTTCTTATTCTTTTTCATAATTATTACCTCCTGAAAAATGTTATTAATTAACCTAATTGAGCATTAGCACCGGAAACAACTTCAATGATTTCCTGAGTAATGGCAAATTGTCTTGTTTTATTGTATACAACTGATAATTCCGAAATCATTTTTTCGGCGTTGCTTGTTGCAGCTGACATTGCTGTCATGCGGCTTGCAAGTTCGCTTGCCTGAGCCTCTAATAGTGACTGGTAAAGAATATTAGTCATATACATAGGAACAACTTTTTGCAATATACTGTGCATGTTCGGGACAAATTCCATTAATGGATCAAGGCTGTTGTCGTGAAGTTTTTCTTCATTTTCTCCTAAATCTTGCAAAGGTAAAATGTTCCAGTTTTCAACAAAGTAGCTCATCATGTTTTTGAAACGTGTTGTAATAACTTCAATTTTATCAATTTTTTTAGCTACAAAGTATTCTGCAATATCTTCAATAATAAGACCTGCACCTTCAGGTGTCGGTGAATTTGCAGGTTCAAAATATGTTTTTGCTATTTCGCAATTGAGTTCTTTGCATTTTCTTTTTAAAGATGAAACACCCTTTTGCCCTACTATAAACAAAACAGTATTTATACCCTGTGATTTATAATCTTTTATTGTTTGTAATGTTTTTCTTACTATATTAGCATTATAAGCTCCGGCAAGACCTTTGTTAGAGGTGATTACAAGAAGTCCGACTGTCTTAATTTCTCTTACCTGCAACAGTTCAGGATAGTTGTGAATGGCAGATTTGACTTTCAGCCCTTGAACGCTGTAATTACCAACGGAAGCAAGAAGCTTTTTGAACATTGAAACGAGTTCTCCAGTAAAAGGACGTGACAGTTTTACACTGGTTTCAGCCCTCTTAACTTTAGCTGCAGCAACCATTTTCATTGCTCTTGTAATTTTTTGCGTGCTTTGAACACTCTGTATTCTGTTTTTTATGTCTTTCAAATTTGCCATTTTTTTATACCATAGCTTATAATTGCTTTCGAGGCGCTTATTTTAATAATGTCATCCTGAACTCGTTTCAGGATCTTTGTTTGTCCATTGCCCTTTTTAGCTTTATAAGCTAGCCTTTCTTGGTTTGAGTTAGAATGTTTTCTTAAAGTTTTTCAATGCTTCTTTAAGCTGTTCTTTGTCGGTATCTTCCAGTTTCGCTCCGTCATTAAGTCTTGTCGTAAGATCTGAAAGATTTGTGTTAAGATAAGCGAACCATTCTTTTTTGAACTTGTTGATATCAGTATTTTGAACATCATCAAGTATTCCTTCGTTTGCGGCAAAAAGGATTGTAACCTGTTCCGCAACACTCAAAGGATTATATTGAGGCTGCTTTAACACTTCTGTGAGTTTTTCACCTCTGAGAAGCTGATTTTTTGTTGCCTGATCTAAATCTGATGCAAACTGCGCAAATGCTTCCAATTCTCTAAACTGTGCCAGATCAAGTCTTAGTTTCCCTGCAACCTGTTTGATAGCTTTTGTCTGTGCGGCACCGCCTACACGAGATACTGAAATACCTGCGTTAATAGCCGGTCTTACACCTGAGTTAAACAGGTTGGATTCCAAAAATATCTGCCCGTCAGTAATTGAAATTACGTTTGTCGGGATGTAAGCGGATACGTCACCTGCCTGAGTTTCAATGATCGGTAATGCCGTAATGCTTCCGCCGCCGAGTTCATCATTTAATTTTACCGCACGTTCAAGAAGTCTTGAGTGAAGATAGAATACATCACCCGGATAAGCTTCACGTCCCGGCGGTCTTTTCAGAAGCAAACTCATTGCACGGTAAGCTTGAGCGTGTTTTGATAAATCATCATAAATAATCAAAACATCTTTGCCCTGCTCCATAAATTCTTCACCTATTGCAACGCCTGCAAATGGTGCAATATATTGCAGCGGTGCAGGTTCATCAGCTGTTGCCGAAACAATTATTGAGTATTCCATTGCTCCGTGTTCTTCAAGTGTTTTTGCAATTTGAGCAACAGTTGAAGTTTTTTGTCCGATTGCAACGTAAATACAAATAACGTTTTGACCCTTTTGGTTGATAATTGTATCAATTGCGATAGCTGTTTTACCTGTTTGTCTGTCCCCGATTATCAATTCACGCTGACCTCTTCCGATAGGTGTCAAAGCATCTATAGCTGTCAAGCCTGTTTGAAGCGGCTGGTGTACCGATTTTCTTGCAACAATCCCGGGAGCTACCCTTTCAATAGGACGTGTTTTTGATGATTCAATTTCGCCTTTACCGTCTATTGGTTTTCCTGTAGGGTCAATAATTCTTCCGATAAGAGCGTCGCCAACAGGAACTGAGGCAATTCTTCCTGTGGTTTTAACGGTCATGCCCTCTTTAATTTGTGTATATTCACCTAAAATTACAACCCCGACATTATCTTCATCAAGGTTCATTGTAATTCCCAGAGTGTCTTTACCGTCTTCAAAAGTTACAAGCTCGTTTGACATAACATTTCGAAGCCCGTAAATTCTTGCAATACCGTCGCCAACTTCAATTACGGTTCCTGTATTTGAAACTTCCGTTTGAATGTCATAATTTTCTATTTTGCTTTTAATTATAGAACTGATTTCATCAGGTTTAATAAGTGCCATAATTTCCCCTTTATATTATATTTTTACCTAAACTTTCCAATTTATTTTTCAGGCTGTTATCAATAACATCGTCATCAATTTTTATAATAAGCCCGCCTATAATATTTTTATCGAGTGAACTTTTTATAACAACATTTTTTTTCAGTTTATTTTGAAGTTTTTTAGTAAGTTTCTGCATTTGCTCTTTTGAAAGTTCTACTGCTGATATTACTTCTGCTCTTTTTATATTATTGATTTTATCCAGTTCATCTGAATAAGCCTGAACTATATTATTTAATTCTTGAAATCTTTTCTTACTGATTAAGACCTTTAAAAAGTTTATAATCTTATCATTAACCTGTTTTGAGAAAACGCTGTCAATAATTTCATACTTTGTTTTGTCATCTATTGCGGGATTCTCCATAACTGCAACCAGATCTTTTGATTGTGACGTAATCTCTTTTATAATATTTAAATCGTTTAGAATTTCATCAAATTTCATTGCGCCGTCTTTACCGGTTTGAATTAATGAATCGGCGTATATTTTTTCTGATGTTGAAATTTGTACTTTGTTATCAGTCATGGAATTTATACCTTATCTAAATTTTCTATGCTTTCGTCAATATATTTGTTATGTAAATCAGGATTTGCTTCAAGCATACGTTTTATTTGCTCTTGAGCAATGGCAACGGATGATTTTATTGCTTTTTCGGACATCTGTGCAGAAAGAGTTTTTTCTTCTGCTGTAATCACTCTTTCAATATTTTTCTCAATTAATTTTACCTGCGCATCGGTGTTTTCAGAAATTTGTTTAGAAATCCCGTCAGCTCTTTGTGAAGCTTCTTTTAATCTACCTTTAATATCATCCTCAATATGTTCGATTGCTTTTTGCGCACCTGTAAGCTTGTTTCTCGCATCTTCCTGTTCTTTTTTTGCATTATCTATTGTATTTACAATCTCAAGCCTTATTTTTTCAATAGTTTCTGTAAGATTGATTTTCTTAAACAGTATTGCAAAAATAAGTATAAGAACAACAAAATTAAATGTATTTGATTCAACTATAAGGTTCCAAAAATTAAGCAATTCGTTCATATTAATTTAGTATCCTGTTAATAAGTTCATTGTCGGCATTTTCAATTTTTACATCCATACCGAGTACTTTAGAAGATATTACTTCTGCCAGATCTTTTACTTTTGATTTAAGTTCTTCAGTATATTGCGCAGCTTCTGTTTGAAGATTTGATTTGGCAGAAGTTATTTCTTCCATTGATTTGTGTTTAGCTTCGGTTGTTTTTGCTCTGGAAATTTCGTTTGCTTCGTTAACTTTATCTGCAACAAGTTGTTTTGCATCAGCGACAGATTTGTTTAATCTATCATCACGGTCTTTTAAAATTGCATCAGCTTTGTTGTTTGAATTCAGAGCATCATTTTTGGTTTCATCCAAAAATTTTTGTCTTTCGCTGATCACTCTGCCAATTGGTTTATAAAATATTATATTCATAATAATTGTGAATATAATAAAACTTATTGCTGATACTAAAAATGTTGCATTAAATTCCATTGCAATTTTCTCCGATTATTTTCCTAACAGCAAGAATGCTATAACGAATGCGTACAATGCACAAGCTTCTGATAAAGCGGCACCTAACAAGAAGAAACCGAATGCTTTACCTGCAACTTCCGGCTGTCTTGAAACTGCATCCATCAAACCTTTTGTTGCAAAACCGATACCAAGTCCTGCGCCTACTGCGCCGAAACCGATTGCAATACCTGCACCTAAGTGTGCCATTTGTGAAATTGTAGCTGTGTCTACCATTTTTTTTCTCCTTTATTTAATACTTTTTTCTAAAGTAACTAATGTTCTCCGGTTGCGGATCCTATGTATGCTATTGTCAGCATCATAAATACGGTTGCCTGAATAAATGCAACCAGAATTTCAAACAGCATAATCGGAAGCGGAAGAAAATATGCCAGTCCGCCGAGTGCTATTGAAACCAGAATTTCTCCTGCAAATATGTTTGCAAAAAGTCGGATTGCAAGGCTTAAAGGTCTTGTAAACATTTCCAGAAGTTCTACAAGCGCCATGACAATACCCGTAAAGCTGAGTTCATGTAAAAAGAATTTATGTCCCTTTGCACGTATACCCATAAATACGTAATATATTAAGACAATTATAGCCATTGCGGCTGTCAGATTAATATCATTTGTCGGGGATGCAAGTTCGCCTCCGTTTTTCAGGTGAATAATTCTCAACGGAAGCTGGCCCATAAGGTTTGCAGTAACAATAAATAAAAATAGTGATGCAACCAGAGGTACGTGCTGTCTGTTTTCATTTTCGACCATGGTATCAAGAGTTCCGTAGAAAAATTTCATAATGCCTTCAGATACAGCCTGAAGTTTCCCCGGAACCAGAGAAAGATGTCTTGTTGCCATAATCGCAAATATTATAACAACTGCCATTGCAAACCACATTGTAAATATAGTATCAAGGTTTAATGATACAGCATGCCCTGAAATATTTAATGTGTAAACCCAATGTTCCATATATTTCTCTCCCTTATATTTTTAATTGTAGCTCGTAAAAAAAAAATCGCAAATTTTTTTTTGTTTGTCCTAAAATTGTTGTGTATTATAGCGATTAAAGGTTAAAATGAATATTATTTGTCTGGATAAAATCAATTCTACAAATGCTTATGCAAAAGAAAATATAGAAAAATTTCCTGATAAAACTATAATTTCAGCGGATATTCAAACAAATGGCAGGGGTAGGTTTAATAGGAATTGGGTTGACATGGGTAAAGGTAATCTTTTTATGTCAATCATTTTGAAACATTCCGACAGCTTTGAGGCTGTTTATTCAAACCTCACCCAGTATATGTCCGTTGTTCTGTGCCGTGTATTTGAAGAATACGGGCTTTTACCTGAAATAAAATGGCCTAATGATGTCTTGATTAAAGGTAAAAAAATTGCCGGCATTCTGTGTGAAGCGATTTATTCCGGCAAAATTTTTAAAGGTTTAATACTCGGAATAGGTGTAAATTTGAACGCTGATGCAGACAGACTTGCTCTTGTCAAAGATAAAGTAGTTACCGCTTTAAATATTGAACTTTCAAGAGAATATGAAGACAAAAATTTATTTATTGAAAAACTTTTATATGAATTCTTTAAGAATTATGATAGTTTTTTATGCAACGGTTTTGCAAGTATAAAAGATGAATATATAAACAGATGTAATTTTTTAGGTAAAGAGGTTAAAGTGCAGCTGTATAACACGACGTTAGAAGGTGAAGCATTACATATAAATAATAACGGAGAACTTATATTAAAAGAGCATGATAAAGAAGTTGCAATAAGTGCCGGTGATATATTATAATATCAGTAAAAGTGGAGTGGAAAAATGAAAAACATAGCGGTTTTAGGTTCAGCATCAGGTCAAAATTTAAAAGCAATTGCTGATTACTTTAAGGATAAAAATATTTCTGTCACGGCTGTTTCTGATATTGAAAATTCTGATTTTTTAGAAACTGCAAAGACTTTAAATCTAAAATGGAAATTTTTGCCTTATGAGCAGAATTTTGAATATTTTTCATCGCATGATTTTGATATCATTGCTTTATCCGATTACAGACGTCAGTTAAAAAACGATGTTTTGGAGCTAGGTAAATTTATAAGTGTCCATCCGTCTCTTTTGCCTGCGTTCAAAGGTCCGGATGCAATAAACAGAGCATTTTTTGCCGGAGTTAAAGTCTCAGGGGTTACTGTTCATATAATTAATGAAGATATTGATAGCGGAAAGATTATAGCTCAGTATCCTGTTTTAATCAGTAATTTAACTCATTATGATGAGTTTGAAAATAAAATTCATGCTCTTGAAGATCTGCTGTACCCGATAGTAATTGAGAAATTATTAAACAATCAAGTCTTTGATTTTTCTGATTTAATTCAAAATTGCGGTAGTTGCGGCGGATGTAATTAAAATTTTGTCAGGTCTGAAACAGTTGTTTCTAAAGATTTTGCCAATTCTATAAGAGTATCAAGCGATGGCTTTGAAAATGCAACCTCAATTTTCCCCATAAAATTCAGGCTGATATTCATTTTGTCTGCTAATTCCTGCTGGGTTAGTCCGAGTTCTTTGCGTCTTTGTTTTATATTCTGACCAAGTTTTTTATAGAATTCAGAATTCATACGTACAGTTTATACGTAAAGTTTTATTAATTATACGTATTAATAGTACGTAAAATGTGCTATAATTAATTAGATAGAGGATTTGTAATATGAAAATTAAGAAGTTTACGTTGGTTGAAGGTGCTATGTACGTAGTGATAAAAGGCAGTGAAAATTTATGCAAAACTCAAGTGTTGTGTGCAGCGGCTACACAGCCCCTCACTCTAACTCTCTCCCCAAAGGGGCGAGAGGACAAAAAGAAAATATCCTCTCCCATAGGAGAGGGAGCAATCTGTCATCCCGAACTCATTTCGGGATCTCATAAGATGCTGAACCACATAGGTCAATCCTACGTTCATGAGATGCTGAAACACGGAGGTCAATCCGACGTTCAGCATGACATAACTAATTACCCTCTCCCTCAATCCCTCCCCCGAGTGAAGGAAGCAGAGGAACTCTCTTCGCGTTTCACTCTTAACCCTTCACTGAAACGAACTTATTCACATATTAACCTATTCACTTATTCACCTTATAAAAAAACTGCATTTACTCTTGCCGAGGTCCTCATCACCCTCGGCATAATCGGAGTTGTTGCTGCAATGACAATCCCTACTGTAGTTGCAAAATATCAGCATAAGGTTCTGGAAACACAGTTTAAAAAAGCTTATTCAATCCTGTATCAACTTGTTTTGCAGGTACAAAACGATACAGGTATGCCGTTGAATGTAAAAGATTATTCGCACGCCTATACCGGTGATAATTATAAGTTATATAACACATTAAAACCATATATAATGGCGAATTTTTGTACAACAAAAGGCTGTATAGACAGAATTGAAGTTGATGATGGCACAGGTCAAAATATGAAAGAATATAAAACATATAACAATAAGGTAAACACAAGCTCTTATTATATGGAAGGCGGAGGTTTTATTTTGCCCGATAGTATGTCTATTTATATAGAAAATTATAATGAGAAAAATCTAATGCTTTCCGTAGATGTTAACGGTGTTCAAAAGCGGCCAAACCGCTGGGGACATGATTTGTTTATCTTTTCTATAGATAATAAAACAGGAAAATTAATTCCTAATGGAGTTGATGGAGCTTACCATGGGTCTGTTAATAGAGACACGTACTGTTCTCTGACAAGTACGAGTAAAGATAACGGACTTACCTGTTCATATTATGCATTGACTGATCCGAATTATTTCAAAAATCTTCCTTAAATTTATAGACTGATATTAAGTTTTATAGTATAATTAACATGTAAAAGAGGGGTTATGTCATGTCTATTGATGATACGTTAGTAATGATTTTAGCAGGCGGTGAAGGTAAAAGGCTTTTCCCTTTGACTAAAGACAGAGCCAAACCTGCTGTGCCGTTCGGCGGCAGATACAGAATTATAGATTTTGTATTGAATAATTTTATTAATTCAGGATTTTTCAAGATAAAGGTTTTGACCCAGTATAAATCTGATTCGTTAAATAAACACATTACCCGCGGCTGGGCGTTGTCGCCTTTCTTAAACCAGTATGTAGATCTCGCACCTGCGCAGATGAGAACCGGCTCTGATTGGTATCTTGGAACTGCTGATGCTATATATCAGAATGTATTTCATATAACTGATGAAGATCCTGATTATGTTTGCATATTCGGCGGAGACCATATTTATAAAATGGATGTTTCGCAGATGCTTGATTTTCACAAAGAAAAAGAGGCTGACTTATCTATATCGGCAATTCCTATTCCTATTGAAGAAGCACATGAGTTTGGGATTATAGAAGTCGATGATGATTGGAAGCTTGTTAATTTTGTTGAAAAACCGAAAGAAAAGCCTAAATCAATACCTGGTAATCCTGATATGTGTCTTGCTTCTATGGGAAATTATATTTTTAATAAAGATGTGCTTTTGAATGCTTTAAATGAAGATGAACAAATTAAAGAATCAAGCCATGATTTTGGTAAAAATGTTATTCCTATGCTATTAAAAGAAGGAAAAAAGATATATATTTATAACTTTAACGATAATTCTTTCCCCGGAATGACCGATACAGAACGCGGTTACTGGAGAGATGTAGGAAGCATTGATGCTTACTGGCAGGCGAACATGGATTTGTTAGCTTATGATCCTGAATTAAATTTATATTCTCAGGATTGGCCCCTAAGAACTTTCAATTACAACTATCCGCCGGCAAAATTTATCTGGGAAGAAGGCGAGCGTGTCGGCATGGCAACTAACTCAATGGTATCGGAAGGATGTATTGTTTCCGGTGCAGGTTTGTCGCGCTGTGTACTTTCACCTAAAGTAAAGGTAAACAGTTATTCGCAAATTTCAGAAAGCATTTTGATGGAAAATGTTGAAATCGGGCGGCATTCAAAGATTAAACGTGCAATTATTGATAAAAATGTTATTGTACCGCCGCATTCCAGAATAGGGTTTAACAGAGAAGAAGACATAAATCGGGGATTTCATGTTTCACCGGGAGGCGTAACGGTAGTTCCTAAAGGTGCAAAACTTTAGGGTAGAAATTTTAATATCTTTGATTTATTATACTGTAGCTAATGTAAATCTTTTTTAATATATAAGATTTTTCAGGCAATTTTACTCCTTCATTATCTTTATAGACTTGGGTAGAAATATGGCATTATACAGTATAAAATCATCTATTTTGAATGCCCCGTTATATCAAGGTGCGCTAAATTCCATGCGTTCAATCAAACAAAAAGGATTGAACATACTACCTAATGCGAACTTCTCTGATGAAAAATTTTTATATTATTTAAATTATATCGGCAAAAATTTTTCTTCTGATAAACAGCGCTTAGCGCTTGGTGTTACGGCTCTGGCTACCCAGCCGTTTATTGATGCACATAATAAAAGAGTAGATGAAAAAACCCGTAAAGTTTCTGTTGCAAGAACAGTCGCTAAAATTATTGCAGGAACTCTTACCGGATTTTTAATACGTTACGGCTGTATTAAATCTATCAAAGCTTTTTCTCAAATCCCCGGTAAAGGTGTTGCAAAGTATAAAACGATTTTTACCCCTAAAGGTGTCACTGATAATACGACTGATGCTTTTGAGCAGTATAGAAATGCTATGGGTACCGTTGTAGCTCTCGGAGTTATGGTATTTACAAACTTTTTAATAGATGCACCTCTTACAAAATTTTTAACAAATACGTTTGTAAAACATCAGGAACTGGAGGATAAGAAATAATGGCTAACTTATTCTCTAATTTTAAAAATATGATGTATAAAAACTATGGTGAAAATCCGGGGACTATGCTTGTTCATACAGGTGTTTTAGGCTGGATTTTGTCAGCTATGGCACAGGTAAGCGCAGTAGTTTTTAATGACAAAATTTCAAAGGAGCAGAAGTCATTTTTAATCCCGCAGGAAATAGCTGATGCCGCAATAAATATTATTTCTTTTTATGTAATTACGAGTTCTTTTAAAAATCTTGCTTCAAAGCTTGTTTCTACCGGCAAGTTATCTACGATTAAAATAAAAAATTATATAAATTCTAAAGTAAAAAATCCATCTGAATATATAGGGAATTTAAATACAAATATTGAAAAAGATTTTCCGGAATTAAAAGGCGACTATAAAGCCTTTAAAAACGGCGTTGATGTGGTGGCAAGTACTGTTGGATCTATAATTTCTTGTAATATTGTTACACCTGTTTTGAGAAATGAATATGCTGCGCAGAAGCAGAGAGAAGCAATAGCCCGCATGCACGGTCAGGATAAAAAAAATGAAATTCCTAAAACTGATAAAATTTCGATGGATTCATACATAAAAATGGCTTCAATGAAATATCCTTCCGGAAGTTTAAAAGTATAGTACGCTTATAACACCTGCAACTATACATGTAATCATTGCAAAAAAGCTTATAACAAGAGTAAAAAACGGATCCACTGTTTTATCTTTTATGTCTTCATTTTCAAGTTCGCAGATGATACTTCTTGAGTAGTCATTTTTTAAATCATTCTTTGTTTTTTCAAAAGATGAATGAAGAAGTTTTTTAAATATGTATATATTTTCCAAATCCTGTCTGGCAAGCGGGTTTGATATTGCAATTTTTTTTATTTTAATGTTGTCAAAGTCATTCAATTCATTATCTATGTATGCAGAAAGATTATTTTTAAAATCTTGATATTGTTTTGTAACGTACGGATTTTCAAATTCTCTGTTTTGATGATCAACAAATTTATTTAACATGTTTTTCATTTTTAAGTATTTTCCCATGCATTCAGGGCAGGATTCGAGATGCCGTCTTACATATTCGGACAGTTTTTCACTTAGTTTATTTTCAGTATAAAAACTTAAAAGTGCGCTTACCTGTTCACAAGTCAGTTGATTTTGCATAAATTTTCTCCTTTATATATAAGCTTTTAGATCTTCCTGTAATTTACCTCTTGCGCGTGCAATTCTTGATTTTACCGTCCCGACGCTTGAATGGGTTGCCTCTGCTATTTCCTCATAACTTAATCCTTGAAATTCTCTCAAAATAATGGCAACCCTGAATTGCTCAGGTAATGAGAGTATTGCATTTTTAATTATTTTTTCTAATTCTGAAGAAATACATTTTTCCGGCGGTTTACATTTTTTATCGAGAAGCTGCAATTTAATAGGCGGGCTGTCTTCTGTTTCTTCGTCAAGAGATACAGTGTCCGCCTTTTTTTGAGCCTTTCTTAATTCATCATAAAAAAGGTTTGTAATAATCTGATTTAGCCAGCTTTTAAAAAGTTTTGGGTTTTTAAGATTTTGTATGTTTTTTGCTACACGTAAAAGAGCTTCCTGGGTCAGGTCAGCGACATTTTCCTGTTTTTTGCAAAGATATGAAAATGCTGCAAAAACATTTTTTTGTTCTCTTTTTATTAATTCTTCCAGCGCCTTAAAATCGTTTTGCTGAGATAGAACAACAAGTTCTTCCAAAGGCATTTTCTTGTATTGCATTTTATTGCCTGACATAAAACTTCTCCTTACATCTATAGTAAGGAATTTTTATCAGGAAATACTCATTCGTTGATACATAGCCGACAGGTTATATTTTTTTTATAAAAATTATAATTATTCAGCGCTTATGTAACCGCGTAATGCAGTATAAGCTGCGACATAAGGAGAGGCAAGATATATGAATCCTTTAGTGTTACCCATTCTGCCTTGAAAATTTCTGTTTTGTGTCGCCAGACATACTTCTCCATCGGCAAGGGTTCCGGCATGCACTCCTACACATGGACCGCAGCCAGGAGGAAGAATTGCCGCATTTGCTTCAACAAAAGTTGTTATTAATCCTTCTTCAAGCGCTTGAAGGTAAATATCTTTTGAGGCGGGGCAAATAAGCATTCTGACATCAGGATTGATTTTTTCCCCTTTCAAAATTTTGGCAACAGTTCTTAAATCCTCAATTCTTCCGTTTGTACATGTTCCTACAAATACCTGATCGACTTTAACATTTTTAAGTTCTTCTACAGATTTTGTGTTATCGACAGTATGCGGGCATGAAACAGTGTGAACTATATCTCCTGCATTAATTTTTATAACTCTTTCATAAACAGCATCCGCATCAGGTTTTATACTCTTGAATTTGTCTGCTCGTCCCCGTGATTTCAAAAATTCTTTTGTCTTTTCGTCAGCAGCAAACAAACCCGCTTTTGCTCCCGCTTCAACAGCCATGTTAGCAAGTGTAAAACGTTCTGACATTGACATATTTTCAATAGTATCGCCGCAAAATTCAAGTGCTTTATAAGTTGCGCCGTCTGCACCTATCATGCCGATAAGATGAAGCATCAAGTCTTTAGAGCAAATACCTTCTTTAAATTTTCCGGTTACTTCTATCTTATAAGTTGCCGGAACTTTTAACCATGTTTTTCCGAGAGCCATGGCTACTGCAATATCTGTTGAACCCATGCCTGTTGCAAAAGCTCCTAAAGCACCTGATGTGCAAGTATGGGAATCCGCTCCGACAAGGATTTCTCCCGGATTAACAAATGTTTCTATTAGTCTCTGGTGACAAACTCCGGCGCCTACATCAGAAAGAACGGCTCCGTATTCTTTAGAGAATTCTCTTAAAACAGTATGAGTGTTAGATAATTCTTTTCTTGGGCTGGGTGAAGCATGGTCAATAAAAAGAATTGTTCTTTGCGGGTTATTGAGTTTATCTTTTCCTAATTTTTTAAACTCCTGAACTGTTAGAGGACCTGTGCCGTCCTGTACTGCGCATACATCAACTTTCGCGATAACAAGTTCACCTGCTTTAACATTTTTCCCAGTGTGTTCTGATATGATTTTTTCAGCTAAAGTCTGCCCCATACTAATCTCCTATCTTTTCTCTTATTCTAGCACAAAATAATAAAAAAACGACCCATATGGTCGTTAAAAGAATTAAAGGAAACAAAAAAAATTAGTTATAAAAATTTTCATTTTTCTTATTAGAGTTTTTGTTTAGCTGTTCCGCACGTCTTTAGTAAAGTCATTGAA
>CALVEM010000018.1 GCA_944326605.1 Candidatus Gastranaerophilales bacterium
GGGTTGGTGACTGGGGTGAAGTCGTAACAAGGTAGCCGTACCGGAAGGTGTGGCTGGATCACCTCCTTTCTAGGGAGATTTAAGGTATCACTTATGTGATTTAAAATTAGCCTTTATCCCAAGGTCGTAAGTTGATGACTTTATAAAGGTTTTAAATTGAAGCAAATCTGAAAGTTTTTCCTTTATAAATGAGACTTAATTAACGAAGTATTTTCAGCCTATTTTGTTTCCAAGGTATAAACTTGGATCGTACATTGAAAATTGCATAAGATTATAAGCGTAAAAGATATGTAAAATAACAACTGTTATCTATATATTAAATACGTAATCATCAATGTTAACTAAATATTAGGTAAAGCTACTAAGAGCTAATGGAGAATGCCTTGGTACTGACAGCCGACGAAGGACGTGTAAAGCTGCGATAAGCTTCGGGGAGTTGCTAAAAGACCTTGATCCGAAGAATTCCGAATGGGGAAACCCTGCAAGGTTAAAACCTTGTAACCCGTAACTGAATCAATAGGTTACGAGGAGGAAAGCCTGTGAACTGAAACATCTTAGTAACAGGACGAAAAGAAAATAAACTAATGATTCCGAAAGTAGCGGCGAGCGAAATCGGAAGAGCCTAAACAGTGTGTACGTGATAGACTGCAATCGTTGTGCATATTGTGTTGTGGGACTTACAGTATAATTTGCAGGTTATACAAAGAGTTACAAAATTATTTATTAGCTGAATTCAACTGGGAAGTTGAGCCATAGCGGGTGATAGCCCCTTAAGCGACAATAAATAGTCTCTTGTAAGTATCCCGAGTAAGGCGGGGCACGTGAAACCCTGTCTGAATCCACCGGGACCATCCGGTAAGGCTAAATACTAGTCAGTGACCGATAGTGAACGAGTACAGTGATGGAAAGGCGAAAAGAACAGTGAGAAGCTGAGTGAAATAGACCCTGAAACCGTTAGCTTACAATCAGTCAGAGCACTATGAATAGTGTGATGGCGTGCCTGTTGAAGAATGAGCCGGCGAGTTATCTTAAGTTGCGAGGTTAAGGAGTTAATATCCGGAGCCCCAGCGAAAGCGAGTTTGAATAGAGCGAAAAGTAACTTGAGATAGACCCGAACCTTGGCGATCTAACCTTGACCAGGATGAAGCGTAGGTAACACTACGTGGAGGTCCGAACCAACCGATGTTGAAAAATCGGTGGATGAGTTGAGGTTAGGGGTGAAATGCCAATCGAACCAAGAGCTAGCTGGTTCTCCCCGAAATGCGTTTAGGCACAGCGTCAGATTTATCTTACAGGAGGTAGAGCACTGGTTTTGTGCGGGCGGCGAAATGCTGTACCAAACAATGTCAAACTCCGAATGCCTGTAATGTTACTGTCTGGCAGTGAGGCTACGAGTGATAAGATCCGTGGCCAAGAGGGAAACAGCCCAGAACGCCAGTTAAGGTCCCTAATATATGCTAAGTGGTTAAGGAGGTAGAGTTGCTGAGACAACCAGGAGGTTGGCTTAGAAGCAGCCATTCCTTGAAAGAGTGCGTAATAGCTCACTGGTCAAGCGACTCCGCGCCGAAAATACACCGGGACTCAAGCATATAACCGAAACTGCGTCATATAGTTTACTATATGGGTAGGGGAGCGTTCTGTTGTAGGATGAAGTAAGATCGAAAGGACTTATGGACGAAGCAGAAGTGAGAATGTCGGCATAAGTAGCGAAAACATTGGTGAGAATCCAATGCACCGTAAACCTAAGGTTTCCCCTGGCAGGCTCGTCCGCGGGGGGTTAGTCGGAACCTAAGCTCAGGCCGAAAGGCGTAGGCGATGGACATCAGGTTGATATTCCTGAACTATCTGGTAATCGTTATCAGATGCGGAGGGACGCAGGAGGATAGGCACGCAGCCGATTGGATGTGGCTGTTTAAGCGTGTAGGTAGAATAAGTAGGAAAATCCGCTTGTTCGTTATAAACTGAGGCGTTATGAGGAGGCTCTACGGAGCCGAAGGTGTTGACTCCACACTGCCAAGAAAATCTTCGCAATCGAGATTATCCGGTATCCGTACCGTAAACCGCCACAGGTAGGTTAGTAGAAAATACTAAGGTGCGCGAGACAACTCTCGCTAAGGAACTCGGCAAAATCACCTCGTAACTTCGGGAGAAGAGGTACCCTGGTAGAGTGAAGCGGTTTACCCGTGGAGCTTGATAGGGTCGCAGTGAATTGGCCCATGCGACTGTTTACCAAAAACACAGGTCTCTGCTAAGTCGATCAAGACGATGTATAGGGGCTGACGCCTGCCCGGTGTCGGAAGGTTACGTGGACGTGTTAGACCTCGGTCGAAGCACCGAAACTAAGCCCCGATGAACGGCGGCCGTAACTATAACGGTCCTAAGGTAGCGAAATTCCTTGTCAGGTAAGTTCTGACCCGCACGAATGGCGTAACGATTTGGGCGCTGTCTCGGCGAGAGGCTCGGCGAAATTGGATTATCCGTGAAGATACGGATTACGTGTACCAGGACAGAAAGACCCTATTGAGCTTTACTGTAGCTTGAAATTGAATTCGGGTTCTCATTGTGCAGTATAGGTGGGAGACAAAGAAGCTAGAACGTCAGTTTTAGTGGAGTCATCGTTGAGATACCACTCTGTGATAATTTGAATTCTAACGTTGGACCCTCAAAGAACAGGGCAGCGGACAGTTTCTGGTAGGCAGTTTGACTGGGGCGGTCGCCTCCTAAAGAGTAACGGAGGCGTTCAAAGGTTCCCTCAGGTTGGTCGGAAATCAACCATTGAGTGCAATAGCAAAAGGGAGCTTGACTGTGAGACCTACAAGTCGAGCAGGTGCGAAAGCAGGATATAGTGATCCGGTGGTTCTGCATGGAAGGGCCATCGCTCATCGGATAAAAGTTACCATAGGGATAACAGGCTTATCTCCCCCAAGAGTCCACATCGACGGGGAGGTTTGGCACCTCGATGTCGGCTCGTCGCATCCTGGAGCGGTAGTACGTTCCAAGGGTTGGGCTGTTCGCCCATTAAAGCGGCACGCGAGCTGGGTTCAGAACGTCGTGAGACAGTTCGGTCCATATCCGGTATACGCGCAAGAGATTTGAACGGAGTCTTCCTTAGTACGAGAGGACCGGGAAGAGGGGACCTCCAGTGTACGGGTTATCGCGCCAGCGGTAAACGCCCGGTAGCTGTGTTCCAAGCGGATAAGTGCTGAAAGCATATAAGTACGAAGCCCACCGTAAGATGAGATCTCTCATGACACAAGTCAGTAAGTCCCCGTGCAGATTACACGGTTGATAGGTCAGAGATGTAAGAATGGCAACATTTTCAGTCGACTGATACTAATAGGACGAGGGCTTTTCCTAAAGCGTTAGTTTTGCAGATGCATTATATAACGCAAGAAAAGTTAAGCGATGATTACAAGTTTATAATCCTTATGCAGCTTTCAGGGTACAGTAAATCCCAATTAAAAGATTTGCTGGTGACCAAGAGTGAGGAAAACACCCGTTCCCATCCCGAACACGGTAGTAAAGACTCATATCGGTGAAGATACTTGGCGGGCCACCGCCTGGGAAAATAGCTCGTTGCCAGCGCCTAATTTAATAAAAGCCTTTAACATTTTGTTAAAGGCTTTTATATTTTATTCTTTTTATGTATAATTATTTTATGCGGAAGTTTGAAAAAAAAATTGTAAGTTTCGGGCTTACTTTTTTACTTATTGTAACAGGTGTTTATTATTTCGGTCTCAATTATGTGCCGAAAACTTTGTATGAAACGCAGGTAATGCCTTCAGACAAAGAAGAAGCTTATTATGTCGAGAAGTGGTGTTCTTCTGAATTTGGCAGGCGTGAAGCTGTTTTGTGGGATATGACAAGGGTTGACTGCTTAACAAAGGATTATGCTATTGAATTTGATATTGCAAAAAAATGGGCAGAAAGTGTAGGGCAATCACTGTACTATGCAAAAATGACAAATAGACTTCCTGCGGTTGTTATCATCTTAACTAAATGGTCTGACTTGATATATGTTAAAAGAATTGAGCGTTTAAACAACGGTATAAAAATATTTTTAATTAAGGCATTTTAAGTCTTGACTATTCTGAAAAAATGATTATATGAATAGTATGACTATTCTGGAGTTGTTTAAATTTAATAAAACTTGTGAGCATTTAAAGGTTAGACCTGATGTTGATTATGCTTATTGCCCTGATTGCGGTGAACTTGTAGAAAATCAGTGGTACCTTATCAGATGTTCTTGCTGCGGTGTTAAGCTTAAAGGTTTTTTAAAAAACGGCAAGATTATTCCGGAAAATCATTTTTGCTATAATTGCGGGGCTAGAGATTATATTATAGAGAGAATTAATAAGATTAATTTTATTGATATAAGCTATGCGGTTCTTTTTAAAGCAATTGTAAACCATAGGTTTACCAGTTCTACTCAGAGCTGGGTTGAAAATGATTTTAGAACATCAAATTACAGACCGAGATTGCTGCAACAATCCCTATAAAATCAGCAATTAAGCCTACGACGAGCGCATATCTCAGTTTTGAAATTCCGACGGCACCAAAATAAACTGCAAGTACGTAGAATGTTGTTTCGCTTGAGCCTACCATTATTGCGGCTAATTTTGTTGCGTAATCATCAGGCCCGAGAGTATGTGCAATATCTGAGAAAACTCCTAATGCTGCCGAGCCTGACAGTGATCTTACAATCATAATAGGAATTGTGTCAACAGGGATATTAAATAAATGCAAGATTGGCGCAAGTGCATGACCTGTCATTTCGATTAAACCGGATGCTCTAAGCATTGAAATTGCTACAATAATTGCAACAAGATAGGGAATAATATTTACGGAAACTTTAAAACCGTCTTTTGCTCCATCTGTGAAAGTTTCATAAAGAGGTACTTTTTTACATAATCCCACTGTAAGAATTAGCAGTAGAATTACAGGCAGCGCCCATAGAGAAATTGCTTGCATCAACTGTTGAAACATTTAGACCCTCTCCCGCATTTCTATAACTCGCAAGCTCGTTAAGAACTGCTCCCTCTCACAAGGAGAGAGGGGATTATATTCATTTATTTTCATTATTTTCCCTTTCATCAGATATTACTTGCTGCGGTTCCCAAAATTTTTCGAATATTTTTGCAAGTGTTATTGCGCTTAAAAAAGTTATTGAAGTTACCAGAAGGGTCGGTGCGATAATTTCTGTTGGATTTTTGTATCCGATTCCTATCAGCACAGCGATTACTGTAGCAGGGATAAGTTGAAATCCGGCTGTATTCATTGCAAGAAGCATACACATTGCATTTGAAGCGGAGCTTTTGTCTTTATTCAGCTTTTGCAATTCTTCCATTGCTTTAATACCGATAGGTGTGGCGGCATTTGCAAGCCCAAGGGCATTGGCAGAAAAATTCATTGCAATATCACCAATTGCCGGAGATTCTTCCGGAACGCCTTTAAAAAGATGTTTTGTGATCGGTTTGATAATTTTTGCAATAAGTGCCACGAGGCCTGATTTTTCAGCTATTTTCATCATGCCGAGCCAGAACGCCATAATCCCAATCAGTGAAAAAGCAACTTTAACCGACAATTCCGCGCCGGATAGAATTGCATTAACAACATCTGTCAGTTTGCCGTTTATTGCGCCGGCTATTATTGAAATTACTATTAAAAAGTAAAATATATAATTCATAAGTTAATTAAATCATTAAATAATAATCCGGTCAAATATATTAATGCCTGTGATGATGAGGATGATGGTGACGCGGCGGTGGTGGCGGGTAAAAATAAGGATATAGAGGGATTAGAGGTGCTGCAATTGTTGGTTCTTCAAATTGAGAATCGTAATCATCCATTATAGCTTCATATTCACTGTAGGTTATTGTATTTGGATTTGAGGGGTCTTCATTATATTTTTGTGACAGATGTCTGAATTGATTTCTCCATTGATACACCATTGAAGTTGTTGCCATTATTGGATTAAACGCGTTCCAATTGTTTATTTCAGTTGTTACAACCTCGTTTTCTGATAATATTCCATTTGAATTTTTGTCAATTTCAGAAAATCTTTCCTCTCTTGACTTGCTTGTCTGTACATTTCTTGCATCCCCGTATTTAAAACTTGATGGTACTTTTACCCTGTTAGAAACTTGAATATATGTACTGTAAGGATAGATCGGGTATTGAGCATTTGCCTCTGCCGCGGGAACCATTGATGCAAGGGCAATAGCTGCTGCTCCTGCGGCATTTTTTAATTTATCTTTTGTTGATTTATCGCCTGTAAATACAGGTCTTGTCTGATAATTTATCGCTGAAATTTTCATATATAACCCCTTAAATTTAGACCTCATATTTATAATATTAAATAAATATTTTTTTTGTCTTTTCATTACAAAATTTTTACAAAAAAATATATTTTCAAAAGACAAGACCCTGAAACGAGTTCAGGGTGCCAGTTTAAAGTTTTTTTCAAAGTATTCAGATTTATTTGTTTGTTTGTCTGTGAAATATTTGTCTTATTAATGACGGTTTCTTAAACGGTTTATTTAAATCTTCTATAAGTTTCAATCTTTTAATATTTTCGTTATAAGCTTTATACCAGCTTTTAACAACTTTTACTGGATTATGCACAGAAGGACCTGAGATACTTTCCATTGTCTTAAAACATCTTAGCTCTATTCCATCAAGTTTACGTTTAGAATCTCTTGTTATATTGCGTCTGTCCTGTGTAGCTCCTATAATTGCATTTATTGTTCTTTGTATTTTCATTTCATCCTTTCATAATTATCGGGGTAAAAACCGGTCTTTTATATATTTATAAAAGACCGGTAAATATTATTTTTGCTATTAATTTTTTTAGAAATTAACCGCAGCAGCAGGAAGATGCACAAGAACATCCGAGTGCTTCTTTAGCTTCTTCCATTCTAACTTTAATACGACCGTCAACAGCTATTCCTTCACCTGTAGTTTCAGAAATTAACAACGGGTTAATATCTAATTCATCAATGAATTTGAAATCGCTGACGAGTTGTGACAATCTCAATAAAGTTTCCTGAATCTGGTTGATTTGTGCCGGTTTTGTACCTCTTGCACCTTCTAACAATTTGTATGCTTTGACAGATTTAATCATATCCATAGCATCAACATCTGTTAAAGGAGCAATTCTGAATGTTACGTCTTTCATAACTTCAACGAATACACCGCCTAAGCCAAACATCATCATAGGACCGTATTGAGGATCTGTTGCGATACCGCAAACCATCTCGCGGCTGCCTTTTACCATTTCCTGAATGATAACGCCTTCAAGACCGTCTAAAAGTCCTTTTGCTTCCAATCTTTCAAGAAGTGCTTTGTATTCTTTTCTCAATTGTTCTTCGGATTTGATGTTAACAACAACACCGCCTACATCTGTTTTGTGTGATGTAGTTTTAGAAGTCATTTTCATTACAACAGGGTAGCCGATTGAGTTTCCGAGTTCTACAACTTCTTCTTCGTTTGTTGCTAAACCGTATTTGCAGGCTCTGATACCGTATGCCTGTAATACATCAATTGATTCAAGAGTTGTAAGCTGCGCACGATCTTCAGATAATGAATTTTTAATGATTTTTTCAACTTTAGCTCTGTCAACGTCGTAGCATGGAATTTTGCCTTCTTCTCTTTCCATCCATAATCTTTGCTGGTTTAATCTGTTCAAACCGTCAGCAGCCTGTTCAGCGTACATAAAGAACGGCATATTAACGTTCATATCAGAAAGTTTTGAGAAGAATTCATTCTTAGTCATAAATACGCCGATAATCGGTTTTTGCGGATTTTTAGCCTTAATTTCCATTAAAGCCTGAGCAACATCAATATCTTTCAAGCCTAAGAACGGAAGATAGATTGTAATAATCATATCAACGTTTTCATCAGCAATAACTGTTTCAAGAGTTTGTTTGTAGTGTTCGATAGGAGCTGATGCAATCATATCTATCGGGTTTTTAACTGATGCTGCGGAAGGTAAGAAGCTTCTTAATTTTTCTTTTGTAGCATCAGATATTTTAGCCATCTGCATGCCGTATTCGCATACTGCATCTGTTGCCATAATTCCGGGACCGCCTGAGTTTGTAATGATAGCTACTCTGTCGCCTTTCGGTATAGGGCAGTTTGCAAAAACTTTTGCAGTTTCAAACAAATTCTGTAGAGAAAATTCTCTGATAACGCCTGACTGGTGAAGCAATGCTGCCGCAGCTTTATCAGCACCTGCAAGAGAGCCTGTGTGAGAAGATGCAGCTGAAGCACCTGCTGCTGAACGTCCTGCTTTAAGAGCCAAAATCGGTTTTTTCTTAGTTACTCTTGTCGCAAGTTTTCTAAAGTTTGCAGGGTTCTGGATTGATTCCATGTATAAAAGAATTTGTTGAACATCGTCGTCATTTTCCCAGTATTCAATAGCTGTTTCAGCGTTAACATCAGCCTGGTTGCCGATTGAAATGAATTGTGCAAAACCTAAGTTAAGGTCTTTCAAAATGTTCAAAATACCGCCGCCTAGAGCGCCTGACTGAGATACAAAACCGATGTTTCCGCGTTCAGGTAAGCTTTCAGCAAAACATCCGTCCATTCTGATTTCAGGGTTGGTGTTTACAACACCTAAACAGTTAGGTCCTACGCATCTCATGCCGTATTCTTTAATTTTTTCAACTAATTGTTTTTCAAGTTCAGCACCTTCAGCTCCTGTTTCTTTGAAGCCTGCAGTGATTATACATAAACCTTTGATGCCCTTTTCGTGGCACTGGTCAATTGTTGATAATACAAATTTTGCATTAACAACGATAAGTGCAAGATCAACTTCTCCGGGAACTTCAAGAACTGATGTATAAGCCTGAAGACCTTCGATAATACCGCCTTTCGGGTTTACAGGATAAATTTTTCCGTTGAATTTGTACTCCTGTAATCTTTTCATAATATCAGAACCGATGGTGTGTTCTTTTGTTGACGCACCAATAACCGCGATTGATTTCGGTTTCATGATTTTGTCTAAAATGTTCATGTTTTGTCCTTTCTTTCTTATTTAGTTATTAATTTGCATAATTTATTAATAAAATTTTTAAAAATATTTTTTTTCGGATATGTTGTAATTTTAGGTTCTTTTGTTTTATAATAATCTATTCTTGCATATTCAAAAGGTTCTTTCTGGTATTGTTTAAATAGTTTAACCAATTGCTCGTTTTGAATTTCCTCAAATGTTTTTTGTTGTTTACTACAGAAACTTATTGCAGATACTTTCATTACAACCCTTTCATTAATAACCTGCCGGTATCCATTCTCTTACTCTGAATTTTGCACCTAAATCATTTGCGATTTGTTCACATTTTTCAAGGTCAAGATGTCTGCCTTTATAACCTTCCACAACGCTTGCAATGACGGATATCCCTTCATCAGAGCAGGCTTTTATAAATTTTTTCATTTCGTCGTAAGCTTCGTCAAATTTTGGCTGTGAAAGTTCGTCATATTCTTCTTTTGTTGCACCATTTAAGCTTACTGAAAATTCATCTACAAGTCCTTTTAATTCGGGAACAACATTTCTTTTATATACGAAATTTGCATGTCCGTTTGTATTAACGCGAATTTTTGTATCGGGATAATTTTCTTTAATGTGTTTTGCAACTTCTTTCAAAACATCTAATTTCATCATCGGCTCGCCGTAACCGCAGAAGATAACTTCAGTGAAGGGTGAAGAGTGAAGAGTGACATGTTTTTTTATAATGTCTTCAAACTGATCAATAACATCTTTGGCAGTTGAGTTTTCATTATCAAGCCACAATTCCTGCCCTTTTACATCGCTCTTGTCTTTCCTAAGGCAAAAGATACAGTCATTTGTACATCGGTTAGTAAGATTTATATAAATTTTTCCGTCGAGTAAATATACTAAAATGTTTGCCATGACTAGCCTTCCGATAACAGAATTATCGCACGCGCAAAAATATTTTACAAGTATAATATTGAAATAATTCAAAATTAGGTTATAATAAGAATAGTAATGATAAATAAGAAAAGGAGTTCTGTATATGTTCAATTTTAAAAATAATTCTGCAACTTGCGGGGGGGGGGCACTGTAGGCTCCGCCGGAGGCAAAGACGCAGCTAGATGTGAAGAAGCAAAGAGGCAAAGATGCAAAGCAAGCATCATTCATGTCATCCTGAACTCGTTTCAGGATCTCTTAGTAAGATGCGAATTTAGTTTAAAGATACTAAGACACTATTGCACGAGTGCACTAAGAATTATCTTGAAAATTTCAGGTAATCTTAATGTGTCGGATACAGCGGCTACGCTGCCCCCTCACTCTAGCTCTCTCCCCAAAGGGGCGAGAGGCCAAAAAGATATCCCCTCCCTTGAGGGGAGGGGAAGTAAAGGGGAGGGTGAAAATCTCCCCTCATCCGGCACGATGTGCCACCTTCTTTCGCACAGGGGAGAATGGATAAAGAAGATCCTGAAACGAGTTCAGGATGACATGAATATTTCCCTGAAACGAACTTATTCACATATTAACCTATTCACTTATTCACCTTATAAAAAAGCTGCCTTTACTCTTGCAGAGGTTCTCATCACCCTCGGCATCATCGGAGTTGTTGCAGCCATGACAATTCCTGTATTAATTCAAAATCACAAAAATACTGTTGTAGAGACACGGCTTAAAAAGGTTTATACTGTAATGAATCAGGCAATTGCTCTTGCAGAGAATGATTACGGAGATAAAACATACTGGTATGAAGATTTAGCAGGAGCTCAATTTGATAAGGACGGCAATATAGTTCCCGGTTCATCAGAAGCTTTAAAGTGGTTCAATAAATATCTTGCGCCATATATGAAAATTATGAAAACGGAAGAATTATCTGACGGGACATTTATGGTATATTTTCCTGACGGCAGTGCATTGCAACAGGTAGATAGCTCATCATCAAGAGACTGGTATTTTTACCCGTCTAATGCAGAAAAATGTGCCTCAAATACTCCCGAACATGCAAATGGAATTTGCAGATTTACTTTTGCTTTTAAACCTGTTGGTGGAGGAGATGGGTGGAAATATCATTATGGAAAAGGGTTTGAACCTTGTAAGTATCTTTGGGATGGGTCTAAAGATATGCTATACAGAGGATGTGAAAGTCGAGTGGGAAATGCTATTTTACATGGTATGTGTACCGCATTAATTCAATATAACGGCTGGAAAATCCCTAAAGATTATCCTCAGAGAATTAAATAATTTTTTTAAATTATTTTTTCTTTTCGCCCGAATAATCGGCAGTTCCGGGGAAGCTGTTTTGTCCGGTTGTTATTTTTGTAATCCAGTATTGTATTTTTGGAATTAATGTTGATAAGAATAGTGCAGATATTGCAAAACCTACAGACCAGTTGCAGGTATTTTTGATGAAGTTTTCGCGGCAGGCTTTTTCAAGTACCTGTGACGTTATTTCGGTTTTGTTCTTACGGGCTTTTTCAATAATTCTTGAAACATATTTGAAGATATCTTCTTTCATTGTTGCCAGTTCTTCATAGTTTACATAGCGGTATTTGTCAGTGGATGCATTTTGAGTTGCGACACTGAATATATTTTGCAGAAATTCCGGCATGTTTATTGCACCTTCCCTAAATACATCTTTAACCTGATTTTTAGTAAGGACTGATACACCTTCGACCTGCGGCTGAAGTTTTGACATGCGTTCCGCCAGATCGGTGTATTTTGCAATATCTTTATCCGTAAACTGTTTTGTTTCTTTGAGATAGTTTTTAAATTCATCAAGAGTTATGACTTTGTGTTCGTCAAATTTGCGGATTAAATCTCTGTCGATAAAGCCGACATTGCTGTTGTCGCCGGTTGCAAGTTTTGCAAATGTTTCAACATCCATTTTGCCGCCGTTTTCTTTCAAAACCGCTTCAAGATGATCGGTAACCTGTTTTGCAGCAACAGGATCAAGACGTGTTTTTCTTCCGTCCTCTATTAAATTCAACCATCTGTTAATATTCGGCATGTTGAACATATAAAAGTATATTGAAGTCAAATCACGGAATAAAACTTCTGTCCTTTCATGTTCGTTTCTGGAACTGATTGCACGTCCGCCCGCTATACCTACATCAGTTGATAAAAGCTGATATGTCGCGTCATTTTCAAATTTGTTTGCAATTGAAAGCAGAGTATTATAATTCATTCCGAATGGAATATTTTTGTTATCATTGGATTTTATGAATTTATCCATTGATATTTGTTGATAATTCGGCTGAACTGTATTTGTTGTATTATCTTTATTTTCATTTTGCTGACCGAAGTGTTTTTCATGATAAACCGCTGTGATATGCTGGTTAATTTTCGGCACTACAAAACCTACAAGCAGGTTTGCAAGTATTATGCTTGAACCGATTTTCAGGGCTTTGAATACAGCTATTTGATTTTTGGTCAAATTTTTGATTAATTTGCCGGTTTTGCCTGCCAGTTTTGCCTGTACTTTTGATTTTTTATCATCAAACAGGAAGTTTTTAAGAGGTTTTCTAACACCGTCTTCCTGAGCATCAAAGTCAGCAGTATGTAAATTGAGCAGTTTTTTACCGATATGATCGTTCATTTTGTTGAACATTTTGACGCCTGCAAACCAGAAGGCTGCGCCTATTGTTTCTTCCGTGAAACGCTCTCTCGCTTCTTCAAAACCGCCTCTATCATAAGCTTGAATTGTTCTTCCGCCTGTTACAAAACATTCTAATAAAATTAACGGAGCTAAACTGCGGCTTGCAAGTCCGCGTATGAACCTGCGGGGGTAACTGAATTGTGTAATTGTTTGAGGTGTAACTTTCATATTTTTTCCCGGTAAGAACACTTTATTTAATATCACTGAATTTTTTTTTTTGCTTTAAGTTTAAGTTTTTTTAATATTTTGTTACAAGATATAATGTAATTTTAACACTAATTAAGAATTGTAAAAATAATAAAGAAAAATAACAATGTTTTTTCTTCACTGTTTTTGATACAATAGATACGGAAGGTAGTAGTATGTCAATACATCAAATAACATCATTTAACGGATATACTTCAAATCAACAGCAAAATCAGGATAGGTATTTAAAACCCGGTGTTATTTTAACTTCGGCATTTGGTGTTGGAACTGCACTTGCAGCTATTTCCAAAAGACAGGGATTTTCTTTAAAACCTTCGTCAATAAAAAATACACCGGTAAGAGATTGGGCTATTTTTAGATTATATAATAAGAAACGTCCCGATAAAAAGACAATTGAACTTGAAGAAAAAGAGATTATCTCAATGGCGTGTGCATCTGTTGCAGGAGGTTTAGCAGGCGGTGCAATATTTGATGACAAAAAACATTTTAAAGCCAAATTAAGAGAATCTGTTAACCAGATTTTAGGCAATGTTCTGGTGCCTGTTGCGTGTGTCGGCGGAGCTTCACGTCTTTACAAAGCTAATAAAGTAAAACTCATGTCTGCAATGCCGCAGCTTAAAGGTTCCGGAAAGTTTGCAAAGAATTTCAATAAAGTTTTGAAAGTTTTACCCGGTTCTGTTGCTACCATTGTTTCTCTCGGTATAGGAATAGTTGCAGGAAATAGAGTTTCAAATTTCCTTAACGAAAAATTATTCCATAAAAAAGTAGAAAGAAATATTAAAGGATCAGATTTTGCACCGCATGTTGATGACCTTGGTATGGCAGTTTCTTTAATGGCAGATAAATCAAAGGGTGCTTCATTTATCCAGAGGATTGTACCTTTGTTCCTCTGCGTGCCGGGTGTTGAAACAGGTACTCATAGAGACTAGCAAAAAATTTTGAATTATTAATTTTGAGCTGTTTCATCAGGTTCCGGTTCTTTTAATATGTTCGCGTATTTTTGCAGTTCATCAAGAAGCGAACCGTATTTTTCATAAAGATTTTTTCGGGTGAGTTCTTTATCTTCGCTGTTTGCTACAGCCATATCTATTTCTGCCTGCAAAGCCATCTTAATAATTTCAGGCATGTTGAGTGCTGTAGGATTTTCGCCTGACAGATTTTTATAATATTTGTCGATGAAATCGGACGGAATACGTTCTTTCCAGTTGTCTTTACTATTTACTCCCCCTATATTGTATATCATATCGGTTATGCCGAAAAGGTCTGCAAATGATATCTCAAATCTTCTGGAGGTTAAAAGTTCGGCGAATTTTGCATTAACACGTGCGGTATCGGCTTTTTCAAGTTCTTCCCCTTCTTTTTTTCTTCCGTCAGGTGTTCTATCGGAAATTTTTTCGCAAAACTTTTTATTTTCTTCAAGCCTTTCGGGATCCTGATTTAAATAACCTGCCAGATATAAAGGATCCCATGCGTGGCTGTCCCTTATCCATTTCTGTTTAACCATTAATTGCGCCGGCATGCTGTCATGTGAACCGACAATAGCCCAGCGGTTTTTATCCAATTTTTCCGAACCTCCCCATTCCAGCTGAATTAATTCCGGAAGTTTAAGAGTTTCGTAGAATATTTCTCTGAATATTTTCGGATTGCTGCAAATTGTTTCCCAGATTGGATCTTCCGGGGCAAGCCCATGTTCTTTAAGAGACGGTATAATTATTTTTTCAAGTATTCGCGGATAATTGTAATAGTCATCAATTTTTTGTCCGTTTTCATAAGTCTCGGACATAAATGCTCCGCGTAATTTGTAGTAGTTTATATTCCCGTTTTCATCAAAGAATATACTGTCTTTTTTTATTAGAAATGGTTCTACAAGCCCTAATGCATGGTCAATTCTTGTATTTTCACAAAATTCAAGGTTAAAATCCAACTTTTCTTTTAAAAATTGTCCGCCGGTATTAAGCTGCATATCAGCACCGATGAATATTTTTTTAGGGTCAAGCGCAGGTATACCCCAGACCTGATGTTCTCCTGAGTATTCAAATGCTCCGATGGTATAATTATCCAAAAAAGCGTCTTTGAACCGCCATTCATCCATTTTAGAGCAGCCGATAAGCAGGTCATTTAAGTATTTGAAATTATTTTTATCACGCCATTCTTTATTTTCTTTTATTTGTTTTGTTGCAATAAATTGCTCAAATTTGTATTGTTCAATAGAATTTTTATTTGTATGTTTTATGTAGTTGTATCTTTCTAGGGCAGACATATTTTTGTTATGAATTTCTGCCATAAGATTTTTATCAATATCATTTTCCCAATTTTCAAAGGAGTCTGTTTCGTAATATTTTGCAAGAACTTTGAACACACCTTCTTCAGTCAGCCTTTTATCATGTTTTTCTAAAAACTTATTGAACTCTTTATTTAATGCAATTGCCTGCGGCTGACCTTTTGCTAAATTGGCTTTAAAATTCCGGTAACTTTCTGTCAGTGCCGTATCATAAGTTTTTACAGCTTCGATAAAATCTGTCATGGCATAATCTTTATCAGTTATTTCCGGAAGTGTTGTTGTATTTTCGTAAGTTTCTTTCGATAAAATGTTACCGTACTTTTCAGTTGTCAAATCTTCTAAATCGATAAATAATTTGTTTTTTGCAAAAGCCGAAGAATTATAAGGTGAATGTTTGACCATGCCCTTTCGCATTTCAAGCTCTCCGCCCGGACCGAGCTGGTTGCCGTTGAAACCGTATAGTTGTAAAAATTTTATATATTCTTTTGCGGCATTGCCGTATGGTGAACCTATATAACTATCTCTGGCGTATGCAGGAAAACAGGAGCCGTGTGTTATAACTATTCTGTCCTTACTGCCCATTGCTTCATAAGCTCTCTGGCATGCCGAACGAATTGCCGGTTCTTCTTCTTTTGTAGGACGCCTCTCAAATGTAACTATACTATTTATCCCTAATACCTTCATAGTATTTTAAAACCCGAACAAAATTTTTTTTGCCATTATAATTCTATATTTCCGAAATTATTTCTATTTGAGCGTTACAGCCGATTTCTTCTCTTGAAAGTACCGTTATATTATTCATATAATTGCTCAGTAACGTAAAAATGAGATGCCTGAATTCAAGCGGAACAAGCAGCCTTGGATTTTCAATATTTAACTTATGTACTTTTTTATTAATTTTGTCTGCAAGTTTCTCTGCAAAATCAGCATCAATTCTGATTATGGCATCGTCATTTTCGTCAAAATTCGGGCAGAATTTTTCAAGTGTAGTGTCAGAAATTTCAAACGTGCTTATAACTCCTTCGGAATTTTGATTATTTTTGCAAATTTGACGTGAGAGTGTGAGCCTTAATTTTTTTATTAAATCGGATTTTGTGCTGTCTGCTGCAAAGTCATTTAATTTTTCAAAAATTGAAACAATATCTTTTACTGAGATGCGTTCTCTTATAAGGCTTGTTAATACAAATCTTAGGTCAGATAACGATAGAAAATCCGGAATAATATTTGTTATAAGAAATTCATTTGTGTTATTTACAACGTCAATATACTTGTCGAGTTCTTCATAATCCAAAAGATCATCTACATATTTTACAGCGCAGAATTCCAATGCGTGCGCAATATATTCCGAACTTGAAATTCCTTGCTGCCAGAAGTCTTTTGCTTTATCTTTTTCAATCCATATAATTTTTTTACCGGTTATTTTATCTAAATCGGATACAGAATTTTTTATTTTCTTTTCAAGATGTATTTCGTCCGAATAAAACATTAAAAATCCCGGATATACACATGCTTTAAATACTTCCAGACCGCGAATTTTAATACAAAATTCATAAGGGTTAAGATTTTCATCATCTTTAAAGATAATTTTTGGAATAACAAATCCTAAAGTTTCTGTAAGTTTTAGTCTTGACTTGACGGTTTCAGATATAAGTTCTTCCTCAAGTATTTCTTGATCCGGATTTATATAACCAAGTATTTCTTCACTCAAAAGTATAGAGAGTTTGTCTTCTTTCAACAGTGAATACATAGTATTGGGAGATGTTGCTTTTGCAAGTTTCAGCTTTAATTCATCTAATTCTTTCAAGCCTGCGGATATTTTGTCATTCAACTTTTTTCTGCTGACAGAAGCCGGGGCTTCACCTTCAAGTTCTTCTTTTATTTTTGCAATTTTTATTTTCTGTTCTCTTATTTTACCTTGAATCTCCAGACAGATATCATAGGGCGATTGTTCGGGAGAAAGCATTTTTTCCATCTGGCTTTTAAATGTTGAAATATTTATAACATCTGAATTAGTATCATTATTGCCATAATCGGCTTCTTTCATAAAAATGCAGTGGTATAAAATTTGTCCTTCTTCATTTTCAACTTCCTGCATGCTGTAAAGCTCCCAGTTATTCATTGACATTTCGTTCAAGAGATTTTGAAGTTCCTGTGTATTCTCGCTGGAACAGGTTTTTATTACATACTGCATTTTTTTGTTAAACATATATTACTCCTTAGTTTTTGATATAAGAATTTTTAAGGCTTCTATAGCTGTTTTGATAGCTTTATCAGTGTCATGGACAACAGGATTATCAAGATTTAATTTTTCGCGTTCTTGATTTGCAACTGTTAAAAATACCGAACCTACTTTAACTTTTAAAAGACTGCCGACTACAAACAACGCTGCCGATTCCATTTCTGATGCAAGGCAGCCCAGTTTTTTCCACGCTTCCCACTTGTTTAGTAATTCATAATTTACCGGCATTCTTTCCGGGTTGTGCTGTCCGTAGAAAGAGTCTTTGCACTGTACAATTCCGGTATGGTATTCAAAACCGAGATTTTTAGCAGATTGAACAAGTGCATTAATTACATCAAGATTGGCAATGGCAGGAAATTCAATCGGAGCATATTCTTTTGTAGTGCCTTCCATTCTGATTGCACCTGTTGCAATTACTATATCTCCGCCTTTTACATTGATATCCATGCCGCCGCAGGTTCCTACACGTATAAATGTTTTTGCTCCGACATTTACAAGTTCTTCCAGTGCAATAGCAGCAGAGGGTCCGCCTATACCGGTTGACGTTACGCTTACCTTTACTCCGTCCAGAAAACCGGTATAGGTCGTAAATTCTCGTCTGTCTGCAATTAATTGCGGGGTATCAAAATATTCGGCAATTTTTTTGCATCGTTTGGGATCTCCGGGCAATATAACATACTCACCTACATCGCCATGATTTAATCCTATGTGATACTGTTCATTGTGTTCCGAATAATTCATATTCCCCTCTCTTTTTTAGAATTTCCCGCTTTTAAGTTTTTGAATTACTATATCAGAAATATCAACGCCGCCTACAAAGATTACTCTGTAATCAACTACAGCATCAAGCTTTTGTTCTACAAGAACCTGTTTTGTTGCTGCTTGAATTTTGTTGTAGACCTGTTCTTCTTTTTGAGATTTTAATCTCATATAGGCTTCTTCTTTAAGCTTAAATTCTCTTGCTGTTTGTTCTTCAAAGTTTTGTTTCTTTAAAGGTGTATCCAGAGCTTTGTATTGTTTTTCTTTATCGACCATGTATTGCTGCATTTCAAGCGCTTTTGCATCAATCTCTTTTATAGCCTGTTGTGCAAACGGAAAGTTTTCCTGAACTTTCTGATAATCAATGTAACCAATTCCTGCTGCATTTGCCTGGCTGCCTAATGAGAGGAACAAACCTGCTGTCATTAAAAGTGCTGCTAATTTAAATTTTTTCATTTAATACCTCCTAAGGATTTTTATATTAGTACATTATGTCGCCTACACCAAAAGTAAAGTAACCGCCTCTGTTACCGTTGTCACCCGGATTGGTAAGCGGAATACCGTAATCGATAGATAATGGTCCCATACCCGGAATATACAATTTTAAACCTATACCGGCTGATACTGCGTAAGTCGGTCTGTCATATATCTGATCCGTAATTGACGGGTTGAAAATTTTACCTGCATCAGCCCAGACGGTAAACCTTAAATTGTTCAGGAAATTTATGCGTGTTCTGTCCAAAAATGGTATGGGGGTTGCAAATTCCGCGCTGCCCATAATGAACGCATCACCTGTACCTACGCCGCTCATTTTGAAACCTCTTATTGTATAAGGTCCGCCAAGTCTGTATGCCATTACCTCAGGCATATTGTCGCCGTGAATTTTCCCGCCGCCTTTTGCCGTGAATGATAATGATGATTTTTTACCGACCGGAATGTATTGTTTAACCATACCGGTTAGCTTTCCGTGTGTTTTATCAAAGTCTATGATTCCAAGTTCTTCATCAAACCGTATACTTGCCATTGTCCCTTTTCTTGTAACCGTTGCATTGTCACGGGTATCATACAATAATGCAGGGCTTAATGACAGGAAGAAACCTCCGTCAAGCTGTTTAGCGCGTTCGGAAATAGGAATGTTGTATTTTGAATACAGACTGCTGATTTTGTTGCCGTCACCTTCCGAAACATCAATATTTTCTACACCGAGTGAAAAGGTGGATGTTACATGTTTGTTGCTTTTCATTCTGTGTGCAACTGTTGCTTCCGCACCAATTCTCCGCTCAATTGCAAGCGGAACCTGATAGCTGCCGAAGTCTCTGTAGAAGATTTTGCTCATTAACGAAGTATCAGCATTGTAAAAATACGGCTTAAAGTAACTCAATTCAGCCTGCAGGTTCATTCTTCTTTTTATGGAAGCATCGTTTAAAATTACACCGGTACCTGCAATACCGTTTAAGGATAGTCTTTCGTTTCTTCCTAAGAAATTGTTGTCGGCAATTCCGACAGATCCGAATACGCCTGTTACAGAGTCAATACCGCCGCCGATTGAAACGCTTGCGGTTCTTTGTTCTTCAACATTGATTGTAATATCGTATTTATCAGGCTCTTCAGTCGGTTCAATTTCTCTTGTTACATCTTTGAAAGCCTGAGTGGCATAAAGCCTCACAAGATCTTCTTTAAGAAGGTTTTCGTTATAAATCATGCCCGGTTCTGTGAGGATATTTCTTTCAATTACATAATCCTTTGTTTTTTCGTTACCTGCAATCATTATTTTGTTAATAGTGCCTTCTTTGATACTGATATTTACCGTACCGTCAGGATCGTCAGTTACCGAATCGATTCTTGCAAGAATGTAGCCTTTTGAGCTGTAACAGTCTTGAATTTTTGCGATGGCTTCATTAATCTGGGCTATATTCTGCGGTTTGCCTTTCATCGGCAAAAGATAAGAGAGTATTTCATCGGTAGAGATAACAGTATTGCCTTCAATTGTAAAATCTGTTATCGGGGCATTTTCTTCAAGGATAATTTTTAAGGTAACGGTTCCGTCATGATTGTTGACGGGGATAGCTTTCATTTTTTCCGTGAAATACCCGAGCTGATAGATAGCCTTCAAATCCTGCTGAATAGCTTCTCTGCTGTAAACATCGCCTTTTTGAAGCTGCATTTGTTGAAGTATTAAGGAAGTTTCTATAACATTATTGCCTAAAATTTCTATATCTTTAACAGTTTTTGAGCCTTTAGTATTTTTTGTTTTTACGGCAGAGGATTCAAGTTCAGGGGTATCGGTATTTTGGACAGCAGAAGGCGGTTGGAGTTCATGGATACTTGAATCTACAGTATCTCCCCAAAAATTTTCTTCAGCTAAGCTCCGCATAGGGCACAAAGTAACCAATAGCAGGGCTATCAAAGATATGTATATTTTGTTTATTAAATTCAAAAAATCTCTACCTTAAAAACTTCATTATACTATCCTAGAAATATTATATCATAAATTAAAAAAAGTGGAACAATTAAATTATAATTAAACTATTTGTATGAGAAGGGTAAAGAGTATTGTAAAATCTTATTTTAAGCATTTTTGATAAATATCATTTTTATTAAGTTCGTATAATGATGACAGAATTATAGAAATATCTTTTGCTTTATAGCCTTTTTCTTTCAAGGCAGATATTTTTTTATCAATATCTGCTTCTGATTGCGAAATTTTTTCTCTCAGCACCGCCGTCACAATTTCTCCTTTGAGAGTATTTGTTTTGAAATATTTTATAACAATTTCTGTGTTATCAATTATAACTTCTTCAAAAATTTTTGTAAGTTCTCTGCCTACTGCCGTTTTTGAATTTGGACGGCATTCGCTGATAATTTCAAGTGTTTTTAATATTCTGTTTGGAGATTCGTAGAAAACAATGTCGGTTGTCCGGTATTTTTTTAAGATTTCTTCAATTTGAGCTTTACTTTTAGGAAGAAATCCGGTGAATAAAAAATCTTCTCCCTCCCTTGGAACCTGTGAGAGGAATGTTGCAACAGCGTTAGCTCCGGCAAGTGAGGTGACAGAAAAATTGTGTTTTTTTAATTCTTCTACGATAACAGCTCCAGGATCGCAGAAAAGCGGAGTACCTGCATCTGAAACAAGTGCGATTTTTTTGCCTTCTGCCAGTATGTTGAGAAAATAATTTATACGTTCTTTTTCGTTAAATTTGTGATATGAAATACATTTTGTTTTGATATCAAAATGATTAAGCAGCTTTTGAGTAACTCTCATATCTTCACAGGCAATGATATCAACGGATTTTAGAGTTTCTATTGACCTGAGAGTTATATCTTTGAGGTTTCCTATAGGTGTTGGTACTATGTAAAAATCATATTCTTTCATATTTTTATTATATATGAAATATAATAGATGTTATTGTAAATAAATTGAAAAATAAGTGAAAATAAGTATAATAAAAAATATGGATGGTTTGGATACTACAAGGCTTGATGATCTTAAAAGCAGGATTAAAAATAAGCTTGACGAAACACAATTGTTTACTTATAAAGGCAGTGTATCAAAACTTTTGGGCTTGACTGTTGAAGTTAAATTACCGGGGTTGAAAGTCGGTGATTTATGTTACATTGAAACAAAAGACGGTCGCAAAAAACCTGCCGAGGTTCAGGCTTTTAAAGGTGAAGCTGCACAGCTTTTGCTCCTTTATGACGGTGAAGGTATAGGGCAGGGCAGTCTTGTAACATCAACCGGAAAACCTATTATTATTCCTGTCGGAGATTTTTTGCTTGGCAGACTTATTAATCCGATGGGAGAACCGATTGACGGCAAACCCCTTGATACAACACGTGCTACATGGCGTGCTGTAGAAGGACCTCCGCCGGGTCCGTTTGAAAGACCGATTATTACGGAAATTTTTTCAACAGGTGTCAGGGCTATTGATAGCTGTATGACAATGGGCTGCGGACAGCGTTTGGGATTGTTTGCCGGCTCTGGCGTCGGTAAAAGTACATTGCTCGGTATGATTGCAAGAAATTCTGATGCTGATGTAAACGTTGTTGCCCTAATCGGTGAACGCGGACGTGAAGTTAAAGAGTTTGTAGAAGATGCTCTTGGCGAACAGGGTATGGCAAAGTCGGTTCTTGTTTGTTCAACAGGTGATCAGCCGCCTTTGATACGTCAAAAAGCATTGCTGACTGCAACTGCTGTTTGTGAATACTTTAGAGATCAAGGGAAAAAAGTTTTTTTGATGACTGATACGGTAACACGTTGTGCCATGGCCGGGCGTGAAGTAGGCTTGTCTCTCGGTGAACCGCCTACTATGAAAGGTTATCCGCCGTCTATTTTTTCGTGGCTTCAAAAGGTTCTTGAACGCGCAGGAAACAGCCCGAAGGGTTCAATTACTGCCTTATATACTGTTTTGATGGAGGGGGATGATATTTCTGACCCGATAGTTGATATTGTAAGAGGTATTGTTGACGGACACATTTTTCTGTCAAGAAAAGTCGCAGAAATGAATCATTATCCTGCAATTGATGTCCTTGGCAGTATCTCAAGGCTTATGTCATCCATTGTTACTCCAGAACACAGAGAAGCTGCAGGTAAAATGCGTGCAATCATGGCTCTTTACAGAGAAAACAAAGATTTGATTGATGTTGGTATGTATCAACCCGGTACAAACCCGAAACTTGATGTCGCAATTGAACTTATGCCTAAGATTAATGCTTTTTTGCAGCAGAGAACATCTGATATTGTAAGTATGGATACTACAGTGCAGACTTTGATAGATATGATGAAGGATGTTGATATTTAATAATACTTTTGTGGTACAATTTTTTCCGAAAGGAAATATGAATTATGAATTTACCGCAGAATTTTATCCCCGCTATGTTAATTACCCTGTTTGCCGGTTTGTCGACGGCAATAGGCGGTGCTATAGCATTTATTGTGAAGAAAGATAATCTGAAAGCGCTTTCGGTGGGGCTTGGATTTTCTGCCGGAGTAATGATTTTTGTTTCTTTTATGGATATGGTTCCCGAGGCTGAAAAACTTCTGGCATTAAATTTCCCGCATAAATCTCAGTGGCTGGCTTATGCAGGATTTATAATCGGATTGATAGTTGCAATTTTAATAGACTATTTTCTTCCGGATCATATTGATACAGATGATGTTTTACATCCTGATGAACCTGCCAGACGTGATTATAAGATTAAACGTGCCGGACTGTTTACTGCGATTGCAATTTGTGTGCATAATTTTCCCGAAGGCATGGCAACATTTTTTACGACAACTCAAAATATTACGGTTGGACTTTCTGTCGGGATTGCAATTGCAATTCATAATATTCCGGAAGGTATTGCAGTCGCGCTTCCTATGTACCATGTAACCGGCAAAAAACGTTATGCAATGCTTTATGCGGCATTGTCCGGAATTACCGAACCAATAGGTGCGCTTGTTGGAATGTTTATTTTCGGACTGTTTTTGCCGCAGGCTTTAATCGGTGTTTTAATGGCGGCTGTTGCCGGTATTATGATTTATATTTCGTTTGATACTTTATTGCCTCTTGCAAAGGAATATGGCGACTGGCACCAGTCATTGATAGGTATAATTTCAGGTGTTCTTGTAATTTGGATTAGTTTAATTTTAATCGGCGGTTAGTATGGTAAATTTGTCAAATTTGTTTGATCTCGGAAGAAATTTATATGCACTTCCTGCTTACCATAGCAGAAGCGGGATTGCCCCTGTACCTTTAAGATACTTTTTTGAATTAACATACAGGTGTAATTTGCAATGTCCTTATTGTTATGTCGGAGATGACAGAAAGAAAGATGAACTGACAACTGACGAATGGTTTAAGATTATTGAGCAAATCCCATGGTATTCGTTTGTTACGCTTGTCGGCGGAGAGCCGTTAATAAGAAAAGATTTTATTGATATTTTGATGAAAACCGCTAAAAAAACGTCCGGCAAACTCAATGTTGTGTCTAACGGAATTTTGATTAACGATGAAATTATTGATGCGTTTATAAAAAGCAGAATGATGCTCTTATCAGTTTCTTTAGACGGCTACGGAAAAAATCATGATTTGAACAGGGCAAAAGACGGGATATGGGATAAGATTATGAACAACTTTGACAATATGAATTCCCGTAAAAAACGTCCGATGGTTGATATTAAAACTATAGTGCTTGAAAATAATCTTGATGATTTAGTCAGACTTTATAAAATGTGTGATGAAAAGAAGTTTAATTTTTTGTCGATTTCATTTTTGAGGAATAACAATTTGAAGCAAAATTCCGTATTGTTTGACAATTTTGTCCCTGAATTCAACTTAAATTATCCGATAAAAAAATATTTTGATATGGAACATTTCAAAGAAGTTTATAAAGAATTGATGAGCTTAAGCAAAAAATCAAAGGTTAAAATACGATTTTCACCGAAATTTGAGTATTCAAAAGATCCGCTTGTCAAAATTGAAGAATTTTTTAACACACCTGCAGATAAGCCTGTGTCAGAGATTTATAAACCGTGTATGTATCCGTATTCGAATATGATGATAAATCCGCAGGGAGATGTTTATCCGTGTCTGTCGCAAAAAATAGGCAATGTCAAAGATATGCCGTTAAAACAAGTTTTTAACCTGCCGCATTACAGATGTTTCAGGAAGAATTTGAAAGCGTCAAAAGTTTTTGGTGCCTGTCAGATGTGCTGTGAACTCTCTGTGAAATAGTTTATGCTAATTTTTTTAATAATCAATTCACTGAGAACTTTTGCCATACAACCAATTACATTTAATAATTTCATGAAAACATGGATATAAATTCATGAACATATAATCGTGGACTTTTAAAATTTTCAAAGTACGTTATACTGAAAATGTGGTTAAGGTTCACGCCCAAAGACGGCAAAATTGTTTACCACGCGAGGGGATAGTGTATGGGCTATATTCATTGCTGCGGTGCCTTGCATAAAACAAGGACTTTTCGCCTTGTTCCGCAGGGAAACTTTGTTGTGAGCGAGTTGGATTATCTATCGAAATGCCCTGTGTGCGGGCATACTGTTGTTCAGCTTACAAGAATTGACGATAATGATAATATTTCTGTTGTCAGGAAAGTTAACAAAAAAGCAAAGATATTTTTTGAAAAACTAAAAAAAGTAATTTTGTACGAAATTCGTCCAATAAATTATAACAGGATAAATACAGGAAAATTTTATCTTAATTATAACGAGTTCGGTGTAAAAAAGAGATGTTATTCAAATCTCAGAACATTAAAAATCGGGCTTGCGGAAAATAAAGATCTGAAAATAAATCCTTAAAATTATCTTACTCTCAGGGGCGGATTACCCGCCCTCTTTTTTTATGAGCGGAAATATTATGAATGAATTTTACTGATTTTTTAGTACTCTGAATGTAAAAATTGAAGCAAAAAGGAATTAAGGACAAATGATACTATCTTTCAAACAAGAACAGGTGTTATCTTTAGTTGCGCTTGGATATTCCGATAAACAAATAGCCGACAGATTGAATATAACATACGGAACAGTGAGAAACCATGTAGATAAAGCAGTATTAAAACTAAATGCACAAAACAGAACGCATGCGGTTATGATTTATAAATTTATAAAAAAAGATTGGTTAGAGGAATATTATGAAAAGAATAATAATACACTGGAGTGCGGGAACATATTATCCGACTGATTATGAAAAGGAACATTATCATTTTTTGATTGATAAAGACGGAGTAGTTCATAACGGTAAATTTAAGCCGGAAGATAATGAAATTTGCAGAGTCGGGAAGTATGCCGCGCATACAGGAGGCGGAAATACAGGAAGTATAGGAGTCGCGTTTTGCGCTATGGCAGGGTTTAAAAATAAAAATTCTGCCGGGGATTATCCGATTTTGAAGAAACAATTTGAAAGTGTAATGAGCTTTTGTGCTTCTCTCTGTAAAAAATATAACATTTTAATAACCGCGCAAAATGTAATGACACATTATGAATTCGGACTAAAAAATCCTAAGACAACATCGGCAGGCAAAATTGATATTATTTATCTTCCTCCTTATCCTTGGGTGTCAAAAGACGAAGTCGGAAGTTTTATCCGCTCAAAAATAAAGTGGTACAAATTAAAGGGAGTATAAAAAATATGGAAGTTTCTTATTATAATCTTGCAGGCGGCATAAATCAGTCTTTGACCAAAACTGAGCTGGGACTTGATACGAAAAAGATTTACTGGGCAGATTCCGAGAATGTTGAAATATTCCAGAACAGAGGAATTATAAGACAGCGCGGCAATACTTTGCTAACAACCGTGAATGAAAAAATTACAGGTATGGCGCAGATGTCTGCTTATGATAAAAATAAGCTGGTTATAACAACAATATCCGGAAAGATATATATTTATGACGGGATTTCTTCCGCTGCCACACTTGTTTCAAAAACTCTTACAGGTGTAAAACCGGTATTTCTGAATTTTTTAAACGGCATGCTTATAATGAGCGAAAGTGACGGACTGTTTTATATTAAAAATAACAATAATTATGATGTTGTTGAATGTAATTTAAAAGATTTGTCAGGAGATACTTTGACAGGAGCAGTTCTTGCGGTTTATAAAGGCAGGGTCTGGGCGGCAAAAGATGCTACGATTTATTATTCTGCACTCGGGACTTATAATGATTTTACAAGTGAAAATGATGCAGGATATATTAATGAGTTCCATACTGATACAGGTTCTATTACTGCTTTAAAAATGTATAAAGACTATCTTGCAATTTATAAAAAAGACAGTGTTTATCTGCTGACAGGTACAAGTCCTGACGATTTTGGAATTACGTTGTTTGCCAGTAAGGGTGCTGTTGCATCAAATGCTATAGTTAACGTTGAAAATAAACAGTATTTTTTAAGCAACGGAATTTTCGCACTTGAACAGGTTGGGGAATTAAACCAGATTCAACTCGGAAACGAAATTTCTTTAAAAATAAAAGAAGAATTTTCCTCCTTTGGAAGACTTGAGGATACAATATGCCTTCATTATGAAGCTAAAAGCCAGATGTGGTTTTTCTTTCCTTATGCGGATGATGATTATTTTCATACAATATGGATAAATGATTATGTAAATAAAGCGTGGTATAAACGTGTTGTTCCGCAAAATATCGTAACAGCATGTATATATGACGGAAATATTTATACGGCAGATCAAGACGGAAAGATTTACAGAGAAGATTTCGGAACAACTTTTAACGGGCAGATTATTGAATTTATGTGGAAATCCCCGTTTCTTGCGATTTCAAATCCGCATCACAGAAAAATGATTGATGAATTTTATTTTCTTCTTGATACGGAAAATGATAATGATTTTAATTTTTCTGTTTATAAAGATTATGACAGTGAGCTGGCAGATGATCCGGAAAGAATTTATTCAATTCATTCCGAACATTTAATCTGGGCGGATGATACAACATCTGACAATTTGCCCTGCCGCTGGGCAAAAGATAACGAGAATTATCCTGTATGGCCTGTTAATAAGGATACTTTAGAAAAAGCTGAAATATCAGAAGCCAATTATTCAATTCAACTCTGTGTTTCGGGAGAAAATGCAGGACAATCCTGTGCGATTATCGGTTTGCAATTCAGAGAAATTTATAATGACGACTAATTAATTTTTGAATATCTGCACTACTCATATTTACAACATTTAACAAAAGAAAGGAAACAAAAATGGCAGAAGAAACATCAACTAACGCTTATTCCGTATTTATTCCGGAAATTTGGAGCCAGAAGTTAAATAACATGCTCACTAAAGAATGTGTTATGCTCCAATGTGTAAACAGAAACTGGGAAGGCGAAATTAAAAATCAAGGTGATAAAGTTAAAATTATTCAGCCTGCTGATGTAACAATTTCGACACTCGGTACAGATACTCTTGAATACAAAGAATTAGCACCGACATCTATGGATCTTGTAATTGATCAGAAAAAATTCTTTGCATTTAAGATTAATGATGTTGCACAGGTTCAGTCAAATACTGATATTATGGAAGCCCATTTGAGAAATGCCAAAAAGGCGATTGAAGAAGTGCAGGATTCTTATCTGCTTTCTTTACATTCAAATGTCCCGACGGCAAATACAGTTGGAACTGAGGATACAGCTATTTCTCTTGATAAAACAACTATTTATTCAAAGTTTGTGGATCTTGCCCTGCGTTTGAAAAATTCAGATGCGGTAACAGCAGGTGTCAGACCATGGGTTGTTATTAACCCGACAATTGAATCTTATCTGCTACAGAGTTCTGAATTTATCAGCGCTCACAATGTTGCCGATAAAACATTAAGAGAAGGTGCAATCGGCAGAATTGCAGGCATGGATGTTCTTGTAAGTACAAATTTAACCGCTGTTTCAAGCAAATACTATGTCCTTGCAGGTACAAACGAAGCTATTACTTTTGCGTCTCAATTGGCTAAAATTGAAAGCTTGAGAGATCAAAGCAGCTTTTCAGATCTTGTAAGAGGTCTATATCTTTACGGAGCAAAAGTCGTTCAGCCAAATGCATTAGCTAAAATGATAGTTACTGCACCGTCTGCTTCATAACGACAGATTGTTCATTTATACCCCGAATGCATCTCCGGTAAGTTATTCCGGAGGTGCATTATTTAAAAATAAAGAGGTAAATTATGTTCGATAAATTAAAAGAAACCATAAAGGAGCTTGCAAAAACTGCTGTTGTTAAAGCCGAAAAAACTTTAGGCAGCCGGACGGGACAGCAGAAAAAAGATATGGCAATTAAGTATATCGTAAATAATATTCCTGTGTTTGCTCCTTTAAAGCCGCTTATTTCAATGCTGTTATCTTCATTTATTGATGACACTGTTGAATTTGCGGTTGAATATATGAAAAGTGAGGTACTATGAATCCAATGAATAATGAAAATGTTTTATCCTCTGCCGGTAATCAAACCTCGGCAGCTGCAAACCAGCCTTTGCCAAAAGATGTACAATCCGTAAAACAAATGGCTTTAAAAGATATTCAATTAATTGAAAACCTTGTGCAAACAGGTGCTATGACGCAAGAACAAGGACAAAATTTAATGAATTATGTAACTAAAAAGGCGTTTGAGAAGTATACATTAAGTCAACAAAACAGTCAGGCTCCTGTTAATACTACTATGCAGCAAGCTTCTCCAAAGCTTCAAAATGCTCTGTCTGCTCCGGCAGTTTCCGAGTTTTTTAACAAAGACGGAAGGCTTGATGTTTTTGATTATTTGAAGAACACAAATGCCGAATTTGATGAGGATGAAATCTCTAAAATATCAGCTCTTGTGGAAAAAATTGAAAATACCGCAATTGAAAGATATTTGAGAGAAAAAAATCACGAAAAAACATTAAACAGCGAAAACGAAGCCGCTAAACAGAAATTGCGTGCCTATGCACAAAATTCAGTTTCTGACGGCAATAAAAATTTGGTTTTTACCCGTGAACAAATCGGCAAAATGAGTGGTGCAGAATTTGCTAAATACGAACGTATGATTATGGATCAATTAAGGAAAGGTCTCATAAAATAGCAAAAGTCAAAAATCTTTTAAGGGAAAACAGTCTTTTTTTAAGGCTGTTTCCCTTTAGGATTTGTATGAAAGGAAATTTATGAATTATCTGGAACTTATAAATAAATGTCTTGTGGAATTAAATTACAAACAGGTTAATGCATTTTCCGAATTAACCAAAAATGACCATAAAAAATTAAAAAACATTATAAATATTGTGAACACTGATGTCTGCGGTTCTGAAAAATGGAATTTTTTAATCCGCAAAAAAGAAATTACCCTGCCGGCAAAGACAGGAGAAATACAAAATACTATTGACGGCAGAATAGAAGCAATAATAACAGACGGAGTAAAATTTGAATATTATCAGGAATTTGAGAGGTTTTTTGTTAATTCTCAACCTCAAAATACGTATAGTTTGTTTAATGATAAGATTTTGTTTCCGATTTTTAATACGGACAAAACTTTAGAAATCATATATTATACAAAAAATTGTGCATCTGATGCTCAAGGTCAAGAAAAATTTTTATTGGAAAATGAGGAAGATAGCTCTTTGATACCTGAACCTTATGTAGAACCTATTATTGTGTACGGCTCATGTATGAAATTAAAAGGCAATCCGGAGCATGTCCGTTTTAGCTACTGGTACAGCATGTATAAAGAAGCATTGATGAATTTACGTTCAAGAATTTCGGCAAGTGCTGATGATGTCCCCTCTGTGAGGATGTTTAGAAGGTAAAAAGTCTATTTATGTATAATTGTAAATAATGCGGGAGCCGGCTTTGCCGGCAAAAAAAACAGGAAGTTTAAAATTCATTTTCCCCTCCTGTTAAGATTTACACTAGCCGAAATATAAATAGCATGTTTATTATACAATTTTTTTTCAAAAATTACAAATTATACGAAGATTTGTAACGAAAGTACATAATTAAACAAATTTAAAAGACCATGAAACAGTTAACCAGCCAGCAAAAAAAATTTGTTTTAGAATATATAAAATCCCTTAACGGCGAGCTTTCAGCTCAAAAAGCCGGCTACAAATCCAAAGATTTAAAGGCAATTGCAGTAGAACTTCTTTCAAAAGATTCTGTTATTCACGAAATTAAATATCAGCTAAAAAAACAGATAGCTTCATTAAGAGTAAATAAGGGCTATGTTATACAAAAACTGCTTCAAATAGCCGAATTTTCACTTGAAGAAGAAGATATTCTGGATAAAGAAGGATATGCTACGGGCAAAAAGAAATTGAGAGATACATCAGCAGGCTTGAAAGCGCTCGAAAGCCTTTGTAAATATCTGGGATTTACTGCTAATCAAGATGAAGAGGAGTATAAGCAAGCCAAAATTATAACTATTTCTAATCTTGATGACACCAAAATTTAAAAAAGGAGAAATTTTTATGAAGAATAATGATGCGGAAGAAATGCTATTGAATAACGCGTCTTTGGATGAATTGATAAAGATGCGTATTGAAAAAGAATTTATGGAAGATTTAAAAAAAGCAAAAGAAAAAACCAAAAAGGTTGAATATACTGATATAAAAGATGTACCGAAGGACAAGATTTTTTCTAAAAATTCTGTTTTCCGCTGCTTTAACAGAAACACAAAGAGTGAAACATTTATAAACGGAATACAGGCAGATGCTTATATAGGAATACAGGATATAATAAGAAAAAAGATGCTTCAAGGGGAATTGAATGCATTTACAACCGATGACTGTTATATAAAATTTGAGAAAGCAGTATTTTAAATGACAGAGCTTGTATCACCTTTTGTAAAACCTGCGTATTTTGAGCAGGCTTTATTTTTATATACAAAATATTCGAAATTTCTTGATGATGACTATGCTTTGAACGGGTTATCTTTATATGAATATTTTTATAAGCTGATATTAAGAACACAGCCTTTTTTCTATGTTTTTGTAGAAGATGATTGTGTCAGCGGATTTGTTTACCTTGATAATATTATCGGCGACAATGAAAGGCTGCATAGCGCGGAGGTTACAACATGTTTTGATAAGCGTTTTTGGGGATCTTATACAAAATATTGTGCAAAATTATTTTTTGAATTCTGCTTTAAGCAATACAATTTTGTAAAAATAAAAGCGCTTGTGTATCCTGAAAATTTCAGGGTAAAAACGCTTTTGAAATCGGCAGGCTTTGAGAAAGAAGCATTATTAAAAAATGAAACCTTGAGAAAAGGAAAGTTGCAGGATATAGAAGTTTATTCGGTATTTAACAAATATTTAAAATGACGTAAATACCGTTTTGTTCGAGCCTGTCATTCTAAACTTGTTCCAGAATTTTGGCAGGATATTGAACTAAATTCGGTATGACAAAATGGTATAAAAAACGGAGACTTTAGTCTCCGGTAAAATAACAAAAATCCGGTTAATATCAATAGAAAGGGTAAAAAAATGAAAATTGAAACAGAAGATTTAACACAGAAGCTTTCTGATGTAGAAGAAAGTTTTTTACTGGGAAACATAACGGAAAGATATGATCGTTTTAATGAACAGAGAAGTTCACAGTTATCTGATATAAAACTGGTCAGGGATGCGGTTTACAGTTCTGATATCCCGAAAATTAACGGCTGGGATAACAAAATTGAACTTCCTGATATTTATGAACTTGCCCAGACTTTAAAATCTCATATCAGCCAGAATTTGTATTCCCATCCGGATGCAATGTTTGATGTAACAGGCACAACCCCGACAACGCAGGGCTTTGCCAACAAACAGAAAGCGATGCTTGTTAACACTTTTGAAAATATGAAGATTGAAGATGAAATTGAAAAAGTTATTGACAGTATTGTAGAAACAGGCGAAAGTACTCTTTTTGTGGGCTGGGAAACAAAAATAAAATCAGTCCGGCGTCCTAAAACAATTGAAGAAGAGATTTTAAATCCTGATACAAAAGGGTTCGTAATTGATGAAAAAGTTATTTATGACAATCCGAAAGTGAGACATATAAAATCCGAAGATTTTGTGTTTGACAAATATAATCTTGACAACTGGGATAAGTGTGCAAAGATTTACCGTACTTATTCAACACTAGATGAGTTGTTTGCGGATAAAGCAAACAACATGCTTGATGATAAAAAACTGGAAGTATTGAAAGGGGTGGTGGCAGGTAAAAAATATCCAAATAATGATGATAATGCCGGAGCGGTTGAGGGTAAAAAGGTTGAGATTTTGGAATACTGGGGAGATATTGAACTTTCAAACGGAAAATTATTGAAAAACTGGCTGATTGTTGTTGCGGCAAGAAGGGAAATAATAAGATTTGAAAGCAATCCGTTTGTTATGAACCCGTTTATTCACGCAAATATAATTGAATCACCTTACACAAGACGCGGAATTTCACCGTTAAGGGTTGCGCTTATTTTGAATAACCTTGCATCAACTATAATGAACAAGCAGGTTGATGCGCTTGCCTTGATGATGAATCCTCCGTATCTTGCTCCGAAAGGCTGCTTTAAGGGGCAGCAGGATGTAAAACCCGGTAAAATTATAGAATATGATGCTGCATTAATGCCGGCTGCGCCTACACCTTTGTCGTTTGACAAAGCAATGGTCGGCTGGGATTTCTTAAATTATTTTAAATCAACAATTGAAAGTGCGACAGGTATTTTCAAGAATATGGCAGGAAATATTCAGTCGGCAGAGCGAACCGCAACGGAACTTAATTATTCGGTTAGCGGGCAGGAAGCGCGTTTGAATATGATACTGGATGCAATAAACAGGAAAATTATAGTTCCGATGGTGGAGAAAACAGCCGAGATTATCTCTTATTTCAAGCTCGGAACTGAAATTATCGGCGTAAATGACCGCGGAAAAACAAGTTTTCTTGAGATAACAGATGAGATTAGAAATGCTGATTATGTTTACAGATACGGAGATCGTAAGGCAACATTTGAGCGCAAGGCAAAATTGAAAGAACTTTTTGAAATTGTAAGTTCATTTGCACAGGTGCCTGAAGTTGAAGAAAAAATTGATTGGCTCGAATGCTTCAAATTTGTTCTTGAACAGTATGGAGTAGAAAATTCAAACAATTTTTTGCTAGAAAATAACAAGTCATAGTGCCGCTAATGCGGCACTTTTCGATTTAAATAGCTAAAAGTCTATATACAAATAAAACTTTTTTAGTAGAATATGATTATGAAAAAATTGATTTTAATACTAATGTTATTAATATTTCAAATTCCAGTGTCAGGCGAGGAATTTCCGCCTGTCGGAGCAGGGATTAGAGTAACAAAAGAAACAAACCCGATATACTGGGGTTACTTTGAAGATTATGCCTCTTTACTTAAAGAAGCTCTTGAAGCAAGCCGTATGTTTCGTCTCCGCGGCTGGGGATCAAGCTGTGAGTTTATAGTTACCCGTAATGGGGAAATAAAGGAACTTAAAACGTCAGTATTCCAAAATGATTATTTTGACGAGAAAGTAAAAAATATAATTTTATCAGTGAAGCCTTTACCATTTCGAGAAGGAATGAATATGGATGAGATGCGTTTTAGAGTATATCTTGGTTATGAACGATATAATGAAATTAATATAAGTGTTGGAAGTTCTTTTATAGATAATAAAAAAACATTTAGCTTAATGATAATAACGAACAAATAATAAAGAATATCTGAGAAGTATGATTATGAAAAAATTGATTTTACTACTAATGTTAATAATATTTCAAATTCCAGTGTCAGGTGAGGAATTTCCACCTACAGGTGCAGGAATAAGAGTAACGAAAGAAACTAACCCTATCTACTGGGGTTATCTCGAAGATTATGGCAAAGCGTTAAAACAAGCCCTGGATTCAAAAAAAATGTTTCGTCTTCGTGGCTGGGGAGCAGAATATGAATTTATTTTAACCAGTGATGGAGCAATGAAAAATATGAAGGGTTCTATTTTTCAAAATAAATATTACGATAATAAGGTAAAAGAAATAATATTGTCAGTAAAACCATTGCCTTTTCGTGAAGGTATGAATATGGATGAAATGCATATGTGTATCTATCTAGGTTTTCAACGATATGATGAAATAGATATAAGTATAGGCAGTTCATTTATAGATAACAAAAAAGTTTTTTCAATAGGAATTAATACAAGTAAATAATTAAGAATAGCTGAGAAGTATGATTTTTACAAACCGCTGAGAACAGCGGTTTTATTTTAATGCAAAATTTGCATTTAGCATGTCAAATATAGCCATTCTGAACAGATTTGAATGATTATATTTTGAAAATTTTAGACCCTGAAATAAATTCAGGGTGACAGATAGCAGATAATATGTTCACTGAAATTAAAAAAGGAGGAAAAATGAACAAACACGCAATGGCTAACGAATACAAAATTTTGTGCTCGGAAGCAAACAAAATGGTGAAAATGAAAGATGGTGCCACTACATCAAATGGTTGGACAAAGATTGACGGTGATTATGACCGTGGAAGCAATTTTAAGGCTGTTCTTTATGAAAAAGACGGACAGTATGCACTTTGTTTTGTCGGTACAGACAGATTCAGTGCAAAAGACTGGGGTGCGAATGCTAAAATGGCTTTTACAGGTGAAAGTAAACAAATTGAATTGGCTCAAGAGTTTGCTGAGAAAATGAGAGATCAGTACGGTTTAAATTCAGAAAATACTCAATCGGGCATTCTGAAGGCGGAACAGAGGCAACTGTTGTCGGTATTCAATATGGACTTAAGACAACAACTTATAACGCTTACGGCGTTGGCGGGGATTATGTTGATAAAAACAAAAATTATGACGACCTTGTCACAAATTACAGAGATCCGCATGATCCGGTTTCAAAACTCAGGGCAAATGTCGGAACAACTTATATTACACCTAATACTCAAAACTGGTTTATGTCAACAACTCCATTCGGCTCTGTTCAGGCTCACGGAATAGATGATATGGGCGATTGTATGCAGTCAGTTCCCGTGGATGAATATAAAAAATCACATCCGTTATTTATTAATAAAATTTCCGATGCTGATATTACAAGAGAAGATATTGCGCAAATGGATCCTGATTTATTCGCTGTTTACGAGCGTGAAATTGATAATCGTCTGGCAAGCAACAAAATAGGTAATTCCCGCAGTCCATATTCTCAAAATCCTTTTGAAAAATCAGAAAAATCAGTCAGTAAATCTTCATCAGACAAAAGTTCAGGCGGTTCGTCAGAAGGGAAATGGGTTACAATTAACGGAAATCATGTTTTAATTAAAGATTAGTTTTCTCAATATTTAAAAATAAAATATCTATTCGGGTAATACTAAAAAATGTGTTTTAAGTTATAATATTTAAATGAAAAAGATTTTAATATTATTTCCTATTATTTTGATTATTATATTTGGCATAATCAAAAATTCAAAACCTGATCTGAAATATATTAATCTTGCCTTGAAAAATAAAAATATATCTTACAAAACCGAAATTAAAGATACAAAGTATATTTGTTACTTTATTTCCATATACAGTATCAACTCTATTAAGCCTGAATTAGAAAGAATTAATGCCAAATACAGTCCATTTATAGGGTTTAGAATATATACAACGCGTGCCGGTGAAGGTGCATCTTCAGTAGTTCTGGTAAAAAATAACGGTAATATAATCCCTTTTTATATAGGCGCCTCAATGTTATATACAAGTGATAAAATCGATTATCACAAACGATGTATTCCGGCAGATAAAGTAAATTTAAGAATAGAAGATCAAAAGTTTTATATTACACATTAAGTCATCCGCAAAAACGGGTGGCTTTTTTAGAAAGGAGAATTTTTATGGCAGCAAAAAAATACCAGATGCCTTTGTACTATGAAAACAAGGCTATGGAATACGGAAAAAAATATGGTTTAAAACAAAATGAAGTAAGCCCCGGGTGGGATGATGAGATTGATGCATTCAGACATGCGTTTATGCAGGCTTATATTACGGCAAACAGCGGGGCAGGAAACGCTAAGTTCCTAGGTGATGCTTATGAAAAAATCGGGGATATAATGCATAGCCAACCGTCAGGCGAACGTAATATGGACTTATGGAATAACGCAATCGGCAGAGAGATAGGAGAAGAGGTTAAAAATGAAACAAGTCATTTCCGGCATCTTACAACTCAGGAAATGTTTGAAGATATGATTGCCGAAAAGATTTATAACCGTATGAAAAACGGTGAAATGATTACAACAATAAAAGACTTGAGAGATTTTGAAACAAGTCCTTATAACGGAAGAATTTATACGAGAGAAGAAATCGGCTCAATGCCGCCTGATGAATACGAAATAAATAAAAAACTTATTGACAAAGCCTTATCCAGAGGGGATGTAATGTCTGAAAAGGATGTAAAAAATGTTGTTCAATCAGGCGGCGCAGTTTATGTAAAAGGTTATAAACGATCTGACGGAATACAGGTGAAAGGTTATTACAGACGGAAGTAGTTATGTTGTACAAATTATTAAAAGCACAGAGGGAATTTTTGGAAATTCCTCATGATTACACACTGGATGTTGCGGTTTATCAGGGAGGTTACGGGTCAGGGAAAACTTTTGCAGGCTCGCTTCTGGGTATTTTACTTGCATTAAAGTTTCCCGGTGTACGCGGTTTAGTCGGCGCACAGACTTATACGCTTGTCAGAGATACAACATTACAAACTTATTTTGAACATCTGGAAAATTTTGGTTTTGTGGACGGAAAAGACTATGAATGGTCTTCAACTTTACAAAAACTTACATTTAAAAACGGTTCGGAAATTCTTTTCAGGCATTTTGACGAACCTAATAAACTTAAATCATTAAACCTCGGGTTTGTAGAGATTGAGGAAATGTCGGATATTCCTTATGATACGTTTAAAATGCTTCTGGGGCGTATGAGGCAGCGGGTAAAGAAAATCTGGAAAAATTTCACATACAGAATTTTCGGACATACAAACCCTGAAATGCAAAGAGGCTGGATTTATAAAACATTTGTTGAAAACTATACACCGAATTACAGGCTTATAACAGCTCCGACAACCCAGAATATTTATCTGCCGGAAGGTTTTTGTGATGAATTGAAAAAACTTTACGATGAACAGTATTACAATATTTTTGTACTTGCGCAGAACGGAGAATACAATAACGGTCTTGTTATTAAAGATTTTACGGATGCAAATATAAAAAGCATAAACTATCAGCCTGATATGGATTTGCATATTTCATGTGACTTTAACGTTGATCCTATGTGCTGGGTTTTTGCGCATAAAACTGATGACAAAGTTTTCTATTTTGACGAAATTGCAATGGAAAACACCACAACCGCAAAGGCTTGTGATGAATTTTGCAGGAGATATCCTGCTCATAAAGGGAGAATTATAGTAAACGGCGATGCATCAGGCGACAATAGAAGCTGTACAAGCGAATACACGAATTACGTAATAATAAAGAAAAAGCTTCTGCAATACGGCTACGATGTTGATATTCAGATAAAAGCCTTTAATCCGCCGATAAAAAATCGAATTGCTGCATTTAATGCAAAAGTCCGCTCTGCAGACGGCGAAGTATGTCTGTTTGTCGATAAAAAATGCGAAAAACTGCTTTATAACATTTATAATCTAAAATACAAAGAAGGTTCATCTCGTATTGATATTCCGACCTATCAGCAGATAAAACAATCAAAAGAGCTTAAATTTTTGTCACACCCTATGGATGCAGCCTCATATCTTGTAGATTTTTACTGGCCGATAACACTTTAACGAAAGGATATTATGGAAAAAATTATAGAATATTCACCGATAATAATTGTTGTTTTAATGTTTTTTGTACAGCAGAGGATTTTTGTTACCCCCGAACAGCTTGAAAAAAAACATCGTGAAATTATTGAAGAAATAGAAGAAAAATTTGTTACAATTCACAGCTTTGTAGATTTGAAAGATCAGTTTTCAGAAGTTAAAGACAAAATTGATAAAATGTATGATTTGTTGATTGATTTAAAGTAATTAGTTTCCTCTCCCTTTTGGGGAGAGGATGTCCGAAGGGCAGGAGAGGGGCTTATTTAGAAGATAGGAAGATAAGCGGGTAGGTTAATGACAGTTATATTATTTTTCAGTAACGTTAATTATGTTAACAAATGTTACATGGATTTATTTATTTTTTAAAGTTTTTAAATAAAAATGTCGTCTATTCGAATAACAGACATGTTGTTACTAATCAAAATCAAAAGGAAATCTAAAGCGGGGGCTGGCGCTGAAATAAAACAATCAAAATAAAAAGGGCAAAAATAAAGCGCAGCAACTGACTAAGATATCAAAAATTCAGACAAAAATATCAGAAAGGATTAAAAAAATGGGATTGGCGGCATCACAAGCAAGATTTTTAGCCATAACATCACGAAAGATGAACTGTGAATTTCAATCTATGCAAATTGCACAGGACAAACTTTCTGTTACCCGTGATTTACAGTCTGCTGCTACCAAATATCAAAATTCAATGAACGCAACTAAACTTGTCTGGGATACTGATATGGACGAAGTTTATGATTTGTCTTACGATATAATGATGACACCTTCTGCCTTGAACGATTATAACCCGTATTTGATAACTGATAGTCAGGGTAAAATTGTTCTTACTGATTCTATGTTTAATGCTGCACTTGCTGCAGGTATTATTGATGAGCAAGGTGACCCGACAGGTAACAAAGATTATGCATTTACAAAAGAAGGTCGTGATTTATTTTTGGATGCTCTTGTAGCAAACGGTCAACTTGCTGCAACAACAGCTGATTCTGTAAAATCACAAGACTATACTAAATCAGGTATCGGCGGAGAAATTCTTGATAAAACAATTGCTGATGCTCTGACAACAACAGGGTTTATAAATGAATTATCCAGCAAATATGAAGAAGATGACCCGTCAGGGCAGAATAAGTATAAAGAAGGCGACTTAAAATACAGTGTAGCCGATGCATTCGGTATAGATTTAAGCGCGGCTGATGCTGATAATCAATTGGATTCCAAATTCTGCTATACAACATCACCGGAAACTGATCCGAGTGCGAGCGACACTGATTTTGGTAAATATGTCATAACCAATAACGGAACAGCTTTATCAAGAGAGGAAATAAAAAATCTTTCTCTGGGAGACCTGCTCTCAGGCAAATATTGTATAACTATTGTAGGTAAAGATTTTGCAGATTTAAAAACCGATATATTGATACCTTTAGCAGGATTACTCGGTTATAATCAGAAAGCAGGCGTTGGTATAAATGTTGATGATGAATCTAAGAGTGCTCTTAGTTCTGCAATTAATTTTACCAATAAACACTATATTGATGATAAAGCTACTGTTAACAGTGGTACTGTTTATAACAAAATTTCCGGCTCTATTTCTAAAGCCCACAACTATAATGGTGTAATTCATTCAGATGCCGGTGAAACAATTAGCTTAACAAACCTGTTAAAAACATACTTGACCTATTTTGCTATTGCAATTGACGGTGCATTAAATACCGAGTTTGATGTTGAAGATAAGACTGAAGACTGTACTTATGTAACTGATGATTTGAATTATTATTTCCTTACAAAACCTGAAAGTTCTGTTACGGAAACAGATCTTTTAACTGCAGATTTTTACAATCAGTTATATAACCAGATATGCTTATGCGGTGCTACAACAGATGAAATAAAACGGAATATGGTGAGAGATCCTGAATATTTGGCACAGGCATTGAAAAACGGACAGTTATTTATTTCAAGTTTAAATACAGACGGATACTTCTATCAGGGTGCTTATACCCTAAACGGATATGTTGCAGAGGTTACAGATGAAGAAGCCATTGCTCAGGCAGAGATGGAATATGAAATTACAAAATCTAAATTGAATTATAAAGAAGAAACACTCGATTTGAAAATGAAGAATATAGATACAGAATTATCTGCACTGACAACGGAATACGACACAGTTAAAAACCTTATCAGCAAAAACGTTGAAAAAGTATTCACAATGTTCAGTACATAATAAATAATTCTCCTCGCCCCTTGCGGTAGAGGAATAGGGGGTGGATATCAGGGTTTGCCAGCAATTTAGAGATGCTGAAATAAGTTCAGCATGACTATATCAATCTTTGTCTTCATGACTTAACTGTTGACAATAATATTATTAATTAAACCGAGGTTCCATTTGAGTTTTTAAATTATCCAGAATTTCTCTGTAATCAACGGTAACTGGGGTTGGCTTTGATGTAGAAATTATGTCTAAAAATATTTTTGCATTTTCAGGTTTCTGTCCGTTTAGAAAAATTTCTGAATTTGCGGCGTCTTTCCTTGCCGGAACTATCAGACCGCTTTTAGTAAATGCTTCAATACTTTGTTTAGAAGATAGATATTCAATAAGTTTTAGGGCTTCCTTTTTGTGCTTTGAAGATTTTGATATAGCCCAGCCTGATGCATCAAGCTGTACTATACTGCCTTTAGTACCTTTTGGAAACTTAGCAATATCCCAGTCAAATTGCGCTTCTTCACGAATTTTTGGAACCATCCATCGTCCGGAAAGATACATTGCCATACGCCCTTGAAGAAACATTTGTGCCATTGTTGCACTGGCATTTTCACTGCGTTCGGGGGCAACATGATATTTTTTTCGCAAATCTGCATAGAAATCCAGAGATTTTTGACTTTCCTCTTTTTTTAGTTCGTCCGGAAGGATGCCGCCGCCATTGCTCATTAAATACGGAAGATAAAACAGCGGATCTTCTTCAAAGCTTATGCCGAAAGTATTTTTATCTGTCAGTTTTTGTGCGGTGTTAAGAAAATCTTTAAATGTCCAATTTTCTGAAGGATATGCAACATGTTTTTTATCGAATATATCCTTGTTATAAAAAATTACAAGATTTGATAAATCACGCGGAATTGCGTATAATTCTCCTTTAAAACTTAAAGCTTCAAGCGCCTGCGGATAAAATACATTTTCTGTAAGATTTATCGGTTCTAAAACTCCTGCATTTGCGTAAACCGGCAGGTATAAGTTGTTTATAAAGATAACATCAGGTGAAGTATTTGAGGCAAATAAAAGGTGAATTTTCTGGAAATAATTCTGCGGAATATGCATAAATTCAACTTTTATATCTGGATTTTCTTTTTCAAATCCCTTCAATAACGGTATTAAAATATCAACTTCAGATTTGGAGCCCCAGCTTGCAAATTCAATCAGTGTCTTTTGATTTTTTTGTGAACATCCGCACAAAAACACTAGACTTATAAATAGAACAGCAATAAATCTCACACAAATCTTTTTATTCACGTATCATCCTTTTATTAAAGCTCTATTAAAACGCCCATCTTATCATCATTTACTTCGACAAGAGATTTGAACCCTTCTGCTTTAACCATATATACATTAGCATTATCATGTCTTACCTGTACCGGTGTGTCGACAACTTTATCATATTTTTTTAATACGGTAATTTCATCATTGACTTTACCTATAAGAGCTGATTTTCCGTCCAGATTAACCATATAGAAACCTTTGTTTTCATCAATATTAAATCCGGATTTAATAATTAAATTGTTAAGGTATGAGGTTCTGGTTTCTTTTCGCAATTTTGAAATAGGATTTGTCTGTGACACGGTTCTTTTCAATTCTGCTGCAGCAGGCTGCTGCTGAATAACCTGTGGAACGGTTTGTTCTTTATCCAGTAATGAGAAATATTCATCAACAGATGACATTATATAATTTGAAGGTTTATATTTAATTCTGTTTTTGTCAACATCAGCTACACTTAAGTTTGCATCCTTCAAACTTCTCGGGTTAGTATGAAGGGGTGATTGCCCGAGGTCGACAGTTTTCTGCTCATGCAGCGGAATTTCGACTTCGTATTTCTTAAACCTGCTGTTAATTTTGTTACGGTTTGTAGTGTCAAGAGATAACTTATGGCTATCAAATGCTTTAAACTTAATTGTATTTTGAATAATATTATCTTCACTCTGAACATCTTCAACTATTTCAGGTTGAATATCATTATTATATGCCGGGATTTCTTCAAGCAGCTTTTCCAGTTCATCCCGTTTTTGTGCAACAATATCAGGTTCGGCAGGTGTTTTTATAAACGCATAATTACCTTTATTTTTTCCTCTTGATACAGGTTTTGCAGAGGCATCAAGGTATTGCTGATATTTTTCCTGCCATGTAAGTTCTTTGTTCCCTGTAATGCTGCTGTATTTGTCAGAATTTTCGGCAGAAGAAGTATTTGTATTTATTTGTCCGTTGGGAGCTGTATTTTTATTTCTTGTTGCTGCTGCCGAGTTTAAAAGTTTAAGAAGCAGAAGAATGCCTATTATTTCGCCTATAATGCCTTTATTTTCAGGAATATGTTTTCCAATTTTGTTTTTTAATGATGCTAATACCGAGGGTTTTTCAATCTTTGGCATTTCATTTATATTTTTAACATCAGAAGGCGGTAAAGTATCAGTCTTTACAGTACTAATTGGAACTTCCGGCACCTGTTTTTCAAGTTGTTCCTGTTTTACTTCTTTAATAAGCTGTGCGAGATGTTCTTTTCTTGCCTGTCTTTCAAGATTTTCTTTTGAAACTTCAGTGAGTTCTATGTTAGGTTTTGTTTCAGTTTTTGCTGCTGTAGAAATTTTAGGCTGCTCTTTTTTTAGATTAACCGGTTTTATATTTTTTTCTGCAGCGGCAGGAGCTTTATTAACGGTAATTTCTGTTTTTGGCTGAATTTTTTGAGGCGGATTTTTCGGGGATGCAATGTTATTTTTAATAGCATTAGCTTCTGCTATAAGAGTTTTATATTCTTTTTGCTCGGCTGTTACAGGTGCGCTTTGGCGTGCACTTGTTTTGATATCAAGCGGTTTTGTGGTAATTAAGGTCACTTTTGTATAACCGCCGCTTGTATCATTAACGGTTTTTACATCAATATTTGAAACAAGATCTTTAACACCGTAAAGGCTTGGGCTGCTATAGCCTGAACTTTGAACTTTAGGGATTAAAATAACGTATTTGTTATCGGATTTTTTACGGACAAGAATATTGTCATTATAGCTGTTTGATGTAAACAGCGTAACATTAACGGAATCATTGGATGCACGTTTTAAGTCAAGCTGGACAAGGTTATTTCCGCCCTGTGCAAACCCTGTTGAAACAGGAGATATTGCAAGCGCCAGCAATAATGCTATACCTATTACACTGGATTTTTTTGATACCATTTTCTACCGTTAATTTTTCCCTTATAATATATATAATACTTTGAGATAAAAAAAATTGCTACTTTGTTAAAAAAAATATACTTTTTATGTTACAATTTTTTTATGAAAAGTGGTTTCGTAAGTATAATAGGACGTCCTAACGTAGGCAAGTCGACTTTATTAAATAAAATTTTAGGGCAAAAAATTGTTATTGCAACAGATAAAGCTCAGACAACAAGAAAAAGGATAAAGGGAATTTATACAACAACAGAGGGTCAAATTGTCTTTATTGACACGCCCGGTGTACATAAACCTCTAAATAAACTCGGAGAATTTCTTCTGGATGAATCTAAAATGGCCGTTCCTGATGCCGATTTAATACTTTTTCTGGTTGACGGCTCGGAACCTGCCGGTAAAGGCGATAAATGGATCGCTCAAAATATACTGCAGACAGAAACTCCTGTTATAATTGTAATGAATAAAGTTGATAAATTGAAAAATATGAACAAAGTTGAAGAAAATTTATTAACTTATAAGCTTTTGTTTGAAAAAAATTATCCTGTTGTTAGAATTTCTGCCAGAACAGGACGTAATATCGACACTCTTTTAAAAAATATTTTCAGATTTTTGCCAGAAGGTGAACTTTTGTATCCTGAAGATATTGTGACGGAAGAATCTATGCGCGATGTAACCGAAGAAATTATACGCGAAAAAATTCTGTTAAATACATCAGATGAAATCCCTCATTCCGTTGCTGTTAAGATAGAAAGTTATACGGAAAGCGAGGATATTGACAGAATTTATGCGACAATTTACTGCGAAACCAAAAGCCAGAAGGGAATTTTGATAGGCAAAGGCGGTGCTCTTTTAAAAAAAATCGGCACAGAAGCAAGAATTGAGCTTGAAAAAATCACAGAAAAAAAAGTTTTTTTAGGACTTGAGGTTAAAGTTGAAAAAGACTGGCGTAAAAAACAAAATTCTTTAAAAATTTTTGGTTACGAACAGGAAAAATAGCAAAATTATTTTTGTTTGTTTTTTATAGTTAATGTCGTTAATCTATAAGAAAGGAAAATCTATGAACGTAAAAGGTATAATAACAGGTGCCGGTAATTCTTTAGAAAATTTAAATACTACCGTACCGCAAAAACTAAATTATAACCTGATGAGAAAAAGAGCTATGTTGAATGTTCTGGGACAATCAAACAAAGACTATGTTATTCTGCAGAATTCACAAACAACAAAAAATGTGAAAGCTGAAGCATGTGATATTGAGGCAGCAAAGAAGTTTTTTGGAAATACTTTTTCTGTATTAAAAGATTTTTTGAAAGCGTAAGTTCTAACTTGCGCTTTTTAATATATTTGTAAGTTTCGGAAGAATTTCAAATACGTCGCCTACATATCCGCAGTCGCAAATATCAAAAATGGGCGCTTTTTCATCGGTATTTATTGCAATAATTTTGTCACTCTCCTGCATACCAACAATATGCTGTATTGCACCTGAAATCCCGCAGGCTATATAGAGTTTCGGCGTAACAGTTTTTCCTGTCTGACCGATTTGAATATCTACGGGAGCCAGCCCCATTTCAACTGCTCCGCGGCTTGCTGCGACGCAGGCTCCGATAGTCTCCGCAAAGTTTTTTAGCAGTTCAAATCCTGCTTCATTTTTCATTCCCCTGCCGCCTGCAACAATAATTTCTGCACTGTCGAGTTCGTTTATTGCAGTATTTAAGCCTTTTACAAATTCCACAAATTTAACTTTTGTTTCTATATGGTCAATATCAGGTTTTATATAAATAAATTTTGTATCTTTTACGATATTTTCGGGAGCCGGCTTAAAAACTTTAGGTCTGACGGTTGCCATTTGCGGCATTGTTTTGCACAAAATTGTAGCCATTAACTTCCCGCCAAAAGTCGGTCTGGTTGCGGCAAGCTGTCCTTTTTCGTTTATATCAAGCCCTGTGCAGTCGGCCGTCAAGCCGGTGTGGAGGGCTGATGAAATTCTCGGGGCTAAATCTCTTCCTTGAGTTGTTGCTCCTATGAGAATAATTTCAGGTTTTATTTCATTTATTATATCAACTGCAATTTTTGAATAAAGCTCGGTTGAATAGTTTGACAGCCTGTCATCCTCAGCTATATAAACGTAATTAAATCCTGAATTTATAAAAGCTTCTTTAAATTCTTCAGCCAGCCCCGTTTTACAAATTAGAAGAGCAGACACATCCGCGTTATCAAGCTTTTTGGCAAGCTCCTGAGCTTTATAAGCAAGCTCAAAAAGAACCGTGTGGAGAAAATTTTCTTTTGTAACTTCTGCGTATAACAAAATATTACTCATCAATCCCTCCGAATTCTTTTATTTTATCTGCAAGAGATGAACAATCATTGCATATTTCGCATTCTCCTCTGTTATGTACGGGGCAGAATGCTTTACTGACAAATGTCGGTGAGCCTTTTATCCCTGTCTCTTCCGGGGTTAAACCGATATCTTCCATAGAATAAATTATGATTTCGGTGTTTTTGGCTTTTATGAAACCGTTTATTTTAGGTCTGGTTGTTTCGCCAACGCCTTTTAAAATACAAATTAATGCCGGCAGTTCAACTTTAAGAGTTTCAAGACCTTCTTCTATCTCTCTGACAGCGCAAATACTGCCGTTATTGCATTCTTTTAATTCTTTAACAAAAGTTATTTGCGGAATTTCTAACCGGCTTGCAATACTAGGTCCTGTTTGTGCGGTATCTCCGTCTATCGCGAATTGTCCGCAAAGTATTAAATCAAAGTCGGGAAGTTTTGTTTTTATCGCTGCAGCAAGAGTTTTTCCCGTTGCATAAGTGTCTGCTCCTGCAAATTTTTTGTCGGAAATTAGTACTGCTTTGTCGCAGCCGAGTGCTATTGCCTTACGAAGCATTGTTTCTGCCTGCAAAGGACCCATTGTCAAAACAGTAATTTCAACATCAGGTAAACTCTTTTTAAGTTTTAATGCTTCTTCAATTGCATACACATCATAGGGGTTAATAATGCTTTCAACCCCTTCGCGTTGTATGGTATTATTTTCCGTCCACTTTATATCATTTGTGTCAGGAACTTGTTTTATGCAGACAAGTACTTTCATTTATAACCTTATTTGTGTAATTTAGCAGCTTTTTGTCTTGCCGTGGTTTCAAGTAGTGCATTGTATGCTAACATGTACATTGAGCATTTTCTTACACTCGGAACAAACCAGGCGCAGCTTTCAAGCGTACAAACCTTATCAATATCTGAACCTGCACTCATTAGCGGGCAATATGGAATATCTTTAGCCATAATTTTCTCCTATTTGTTAACTGATTGTTTCAATAAGTTGCAATTTTCGTCGCGTTTTCTTTCCTGATCTTTATAAATTTTTGTTCTGTTGATTACTTCATCAAAATCAATTTTATGAGCATCAAAGTCAGGACCGTCAACGCATGCAAATTTTGTTTCACCGCCGACAGTTAATCTGCAGGCTCCGCACATACCTGTGCCGTCAACCATAATAGGATTCATGCTTGCTTCAGTATAAATCCCTTTATCACGGGTTAAATCCGCCACTGCTCTCATCATCGGCATAGGACCGACAGCTATTGCATAGTCTATTTTCTCCTGTCCCATAAGTCTTTGTAAAACCTGTGTTACAAAACCTTTTTCGCCAAGACTACCGTCATCGGTTGTTATAAAAAGTTCAGAGCAGGCATCTTTCATTTTGTCCTGCCAGAAGATTAAATCTTTTGTTCTTGCGCCCATGATCATATAAACTTTGTTGCCTGCTTCCTTAAAAGCTTTTGCGATCAAATAACAGGGAGCTGCGCCGTATCCGCCTGCAAGACAAACAACAGTCCCATATTTTTTTATGTGAGTAGGCTGTCCCAGCGGTCCTGCAATATCATGGATTTCATCACCGGCGTTTAAAGCTGCAAGTTGTTTTGTTGAATATCCAACAGCCATAAAAACAAGGGTTAAAGCGCCTGTTTCTTTATTAACATCCGCAATAGTCAGAGGAACCCGTTCGCTGTTTTCTGTTGCTCTGAATATGATAAATTGCCCTGCTTTTGCATTTCTTACGACATAAGGTGCATCAACAGTTATTTCAAATTGATTGGGACAAAGCTCTTTTTTTGATAAAATTTTGTATCCCATAATTTTCTCCTTCTTATATCAAATATTATACTATAAAATGTAAAAATAAGAGAAAATTTTAATAAAAAGTTATGGAAGATGATTAAAATATTCTTTATCAATTAAAGCTTTTGATGTGCAGGCTGTACCGCTTACACCGTGAGAATTTTTAATACTGCATCTGGTATTATCATTATCATATTTCGTACCAACTCCACCTTCCGGCATAACTGCGCCTGTTTCAGGGTTAATTTCAAATACAAAAAAATCATGTCCCAGAGCATTAGGTGGTTTATTGTACCCATTTACATCTATTGTAAATAAAAACCTGTCAACACCGCAGGTTCCGCGATCAAAGACTATTAACATTGCATCATTAGTCATTATAAAACCGTCGTCAAGACAGTTTTCCATTGATCCTGTGCCATTTAGTACATTATTTTTCGGATAATTTTTATAACTGCTGATAATTTTATCGTATATATCCTGACAATCAGACTTGGAGCAATATGAACCGCCGTTAAAATATTTTGCAAGAGGTTTAAAAAATTGATTTTCGGGATCAGCAAAGTTTTGAGGGTTTGGAATCTGGGCTTCATCTGTTATGAATTGCTGTGTTGCCTGACTTAAAACGGAATAAGCCTTTTTTAACTGCGCCTGCAATGCTTTCCCTCTGGTATTTTGTATAATAACAGGCATAGTCATTGCCGCAACCACACCTATAATTCCGAGTGTTATTAAAATCTCTGCGAGAGTAAATGCTGGGCGTTTACGATGTGAATAAGTAAATAAGTGAATATGTGAATAAGTTCGTTTCAGTGAAGGGTGAAGAGTGAACGGTGAAGCGTTTTTCCCTCTCCCCTTGCTGGAGAGGGCTAGGGTGATGGGTCTTATCCTATCCTTTGAATAAGTTCGTTTCAGAAAGTTATTCTCGTCATCCTGAACGTCGGATTGACCTCCGTGTTTCAGGATCTCCTTTATTCCTTCTCCCCTGTGCGGGAGAAGGTGGCACATCGTGCCGGATGAGGAGTAGTGATTATCACCCACCCCTTTACTTCCCCTCCCCTCAAGGGAGGGGATTAGATTAATTTTAGCTACGTGCGTAGCACCCTCTCCCGAATTTCTAATGTTCGAATTGCCATTCTCACATTGAAATTCTGCCCTCTCACAAGGGGCGAGGGAATTATTGTTTACGATACTTGCTTTGCATCTATGCCTCTTAGCGTCTTTGCTTCCGGTTAAGAGATCCTGAAACGCGTTTAGGATGACAAAACTTAAACCAGTTTGTCTTCCAGACTTCTTGACCTTGGTCAGCCTTAACTTTAAAAACCTGTAATCCCTAGCTACATCTTCATCCTGTTGGGGGGGGGGCAACTCAAAGCTTCTCTATAAAACATATTCCAACTCCTTTTTTATTTTATTATTTATGA
>CALVEM010000019.1 GCA_944326605.1 Candidatus Gastranaerophilales bacterium
TCAGGTGCATTAATTACTAAACGGGATGATGTGTCGGTATTTTCTGCTCTTTCCTGACCGAGCATAGCGACCTGTGCATCACCTAAGGCATAATATGCATCTGATCCGTTACTTGCCCACTGCCAAGGGGAACTCTGGTCAAGTTTATTTCTTGTTGTCATGACAGGCGCCATGGCTGCCATGATAATACTTAATATCAGCATTACAACCATCATTTCCGCTAAAGTAAAGGCGAATTCAAACTTAAACTTTAACATTAATATATCCTCATAAATTTAATGTAGCTATTTATATTATATCGTATATTGCATTAATAGTCAATACGAATAATAAAGCATTACTTTATTATTTAATATCCACATTTATTTAATAATAATTGCAGAGGTAAAATAATCGCGGATTTTAAAAAACTTTTAGGGAAAAAAATACAGATTATCAGAAAGTCTAAAGGATTAACTCAGGAAAAACTTGCAGAACTTATTAACATTGAGACACCTAGCTTGAGTTACCTTGAAACCGGAAAATATTCTCCGTCCATTGAAACCCTTCAAAAACTTTCAGAAGTTCTCAATGTTAAACCATGGGAATTTTACTATTTTAATGAATTAACAGATTATGAGATGAAAATAGAAATTAAAAAAGCTTTGGATGAAAAACCCGAGTTTATAAAACTATTGTACAATTTTTACAAATCTATTGAATACTAGAAATTTTATTTTTTTCATCAACAATTACGATTTGAGGTTTATAATTTTCCATTTCATCAGGATTATAAAGTCCGTATGCAATGATAATAACTTTATCGCCGGGCTGAACTTTCCTTGCAGCTGCACCGTTAAGACAAATCATACCGGAATCGGCTTTTCCTTTAATTACATAAGTGTGAAATCTTTCTCCGTTATTGATATCAAGAATATCGACTTTTTGCCATTCTTTTATCTTAGAAGCTTTCATCAATGCTTCATCAATTGTAATTGAGCCAACATAATTAAGATTTGCGTCAGTGACTGTGGCTCTGTGTATCTTTGAACTAATAAATTCTTGCAGCATTTTTAAATCCTTTATAACAATTTTTTATAAAAATTTGAGGTTGGGTGAATGTTTTATACCTCGCCAAGATATTTTACTGCAAACACTAAAAAAAATCAAAATAAAGATGTAACTATTTTAATATAGTTACATCAGTTGTTTATTTAATGTGCCCAGTTTAAATTAAATGTTTTGTTTGTATATTTTTTTGCAGTAATTTTCAATATTCGGAGTATCTATTTCAAATACATGAACTCTTGCCGGTCCAACATCAACGCATAATTCATTGTCATGTACCTGAAATCTGCTTTCTTTTCCGTATGAAGGAAGAAGGTTGTTGAGTTCCTGAGATGCTTTTAATGTCGGAACTTTTATTTTGCAGGCAACCGAACGATTTACATTTTTGTTTGCAACAACAAGCAAAGTTTTGCCATTCAAATGTCTTGCATAAGTAATTATTTGGTCTGTTTTATCGCCTTCTTTGTCAAATTCTATAAAAGTACCTTTAGTAATAACATCCTGATACTTATCGCGCATTTCAAATGCTTTTGTCATGAACTGTCCGATTTCAGGTTGAGTACCGCCCGGTTTTCTTGAAAGGTTAAATATATCAAGTTTCCCTCTGTGAACGGTCATTTCATGATTATCAGTCTGGGTTACAGGGTTGTATTTCCCTTCGTACGGATAAACATAATCATCTCCTGATTGATAACCGTCTACAATATACGGATTAAGCATTGGTAACGTTGCCTGTAATCCCATAGTTAAATTACAATAATCTGCCCCGCCATGAAACATCGGAGAAATATCATCATGAGTTGCAAAAGAACCTATCATAGATTTGCCTTTAGGTAATTTATAAGACATATCAAGCATTTCTTTTACATAGTTCATAAATGTTGTTGCATCCGGCCATTCATGAAAAATATGATACTGTCCGTAAATCATATCGTAACCGGCTCTCAAGGAATCTTCCGGTCGGTCATAAGCCATATTTGCCTGCGGCGATGCATCTTCATAAGTATAAGTCTCTGCAAGCCAGCCAAATTCAGGATCTCGCATACGGGAATAAGGGATTATAATATCCCAGAATTCTACCGGTTTCGCTCTGGCAACATCTGACCTTATTCCGTCAATACCTAAATCAATACACATATCAACAAATTGTTTATGAAGTTCCAGAAGTTTAGGATTTAAAGTCCTTTTACCTTCATCTTCCCAGGGCTGAAACATTCTGATATCATTCCATCCCTGCGGAGTTTTAGCCAGCCCGTCTCGTTCTTTTGCCATCCATTCAGGATGTTCAAGGAACATGTCGTAAGATGCACAGCTTGGCATATCAAGCATTACTTTAATTCCGCGTTTATGGCACTCATCTATAAATGCTTTAAACTGTTCTTTGTCGCTACGCGGATCATTTTTATCAACTAAATTCGGGTCAATCGCCAGCATATCTTTAGGCGCATAAATAGAGCCTGCTGTTCCCATTGCTTTCATTTTTCCCGGGGGATTAATAGGAAGCAGATGGAGAGTATTAAAACCTTGAGCTTTTACTTCATCAAGTCTTTCTATAGCATTCAAAAAAGTTCCGTTTTGTTCGTTTCCGTCTATATAATCGTTACCGTTTGTATCTTTTGCATTAAAGGTTCTCATAACAATCGCAAGAATTTTTGCCTGATTGTTTTGAATCATAGATCTAAAATTATTATGATAATTTACCGGTGCTGCTGCTTCAGATTTTTTTACAGCAGGAGTATTTATCATTGCAAGATTATTTAAATACGCACCGAGTAATCCTGATCTGTTTACAGTTTGGGCAGAAGTTGTATCGGCATTTTTGCTGCTTTCAAATGCTGTTGGATTTAATTGTTGAATTTTTTGTGTAATCAAATTTGTTGTATTAATCATTTTTTACCTGTTCTTTCCGGAGCTTTCATCTTGCCGAAGAAGAATTGTGCCAGCACTGTTACACCTAACAATGCTGCTCCAAATCCGCCGAATATTTTAAGCCATTTTTTACTATTATAAAGCTGCTGTCCGGTTTTGAATATTAATTCATCAGGAGCAATACCAGTTAACAGGAATTTAATATCAGAACCTGTAGTATTAGCTTCTCTTATAAGATGACGCGGTTTTGCAAAATATCTTTCGCCGCCCAATTTCTCAAGAACTACATCTCTATATTTCAAAACTTCTTCTTTTATGCTTGATTCTTTTAATACTGCCATTGTATCAGGATGCATATCCCCTTCATACATAAGCCGCATTGCATCCTGATAGAAATATTTGTCTCCGGGAATATCTGTCAGCTCTGTAGTTTTTCCAAAATATTTATTTACCACCTTGCCGTTTTTCACTGCAACAGAACCGTGTGTTCTATCAGGCTCCGGATTTCTCATCATAAAGAATTTTGTTGCATGATCAGATGAATGCCCTTCCAGTGTAATTATTTTACATAATTCAATTAATTCTTCCTGAACTTCTATATATTTCCCTTGCAAGGCAGGAATTGAGTTTGCAGAAGATGCAATCCTTCTATAAATATCCATTGTATTAATAATACGGTAGAAAGAACTTTTTACACCAAGCAATCTATCCCGTACATAAGTTTTTTGAAGTTGTTTTGCAGTTCCTACTACATCATTTTTGTCAACTCCTGCGATAGCTCGTGCAGTTCTTACAAAACCGATATCATCTTTTCTTAAATTCTTTGCGAAACCGTCAAATAAACCGTCAACAATAGTATCATAAGCACTGTTTGCAGAATTTTTGCTTAACAAAGGTGTTGATAAATCACTTGTTTTAATCTTGCTGTTTATATCTGCAATCTTTTTAACAAGTTTTTCCATAGCTTTGTTGTAACTGTTCTTATCTGAAACAATATGTTCGATTTTTTCTCTCAAAACAGCGCCCATAAGAGTTCTATCGCTTCTGGTTTTTGCGATTTCTTCTGGTTTGAATCCTAATATGTTCATTAAATCTCTGGAAACATCATTCCAATAATTTGCAATTACAGTTTCCGGTGCAGCACCGACCTTTTTCAAAGCATACTCGTCAAGTGCAAACTGTTTCATATTAAAGTTATCAATATATTTTACGACCTTTTTAAGTTTAGCTGTTACATTAGAATCCAAAACATTTGAAGCTGCCTTTTTTAGAACAATTTTAACTGGACTTGAATTGTGCTCTTCAGTCATATTATTCATAATTAATTTACGAATATATCTGATATCCTGCTGTTTGTCCGGATGAGAGTTATTATATGCTTTTGCATTATTTTCAACAAGTTTTTTAATAGTATCCGTTACCGTCGAAAATTCAATCGTCTCAATATCTTTACCAAACACTCCGCTGTTTTGTAATGCTTCTGTTACAGATTTCTCATCAGGAATTACTCCGGTTAAAAATTCAGCATCTGCACCAGGGATTTTTTTGAATACTTTATTCAAATTTTCAATTATTTCTTTTACATTTTTATCTTCTATTTTGTAGGTTTCTTTACCAAAAGCAGCTTCTCGCAAGTCAGTTTTAAAACTTTCGGCAGTAACAGGATCCATATATCTGGTAAGAATTGATGCTATAGCTTCCTGAAGATCCTTATTCAAAAGTTTATTTTGATTAGCATCCAGCAGCTTTGTTAATTCCTGTTCAAGAGCTGTATTTTTATATTTTTGAGAATAAGTTTCTAAATTAGTCAAAATTCTATCAGCTGCTTTATTATTTCTATCATCCAAATATCTGTTAAGATAAGGTTCTGTCAGATTACAGATAAGACCGCTCATTATCGGTGTAGCAAAACCTGCCGTAAGCATCCAGAGGGTATTATTTTGAATACCTATTTTTTTCATTTTTTCCTGAATAAATTCCCGTCTGTTTGGAATATCCTTAGGAACACCCATTCTGTCGCCCATTTTATTAATTTCTTTGTCAGAATATAAATCCCATGGAAGGAATTGCGGATCCTGATAGAATGGTTTCTTTCTGCCGAAACTATCTTCATATTGTTTCTGTACATCGACACCATGGATTAAATAAGCAGGTAATTGAATTGCGATTTTCGGCCATATAGCCATAGCGCCTAAAAATGAAGCTAAGCCTACAAATTCCATGCCTTTAGTCATAGGAGTCTGTTTTCTTGTAAACAAGTAACCCGCAATTGACAATCCACCCAAAAATAAACCGAAATCATTTAATTTTCCCAATTCATGATCATTTGCTTTTCCGCTTATCGCATGTTTTAAGGCCTTTGCATCATAAACCATATCTTTAAACATTATCGCCGGAGCATTAAAAATATTACCGGAAAGCAATCTGCCTTTGCCTTCTAACGGTTTAATAAATGTTCTGTTATCAAGTTCTTTTTGAATATCAAAATCCGGTTTCGGTTTTTCATGGGTTTTGACAACAGACTGATTAGACTGTGTATTTGGATTTACAGTCGGTCTCATTGATATGTAGTTTTGAATTAGATTTGACGTCATATTAACTTACCACATGCTTTTCATTTGATTTGATGATATCCGATTTTTGCTTCGTAGCATTTTTAGCACCTGCAACGGCATTTATTACACCTGCAGCAGATGAAAAAAGTGCAATTCCTAAAAGGATTTTTCCGGCATGTTTTGAAACACCAACACCTTCTCCTTTATAAAGAGCTTTTGCACTTCTCACAAAACTCCTGCCAAATACTTGCAAAGATTTAAAAAATTCCTGAGGTTTCCAGAACTTAAATGTCATAGCTTTAAAATAGTCTTCCCACGGTTTCTGGAATGCAAGAGCAACTCCGGTTGCAGCCCACATATATGATGATATACTTTTTGCCAAATTGGATTTTACAATAATCTCTTTTATTCTCGGTTTTGTTTCCTGATCTGAATCATTCAAATTTTCGCCCATATTTAATTTTTTAGCGATTTTGTCATAACGGAAATTTCTTTTTTCACCTTTGTCTGCATTACCGTAAAGCAAATCCCAGCGGGGGAATTCAACACTTTCAAATACTCTGTGATATTCAATACTTGTAATATCTGTATCGTTTATGCTATCAGGCAGTTCATAAATAACTTTTGCATATGGCTGATCTGTATCCACACCGGTTAACATATTAACAGGACGGCTTATAAATTGTTTGGACAAACTTTTTAATACCCCGTAAAATAAGACGCCCAGTGCCATTTTTTGTCCTGTTTTGGATGCCTGGACTTTATCAAACGGTGAAAAAAATCTGTTTGCGAAATTAAATACAGCCATCAATCCGGCACTTCCTACTAAATAAGGCACTGTTCCCATCGTCAAAAATTCATAAAAATTAGCATTTTTGCTGCCTTTTAATCCTTTTGCAGGATACAAAGTAAAAGCATTTGTCAGCTTATCCATACCTATACGTGCATTGGTTAAAGGATTATTTGGCAGCAAAGTATCATGATCATAGTCTAAACTCTTTTTCTCCTTATCATTGCTGTCAGCAGAAAAATATATGGAATTTTTTATGTTGTTAACAGGTAAAATCATTTTTACTCCACACACATATAGACGTAATATTAGAAGACATGTAAATATTATTTTTTGTTAGCTGTATTTAAAATTTTACAAATTTTAACAATGCTATCAGCCGTATATTGCAAAGAATACCGCAGTTGCAAGCCCTGCTGCAATACAATAATATCCAAATATTGCGAGCGAAAATTTTGATATAAATTTCATAAAATACTTAATACATATATAGCCCACAACAGCTGAAACTATAGTCCCTGCAATAATTGCTTCCCAGTTATACAATATAGCTTCATGAATATCAATTTTAACAAGCGGATAGACCATTGAAGCACCGAGAATTATTGGTATGCTTAACAGAAAAGAATACCTTGCTGCCGTAACTCTATCAAGTCCGCAAAATAATCCCGTTGCAATTGTCCAACCTGAACGCGAAAAGCCGGGAAGTGCAGCCAAACCTTGTGCTAAACCGATAAGTACAGAAGTTTTTAAATCAACTTCACTTTTTTTCTGCTCAATCTTTTTAGATTTATACTCACTGTATAAAAGCGTAAAACCTGTTATAAAAAGTAAAATACCGACAATTGAAGGCGCGTATACAAGCCGTTCGGCCACTTCATTAATAGGAAGTGCAAGCCCAATTGTAACTATTGTACCTAAAATTATATAAAGCCCCAGTTTAGCTTCCCTGTCAGACCAATCTTTGTTTCTCAGGGCATGCCACATTGCTTTTATAATATTTATTACATCTTTTCTAAAAAATATTAATACAGCAATCAATGTTCCAAGGTGCACCATAATATCAAAAAATACTTCTTCATTTGATGTCTGAATAATTTCTATTCCTTTAAAAACCTTATAAAAATTTGAAGTGAAAACAAGGTGCGCCGAACTTGAAATCGGCAAAAATTCACTCAAGCCCTGCACTATCCCCATTAATATTGCCTGTATAAAATTCATTTTTTCTCCCTATTCCTATTTAAGATTATTCTTCTTCATAGTAACTACAGCATGATGTCTGGGTTTCCCAGACTGTAACTTTACTAAGCTGTACAACTCTTTCTTTTAATTTATTATATATAAACATTGATATCATTTCACTGGAAGGGCTTTCACCGTTAAATTCCGGCAGATTATTTAAATCTTTATGATCAAGAAGATCTAAAACAGCTCTTAATTCTTTTTTTAAAACCTTATAATCAATTAAAATATTACTTTTATCAAGAGTATTTCCTTTTACAAAAACCTCAACCATCCAGTTATGACCGTGTTGATTTTCGCACTCGCCTTCATAATTCAAAAGATGATGTGCTGCGGCAAAAAATGCCTGTGTTTTAATTTCAAACATTATTTATATCCCCTTTTTCAATATGTAATCACAAAATTCTCTGACAGCTCCGCGCCCGCCGTTTTTTGACGAAATAAAATTTGCAGCAGCTTTAACTTCATCAACGGCATCGGCAGGGCAGCCTTTCAACGAAACTTTTTCAAGTATACAGATATCGGGCAAATCATCTCCCATATAAGCAATTTCATCAAACGAAATATTATATTTATTCATAATTTCGTCTAAAGTTGCTATTTTATTCTTACAACCTTGATGAAGTTCTTTTATATTTAAATTTTTCGCCCTGTGTTCAACTGTCCCGTTTTTTCTGGCTGTAATAATTGCAGTAATAATTCCTGCATTATTTAGGTTGACAATTCCCTGCCCGTCTTTGGCATTAAAAGTTTTGTATTCATGTCCGTTTTCGTCAAATGTCAGACTACCGTCTGTTAATACGCCATCTACATCAAAAGCAACAAGTTTTATCGTCATTTTTACGCTACTCCAGCTTTCAAAAGATCATGAATATGTATAACACCAATAGGTTTATTATTTTCATCAACAACCGCAAGAGCTGTAATTGAATATTTTTCCATCAAGTTAAGCGCACTGGCGCCGTAATCGGATTTTGAAATTCGTTTCGGATTTTCTGACATTACATCCTTTGCAAGCAGCGGTCTGATGTTCTGGTATTTTATAAGCGTTCTTCTTATATCGCCGTCTGTCAAAACCCCTGTAAGTTCACCAGAATCGTTAACTATCATTGCCATACCGAGTTTCTTTTCTGATATGAGTTCAATAACTTCCGCAAACGAATTAGATTCTTTTGCAATCGGCAGTTTATCAGGTTCAGTAAGCATTAAATCCGCAACTCTGTAAGTAAAGCCTTTGCCAAGCGCGCCTGACGGATGGAAGATAAGAAAATCTTCTTCAGAAAATCCTCTTTTTTCCAGAAGACAAACAGCTAAAGCATCTCCCATAGCAAGAGTTGCAGTTGTACTTGCAGTAGGCGCTTTATTTAACGGACAGGCTTCGCGTTCAACAGAGATATCAAGAGTTACATCAGAAGAATGAGCGAGTGTGGAATTCATCTTCCCTGTCATACCTATCATTGTTACTCCGAAACGTTTAATCAAAGGCAGCAGGTTTAAAAGTTCCTGAGTTTCACCGCTGTTTGATATTGCTATCACAACATCGTTGCGGGTTATAATACCCGAATCCCCGTGTGTACTTTCCGCGGGATGAAGGAAATAGGATGGTGTACCTGTTGATGTCAAAGTCGCTGCAATCTTTCTACCAATAAGCCCTGATTTTCCCATACCTGTAACAATTACACGTCCCTTACAATTATAGAGAATATCTATCGCTTTATCAAATTCTTCTCCGATATTGTTTTTAAGACGTAAAATTGAATTCGCCTCTATATCAAGAACATCCTTTGCAAGTTCATTAATTTTACTGTTGTTCATAGTTACTGTTTCCATTTCCTAATCCCCCATCAATAAACAAATTATATAATAAATATCATTTAAAAGTACTAAATTAAGCTGAAATATTTAATTTTTGTAAAATATATAACGAAAAATTTTATATGATAAAGCATTTTGATATAAATAAATACAATTATAACTGTCTTGCCGAACAATTTAAAAAATACGTTAATAAAAATAATTGTCCGGAGATTTTTGTGGATCTCTCATCTTTCAATATTATTGATGCAATGAAATTTATTCTGTTCTCATCCGCCTACCATTACAGCAAATATCCGTTCGGTAAATTCAAATGTCATGTAGCATCTGACGATATAAAAGATTATATAAAAATTTTTACAACCGCTAATTTGGAGCTTGTATAAAAGCGCAAATATTTTTCTCTTATGGTATAATAAACCAAAATTAAATTACGGAAGTAAAAGGGAAAATTTATGATTGAGCACTTACATACATTTGTTCAGGCGCACAGTGTTGCGATATCAGCATCTGTACTTTTGATTGCTTATATATTTATAGCACTGGAAAAAATTCCAAAAGTAACAATTGCATTATTAGGCGCAGGTATAACTATTTTACTAGGACTTGTAAGCCAGACAAAAACACTGAACGGTTCGTTTGATCCTCATTACTTCATAAATTTTGTTGATTTTAACGTAATATTCTTACTCGTTTCAATGATGATAATCGTTAATATTGCTGCAAAAAGCGGAATGTTTAACTGGGCTGCAAACAGGCTATTAAAACTTACTAAAGGACATCCTGTCGGAATTTTAGTTACACTTGGGCTATTCACTGCAATTGCATCTGCATTTCTTGACAATGTAACAACAGTTATTTTAATCATGCCTGTCACATTTTTTATTGCAGACAAACTTGATATTAATCCCGTTCCTTATCTTATTACGGAAATTTTTGCGTCAAATATAGGAGGAACCGCAACACTTATCGGAGATCCGCCGAATATTATTATCGGAAGTGCTGCAGGTTTATCTTTTATGGATTTTGTGAATGAATTAACGCCAATCATTACTGTGATTATGATTGTTACACTTTTTGTAATGTGGTTGTTTTTTAGGCACGAACTTCAAACGACTCCTGAAAAAATGCAAGCCGTTGCAGACATGGATAATTCAAAAACAATTACTGATTTCCCTTTAATGGTGAGGAGTGCTGTTGTTTTGTTTCTTGTTATTCTGGGATTTATTTTACATGACATAACTCATATTGAAACCTGCGTGACAGCAATGCTCGGAGCAAGCGTTCTTTTGCTGTTTGAGAAACCGAAAAATATTTTTTGCGAAGTTGAATGGAATACGATTTTCTTCTTTATCGGTTTATTTATTATTATAGGCGGTCTGGAAGCATCCGGAGGTATTGCACTAATGGCGAAATGGGTTTTGAATGTAACGGAAGGCTCGGAATCCGCAACTGCAATGATAATTCTGTGGGCATCCGGATTGATTTCAGGAGTAATTGATAATATTCCATACACTGCAACAATGACCCCGATGCTGCTGGAAATAAGAAATGTAATGGGAGCAGAATATACACTGCCGTTGTGGTGGTGTTTGTCACTCGGGGCATGTCTCGGCGGAAACATGACAATAATCGGGGCAGCAGCAAATGTTATTGTATCTGAAACATCGGCACATCACGGTCATAAAATTGAATTTATGAACTTTTTAAAATACGGATTTATTGTAATGTTCATATCACTGGCATTGAGTTCCGTATATATATGGCTCAGATTTTTGAAGTAAATCAGCCGTTCTGTTTTTGTTTTTTATATTTAATAAGTAAAAGTAATGGGATAACAGCAACTGCCATAAGCGCAAGAACAGTAAACGCATCAAAAAACGATGCCAGCCTTGACTGCTGCAAAAGCTGATTATATAATGTTCCGCTTGCTTTTTTGGCTGCAACCACATCAGGATAATGTATTAAAAATTTTGTTTTCAATGCAAGAAGTTTGTGCTGAAACATCGGATTATGAGGCGATAAATTGCCTACAAGATAAGTTTGTCTTACTTGTGAAACTCTTGCAATAAACGTAGCCGAAGCAGATGTAGCAATTGCTGTTATGATATTTTTAAACAGAGCATGTAATGATGCCGCATCGGCATTTTTAGAAGCAGGAAGAGTTTGGAACGACAGGGCTGTAATCGGAACAAATGCCATCGGAACACCAACACACAACAAAAGGTTCGGTAATATAACACTCTCGATTGAAGATGTTGTATTCAGTTGCGTGAGCATTAATAAAGAAACCGATATTGTTAAAAGTCCACCTGTTGCCATGATTTTTGGTTTAATATATCTTGAAAGCTCTCCAAACAGCAGCAAGCCGACAAGACATACAATTGCTCTCGGAAACATTGAAAGCCCTGATTTTGAAGGGCTGTAGCCCAAAAGACTCTGGACAAACATAGGTACAAGTAACAATGTTGAATAAATTGTAACATTGATAAATGAACTCATTAAAGTTCCGAACATAAAGTTTCTGTCTTTAAACACTCTGATATCAATGACAGGATATTTGTATTCAAGCTCCCATACATAAAAGAATACAAAAGCAAAAATACATACACCCGTTGTCCAGCAAATCCATGTTGTGTCAAACCAGTTGTACTGCTGTCCTTTATCAAGCACAATCTGCATGCATGCCATTGCTATAACTATTGAACTGTAACCTATTATATCAAATTTTTTGTTATATTTTTGTTTCTCCGGTTTGTCATTCGGAACAAACATTTTTACAAGTGCAAATGAAATCATACACAACGGAATATTCATAATAAAAATCCACTGCCATGACCAGTTATCCGTCAAATACCCTCCGATAAAAGGTCCAGCAAGAGGTGAAAACATCGCGGCAACTCCAAATAATCCCATTGCCACACCTCTTTGCTCGGGCGGGAATATTTCTAGCAAAACAGCCTGACACAATGGTAATATTGCTCCGCTTCCGATCCCCTGAACAATTCTTGCTGCAATAAGCGCCTGCAAATTCGGGGCAAGTATGCATAACAGACAGCCTAATGCAAATAACCAGATACTGTAAAAAAGTAAAAGCTTTTTACCTATTGTCCTGACAAGATACCCTGTCACGGGAAGCATAAGTCCGCCTGATATAATATAACAGGTTATAACGGTATTTGTTTCATACTGCGTTGCTCCGTAAAATCCTGCGATATGCGGCTGGCTGACGTTTGTGGCAGAAGATGCCGCAAGCGACAAAAATGCCGGAAGCAATACGGATACTGCAACTATATAGGGGTTTATCTGCTTTTTTGTTTCTTCCATTATCTTATTTTAACCTTTGGCACTACTGACATTCCGGGAACTATGTTGTAATCTTTAATATCTTCGTCAAACATAATTTTGACGGGAACTCTCTGAACGATTTTTACATAGCTTCCGACAGCATTTTCAGGCGGAAATAAGCTTGATTTCGCCCCTGTTGAACGCTGAATACTGTCAACATGACCTTTAAAACGCTTGCCCGGGTATGTATCGACTTTGATTGAAACAGGCTGGCCTTTTTTCATGTGTGTAAGCTGAATTTCTTTAAAGTTTGCAATTACCCAGACATGCTCGGGAACAATATTCATTAAAGGCTGTCCTATTTGAAGATAATTGCCTTTTTCAACGCTTCTGGCAGAAACCATGCCTGATTGAGGGGCATATATTTTTGTGTATGAAAGGTTTAGTTTGGCCTGTTCAACTTCGGCTTCAAGTCTTTTAATTTCTGCCTGAACAGCTTCAGCTTTTGCTTTATGGGATTCTAAAGCTGATTCCATTGCTTTTGATTTTTCTGCTGCTGCTTTATGGTTAGCCTGCGCAACCGTGTAGCTGGTATTACTGTTGTCATAATCCTGTTTTGATACTATGCCTTCTTTATACATATCGGTGTATCTTTTGTGATCCTTTGTTGCAAAATCAAGTTTTGATTGAGCAGATGTAACATCTTCATAAGACTGATTTACATTTGAACTGCCTTCTTCAATTTGCTTTTCCGTAACATTAAGCTGTGCCTTTGCTTCTGCGAGTTTTGCCTCTGCCTGATGAAGTTTAACTTCATAATCAGCAGGGTCTATTTCAACAAGAAGCTGACCTGCTTTAACAACATCGTTATCATCAACAAGAAGATTAATTACAGGTCCTGATACACGCGGAGCAACCGATATAAGTCTGCCTTCCACAAACGCATCATCTGTTGACTGGTAAAATGTTGCATGCACTGCAAGAAAAATACCCATCAATGTAAGAATAACTGCTGTTATTACAGGCACAAATACTCTTTTTTTCTTGTATTCGGGGCGTTTCTTTTTTGCTTTTTCTTTTCTTACTTTTAATCTTTCTTTAGCTTTTTCTTCAAATTGTTCATCGTGATTTTTATTTTGGGGTTTGTCTGTCATATTTTACCTCTTATATTTGTATATTTAATTTTTTCTCAAGATTTGCTTTAATTTTGTTTAACACTGTCAGGCAATTTTCCAGTTCTTCGTCCGTAACTCCTTCTACCGTATTCTGCCAGTGTTCGGCGACTGTCGGTAAAACTTCGTTATAGGCTTTTTTACCTTCTTCTGTTATATTAATTTTAAATATTTTACGTTTGTTTATATCAGGAGTTCTTGTAACCAGTCCTTTTTCTTCAAGAATATTTATAATTCTTGTGATATTAGGGCGGTCTTTGAGGGTAAGTGCACCTATTTGTCTCTGGTATAAGCCGTCATGGTCAAGTATAGCTGTCAAAACAGTAAATTGTTCAGGGGTTATCGGGAAATTTGCCTTAATAAATTTCTGGTTTGCAATTGCGCGTACCATTTTGCCTACACGCACCAGCTTCATACCGATTCTGCTTTTTAATAAATTATGCTTGTCCATGATTTTTCTTTGTGTTATTATGATAACACAAAAAAGGAAATAGCAAGCATGAAAAATTTTAAAATATTACTTACCCTGTTTATTTTGCTGTGCTCATTTAATATATCAGCAGAAGCAAAGGACAAAAAAAATACACCCGATTACAGAATTGAATATTTAAACCTTGACTGGTGGCAGAAATATAATGATCCTGTTTTGACAGATTATATTACTACTGCATTTAAAAATAATCCGGATTTAAAAATTGCCTCTCTTAACGTAAAGCAGTCTGAACAGGTTGTCAAAATGGCTTTTGCGGGACAGCTTCCTCAGGTCGGATTTCAGGGAGATTTGTTCAGAGATTTCAGTTCATCAACCGTTAAATTCGGCGATGTTGTAATTCCAGATTACAAACAGAGCAACTTTTTTCTTCCGCTTACAATGAGTTATGAAATTGATATCTGGGGCGAAAATTATTTGAGAACCAAATCATTTAAAAAACAGCATGAAATTGTTAAACAGAATGAAAGAGCTTCTTACATATCTTTAACTTCTGCTGTAGCATCTCAATATTTTAACCTTATAAAATTTGATAAGTTGATAAAGGATCAGGAAGAACTTGTCAAACTTCAGACAGAAATCGTAAGATTAGAAGAAATAAAATATAATAACGGTTTGTGTCCCGTAACCGAACTTATGGATGAAAAACAGCTTTTGACGCAGTTAAAAGAAGAATTGAATGTTTATGTTGATAAAAGACTGATTGTTGCAAGAGAACTCGGAGTATTGACAGGTTTAAGAGAAAAAGATTTGTCTCAAATGGCAAGATCAGATTATTCAAAGCTTGAACTTTTACCGTTGCCCGAAGCTATCAATGCGGAAGTTATTCAATACAGACCGGATTATTTGAAGGCTGAAGATTATATTGAAAAAATAGGAATAGATGCTAAAGTAGCAAGACGCGACTTTTTGCCTAAATTTATTTTATACGGTCAGGCAGGTTTCAGCGCATACAATTTTACAAATATATTCGGAAATCATACTTTCAAATCTCTTGCAGGAGTTGTGCCGTCACTTGATTTGTTTACTGGCGGGGCTAAAATGGCGCGGTTGAGATGGACAAAACTTGAACTTGAAAAGGCACAGCAGATGTATGAAAAAACAATTTTAACATCAATACAAGAGGTAAATGATTCTCTGGGCGGTGCAAAAACAAGAGAGAAAAATTATAAAGAAAGCGTAAAACGGTACAATCTTGAAAATGAAAAATATAAACTGGCTGACAAAAAATTCAATATAGGAGCAAAATCAAATCTTGATTTGATGAAAGATAGCGAAAAACTTATTGTTGCAGATAAAGATAAAGTAAATAATCAGGTGAATTATCTGCTTTCTACTGTCGATATTTATAAGGCAGTCGGCGGAAAAGATTTTACTGCTGTGAATGACAATCTCTAGTTATTGTGATTATAAAATACAATCCTGACAATAATCATTAAAATTCGTCTACGGAATCGTCAGCATTGTATATTGATTCTTTAATGATATTTCCGCTGCTATCATATTCGTACAATTCCTCGTAAACGATATTGCCATCAGAATCGTACTTAGTTTCTCTTGTTTTGTTGCCTGCATTATCATATTCGTATAGAAATTCAGAAATAGCAAAACCATCAGAATTATAGGTTGTTGATTTCGCCTTATTTCCATTATTATCAAACTCTTCTAAGAAACTTGCTTCAATTTTGCCATTTGTATCATAATATATTTTTTCAATACTATTATCCCCGAAATTATGTATTATGTCTCTAATTTTATTTCCGGCATTATCATATTTGTATTCAGTATATGAAGCAACAATGTTATTAGCGTCGTAGCTTGTTTTCGTAATTTGATTTCCCTTGTTGTCATATTCATATTCAAAAGAGGCATCAACTGTTTGGTCCGGATTATAATATACAGTTCTGGTCTGATTTCCGTTATTGTCATATTCATATCTGCAATAGTAATCAACATTGCCTTCTTTATCGTAAGAAATTATTCCGATTTTACGACCGGAAGCATCAGTTTGGTCCACATTTTTACCTGCCAATGAAGGATTAGGAGCCAGTGAAAATTGTTCGTCTTCCTGAGGCTTAGTTTCACTTGCAAAAGGATTTATTTCTGCAGTCGCAGGCTTTGTCTCAAGCATAGGGGCTTCACTTTCAACAGCTGCGGGCTGAACTTCAGGAGACGGAGATACAGCTTCTGTTTTTTGCGTTTGAGAAGGATTATTTGATTGATTTAAACCTGAAAGCCAATCCTGCATCAAATTTTGAATATTTTTACCTGAAGTTTTTGAATTCTTCATCAAATAAGACGAAATTGAACTCGTTGCATTACCAACTTCAATATAATTTTTTATCGTTTTACCGCCTTTCCCGCGGACAAAACCGTTCCATACGGATGCACTTATCTTACCATCTTTTTTACCGTCAGCAGCATCAAGCTGTTGGGCAAGCTGTCCTGCAGGCTGCATATTAAATAAACGATTAATAGGTGTCATATATCCTCCTTTTATACTCTTAAAATTAAATACTCTCGTATTTATATAAAAACAATAAAGGTATAATTATTTCTTTTCCTGCTCCTATCCTATCCTATCCTATCCTATGAGGATTATAGTAAGGATTTCAGCCTTTTTAAACTTATTTTTACATTTCGTTACATTCAATAAAATTTAAACTTTTTTATAAATGAAAATTAACCTTTTATATAAATCATAAGTATAATTCTTTTTGTACAAAAAAATGTTTAAATTTTTATATGAAAAGAATTTTTTTTATATTACTGGCAATATTTTTATCACAAGTCGGCTGCCTTGCAGAAGACATACATTTTGATAATGAAGTCTATACCTTAAAATACAGCGCTCTTGCACCTCAAACAAACGGTTACGGAAACGAATACTTTAAGAAATATGAAAATGTTTCGAACTGGACAAAAATGATTGGGATTTATTATTACCCTGACGAAAATGACCCGATAAAATTTGCCGAAAATTTTGATAAAACCGTTGAGAATACAGACAATAGCGTACTTTTAAAACTTATTGAAAATAAAAAATCTGATAAAGCTGCAATAAGTTTTCTTGTAAACGGATGTGAAAATGCTAAGAAATATTTCGAATATGATATATATAAATTTGAAAAACACCCTGCTAAAGGTATGATGGTCCTAAAATATGCTGTGAAGTACTTCTTCACGAATAACAATGAAATAAAATCTATTGCAGAAAAAGTAAAACAAGAAAACGATAAATATCTTGAAATGCTTATTACATCACCTATACCGCCGATTGTAGAAAAAGATATTTCCATTCACGAATAAGAACTCAATAATATTGACATTTTCTTTTGCGAACTTTATTATGCTGTTATGGTAAAGGAAGACACAACACGTGTTAAAGATTATTTAACCAAAACAAAACTGACTACACTGGATTATATAATAAATCCCTATGTCGGATGCCCGAACAAGTGTCTATACTGCTATGCAGCTTATATGTCGAGTTTCAGCAAACATAAAGAAGAATGGGGTGAATTTCTTGATGTCAAACATACAAGAAAAAGAATTAACACTTTCAAAATAAAAGATAAAAAAGTAATGATAAGCACTGTAACAGATCCCTACAACGCTTACGAAGAAAAGTACGGGATAACACGCATGATTATGGAACAGCTTGTTAAATCTGAAGCATACTTAAGTGTAGTTACAAAAAACAAACTAGTATTAAGAGATATTGATTTGTTTAAGAAAATGAAACATATCGAAATAGCCATCTCCATAAGCTTCTTAGATGAAAAAGTAAAGAAAAAACTTGAACCTTATTCTTCAAGCATTGAGGAAAGACTTGAAACTTTAAAAATTTTGAAGCAAAATGGTATTAAATCGGTTGTATTTATTTCACCAATAATTCCTCAAATAACCGATTTCAAAAACATTATAGAAAAAACCAAAGACTATGCTGATGAATACTGGTTTGATAAGTTGAATTTGAGAAGCAGTTTTAAAACAAAAATGTTCAAATTCATAAATGAGGAATATCCTATTTACAAATCATTGTATAATGATATATATAATATGAAAAATCCGCAGTACTTTGACGAATTAAATATAGAAATTGAAAAATACTGCAGAGAAAATAATATAGTTTATAAAAATTTCTATGCCGGCACATAAATTGCTTCTTGACCAAAATAAATCTTTTCAGCCGGCTTTTCCTAAAATTAAAGGACATTGATGAATTTTTTAAATACATCATGTCCTTTTGTTACTAAACTAATATTGCAGTTTACACTAAACAACATCTAAATTGTCACCCTGAACTAGTTTCAGGGTCTAATTACCGTGGGATGCTGAAACAAGTTCAGCATGACGTACTCATAATTAGAGTAAACCGCGATATTAGTCCTTTTGTTATTGTATATACATTATTTATTTTTATATTATAATAAACGTATTATATAGGAGAGCAAATATGGATCAGGAAACTTATATGAGAATAATGGGCTATGTCCCGACAGTTATAGAAGCTTCATCACGCGGAGAACGTTCTTTTGATATTTTTTCAAGACTTTTAAGAGAAAGAATTATATTTTTAGGAACAGAAATTGATGATGATGTTGCAAATTCAATTGTTGCGCAGCTTCTGCTGCTTGACAGCGAGAATTCGGAAAAAGATATTATGCTTTATATAAACAGTCCTGGCGGTGTAATTACTGCCGGTATGGCTATTTATGATACAATGCAGCTTATCAAATCCGACGTTTCTACAATATGCCTCGGAGATGCAGCATCTATGGGAGCCTTTTTGCTTTGTTCCGGAGCTAAGGGGAAAAGAATGGCTCTTCCTAATGCACGAGTAATGATACATCAGCCTCTGGGCGGTGCAAAAGGTCAGGCAACAGATATTGAAATTGAAGCAAAAGAAATTTTGAGAATGAAAGATATGTTAATTGAAATAATCGCTCAAAATTCAGGTCAACCGGTCGAAAAAGTTAAAGAAGACTGCGAACGTGATCACTTCTTAACTGCACAGCAAGCATTAGAATACGGACTTATTGATAAAGTTATTACAAAAAGCGGTCAATAAACAAAATATTAACAAATCTTAACATAACAGCCAAAAACATGCAATTTCAAGGAGTTGCATGTTTTTATATAAATGTAAGGTTAAAAAGGTTAGTTATAAATTAGGTAGGAGTAAAGAAAATGTCTCCATTGATTTTCGCATACCGAAAATTGCAACTTATTCATCAACGGAACGATTTACAGTATCGTTTGATGGAGCTGACAAAGAAGTTATCAGATTTGCAGCAATACTCTGCAAATGTAGCTGACGGTTCAGTGTCTATGAGCGATATGATGAATACTCCGGGTTCAATGTTCGGTCGACAAATGATGTACATGCAGTATGCCCATAACGGAGCGTTAATGAGCGCAAACCAAAATATGGCAATGATGCAGCCGGTAATGGCAATGCAGATGCAACAAATGCCTAATCCGCAATATCAGGCAATGTATCAGCAGTGGATATTTAAAAGTCTGTATAATCAGGCGCGTGAAAATATCGGCAAACAGGAAAGCAAACTTTTGAATGAACAAGAAAAACAAATTCAGGCTGAAAAAGCTAAAATAGAAACCCAGTTAAAAATGATTGAACAGGAATATGAATCGGTTAAACAGGGTGAACAGGAAGCTATAAAATTATTTAAACCTGAATATTAATAAGGATTTACCATAAAACATCCTATCCTTGACTAACCTTTACAAGGGGTTCGCTAAACGCGGGCTCCTTTTTAACATGAAATAACAATATCAGCTTTACGGTCAAAACTTTCACGGGGCAATTTTTCGACGAGAAGAGCAGACGAAATAGGGAGGATTGTTTTAATCCCTTTGTATTTTGCAAGGAATCTATCGTAAAATCCCCCGCCATAGCCTAATCTAAATCCGTCTTTATCCGCCATAAGCGCCGGAACAAATATCAAATCAAGAATTTCCGGATTTACAGGATTAGAGCATGGTTCCTGAACTTTAAAATGCGAAGTTACAAGAACATCACCAAATTTGAAAGGACAAACCAGAATATCTTCATCATAAACTTTAGGCAGATAAAAATTTTTGTCATCTTCCAATAACGGCAGCAGATTTATTTCGTATTTCATAGGATAAAAAATCATTACATTTTGAGCATTTTGATAAGTTTTATTTTCTCTTATCATATTTAATATACTTGAACTGACAGATGGAATATCAAGCCCTTTTCGTATAATTTTTGCACGTACTCTTAAGTCTGTTTTATTATCCATAATTTTAGTATATAATAAAAATATGAATAACTTTTGCAAAAATGAACTGGTCAACCCTAATTGGGCAAAACACGGCTATATTCAAGTCTATACAGGCAACGGTAAAGGAAAAACTACAGCTTCTCTGGGGCTTGCAATGCGGGCACTTGGGCGATGCTGGAAAGTACTTATTATAATGTTTACAAAAGGCGGAGATGACTACGGAGAACTCAACTCTTTCAGAAATCTGTCACCAGAAATTACAAAAAATCTCACAATCATTCAAGCAGGTCTTGATAGAATTGTCTATTCAAATAACAAAAATCAAAATGACGAAGAGGAAATAAAAAAAGGCTGGGAACTTGCGAAAAAAGCTATAGAAAATGATGAATACAACTTGATAATTCTTGATGAAGCAAATATTGCAATAGATCTGGGATTTATTGACGTTGATGAAGTTGTGGAAGTTTTGAAAAACAAACCTGAAGAAATGGAAATTGTTCTGACAGGAAGAAATGCTAATCAAAAAATTATTGATATAGCCCATCTGGTTTCGGAAATCAAACCTGTAAAACATTACTGGGATACAGGAATTGCCGCCAGAAAAGGAATTGAATACTAAAAACTATGCACTCCTTCTCATAAGATCAGACAGCTTTACTTCTTTATGTTCTTTCTTTATCTTTTTAACAGGCTTTTTCTCATCAACATTTTCTTTTTTGAATTGGGACAAACCTACTTTTATATTCATATTCTGATCGCTTATCATAAAAATATCTTTGAAAAATGCTATTAATTCTTTCATAAGTTTTCTCCTAAAACTATTATAACCTTATGTATTATATTTATATCATTCATTAAACCTATTTTCAACTCAAAAATCATTGTATTTTATGTTATATTAAAGATACAAGAACTTCCGGAGCACAATTTGAACACTGATAAGACACAAATTTTGAACGATAAACATAATCAAGATTTTAATACTGCTTTAGATATATATGAAAATGAATATTCGCATAACGATTTGATTTCATTTTTAAAAAACGGTACAGTTGCGGAAAAACAGGCTGCCATACTCAAATTGGATAATATTACATCAAAAGAAGAAGCAAAAATAATAATGTCAAATTTGACGGGCTGCGACGGGAAAATCAGGGAAGCAGTATCTTTCAGACTGAAAGAATTTATACCTCAAAATCCGGATTTTTATAAAGAGTTTCAAGACACAATTCTTGATGCTCTGATAGACATAAACGGAAATATTTGCAGAAATATGTTATGTGCAATTCAGTGCCTGAAAAATTATCCGGAATTTTATGTTGATTTTTGCAGAAAACTTGTCGAGAACACAAAGCCCGTTATTGACAAAGTCAAATCATTTGATATTCAAGACGGCAAATATAAAATTAATAAAGAAGTCTTTAAACTTTACTGGTACCTTGAAACAATCAGTGAGTTTTCTAACCTTATTGATATAAAAATTCTAAAACAAATTATTTATGAAACAAAAAATATTCCCGATTACACAATACGCGAAAAAACTGCTAAAATTCTTTCGAAATTTCATGACGACAAAGATTTGTTAACAATTAAACAGGAATTAAAAAAAGACGAAAACTACTATGTCAGGCGGTATTAATACCATATATATTAATTTTTGTTAAGAAGTTTATAACAAATATATACACTTTACGCAATTTTTAATGAATAATCTCCTTTATATATATACAAAGGGGAATTACAAAGGGATAACAAAAAGGAGAACAATATGGCCAGAGTTTTAATATCAATGCCGGAAAGATTTTTAGATGAAATAGACAAAGTAGCAGGAAATGAAAATCGTACACGCTCAGAATTAATAAGAGAAGCACTGAGAACTTATATGTACAGAAATCAGATCAGAAATTCTCAAAAAGCTTCAAAAAATGCAGAAATCTTAGACGCACTGCTGGGTTAAAAAATTTTATAAAAAGGGTAAAAGAAATGGAAAATACAGAATACATAATGTCATCACTTGATGAATATTTTCAGATTTTAGACAAAGAAAATAAAAAACGCTCGGAACTTGTTGCAAAATCTCTGGTAAAATACTTGCAGCAAACAAAAGAAAAATCAAAATTTGCATCACTTCAAATTGCAAAATAAAAAAGTCAAGGTCATAGATTATTTTGGGAAAAGGGAAAAAATTTTTAGGGGAAAACAAACTTTATAGGTCTGCTTAAATAAAAGCAGACCTTGTAGTTTTTATAATAAAAAAAACGAGCCTGTAACCAGGCTCGTTTTTTAATTTGTATAATATTGCCGAATAAATTATTCAATAATTTTATCAACAACACCGGCACCAACTGTGTGACCGCCTTCTCTGATAGCGAATCTCATACCTTCTTCGATAGCTACAGGAGCGATAAGTTCAACTTCCATTACAACGTTGTCGCCAGGCATAACCATTTGACCGTCGAATTTGATTGAACCTGTTACGTCAGTTGTTCTGATATAGAACTGAGGTCTGTAACCGGGGAAGAAAGGAGTATGACGTCCGCCTTCTTCTTTAGTCAATACGTAAACGTTAGCGGTAAATTTAGTGTGCGGATGAATTGTACCCGGTTTAGCAAGTACTTGACCGCGTTGAATATCAGTTTTGTCGATACCACGAAGCAAAGCTCCAATGTTATCACCAGCTTGACCTTGATCAAGAGATTTTCTGAACATTTCAACACCGGTAACAGTTGTTTTCTTAGTTTCGCCTAAACCAACGATTTCAACTTCGTCACCAACTTTAACAACACCACGTTCTACACGGCCTGTAGCAACAGTACCACGACCTGTGATAGAGAATACGTCTTCAACAGGCATCAAGAACGGTTTGTCCAAATCACGAACAGGTGTCGGGAAGTAAGAATCGATAGCATCCATCAATTCCCAAATTTTGTCAACCCATTTATCTTCACCGCGTTGAATTTTCGGATTAGCTTGAGCAGCTTCAAGAGCTTTCAAAGCAGAACCGTGAATGAACGGAATGTTGTCACCGTCGAATTCGTAAGAAGAAAGAAGTTCTCTAACTTCCATTTCAACTAATTCTAACAATTCCGGATCATCAACCATATCGCATTTGTTCAAGAATACAACGAGGTTAGGAACGCCAACCTGACGAGCTAACAGGATGTGTTCACGAGTCTGAGGCATAGCACCGTCAGTTGCAGCAACTACGAGGATAGCACCGTCCATCTGAGCAGCACCTGTAATCATGTTTTTAACATAGTCTGCGTGGCCCGGGCAGTCAACGTGAGCATAGTGTCTTGTTGCTGTTTCATATTCTACGTGAGCAGTAGAGATGGTAATACCTCTTGCTTTTTCTTCCGGAGCTGCGTCGATTTCATCAAATTTTTTCAATGCAGCTTGTCCTGCAGCAGCCAATACAGCTGTGATAGCTGCTGTTAATGTTGTTTTACCGTGGTCAACGTGGCCAATTGTACCGATGTTAACGTGCGGTTTGGTACGTTCGTACTTTTCTCTAGCCATGAGATTAATCTCCTTTTTTCTACTTATACTACAATACTAATTTGGTATTTTAAGCCATACTATTATATAATATTTGCTCAATATTTTTTGTCAACAGAACAGAAAAAGCAGGGCTGATAATTATAACAGCCATGCTTTTTTATAAACTATTCTTCAGTTTCTTCAACTTCTTCAGCAGCCGGCTCGTCTTGAAAATCTTCTTCATCAACTGCTTGCTGGTTCATTTCTTCTTCAATTTCCTGTTGAAGTTCGTCCGGTTCATCAATATCTTCTGTCTCTTCAACAGGTTCCTCGTAATTTTCAAAGTTAGCCGCTTCGGCTTTTTCCATTTGAGAAACACTCTTGATATCTATTTTCCAGCCGGTCAATTTATGGGCAAGTCTTACATTCTGACCTTCTCTGCCGATTGCAAGACTCAACTGATCGTCAGGGACTACAACCATAGCTTCATGAGAGTATTCATCATCAGCCAGAATATCAACAGACACAACTCTTGCAGGTGATAATGCATTAACAATATACTCTACAGGATCTTCAGAATATCTTACAATATCAATTTTTTCGTTTTTCAATTCTGAAACAATTGTCTGAATTCTTGAGCCGCGCGGACCTATGCAGGCGCCCACACTGTCAACTTCAGGATCATTTGACCAGACCGCAATTTTTGTTCTGTAGCCGGCTTCTCTTGAAATTGATTTAATTTCAACAATACCGTCTTCGATTTCCGGAACTTCAAGTTCAAAAAGTTCTCTGACAATTTCTGCATGTGCATGAGAAACAATTACCTGCGGCAATCTTGTAGTTTCTTTTACATTAAGAACAAAAACTCTAATTCTGTTTCCGGGTTTGTAATATTCTCCCGGGATTTGTTCTTTTTGCGGCATAATAGCATCAATTTTGCCGATATTAACAATAACATTGCGGTTTTCAACCCTTTGAATAATACCGGTTGTCAGCGTACCTTTTTTATCCATAAATTCCTGCAGAACAAGATTTCTTTCAGCTTCTCTGATACGCTGTGTGATAACCTGTTTAGCGGATTGTGCTGCAATACGCCCGAATTGTTCCGGTGTAACTTCAATTTTAACTTCGTCACCGACCTCGACATCTTCTGCAATTTCCTGAGCATCTTTTAATGAAATCTGTGTATCAGGATCTTCCACTTCATCTACAACCAGTTTTGTACTGAATACACCGATTTCTCCGGACTGCTCGTCTAAAATAGCCTCAATATTTGCAGCTTCTTTAATCCTCATGTGTTTTTTATAAGCTGCTACCATTGCATCACATAAAGATGCTATCAGAACTTCTTTAGAAATTCCTCTTTCTCTTTCAAGCTCTTCGCAAGCTTCAAAAAGTGCTGTTCCGATTTTAATCATTGTTTATTTTCCTTTCTTTTTATTAAAGTCTATAAGTTAATAAGTAAATAAGAGAATAAGTTCTTTACGTTAAATTATAATTCTCATTATTTCCCAAATATTTTTTTAAACCAATTAATAAAGCATTAACTTTTTTAATCTGTTCAAAAGTTTCGTGTATATCCTTGATAAAGTTCAAATGCTTTGCAATTAAGAGTTGAGTTTCCAATTCTGCAAGTGAACCTGTAGCTATAGAAATAAATCGTAATGTTTCCTTATCGGAAAATCTTCCGCACCCCTCTGCAATATTGGAAGGGATAGAAACTGCACAACGCCGCATCTGGGAAACTAATCCAAACATCTCATCTTTTGGAAAAGATTCTGTTAATTTATAGATATCAAAAACAAGTTCCATTGCTTGTTTCCAAACTTCCATATCTTTATGATGCATATTAGCCTTTCTGTGCGAAGCACCTATACGAACTTATTACTTATTCTCTTATTCACCTATTCACTTGACTAATCTAAATACAATTTCGCCGACTGAATATTTTCACGCGGGATTAAAAGTTCCTGTCCGTCATCAAACCTAAAAAATTTTAAACCTTCTTTTTCATTAAAATCCAAAATTTCCCCTTTAAATATTTTTTCAGTCTCGCCCTCAAGCGGCACTTTAAGCTTTAAACTTATTCTTCGGCCATTGAAGTATATAAATTCTTTATCAGATTTAAATTTCCTCTCCAATCCCGGAGATGAAACCTCTAGGTAATATTTAACAGGAATAAGTTCGTCTAAAAAGTCGGACAAACTTCTTGTAACATTTTCACAATCGTCAAGAGTAACATCTTTTTCTTTAGAATAAAGGTAAATCCTTAAAAACCAGCGGTGATTTTCTTTCACAAACTCAATTTCTATAGGAATATACCCGAAACGCATGGCAGTATTTTCTATTAACGGTGTAATTTTTTCTAAAATATCATGCCTGTTGATTTCTTGTTTCATCATACCTTACCCTTTTATAATGATAAAAAAGAACGGGGTTTCCCGTTCTTTTTCAGTGACAATACTGTCTGTAGATTTATTATAACTTAAGCAATTTAAAAAGTAAAGTTTAATGTAAAATTATCTTAATCTTGTCCTAAAGTTGCCATTGCAATCAAGTCTTCTGCAGTATATGATTTCAAACCTTCTTGAGTTTGGTGAGGTTCAATACCTGCATTTTTTAATCTTAATTCAAACGCGTCATTAAATTTACTCAATGGAGCCTCTTTTGTCAGCGTAAAATTACCGTCATAATTTTTTGTATATGTAGCACCGTTAATTTCAACAGTACCACCGATTTGAGTACTATTTATTTTACTAGTAATCTGTGTTATATTTATATTATCCATTTTCGATGTGTTTGATGTGTTATTTGATGATGAACTCTTTGTGTCTCCTTTAGTTTCAACAGAAGCTGCATCATCATCTAACTTTTCCGTATACTTAACATCAGCACTGTCGACTGAAATTTGTACGGTGCCTTTCTTACCGGAGAATGATTGTCCGTTTACCGAAGATAATGATTCATATAAAGAAGACATTTCTCCTGCCAGTGAATTCCATTCGCCGATAAGCTTAGATTTCTTTTCAGGATCAGTTTCATGGTTAATTTTTGTTTCTAATGCCTGCATCTTTGTCTTATTCTTTTCAAAATCCTGACTTTGCTCTTTTGCAAGGTCATATTGTTTTTGTTCAATATCAGATTTTTGTTCTTTCAACTCTTTTAAATTATCTTTCTGCTCTTTTAATTGATTTACAAGATTATCACAGTTACTTTCCGCAGATTCAATCGCAGCTTGAGCAGCTGCAACATTATCTAGTTCTGCATTCAATTCTTCAAGCTTTTTCTTATCATTCTCAATTTTAGTTTCTAAGTCTCTTTTCTGTGTTTCTAAGCGATTTATCTTTGTTTGAATTTGTGCCTTTTCAGTAGGAGTTTTAGCTGAAGCCAAACTCCTTTGCAGATCACCAATACTATCAGTTAATTCGCTAACAGTTTTTTCATTTCGCTCTATATTTTGAGTTGTTGCTTTAATATTTCCTTTTAGTTCTCCTGATTTTTCACTTAATTTCTTTTTAGCAGGAGCTAATGTATCATCTTTGAAACTTTTTACTTCATCAATATCAGTAGAAATAGAATCTATAGCAGTATCAAAGTCTGCTTCTGCACTATCAGCAGTAATATTAATTTCATTCAATTCAAGGTTGCTGAAGTCAATATTGCCAACTCCTGCATTTTTTAAACCTGCTTGTACATTTTCTTTACTCAAAGCGTCTTGAATAGCATTTTTCTCTTCCTGATTAACTTTAGAATAATTTTCTCCAAAATTATTTAAGTTATCATTAATCTTATTTTCTTTAGTCTGTAAATCCCCTAAGTTTTCAGCCCTTGCTGTTCCGGTATTTGTAGAAACACTATTATTTGCAGAGGCAGATTTTAATGTAATTTTATCAGATTTAGTCTCATTAACAGCGTCTATTACGGTTTTCAAAATACCTACCCCCATAGCAACACCGGTCATAATTCCAAGGAATTTGTTTGAACTATCTTCATGACGATGCGGCATCGGCATAAAACCTATATTATTAAATAACGGAATTCTGTTATCATTCAATGAATGTCTTAATGCTGATGTTGCCGGACTGTTATATTTCAAATAGTTATTATGAAGTCCCAATCCTGTTGTCGAGCGCTGTGCGTATATACCGAATAATGATCCTGTTCTTGACATAGCAGAAGATGCTCCGCTGCTTCTTGTGGCAGTAGAGATAGAGTTAGCCGCCCTCGTTTTTATTGACGAGGTTGACACTATTTTAGATTTTGGTAATCCTGCTGCGTATGTCATTTGCTCATCTCTCTTATAACTCTAATAATATAAAAACTTACAATTTCGGCTGATTTCATAAACAATCCTTTTTGTTACAAAAGTTAACATGTCAAAATGCATGTCTGACGGGGTTTTACATGTTATTTACAATTTACAAACTTCCCTATTTTTTTTATACCCGTTTTTGGATAAAAAAGAACATATGAGCAACAAAGACAATTATTAATAATATTAATAATTGGAATTTAGGTTAAAATAACCATGCACAGACTTTTTGCGAGTTACGCAAGAGATTTTAACAATTAGTTTACAAAAATTATGTAAATTTTTTCAGATAATTTTTTTTAGGTTCAGAAGCCTTCAAACTGTCAATCTTTACCATTACTACAAAAATAATTGTAAAAAGATTGGCATGGAATTGCTTAAAGCTATTTATTTTTTTGAATTTAGTTCTATGATGAATATACAAAATCTTGGGAGCGGGGATAGATACATTTATCCATCTTTTGCTCTAGAAATTAATACATCCTTGGAACGATTAAATAGTGAGGAAAATTCGTTAAAATAAGGATAGAGGAACTTATCAGTTTATTTGGAGGTAGTTAGTCGTGTTAGAGCATGGGTATATACAAATTTATACAGGAGACGGGAAAGGGAAAACCACGGCATCATTAGGGTTGGCACTAAGAGCACTGGGACACGGCTGGAAAGTTTTAATTATTCAATTTACAAAAGGCGACAGTGCAACTTCATACGGAGAAATTGTTTCATCTTCAAAATTTTTACCTAATTTAGATGTTGTGCAATTCGGAATGGACAGAGTATGTTATTCTCACAACGTTTGTATGGAAGATTTTAAAGAAGCACAAAGAGGCTGGGAGTTCGCGAAAAAAGCTATAAATTCCGGAGAATACCAGCTAATAATTTTAGATGAAATTAATATTTGCACTGCAATGAATATGATTAAAGTTTCAGATGTAAAAGATGCACTTTTACATAAACCTGAAAATCTTGAAATCGTATTAACAGGACGTTACGCTCACCCTGAATTAAAAGCTATGGCTCATCTTGTAACAGAAATGAAACCTATTAAACATTACTTTGATATGGGTGTAATGGCAAGACAGGGTATTGAATACTAAAATATGAAAAAGATTTAAAATAAACACAATATAAGTTAATGTAAATCCTTTTTGTTTCAGAAAATGAAATGCCGGACTAGCTTTTGATAGTCCGTTTTTTTTGTGCTACGCACGTAGACACAAGGTCTAAACACAACTTTACACAAAATCCAACAAAGTTGTAGGTCGGATTTACTAATCCGACAAAATTTAATTTGAACATGGGAATGACAACCTGCTTGATTTATCAATAATGCGATTGCGGATCAGCTTTGCTGTCCGCAATGACGAATAGCGCAGAACTCTCAGGGATATTTTTTCGTGCGCTTTAGCGCACCGTAAAGAACTTAACGTCCTATCGTCTTAACGTCTTATCGTCTTCATATTGTAATAAAACGCAATAATAAATTTGCATAAAGGCATGTTTGTATTATTATTTAATTGGTTACACTAGTCTGATAGGTTTTGCCCTAGTTCAGGGGGAAGGACAAGAAAGTATAAGAGCCCCTCGGCTATGAGAATTAAAGACAGTCAACCCAATCTGAATGAGACAGTATAGCCCGTAGTACAACAAGTTAAAACAAAAGGAGAAAACCGATGCCAACAGCATCTATGATTGAATTATTGGAAGCAGGTGTACATTTCGGACACCAGACACAAAGATGGAACCCTAAAATGAAACCGTATATCTACGGTGCAAGAAACGGAATTTATGTATTAGATTTGCGTAAAACAACAGATCTTCTTGATGAAGCTTACGCAGCTGTAAGAGAATTCGCTTCACGCGGTAAAAACGTTCTTTTTGTAGGAACTAAAAAACAGGCTGCAGAAGTTGTTGCAGAAGAAGCTCTTAGAGCAGGCGCATATTATATTAACAGAAGATGGTTAGGCGGTATGCTTACTAACTTCGATACAATCAGAAGCCGTATAAATAAACTCAGAGAATTAGAAGACTTCATGAACTCAGGTCACGCTGAAAAGCTGCCTAAAAAAGAAATTGCTAAATTGAACAGAGAATTAGGTAAATTAAGCAAAACTTTAGGCGGCATCAAAGATATGAGAGGCTTGCCTGATATTATCTTTATCGTAGACCAGAAAAAAGAAGATATTGCAATTAAAGAAGCTAATAAATTAAACATCCCGGTTATCTGTCTGGCTGATACCAATGCAGATCCCGACGGTATAAACTATATTATTCCGGGTAACGATGACGCTATCCGCTCAATCAAACTAATCACTTCAAAACTTGCTGACGCTGTTTTGGAAGGGAAAAAATTGAGAGAAGCTAATATTAATACTAAAAAAGTTGAAGAAATTAAACCGGAAGATGCCGGTGTATCTTCTGCTGAAGTAGAAGCTTCTAAAGAAGAAGAAAAAACTGAAACAGTTGCAGAATAATTACAAGAAGACCGGAGGACAGGAAGGCAGGAAGACAAGCCAAATACAAGATTATCATATAACAGCTTGACCTCCTGACATCTGTACCTCCTGACTTCCGATAAATAAGGAGATTATAATGAATATTACAGCTCAAATGGTAAAAGAACTCCGCGATAAAACAGGCGCAGGTATGATGGATGCCAAAAAAGCTCTTGTTGAAACAGACGGAGATATGGAAAAAGCAATGGAAGTTCTCCGCCAGAAAGGTATGGCTTCCGCTGATAAAAAAATGGGCAGAATTGCAGCAGAAGGCTTAGTTGCAACATCTATTCAGGATGATTGCGGAGCTATGGTTGAAGTTAACTGCGAAACCGACTTCGTTGCGAAAAATGAAGAATTTAAAGAATTAACAAACGGTCTAGCAGAAGTTGTTGCAAAAACAAATCCTGCAGACGTTGATGCATTGTTATCTTCTACATGCCCGAAATGCGGTAAAGTAATTTCTGAAGTTATTAAAGAAAAAATCGCTTCTATCGGCGAGAAAATTACATTCAGGAGATTTGTACGCTACGAAGGCAATACCGCTTCTTATGTTCACAACGGCAAAATCGGCGTTCTTATCCAGACCGATAAAAAAGATGCTGAATTGATGAATGACATCTGTTTGCATATCGCATCTTCTGCTCCGGAATTTATTACAAGAGCAGAAATTCCGCAATCAGTTATTGACCATGAAACAGAAATCGAAATGGGTAAAGAAGATTTGTTGAAAAAACCTGAACAAATCAGAGCAAAAATTGTTGAAGGCAGAGTAAACAAATTAATGGCATCAAGAGTACTTCTTGAACAGCCGTTCATTAAAAACCCTGATGTAACTGTAGGGCAGTTAATTGAAGGCAAGTTAACAGTACAGGCTTTCACAAGATTTGTTCTCGGCGAAGGACTTGAAAAACGTCAGGAAAACTTTGCTGACGAAGTTATGAGCCAGATTAAAGGCTAAAATTAATAATTAAAAAACACCTAAAAAAGTCCGGAAAAATTTCCGGACTTTTTTGTTAACAAAAAATAATATTTACGGATTTTAATTCTCCGGAGGGTTGAAATTCCTCAAAAATCTGTTATCATATAATATACAAGCTTGAAAGGGATTATATATGAATGATTTAAAGATAAAAGAAATTTCACGTTTTACGGAAAATGATGTTGTTAAAACGCGTTTAGTAATCTCTGATAACGGTAAAGATACCGAAATCATTCTTGAAGGCAACGGTAAGATTAAAGCCGCTGTTGAAGTTTAATACAATTAATACAAAATACAAAATCGATTTTGGATAACTTTAAAGAGATGCTGAAACTAGTTCAGCATGACGGTTTTACACATAATTAGTGTAAACTGCGATATAAGTCCAGACTTTCAGAATAAAAGAATAAGAGCAAAATTTATTGTTTTAAAGAATTTATATTATTATCACGGATTTCTGATTCAATAATCAATTTGTCCGGGATATTAAAGTTGCTTCCGTTGTCAAATGAATCTAATTGAATTCCCGGGAAATCCTTCATCGTCTGAGGGATAGTTCCGTCGTATAATACAGGTTCAGACCTGTTTACAACCGCAGAAATACCACCTTCTGTATTTTGCATATTTTGATATTTAGAACTTACCTGCTGCTCAGGTTTGTTTTCTGTTTCTATAAAATCAAGCAAAAATTTTGAATCTTTTGCAATAACGCCATTAGCCGGTGTTTTTGTTTTTGTATCAATCATTCCGGCGAATTTTGCAGGGAAATTACCGTTAATCTGGAAAACTTCGTTATGAAAATTCTGGAATTTAACAGGCATAAAAACAAATGTTGAATCAGAAACGTTCATTATCTGCCCTAAAACGTAATATCCTTCATGAAGCATCACACCATCGCCGAGCTGAACATTTGAGAGAATTTTAATAAGCATTGTCTTTGACGGATTCTGAATTGAAAAATCCTGTAATGTTTGAACCGGAGTAGTCTTTGCAAACACCGGCTGCACTGCCAATCCAAATAATAACGCAAATATGAATAATATTTTTTTCATAACACTTTTCTCCATATTAGGATAATAACATAATTTAAAAAATCAGTCAATCTAAATACACTATATAGTTTAGTTTTCAGTTCTTACGGAATTTGTATCTTCAAGCAATTCCGGATTTATTTCCGGAGGCAGAGTATTTTCAAGTTTTTCATTCCGTTTAACTTCCTGCTCAGGTTGAAGTTGTTCATATTCATAGTTAGGTTCATCTTCTTCCTCTTCATCTTCCGGATCGTTTTTGGCTTTAAAATTCAATAAAAACAGCTGATCTTTTGCAATTACAATATCTTTACCTTTTTCCACGTAAGAAAACGGAGAGTCTTCATATACTGCATTTACACTTGATTTAAAACGGTTATCTTTTTCATTTTTAACAGCGCCTTCTATAGCACTGTACCCCATTGAAAGCCCTTTTACAAAATAATTACCGACTGTTAAAGCAGCTGATTTGGCAAGCTCGCCTTTGTTAAGTTTTGTTGTATATTTAGCAGGATAATAGCCTCTAATTTCAAATGTTTTACCGCTCATATCAGTATAAGATAACGGAATAAATTTAAAACTTGCATTTCTTTTCAGTCTTTTCGGACTTTTTACATCCACGATTTGACCTTTTATTATGCTCTCGCTTTTTATCGTCAAATCCTCATCCAGAATGAGATCGTCCATTGCTTTTACGGACATATATTCCAAAGGTTTTTCTGTGGTAAAATCTTCAAGAGCCTGAACTCTTATTGTTTCAGCAAATACAGGCTGGCATAAAAAAACTGAAATAAAAGCAAAAAGTATTAAAAACTTTTTCATTATGACCCCGCTTTCTTTTTTAAATTGAGGATATATTATTTAAGCGCATTTGTCAATATTGGCTTAAGATACTGACCGGTATAAGAAGCTTTACATTTTGATACTTCAAGAGGAGTTCCCTGTGCCACAATTTGTCCGCCTCCGATACCGCCTTCAGGCCCTAAATCAATTATATGGTCTGCAATTTTAATAAAATCAAGGTTATGCTCGATAACAAGAATTGTATTACCTTGATCGGCGAGTTTTTGGAGAATTTTAATAAGTTTATCAAGGTCATACCAGTGAAGTCCGACAGACGGTTCATCCAGCAGATATAAAGTTTTGCCGGTTGAACGTTTATTGAGCTCCGATGCCAGTTTAATTCTCTGGGCTTCACCGCCTGACAATGTTGTCGCACTCTGTCCGAGCTTCATATAATCAAGACCGACATCATTTAAAGTTTGAAGTTTGTTTTTAATTGACGGAATACTGTCAAAAAATTCAAGAGCTTCTTTTACACTCATATCAAGAACATCTGATATAGTTTTGCCTTTATACTTAACTTCAAGAGTTTCTCTGTTGTAGCGTTTACCTTTGCAGACATCACATTTTACATAAACATCTGACAAAAAGTTCATTTCAATTTTAATCAAACCGTCGCCTTTGCAGGCTTCACACCGCCCGCCTTTAACATTAAAACTAAACCTTCCGGGTTTGTAGCCTCTTAATTTTGCCTCATTTGTTTTTGAATAAAGTTCTCTTATATGGGTGAACAAATCAGTATATGTAGCGGGGTTTGAACGCGGAGTTCTGCCGATAGGCGACTGGTCTATATCAATAATTTTGTCGATATGTTCAAATCCCGTAATCTCATCTACACCCTGAGGTTTCGGTTTATTCCCGCGAAGTTTATGCAGAGCATACTCATATATCAAATCCTGCATTAAAGAAGATTTTCCCGAGCCTGAAACACCTGTAAGGCAGACAATTTTCCCGAGCGGAATATCAACATCAATATTTTTTAAATTATTTATATGCGCATTTTTCACATGTAAAAAGTGCCCGTTGCCTTCTCTTACTTTTTCCGGAACAGGAATATATTTTTCACCGCTCAAATATTTACCTGTTATAGAAGTTTTTGCCTTTATAATATCGTCAACACTTCCGCAGGCAATAACTTTTCCTCCGTTAACTCCCGCTTTCGGTCCGATATCAACAATATAATCGGCGTTTCTTATTGTATCTTCATCATGTTCAACAACAATAAGCGTATTTCCTAAGTTTCTTAACTTTATAAGCGTCTTAATTAATCTGTCGTTATCCCTCTGGTGCAACCCTATTGAAGGTTCATCAAGAACATACAACACTCCTGACAGACCGCTTCCGATTTGAGTTGCAAGTCTTATTCGCTGCGCCTCACCGCCCGATAAAGTGCCTGCTCTTCTTGCAAGATTAAGATAACTCAAACCCACGTCTTTCAAAAATCTCAAACGAGCACGGATTTCATCAAGAATTTGCTTTGCGATATGGAGTTGAAATTCACTCAGTTCAAGATACAAATCTGATATAAATTCCAGTTCATCATCAATAGACATCAGAGTAAATTCATAAATATTTTTATCCTTGATAGTTACTGCAAGCGAAAAAGGCTTCAACCTTGCACCTTTACATGCAGGGCAGGGTGTTGTTGTCATATATTTTTCGATTTCTTCCCGCCAGTATTCGCCGTTTGATTCATTATAACGTTTTTCAAGATACGGAATTACGCCGTCAAATCTTCTGTATTTTGTTTCGTAACGGTGGGTGCCAAAGCGCATTACGGTAAATTTTACAATATCATCGCTTCCGTAAAGAATAATTTTCTGTTCTTTTTCTGACAAATTTTCAAAAGGTTTGTCCATGTCTATGCCATAATGTGAACATACGGATTTCATGACATCTTCATAATAATTTGTAGAAGTCTTTGACCACGGATAAATTGCTCCGTCATTCAGCGATTTTTTCCTGTCAGGAACTATTAAATCAGGATCAATCACAAAATCAGCACCAAGCCCCGAACATCTGTCACATGCACCGTACGGCGCATTGAATGAAAAAATTCTCGGAGCAAGTTCCTCAAAACTCAAGTTACAATTAGGACAGGCAAGCTTTTCGCTATAAATTATTTCTTTATTTCCGATTGCATCAACAACTGCAATCCCGTCAGCTTTTTTCAGTGCGATTTGAACACTGTCGGCAATTCTTGAACGCGCCTGTTCTTTTACTACAATTCTGTCAACAACAACATGGATTGTATGCTTTTTATTTTTTTCAAGTTTAATTTCGTCTTCATCAAGATTAGAAATCTCGCCGTCAACCTTTACACGTACAAAACCTTCCTGGCGTAATTCCTCAAAAGTTGATGAAAACTCCCCTTTCTTTCCTCTGGCAACAGGCGCCAAAATTTGAATTTTAGTACCTTCTCCAAGTTTCATAATACTATTTACGATTTCATCAACAGTCTGCGGCTTAATTTCCGCTCCGCATTCAGGGCAGTGCGGAACCCCGACACGTGCATATAAAAGCCTTAAATAATCGTAAATTTCCGTAACCGTTCCGACAGTAGAGCGAGGGTTGTTGCTTGTTGATTTCTGATCAATTGATATAGCAGGCGAAAGCCCGTCAATATATTCAACATTCGGCTTGTCCATCTGACCCAGAAATTGTCTTGCGTAAGTTGAAAGACTTTCAATATAGCGTCTTTGCCCTTCTGCAAAAATAGTATCAAAAGCAAGAGAGGATTTTCCAGATCCTGAAACACCTGTAAAAACTATCAATTCATTCTTTGGCAGCTGGAGTGAAATGTCCTGTAAATTATGTTCTTTTGCACCCTTAATAGTAATAGTATCTAACATAACTATATTATTGCATGTAAAAATTGAATATCAAATTATTGAAACTTATATCGCAGTTTACACTAGATAACCTGAAAAAAGAGGCATAATGTCATTCCGAACTTGTTTCGGAATCTTATCATTGCAAGATGCTGAAACAAGTTCAGCATGACACTTTTACCCGTAATTAGTATAAACTGCGATATAAGTCCCAAATTATTTTGTCTTTGTTTTGCGTGCCGTCAAATTAAAACTTGTTTCAATTAAAGCGTCAAGTAGATCTTTCGGAGATTTGTTCACATCAATAGTTATCCAGTGCACTTTATTCATGTGCCACCCCGGAGTTATAAATTTGTATTCATCTCTCAAAATTGCAGAATCAACAGGGTTGCATTTTAAATTTATATATAGTTTCCCTTCTAAATGAAAAACAAGACCAAACCACTTACCATTGCTTCTATGTCTTAAAACAGCAAGTTCACCATAGCTTTTATCTGTAAACGGATAAGTTTCCAATGCATCATCAAAAACTAAACACCTTTTTATTAAGTCATTCTTTTTCATCAAATATAAATTCCTTTATCTGATTTTTCAACTTTCAAACAATATATCTCCAAAATTAAGCAAAAACACAAAAGAATTATATCACAAAGACCTTCTACCTGATTAACCCACATACGTTCGTGTCGTCCGTCCGCAAATCCGCTTGAACCTTTTGAAGGCTCCGCCCTCTGCTCGGCTTGCGTTGAACCCGCGATAGACGGATTAAAGCCCTCACCATTCAAACACATTAAAAAAGGGATAAGTTGTGTTATCCCTTTTTTAATGTCGACGGCGGGACTTGAACCCGCACGGGTTTCCCCACACGCCCCTCAAACGTGCACGTATACCGATTCCGTCACGTCGACACAAATTATTTTTTTTAATTGTCACTGGAGCTAATGGATTGTTTGTGCCGGATGCGCTCCACTGTTTTTCCAGCAAATGCTAAATTTTTGTGTTAAATTTATGTTCCGCGCCCTCTCCTCGGAAGATTATCAATCTTACTCGTCGGCAGAGTGTCACATCGACACAATGCATGATTACCATGCCTTTTTATTTTAGCATAAACCTGAATTTCTTTGCAACAAACTGTTTAATTTTTAGTTTACAATAATTATCAGTTACTTTCGGATTAAAATACATCCACCAGCCAAAAGGGTATTCTCTTTGAATATGCTTCAATAACTTCATATACTCCTCAAAGTAGCCGGCTTTTTTATCTTCTCTAAACTTACCAAGCCATGAAGTTGCCTTTGAAAAATATCCGCTTATAAAAACCATTTTGTATTCTTCTAATACACCTTCATCTTTTAAAAGTTTTTCTATTGCTGAAAATACATATATGGGTGAATAATTCTGTTTCTTTTTATTTGCAGTTACACTCCCCAGTCTGTTTTTACGGTAACAATATAAATTTTCAGGAAGAAGCGCAATTCTCTTTGCTTTAATCATTGAATGAAAGAAAAATAACTGATCCTGACCTACACGGATTTCCTGAAATTTTATATTATTATTTATAAGAAACTCCCGCCTGTATAACTTGGTCCATGCAGTAGAGGGGAAACTGAAAATTGTTCTTTTTATATCCTCTGATGAAAATACTTTATTCAAATATTTTCGTGGCAGTTTATCAGCACTATAACCGCCTCTCTTTCTTTTGCCGGCATAACAAGAATACGCTCCGAATATCAGAATATCTGTTTGTTTTTTATCCGCAGCTGATATCATATCCAGTAAAACATTTTCTACAAGGATATCATCTGCATCAACAAAATATACATATTCTCCGCGGGCAATTTTTAATCCGAAATTCCTTGCGACACCTGAACCTTCATTTGCTTTATCAACAACGACAATTCTTTCATCTCGATTTTTATAATCATTTAAAACAGCCAATGAATTATCTGTAGAGCCGTCGTTTACACAAATCACTTCAAAATCAGCAAAAGACTGATTTAAAATACTGTCTAAACACTCACTCACATAATCATCTACGTTATATACAGGAATAATAATTGACAATTTTGTCATATAAAAATTATATGACAAAAACTATTTGTGTCTATAGCAATTTAAAGGGACTTATATTGCAGTTTACACCAGATATTCTCAAAAACAATCATAATGTCATTCCGAACTTGTTTCGGAATCTTATCATTGTAAGACCCTGAAAAAAGTTCAGAGACTGCCCTGAATTTATTTCAGGGGGTGACGATTGCAGCTATTTTTAGTGTAAACTGCAATATAAGTCTCAATTTAAATTTTATCTGCCTATTTCCGTAGCTCTCTGTGCCATTGATTTTGTAATATTAATTAATGCGAGGTTGGCTTCATAGGCTCTTTGAGCAAGAATTGCATCCGCCATATCTACAGCGGGGTTAACATTTGAAGCTCTTATATAACCGTTTGCATCAGCATCAGGATGACCCGGACGGTAAATTTTTTCACCGAGCGTAGGATCTTCAACACAGCCGTTAAATACGACACCACCCTGAAGATAGGGCAATGTGCCGACACCGAATACATCTTCTTTCATAGAATTCATCAAACCATGGAACGAAATATCTTCAGTTGCATTTAAAACAGGAATACGTCTGACATAATTGGGCGTATCAACATTTGCAATGTTTTTTGCATGAATATCAAGCCTTAAGCCATGTGCTCTTAAAGCATTTGATCCGATATTCATAGATTCCATTATACTCATTTTTTTACCCTTTCCGACAATTATTGTCAGTTATTTTTACATCTTTGTCAGTCGCTTCGCTTTTCGTGAAATTTTTATAATTCTATAAACTATTTCCTCAACCGCTCACTCCCGTTTTTTTTTACCCTTTCCGACAATTACTGTCAGTTATTTTTACATCTTTGTCAGTCGCTTCGCTTTTCGTGAAATTTTTATAATTCTATAAACTATTTCCTCAA
>CALVEM010000020.1 GCA_944326605.1 Candidatus Gastranaerophilales bacterium
TTACCCACCTTCTCATAAGGCAAATTATCGGAACCTCTAAAAATGTATGACGGATTTTTATCCGGTTTAATTTTCTTCTCTTTTATAAGTCTTTCTTTTTCAGCTCTAATTCTCTCAATTAAAGCACTTGCAGGTTCATCATTTGGATCTTGAGGAACAAGTTTCCCCTGAACAGCTAATTGTAATATTGAATTTTTTAATTGTTGTGCGTTCATTAGTCTTGTGTCTCCAATTCAATACCCAAAATATCTGTAATCTGTTCTAAGACTCTATCAATATCAGCATTTAAACTTGAACGTTTTTCTTGATATTGTTGTATAAGTTCTTTAGGTGCAAGAATTTCTTCTTCTTCGTGTGGAAAACCACACAAATCTATGTTGTAATTTCTATCAATAATATCCTGCAAAGAGTATTTTTTTGATTTATCAAATTCATCAATAGTTATTTCTTCTCTCTTATTCCACCAATCGAATACCGGCTGGAAGTGCTCAAGTTGCATTGGCTTTGTTTTTGAGAAGTTTTTATAACCTTCCGGCATATCCAAACGGTAAAACCAAGTTTCATCTGTTGGTTTAGTTTTATCAAAAAATAAAATATTTGTTGTAATAGATGTATAAGGCGCAAATACACTATGCGGAAGTCTTATAACTGTATGCAAATTAAACTCTGATAATAATTTCTTCTTTATTGCAACTTTTGCGTTGTCTGTACCGAATAAAAATCCATCAGGTAAAATAACTGCAGCTCTGCCTTTTTCTTTTAATCTGTACATAATTACAGACATAAATAAATCAGCTGTTTCACTACTTGCTAAATCATCAGGGAAATGATTTTTTACATCTTTCTTTTCGCTACCGCCATAAGGAGGGTTCATAAGTATAACATCAAATTGATCATCTTCAGTATAATCAAGAACATCTCTTAATAGCGAATTATCGTGATATATTCTAGGCTCATCAATTTCGTTAAGAAGCATATTTGTAATGCAAAGCATATAAGGGAACTGCTTCTTTTCAATACCATATATAGAATTATCAAAAGCACCCTGATCATCAGTTGTTTTTACTTTTTCTTTAAGCTGCTTCAACCAACTTGTTAAAAAACCACCTGTACCACAGGCAAAATCTGCCATCTGTTCGCCGACTTTTGGGTCAATAATTTTTGCCATAAAATCAGTAACGGCACGAGGAGTATAAAATTCACCAGAAGAGCCTGCACTTTGCAATTCTCTTAAAATTGATTCATAAATTTCACCAAAAGCATGGCTTTCTTCATAATCACCAAGATCTAGTTCATCAATTTCGTTCAGAACTTGTCGTAATTGAACACCGTCCTTCATATAGTTATTTGCATCTTCAAATGTTGTTTTAACTATTGCTTTACTCATGGGTGTTTGAGGTGTAATTTCAAGATTTTTTAAGGTTGGGAAAAGTTTATTATTTACAAAATCAAGCAATACTTCATTTGTCATTGCTTTGCCGGATTTATCATCTTTTGCCCAATTTCTCCATCGACATTCTTCCGGAATAATTGACTTGTAGTTGCTATCACTAAATTCCCAATCTTCTTCTTTTGAGTCATAGACTTTTAAGAATAGCATCCACGCCATTTGCTCAATTCTTTGTGCATCGCCGTTTATACCAGCATCATTGCGCATAATATCTCTGATTCTTTTTACAAATCCTGATAAATTACTCATTCTATCCTACCTTATAAATATTATTTTTTAATTCTTCTACGGCCTTAAAGTATTCGTCTTTTCCGCCAAATAATTGTGCAATTTTTGCAGGTTTCCCAAATTTGTTAATTGGATCTAATTTTAAAACATCCGCACTATTTAATTCAGATAAACCTGTATTCATATATTTATCTAATAATGCTTCAAGAACTTCTCTTGCAGCACCACTATACTTACTGAAGAAGTCTCTCTTTTTAACATTATTTGCACGTTCTCTACGTGTTAGCGGTTTTGCACCATACGCAATATGGCAAATGAAGTCAAAATCATCAACCTCGGTCATATTTTGTTCTTCTTTTAATGCTTCTAAATCAATACCCTGTTCTTTCAGTAATTCAGTAATTTCGGATTTTTTATCTTCTTCGCTCCAGCGTTTAATAAATTGTTCTAATGACGATGAATAGCCAAGAATATTTGATTTAGTGTAATCAATAATATTTTCTTGTTTTAAGAGCTTGCCATCAGTATCATATACAGAAACTGTTTTATTCGTTATTCTTACAGAACAACCGTTTTTATCAACAATTGGTTTATAAGTTGGTGGTGGCGGAGGAGGTGGTGGCGGTGGCGGTGGATACGGTCCTGGACCTGGGCCTTTTTTCTTAGGATAATCGGGATCAATTTCAATTGGACCATCCCAATCAGGATCAGCAAATAATCGTGTAACGTTACGAAAATCCATAACAGTAAAACTCATTTTACCTTCTTTTTCTCTTAAACGAGTTCCACGACCAATAATTTGTTTAAATTCTGTCATTGAGCCAATCATCTTATCAAGAACTATTAATTTAGTCATTTTACAATCGGCTCCGGTAGATAAAAGTTCGGATGTTGTTGCAATAACCGGATATTCCGCTCTGACAGAAATGAAGTAATCCAATTTACTCTTTCCATAGGTATCACTGCCTGTAATTCTAACAACATAATCAGAATTTTCTTTTACTTTGTCGGCGTTTAAATTATTTAAAGCAATACGCATTCTTTCTGCGTGATCTTCCGAAGCACAGAATACAATGGTTTTCGCCATTCTATTGGTCGCTTTTAAATAATTTGTTATCTCTTTTGCTACTTGGTCAATTCTATCTTGAATTATAATATTGTAATCATAATCACTATTATTGTATATTCTATCTTCAATAACCTGACCATTAATATCGCATTGTCCTTTGCGTGGTCTCCAGCCATCTCCAATATCAGTAGTAACATTTATAACTTTAAATGGCGCTAAGAAACCATCATCAATGCCTTCTTTTAAACTATATGTATAAACTGGGTCTCCAAAATAAGAAATATTTGAAGTATATTTTGTTTCTTTAGGAGTTGCTGTCATACCAATTTGTGTTGCAGAAGAAAAATATTCTAAAATTCTACGCCAACGACTTTCTTCTTTTGCAGAACCTCTGTGACACTCATCAACTATAATCAAATCAAAGAAATCCGGTGAAAACAATTCACTATAATGTTCTTTATCATCATCGCCAATTAATTGCTGATACAATGAAAAATAAACTTCGTATGCAGTTATAGTTGTTTTATTATCTTTTGCAAAATTTACTTTATGAATAGTTTTTTCTAACGGAGCAAAGTCTTGCTGAATAGATTGATCAACAAGAATATTTCTGTCTGCCAAATATAAGATTTTCTTTTTTAATCCACTTTTTATTAATCTATAAACAATCTGAAATGCTGTATAAGTTTTACCTGTACCTGTTGCCATAACAAGCAATAAACGTTCTTGCCCTCTTGCAATAGCGTCAAGCGTTCTATTTACGGCAACTCTTTGATAATAGCGAGGCGGATACGTTTTACTGCTCGTATAGTATGGCTGTTCTATAATTTGTTCTTCAGCGTCTGTAATATTTTTCTGAGATTTAAATCTGTTAATCAGTTCTTCTGGGCTTGGAAATTCATCCAAAGCAAATTCTCTTTCTTTTCCAGTAAGAAAATCATGTTCAATAAAACCATCGCCATTTGAACTGTATGCAAATGGGGTATCTAATTTCTTTGCATATTCCATTGCTTGCTGCAAACCATGTGAAACAGAATGTTTATTATCTTTTGCTTCAACAACGGCGATTAGGTTGTTGACATTTATATACAAAACATAATCCGCTTTTTTAGGTTTTTCTCTGGATGCCATATTACCGCGCAAGTTGATTTTACCGTCAGTAAACTGAACCTTGGTTTCCATTGTAATTTTATCTTTCCACCCGGCTTTTTCTAATGCCGGAGTAATAAAATTAAGTTTGATATCTTCTTCAGTCATTTGATTTTTAGGTAATATAGCCATTCTTCACCTCACAACTTCTGATAATAAAAACTTATAGGAAGTTGCCTTAATTGTATCATGAAAATATTCCGTAGTTTGTTGTGTAACAATGCTGATATAATTCCATTAAAACATATGCATATGTCAAATATGGACATGGCTCAAACAGTTTTTAAATGATATTCAAATATTGTTTAAATGGAGTTTTATTAGTGTTTAAATAGAGTTCATAATATTTTTCAAAAAGCATAAACCTTATTAAAAAAGTATCTGTTAATTTGAGAGTTAATTATCTTTGAGTTTAAGAATTTGTATCAATTAGTTTTGAAGTATTTCCTCCAGAATGTAAAAAGTTTGAGAATTCTCTCAAACTTCCGGGGGTACTTTTCTCAATCTCTCTGATAATCTACAAATGTCTGTCAAACCATAGTCTGGTTTAATACATTAGTCAAACCCTGTCTAATTTTAACAATAAAAAACTCCCCAGGTTGGACTCGAACCAACAACCTACCGGTTAACAGCCGGTTGCTCCGCCATTGAGCTACTGAGGATTATCTCTTCCGCAACTTAAATTAGTTGGGGCTTATGTAACTATTATATAATAAAAAATTTTTATTGTAAAGTACTTTTTTTAATTGATTGCTGATAATTTTACCAGTGTATTAAATCCTTCATATTTATTTGATAATCCCTCAAATGTCCCGATATCAACAAGAGCACCGTCTTTTATGTATATTAATTTATTGCATGCTTTCAAAGTCGATAATCTGTGGGCTATTGCAATTATTGTTTTGGATTTACTGATTTCTTTTAACATTTCCGTAAGTTCATGCTCGACCTGAACGTCCAGTGCTGATGTGGCTTCATCAAGAATTATTATTTCAGGATCCCTGTAAAGTGCGCGTGCTATTGCCAGACGCTGTTTTTGCCCTTGAGAAAGTCCGTTTGTGCCGGAAATTACTTTTGCATTTATGCCGTCAGGAAATTCTTCAATAATGTCATAAAGTTGTGCGGCTTTTAAGGCTTTTATAACTCCTTTTTCATCAATATGTTCACATCCCCATGCCACATTTTCTTTAAATGTTTTGTTGAGAATATTTATTTGCTGGGGGACATATCCTATAATATGTCTAAATTTTGGAAAATTTTCGGGCGTTAAAACAGTATTGTCAACAATGATTTCCCCTGAATCCGGAGACAAAAGACCTGTTATGATATCAGCAAGAGTGCTTTTCCCTGCTCCGGAAAGCCCTATAATACCTACAAAATCTCCTTTATTAATCTCCATAGTTATATTTTTAATAACCTGTTTGGATGGATTATATGAAAAGTTTATGTTTTTTAACAGTAGTTTATCTTTAAAATCAAGCCTTTCATTCTGAGCGCAATCATTTTTTTCAAAATTGTCAAAATCAAGTGTTTCATAAACTTCATTCAGTTTTTTTACAAAATTTCTGGATGAATTAATATTAATTATTGAACTTTGAATTCTGTTAAGAGCCGGTGCAATTCTAAACAGGGCGGCTACTACTATAGCGAATGAAGCTACCAGTTCAGGGTTATTATTGGTATTTTGTAAAGATAAAATACTTGCCATGACCAGAAGCGCACAAACTACAAGAATTTCTACAATATAAGGCGGAATTGCCGAATAGAACCCCTGTTTTATTTGTATTTCTTTTAGTTTGTCGGCGTATTTTGTGAAATTCCTGTAAAATAAGTTTTCTGCCGAGAGTATTTTTAATTCTTTTATATTATTAACGTTTTCAAGTAATGCTGTTTTATATTGAAGCATTCTTTTGGCTGAAGTTGCGGCGATTTCTGCTGTTTTGGATTTGAAATATTTGTTTTGTATAATTAATGAAACGCATACAAATATTATTGTAATTATAGCAGGGACTAGATATTTAGCAAGAAGCAGCAGCACTATCATTGTAATTATAATAGTATTGGTTAAAAGATTTAACGAGCGTAAAACAAAATTATCTATAACCTGTCCTGTCAGGGTTTCCATAACATAGAGTTTGTCGCTTTGCGAAATTTTCATCGTATCTTTGTAGGGGGCAAAGATATAGTAGTTCATAAATTTGTTCACAAGGGATTGTTTCCAATTTGATACAAATTTTGATTGCATGTATTGAATAAATATTATAAAAGTATTTTTTATAATAAAAATTAAAAATACTGAAAAACCTATTAATAAGCCATTCCTTAAAGTATTTTCAATTTTAATAAATTTAAAAGTGTCAGGCAGTGCGTCCGGCTGGATGATCATTATTATAAAAGGATAAACCAGTGCTATTCCTAAAAATTCAAGGCAGCCGGCAATAAAAGAAAGTCCGGTAAATCCGCATAGTCTTAAATACCGGCCTTTGCCGTAGTATTTCAAAAATTTATTAAAGTTCTCAAGATACATTGTAAACCTTATTTAATTATTAAGATATAGTAATTTTTTATGATATAGTATATAATCATGGTAAAGGAAGGAGTTAATTATGTCAAATCCTATATTAAATGAAAACAGGTTTTCTGCTGGCGAGCGAATTCTTGACGGCGAACCTATGACAATTGCGGGTACTGTAAATAAGATATTCATGCTCTTTGTGTGCTTGATCGCAGGAACTGCAATTAGTGCTTACACTTTGTTTACATCACCTGACACTGTTCCTTTAATGGTTGTTGGCAGTGCTGTTGTTGCGTTTATTCTGGTTCTTGCAACATGTTTTAACATCAGAATAGCAAAATATACAGCAGCGCCTTATGCTTTGTTTGAGGGACTTATGCTTGGTGCTGTTTCAATGGCTTTTGAGGCGCAATGGCATGGAATTGTCCTACAGGCAGTCTTTGCTACATTTGCAACAATGTTTGTAATGTTGATGCTTTATAAAGCAAGAATAATTAGATATACGGAAAAATTTCAGGCAGTGTTGATGACTGCATTGCTTTCTGTTGTTGCTATTTATTTAATTCAGTTTATTGCTTCATTTTTCGGACGCGGTATCCCGCTAATCTGGGAAGCTGGTCCTGTAGGAATTATATTTAGTCTTATAGTTGTAGGAATTGCAGCATTTTCATTGATCCAAGATTTCTTCTTTATTGAAAGTGCATCTCAAAATATGCTGAGTAAGGATTATGAATGGTATGGAGCTATGGGGTTGATGATTACTCTGGTATGGCTCTATCTGGAAATCCTCAGATTATTTGCTAAATTAAATTCAAGAAATTAGCACAAATTATAAAATTAAATACTTAAATTTCTCCTCTGTTGTAATAAAAGCTTCGGGGGAGATTTTTTAATCTAAAATTTTTATTTAATATGTCTAAAAACAACAATAAATTTTACCCATTTGGTTATGAGAGAAACAGAAATGAAATTTTGTAAAATACACATTTAGATATGAATTGTCAAAAAGCAAACGTTGATGAGTCTACTGCTTTACGAACAAGATCTTGTGCAGCAGTTATAATGCAGGATGGATGGCAGATTAAGGATGATTACCCGTGGTAAATATTTTATATAAGTTCACCATAAATTTTTCCGTTTTTATATTCTGTTATCACTATGTTTTGTAGAGTATTCAGGAGGTTTTTGTCATCTGTTTTTACAAGTACCGTTAAATAATTTCGTGTAACACCTTTTAGCAGACCGGTTCGTTTATCCGGATGTTTTTCTATCAGAATTTCATGTTCCTTTCCTATGTTTTTATTTATGAATTCAATGTGTTTGAACATGGAAAGCGCTTTTACAATATCAGAGCGCCACTGTCTGGTCTTTTCATCAACCTGATTAGATGCCAGTGCTCCGATTGTTCCCTTTCTTATAGAGTAAGGGAAAGTATGTATTTGAGAAAGTCCGGATATTCTCAAATTTTCAAGAGTGGTCTGAAAGTCTTCTTCTGTTTCGCCGGCAAAACCGGTTATAATATCACTCCCGAGAAACGGCAGAGCAAACATTGTATTTATTTTGTCAATTTGTGCAAGATAATCTTCAACTTTGTAAAATCTATTCATTGATTTAAGTGTTTTGTTGCATGCTGACTGTAATGAAAGATGAAAGTGCGGACAGAATTTTTTAGACTTTGACAAAAAATCAAGCAGCTCATCAGTAATTTCATGAGGGTTTAATGAGCCGAGTCTGTAACGTTCTATAGTTGTACGATTTTCAATTTCCTTCAAAAGATCAAGAAGTGTTAGACCGATTTCTTTTCCCCATAGTCCTATATGAATACCTGTCAGTACAACTTCTTTAAATCCGTGCTCTGATAAATTATTAATTTGTCCTATTATAAAGTCAACATCGGCACTCCTGTTTTTACCGCGGGCAAATGGTATAATGCAATAAGAACATCTGTTGTCGCATCCGTCTTGAATTTTTAAACTTGCACGGGTTTTATTCATATTATAAAGCACTGCTTTATTGAAATTTTTTAGCTGCATAATATCTGAAACAATGCAATTATTGTTTTGACTTGCTGTTATTTTTTCGTAAAGATTGAGTTTTTCGTCATTCCCTATAACATAATCTACAAATTCGTTATCAAGCAGTTTTTCTTTTTCTATTTGAGCTAGGCATCCGGTTATAATATTGATGATTTCCGGCTTTTTGTGTTTTACCGAGCGAAGAAGATATAATGCTTCATTGTCGCTTTTGTGTGTGACGGTACAGGAGTTGAGTATATAATAATCAGCATCTTCTATATTTTTTGTCTGCTCTATTCCGTTTTTTTCTAAATCTTCGGCAATAATTGAGCTTTCAAACTGGTTAGCTTTACAGCCCATTGTGTGAATGTAAAATTTTTTCATAATATTTATAATATGAAAAAGAAAATGACTTGTAAATAATCTTAACAATATTTCAAATTCTTAGCAAAAAATTTTACTTTCGGGTTTTAATACAGTATAATTATTATGTGAAAGTGTAGGTGTGTGTATGCAAATTTCGGCAGTTAACCCAAATTTTCAGGGACGACGTGACAGGGTTGATGAGTTAATTAATCTGGATGATCAATCTGTCCAAAGACTTGCTTATTTAAAAACTGATCGCAGAGTTAATTATAAAAAGCACAGAAATATAACAAATACTCTTATTGCCGCAGCACCTGTTGCAGCAGGGCTTGGAGCTGCAGTATTTAGTAAAGGTAAAACAAAAATTTTCTCAAAAGAAGTTTCGGGTTTGGCTGCAAGATTTGCAAACGGATTAAAAGATGGCGGTTTATTAGGGGCACAGATAGGCGCTGTCGGACTTGTTGGACTTACCGGAGCAGAACTTTTTAAAAATTCGGAAAGTGTAAGGAAGTTTGATAGAGAACATCCTATTATGTCTTTAATAACAGTATTAGCTGCGGGGGTTGGTGCTATCGCTTTGACAGGGAAAGCAGCCGGAAAGCTGGCATCTGTTGAAGCTCCTAAATTCCTTCAAAAAATGACAGACAAAACTGCTAAATTTGTGAACACTAATAAAAATATTGCTTTTGTAAAAAGAAACGTTAATAAGTTGGCTGCAAAAGTTCCGGATGCACTTAAAGAAATTGGTGCTTTGGCTCTTTATTTTGCGCCCGGATTTCTTCTTTTAGGCGGCTTAATTCATTCTTTAAGTTTTCGTACAGCCGTTAACAGAGACTTTAACAGAAATTACAGCGAACTCAAAGAAAAACAGTTAAATCTTTCAAGAGCGCGTCAAAGAGAACTTCAGATAGAAAACGATTTTTTGAAAACTGATGCTCAAAACAGAGAAGATCTTGCTCTAGTGAAGGATCCGCTGAAAGATTTACCGGATGATGTTGTTGAAAAAGTTGAAGAAATTCGGGACAATGTTGAGCAAGCATAGTAAAATTATTTAGATAAATTAAGCTTAAAAAGACCGGTTTTATTCTCCGGTCTTTTTAATGAAAAATTTTTTACGGCTTGTTATGCTAATAAAGTAAAAGAGATATCCAAATTGGATATCTCTTTTACAATTTTATTAATGAATAAATAATTATTTCATTAATTCGCCGACAGCTTTATATACAGCCATGCGTTTTGCTGCATCTTCTTCTGCCTGAGCGTATAGAGCTTCAGCAGCTTCAGGATTTGTTTTAAGCAATGACTTATAACGTCCTTCAGATCTGATGAAGTCTTGATAGCTTCCTTTCGGATCTTTAGCATCCCAGGTGAACGGAGCTTCCGGATGATCCGGATTGTATCTGTAAAGCGGGAAGTATCCAGCTTCTACAGCACGTTTTTGTTCAGTCTGAGTTTTGCTCATATCAATACCGTGAGCGATACAAGGAGCATAAGCAAAGATGATAGAAGGTCCTTTGTAAGCTTCAGCTTCTTTGAATGCTTTAAGAGTTTGAGCTCTGTCAGCACCAAGAGCAACTGATGCTACATATACGTAACCGTAAGACATACTCATCAAGCCCATGTTTTTCTTGTAAGTTCTCTTACCGCCTGTTGCGAATTTTGCAACTGCACCTGTCGGAGTTGATTTAGATGCCTGACCGCCGGTATTAGAGTAAACTTCGGTATCAAGAACAAGGATATTTACATCTTTGTCCTGAGCTAATACGTGGTCAATACCGCCGTATCCGATATCGTTTGCCCAGCCGTCTCCGCCGATAATCCATACGGATTTATCAGTGAAGTAGTCTTGAAGTTCTCTGACTTTTGCTAAATCAGGACATCCGCAATCTGCATATTTTGCAAGAACTTCTTTAACTTTATCCTGTGCTTTGATAGCTTCGTCAGTCTTAGAGTTTTCGAAGTGAGACATAGCACCTTCAAGAGCTTCTTTTAAATCTGCAGGAGTTTTTTCGTTAGAAAGAACTTTTTCTACATAAGATTTCAAAGTTGCTCTGTTCTGGTCAACAGCTAATCTCATACCAAAACCGAATTCAGCGTTGTCTTCAAACAATGAGTTAGCCCAAGCGGGTCCTCTTCCGTCTTTATTCTTAGTATAAGGAATAGTCGGGAAAGTGCCTGAGTAGATTGAAGAACAACCTGTTGCGTTAGCAACGATAACGTTTTCGCCAAACAATTGAGAAACAAGTTTAACGTAAGGAGTTTCTCCGCAGCCTGCGCATGCGCCTGAGAATTCAAACAACGGTTTTCTAAGCATTGCGCCTTTAATTGTATTAGTGTTGTTTTTACCCATAACATTGTCAGGAAGTGCATCGAAGAATTCTTCGTTAACCATTTCTCCTGCTGCCTCTTCTTTTTCAATAGAAGACCAGGTTAAAGCTTCTTTGCCAGCAACTTTTGTCATCGGACATTGATCTAAGCAGACACCGCATCCTGTACAATCTTTGCAGTAAACCTGAACTTTGAATTTTTCACCGTGATCGTTAGGTTTAGCATCAACTGTGTTGAATGAAGCAGGAGCATTTTTCAAATCATCTGCTTCAATAAGTTTAGTTCTGATAGCTGCATGCGGACAAGCTGAAGCACAGATACCGCACTGAATACAGAATTCTGAATTCCAGTGAGGAACACGCGGTGCAATTCCGCGTTTTTCAAGACAAGCTGTACCTGTCGGGATAACACCGTCGATTGACATTGCTGAAACAGGAATGTCATCGCCTTTTTGTCTCATTGAAGGTTCAATGATTTTCTTAGCGAAATCAGATGCGTTATCAGGAATTAATTTAACATCTTCAGCACATGCTACTCCGTCAAGTGATGCAGGAATAGGTACTTCTTCAGTTGCGTCAACTGCAGCATCAATCAATGCCAAGTTCATGTTAACAACATCATCGCCTTTTTTCTTGAAGGTTTTCTTAGTCATTTCTCTCATACCTTCAAGAGCCTGTTCAAACGGAATAATGCCTGATACTTTGAAGTATGCAACCATCATAACTGTGTTTGCACCTTTACCTCTTAAGCCGGGCTGTTGTTCGATAAGTTTTTCAGCGTCTACGTTGTAGAATTTGATTTTCTTATCAATAATAGTTTTTTGCATATCGCGTGTAAGGTGAGCGAATGCTTCATCTTTAGTGTACGGGCTGTTAAGTAAGAACGTACCGCCTTCTTTAATACCTTTCAACAAATCATATCTGCCAACGTATGCATGAGCTGAGCATGATACAAAGTCAGGTGCTGTGATAAGGTAAGTTGATTTAATCGGTTTGTCGCCAAATCTCAAGTGAGAAACGGTTACACCGAAAGATTTTTTAGAGTCGTAAGCAAAGTAAGCTTGCGCATCTTTGTTTGTGTACTGACCGATAATTTTAATTGAGTTTTTGTTAGCTCCAACTGTACCGTCAGAACCAAGTCCCCAGAACATACAGTTTGTAGTTCCTTCGGGTTCCGTAACGATATGTTCTTCAACTTTTAATGATTTGTGAGTAACATCATCTTCAATACCTACAGTAAATCCGTGGAAACCGTTGTTTTCAGCATGTTTGTACACAGCAAGAACCATAGACGGAGTGAATTCTTTAGAAGCCAAACCGTAACGGCCGCCGATAATTCTAACGTCTTTTCCTTCCATAGCTGCAACAACGTCTAAGTATAAAGGTTCACCGATTGAGCCTGGTTCTTTAGTTCTGTCAAGAACAGTAACACGTTTAGCAGTTGAAGGAACAGCTGCTAAGAAGCGTTTTACGTCAAACGGTCTGTATAATCTGACTTTAACCAAACCGTATTTAGTACCGCGTTTAGCGTTCAGGTATTCAATTGTTTCTTCAATTGTTTCGCAGCCTGAACCCATTGCAACGATGACATCTGTAGCATCAGGTGCACCTACATAATCAAACGGGTGATACTGTCTGCCTGTTAAAGATGCAACTTTGTCCATATATTCCTGAACAATGTCAGGTACTGCATCATAGTATTTGTTAACAGTTTCACGACCCTGGAAGTAAACGTCGGTGTTTTGAGCTCCGACTTTGCAAACAGGAGCTTCAGGTCTCAATGCTCTGTTTCTAAATTCTTCAATATATTTAGGTTCAACAAGTTTTGCAATATCTTCATAAGAAATTTCTTCAATTTTGTGAACTTCATGTGATGTTCTGAAACCGTCAAAGAACTGCAAGAACGGAACTTTTGCTTTGTAAGTTGATAAATGAGCAACTAAAGCTAAATCCATTTCTTCCTGAACTGAATTTGCTGCTAGCATTGCATAACCTGTGTTACGGCATCCCATAACATCTGAATGATCGCCGAAAATTGCCAATGATTGAGCTGCAATTGCACGTGCTGCAACGTGGATTACGTGCGGTAACATTTCTCCGGCCATTTTGTGCATTACAGGTATCATTAATAACAAACCTTGAGATGCTGTGTATGTAGAAGTTAGTGAACCTGCAGCTAAAGAACCGTGAACGGCACCTGCTGCACCGGCTTCTGACTGCATTTCAGCTACTCTTACTTCTTCGCCCCAGATATTTTTTTTGTGCTGAGACGCCCATTCATCAATCCATTCACCCATTGTAGATGAAGGAGTGATAGGATAAATTGCGGAAACTTCGCTTAAGGCATACGCAATATGCGCTGCAGCGTAGTTGCCGTCAACAGTTATAGTTTTTCCTGGCATAATTAGCAAACCTCCTTATTTAATTGCTATTACTTAACTATACTTTTACCCCTATATTTTAATACAAACAAAATTGTTTGACAAAAGAGTATTTTTGTAAATTTATGTAAAATTTTACCTCTTTTTTATTAATTGATGTAAACTTTTCAGGATCAGATACTTTATACATTATGTGTAGAAAGGACTATTATGCAGATACATTTATTACCCCAAAAATTTATATCATTCTCCCGAGAAAAAAACAATCATAATAACAGAAACGTTACATATCCAAAATTAAACACGCTTAATGCAGATACTGTATCTTTTTCCGGAAGAGTAAAATCTGCAAAAAATGCAACACACAAAATGGCTGAAGCATTTAGATCCGGATATGAAGCAAGAATTCCTGCTTATAAAGTTCTTGCAGCAAGATTAATGGATACTTTAGAAGCAACAGCAAGGGAACTTCAGGATATTGGTTTGATTTTTGACAGAGAATACTGCACCGAAGACCATATGGTAAAAGGAGTAAATTCCTTTATGTCAAAATTAAAACGCAGCGGAGAAGCTCCATTAGATCGTGTTCGCGGAACCTGGTATCTGGAAAAACTTTACGATCTGTCATTATTTAGCGATCATATTTTACCGGCTCTGGAAAAACGCGGATATCAAATAGCCATGATTCCTGACAAGGTTAACGGAAGCAAAGTTATTTCTTATAAGCCTGATTTTGACGTAAGACTTAATGATGTTACTGAAAAAAGTAAAAAAGCTTTGCCGCAAAATTTGAGAGATGCAGCTTCTTTCAAAGAGCAGGACTCAGGGTATGCTGACATTCAATTCAGGCTGATTGATACTTTAGATTCAGGGAAAGAAAAAACTCCGCTGGAAGTAATTATTGTTGCAGGCAAAAATACAGCTAATGCAAAACGTGATGAATCTTATTATGTTTACGATATTGTAAGAGCACTGAAAAAAGAATTACATATATCTAAAATCGCTAATCCGGCTGTTAACACTCCGGAACAGCGTGTCCAAAATAATATCAAAATTGTTGAACAACAGTTAAATGACCATATTTCAAAACCTCTATATACAAATGCAAAGAGTTTGGATATTTACCACGATGAAACTCAACTCCCTGTTGAATTGAGTGAAGGTACCTGTAAGGCCCTTATAGGTCTGGTTGAAGGTATGAGACAAAAAACAAAATTATACTATAATGCAAGATTGCGTGAAATTGTATCTGATGATTATAATAAAACAATAGAGAAGTTAGTAAAAAATTCTTCAGAATTTAAAGAAAGAGAAGATAAGACAATTTACGTTGAAGATATTAAAGAAAAACGCAGTGAACTGATAAAATCTATAAAACTTTATAAACGTGAAGATCTTGACCTGCTAAAAAGAGTTATGGACAGATTAAATATAACAATAGAAAAATACGGTAAAAAAGATTAAATATTTATAATTGCAACATTTTCAATATGGTAGGTGTGGCAGAACATATCAAACGGCTGTATACTTTCAACGGTACAGCCTTTTTTACATAAATATTTTAAATCACGAGCAAGTGTTGCAGGATTGCAGCTTACATAAATAATTTCCTTTTTGGTATGCTTTAAGGTTTCATCAAGAGCTTCTTGTGTACAGCCCTTGCGCGGAGGGTCAAGAATTGTTATGTCAAATTTTTTCTTTATTGATTTCAGGTATTTTGTTGTATCAGCACACTGCAATTCTACATTGTTTATACTGTTAAGTTCTAAAACCTCTTTTGCTTTACAAATTGATTCTTTATTTTCTTCAACGCTCACAACTTTTTTAGCTATATCACTGACAGTTATACCAAAGCTTGCAATACCTGCATAAGCATCAAGAACTGCAGCATTTTCGTGTTTTGATATTTCATTTTTTACGTATTTAAAAATATTCTCAGCACTTTTCGGGTTAATCTGGAAAAATGTTGCTGCGCCGATTTTGAAAGTTTTATCTAAGATTTTTTCGTATATAAAATCCTGACCGCAGACGCATATTGTTTTTTCGCCTAAAATTACATTTGTCTTTTTACTGTTGAAATTTATGCATACACCTGTAACGTCATTGAATTCTTCAAATATAGCTTTTGCAAAAGAAGATAGTTTACCTGAAGTTTTGGTGCTGTTAATGACCAGTGCTATAAGTAATTCCCCGTTATAGGCAGAATGCCTTATCACAATATGCCTTAAATCTCCGCTGTTTTTTTGTTCATTGTACCCGGAAATGTTAAATTCAGGAGCTTTATTTCTTATAAAATCAATTACTTTATCGCAAATTTTAGGCTGTATCGGGCAGTACTTTATATTAACAATTTCATGAGACTGTGGTTTATAGTATCCTGCAAGAAGCTTTTTAGAAACTTTTGTTTGTGAGACCGGACATTGAACTTTATGTCTAAACTCCTTTATTTCAGGACTGGCTATCGGATTGTTTACCGGGGTATCAATGTTACCTATAGTTCTCATTGCATCTTCAACAATTTGTTTTTTAAGTGCAAGCTGGTAATCATAATCTATAAATTGCAGCTGGCATGAACCGCATACATTATGCATAGGGCAAAAAGGTTTTACTCTATGAGCTGATGGTGTAATAATTTCAATTACTTTTGCATTTGCGAAATTTTTATTGACTTTAGTAATTTTTATTTTAGCTTCATCTTCGGGACAGGCATTTTCAACAAATACAACCTGACCGTTTATTCTTGCAATTCCTGTTCCGAGATTTGATAATTTTTCAATATTTACAGTTAAGATATCTCCTTTTTGCATAACTTAACTATACGATAACCAAAATTTATTAGCAAAAATTTTTTTTTGAGTTTTTTTAATGATATGCGAATTTCATCTCTTCCAAATCTGAATTTTAATAACAGAAATTTTGTTTCACATTATGCTGTTAATAAATCCAATCAGTCTGACTGCAGTCAAAATAAATCAATTCAGCCCCGATATTTTGCGGCTTATTCTAATATTAATTTTTGCGGATTAACTCTGAATAAGTTATCATTAAAAAAATCTACAAAAGATTATTTACAAATTAGTAATAGTTTTAGTTCTTCGCTTGAAAACATTTCTTGTAAATTACTTAATAAAAAAGATTTGACAGCCTATAATATTGATCAGATGAAATACCCTTATGGATCTATCGGTATGAAAACGCCTTTTTCGGATTTAATTCAGTCAAGAGATTTTTACCAATGCGCAGGGCTCGTCATTTTTGATAATAAAAACAAAGAGCAATTTCTTGCACATATTTATAATAAAACTTATGTTGAAGATATTCAGGATACGCTGTTAAAAGCATTTCCTCGGAATTCTTTCAAAGAGAAAGAGCGTTTAAGTATATTTATCTTACCTGGCTGTGATAAAGATACAAAATTTACTATAAATCATATATTAAAAGCTCTGGATATGATAGACGAAGATTTGTCGTTATCATCTTGTTTTATCCATTTTAACCGTAAAAATTATGATTGTCTATCTGTGCATGACGGAAAAATTTTCGCCTCTGATGAGATTTATAAGTACAGATTGACAAATACGGAAGATATGTTCTTTTTTAATAATCCTGTTACTTTAGGTTATGATTATATGCGAAAGGAAATAGCTAAATTAATTGACAAAAATGTAAATTCTGTACTCCAAAAGGCAAACAGAATTTATATCGACTTTAAACGTGAAGTAAAATAACCTAAGTAAAAATATATAATAAAAAACCAATAACTTTTTGTTATTGGCTTTTTATGGTGGGCGTTAGAAGACTCGAACTTCTGACATCCTCCTTGTAAGGGAGGCGCTCTACCAACTGAGCTAAACGCCCTTAAAACTTATTTTGTTTTGCCATCCCGAAACTGGTTCGGAACTCCCGCAAAATTAATGTTAACCGAAACAAATTTTGATGTCAACTACTTTTTTAGGAACTTATAGAGCAAATTCCACTAAAAATGGATAAAATTGTCACCCTGAACTCGTTTCAGGGTCTCACAGTTTTGAGATGCTGAAACAAGTTCAGCATGACAGTATTACGCATATTTAGTGGAAACTTGTATATTATTCCCTTTTTTAGATGTTTTCGTCATTCTGATTTTCTGTAGTTTGTTCAGACTGTTGCTTTTCATATTCCATACGGGCTTTTACTTTTATTTCATGTTTTTCTCCATGGTGAGCTTCTTCTCTTTTGTAACGTTGATCAACCCACCATTTTGCCATGTGGTAAATTACTCCTTTTTTTACAGGCTTTGGTGTTGAATAATCGTAATTCTCTGATTTTACCCTGTGAGGTTTGTTTTTTAATTTAGTTTTAAGCGGTTTATCAAGATCGTCAAGTTTTAATTTTGGTGACGGTGCTATATCCATATAATCATTTAAATCAGCTTCATTTACGGCATAACTTTCAGGACTTATATAGCCTTCTTCGGCATATGTATATGGCACGAACATGATAAGAAAGGCGGTAAGCAACAATACCTTTAAATTTTTCTCATTAAAAATTCTCATAATTCTATTTTACATAAAAATAAACAGGAAACAAAATTGTTTTACCTTCGTCAAGAATATTAAAAGTGTGACAATTTGCAGAAGATGAGGGATAAGTATGGCTTTCTTAAATTGTGTTGGAGATGATTTATACAAAGATTTAAAATCAGGGATTAAAGAAGATGAACTTGAATTTATTGACATTGAAGAAGATGAAGAACCTAAGACTTTTAATTCAATTTCAAATGACGATGATATTTTACAGATGTATTTGAAAGATATCGGTAAAGTTAAATTGCTAAATTCAAAAGAAGAAAAAGAGTTAGGCAGACAAATAAAAGAAGGTAAAAAATCTCAGGCAGATATTGCAAAACGAAAGCTTGTTCAGGCGAATTTGCGTCTGGTTGTAAGTATTGCAAAAAAATATATCGGTCAGGGAGTATTGTTTATGGATCTGGTACAGGAAGGTTCTTTGGGGCTTATTAAGGCGGCTGAAAAATTTGATTATTCAAAGAATTTCAAATTCTCAACTTATGCAACATGGTGGATAAAGCAGACGATTATAAGAGCGATTTCAAATAACTCGCGGACAATTCGTATTCCTGTTCACATGACTGATAAAATCCGAAAATTTAAAAGAGCTTACACAACTCTGTCTTTTGAACTCGGCAGAGAACCTACAGATTTAGAGATTGCACAAAAGCTTGACATTACTGCTAAACAGCTTTTGACAATAAAAAAATCCATAATAAAAGAACCTATAAGTCTTGAAACGCCGGTTACAGATGATTTAAATATAGGTGATTATATAGAAGATAAATCTAACAGGTCGCCGGAAGTTCAAACTAAGAATAATGTATTGAAAGGAAGTATAAAAGAACTTTTATCTACTCTTCCGGCACGGGAAAAGAAGATTATAAGCTGTCGTTTCGGGATAAATGGGGAAGCTCCGAGAACTCTTGAGCAGTTAGGAGAGATAATGGGGTATTCAAAAGAGAGAATAAGGCAATTAGAGGATTCCGCCTTAACACGAATACGCGCAAGAAAAGAATTACAGCATTTCAGAGATTTTATAGAGGATTGATTTTAAAGGATGCAGATGCATCCTTTTTATTTTACATAATAAGTATTATCGGCAACTAAAAACAACCTAATCATACTTTTTTGCCTCCGGCGGGTGCTGCGCGCACGGCGGTCGCTTTTGCGGAAAAGCGACGCAAACCGGCGGCACGCTTCACTCACTAATAATTTGCAAGGTTCAGCCAGAGGCGTGTAAACTCGCTATATAATCCGTCATTCCGAACTTGTTTCGGAATCTCATTTATCGCTCAAACAATACACGCCTTTGAAGTTTGCTTCACCTGCAATTATTGCTCGTTCCCGCTATCGCCGCGTTATTTTAATTTTATTTTTTATCATTTTTATAATTACTGCTTAACGAAACAATAACAAAACGAGTGCTGTTTGAGCGGTAAAATCAGATCCTGAAACGAGTTTATGATGACAAATATATAGCGAGTTCACTCGTTTCAGGTTGAGTTTAGCAGTAATTAAGCAATCGCGCGTTTTTCTTTCTTTGTTTAATTTCTTTCTTTTTGAGCGACGCAAAAAGAAAGAAATTAAGTGCGTGGTGCGGGGACGCACAGTTCCAGCATAAAAAATAAACCCTTTCCTTATTCCATCCCAAAGGGGCGAGAGAATAATTTATTCGTGCGCTTTAGCGCATCGTAATGACTTATCGTCTTAACGTCTTATAGACTTATCGACTTCCTATAATACTTATTATGCGGAAATCAATGACTTTGCAAATTCCATAGATTGCTGGTTAATCTCTCCGCCGGCAAGCTCTGCAAGCGCTTTAATCCTGTTTTCTCCCGTTAGAACGTATACTTCCACTTTTGTTTCGTCATTTTGTGATTTTCTCACGTAAAAATGTTTGTCTGCACGTGATGCTATAATCGGTTGATGCGTGATAAGTATTATTTGATGATAATTCGCAAGTTCTGAGATTTCGTCTGCAACACTCTGTGAAGCTTTGCCTGAAATTCCCGTATCTATTTCATCAAAAATTACTGTATTTATGTCATCGCTCTGGGCAAAAATTGATTTTATTGCAAGCATAACCCGCGAAATTTCTCCCCCTGAGGCAACTTTTGCAAGCGGTTTTAAATCTTCCGAAACATTTGTTGATATCATAAATTCCACGTTATCAATTCCGTCAGCACATAATTCCTTAGGCTCAACAGATATTTTAAACTTTGCTTTCGGCAGTTCTAGTTTTTCTAGTTTTTCTTCGATAAGAACGGATAAAACCTGTGCATAATTTTTTCTGTTCTCGCTGATTTCGCAAGCTGTTTTCTCAAGCTCTGTTCGCACTGTTTGAATTTTTTCTTCGAGTTCTTCAATATTTTGTGTTGAAAACTCTATTGCATTCAATTCTTTTGAGAGATTTTCAAAGGTATCCATTACGGATTGAAGCGTTCCTCCATATTTACGCTTAAGCTTGTCAAGTTGAAATAATCTTTCCTGTATTTGGTTTAATCTTTCAGTATCATTATCCAAATTCTGGCTGTAATTTCGAAGTTCGCCTGCAATATCATGCAAATTTTCAACAGTTTCTATTAAATTTTGTTCGATTTCTTCAAGTTTTGTATCGTATGCTGCAGCTTTTGATATATTTTGTTTTATTTTACCAAGGGCTTCAAGAATTGAACCGTCATCGCCGTTAATTGCCCAGTAAGAAGTTCCTGTAAGTTCTTTTAATTTTTCTGCATTTTCAAGAACTTCTAGCTCTTTTGTTAACTCTTCATCTTCATCCGGAGATGTTATATTTGCACTTTCAATTTCATTAACTTGAAACTGTAAAAATTCAATCTGATTTTCTGTTACGTCTGAGGCTGTTTTTAGATTTTCTAATTGTGAGATAAGGTTTTGATACTCTTTAAACTTTTCTCTATATGCGTGAAGTTTTTCTCCGTAAGAATCTTTTGCGTAGTTATCCAAAAGCGTAATGTGGTATTTGGGCTGCATAAATGCGTATGTTTGATGTTGTGAATGGATATCTAGAAAATAATTCTTCAGGTGTTTTATGAATTCCTGATTTACTAGCGTTCCGTTTACTCGTGAACGAACAGCATTTTGCGTAATTTCTTTGGTTAAGACTATTTCTGAGCCGAAATTATCTACACCGTTTTCTTCAAACAATTGTGTCAGGTCATGTTTTGTATTTTCAATAACAAGTTCTATTACAGTTTTTTCTTTCCCGTTTTTAATAACTTCTTTGGATACTCTGGGCGCAAAAGCTATGTCAATTGCATTTATTAGAATACTTTTACCGGCACCGGTCTCTCCTGTGATTACGTTTAGACCTTTATCAAAATTGGCTGTAAGTTCATCTATTAATATATAATCTTTTATCCTTAGCTGTTTTATCATATTTATAGCATAGAACAAGATTAAGTTTTGGGCAATAGTTTAAAAACGGAAATCTTTTATTGTCATTACCATTCATAATTAATTTCCCAGCCGTCCATTTGTATAAGCCTTCCGCATTGCCTGTTTTCATTGCTTCCTTTAGAGCAATATCTTAAAAGAGTATTTCTGTTATTTTCACTATTTGAGTAACTATAGAATTTAAATTTATTATTAGCCATTTGCATCACAAAAATATCTTTACCGTATGTGTTTGGTTTTTGTGCTCCGTTTAGGTCTGCTACAATGTAAACATTTGTATAATACCACTCTGAATTGCAAACCCAGTTTCCGTTGTTGTCAGTACCTTCATTATCACAGTGCCCGTCAAGACTAAACCCGATAAGTGTACCGTTTGCTAAGGCTATAAAGTATCTATCCACTCCTAGAATTACAGTATCTATGCTTTTATCAAGGTTGTAGATTGACCAATAACCCAAATTTGAGAAATTTGTCATCCCAAAATTTTTAGCAGGTTTAATATAAGGTACAAAATATGTTTCGACAAAGTTTTTAACAATTTCTTCTTCTCCGGATGTTTGTCCTTTAATACTGTTGAGCCCCCAGCTTTGCATATCACCGTAGTCTGCTTTAGCTCTTTCAAATGCTTGAGCAAGAATTGAATAAGTCGCTTTGAGTTGTGTAACAGTTCTTTTCTTCTGGTAATCAGCAATTAATGACGGCATAGTCATCGCGGCAACGACACCTATAATACCGAGTGTTATTAAAACCTCAGCCAATGTAAATGCACATTTCTTTGGACGATAAGACGTTAAGACGTTAGGATGATAATTTGAAAACCTGTAATCCCTTGCTACATATTTATCCTGTTGGGGGGGGGGCAACTCAAAGCTTCTCTATTAAACATATTCCAACTCCTTCTTTTTTTATTATTATTTACGATTGATTATATTTTGTCAAGCTCTTTTGAGTTCGTAAACCCTAAATTCACTTGCCTCCAGTTTATCAAAATGCAGGGTTGATGTTTTGGTGTCGAAATCGGAACTTACAAATTCATCCCCGTCGATGTAATGTTCTTTCTGGATTGTATAGTCAGATGGAAGATTTATTGTTTTATCGAAAACTGCATTTCCATGCATTACTTCTGAATAACTTTGATTATTTTCATCAAACATCGTGACAAGTTCTGTTGTGTATTTGTAGTTTGACACAACAAGGTAAGCTGTTTTTAGCGGTGCTTTAGATATAATCCACGCTGCAAATCCGTCATCGTCTTGAAGAATAATCTGTGCTTCGCCTTCTGTAATTATAGGATTATTTTTTACAAAAACATCAATAGCATTAAATTTTTGATAGAATTCGTAATTTTTTTCTCTCGGCATTGAAACTTCTTCGCCTATAGCACCTTCTATCCCGCGTTTTGTAAAACTTTCGTCTCCGTCTACATAAAGCATCGGGCGAGGCGCAAATTTGCCGCCCGGAAGGAACTTATATTTAAACCATTTGTATAATGCTCCGGTTTCGCTTAATTGACCGGGATACTGGTTTATACATCTGAATTCTCCGTCCTGATTATTATATGTTTTCAATATTGAAAGTTTTTCACCTTTTTTGAAATTTACATTGTAATTTGCTAGATGCTGATTATCTTCTGTAATTTTTTCAGGAGTTTTTTCGTTTTGAGATACTATGTCGTTGCCCCATAGAAGGTCAAAATTCATGTCTTTATGATATTCCTTAAGGTAATCATCCCAGAGCATATATTCGGCGAGTGTACCAAAATACGGTATTTTGGTTTTCATTGTCTTATTGAGTTTGCCTAAAACAGCTCTTGGAGCTCTGTAGCTTATTGGTTTACCGTTACGCTCGGAGACCTTATCTACAATATGGTCTATATGATCAACTCTGAAACCGTCAAAATTGTACTCGTTTTGAAGATTGAGCATATAATTTATGAAATAGTCAATAACAGGTTTGTTAAAGCTTCCGTTTTCAAGAAAACAGAAGTAATAAGGCGTCTGGCAATCTAAATTTGCAAAGCCTGTAACGTCTTCCCCTTTATAGTCAAAATGTTTAAATGTCGGATAACCTCCGCATTCACTCATTTTATCGTATACTGGTGTACCTGCGGAACACCATGCCCCGCCGGGAGCAGGCCACAACCCTTCTTTTATAAGTTCCTGTATAGCATCAATCTGCTTTGTAATATCATCTTCTGTCAGTTTTTGATTATTTTTGAAATTATGAATTTTTGCGATAATTTCTTTCGCACGTTTTTGAATATTTATCTGTGAAGTTTTTTTCATCATGTTGTCAGATAAATTCTTTTTAGCTTCTGTCATAAGGCTGTCAAATGTGTCATAGATATTTTTGTAGTGGGATGTTAAATCCCCGCATGATCCGCTTTGTGAATCTTTATAAATATTTTTTACAAGTTCTACATCTTCATCGTCAAAAGATTGAGGCATGTTTTTTGCAATTCTGTCAATATTTGCATCAAGTTCTTTATTTAATTCCGTAATATCAAACCATCTTGCAATTTCAGGATTTGCAAGAACAGCCTTTGAAAATCTGCCGGTTTGAGGCAGAATATCATAAATAACCGGATGCCCTGCAAGCTGTGATAGCATGATAAAAGTTTTTACCTGTTCTTTTGCATTAAGCCCTGTCTCTTTTTCAAGCTCTTTATCAAGAAGATTTTCGCTTACTTCTGAACTCCTCGGGAGATATGCGCAGCCAAATTCTCTCGGATGAAACGGAATAAGATAAATTGTAGTATTAAATATACCGTTTTCAATATTGCCTGTAGGCAGGATTAAAAGCTGTAGCAGCCAATCCATAAATTTACCTGCCTCTTTGGTCTTATTCCCGTTGCCGAGACCTGCAAGATTAATCAATTTAATGTCATGCCCTTCTTTTTGTATCCATGATGAATTTTTTATATTGTTTCTGGCAAGTACACTTACTTTGTTATCGGCAAATATAAATTCCCCGTTATTAAATATTCCGTTTGCTTTCCACTTTATTTCAAGCCCAAAGAGAATTTCTTCGTAAGAGAGTTCTTCCAGAGCCTTTATATAAGGGTATGGAAGATAACCGTATTTTTTTATAAGCCCGGAAAGAGTTTCTTTCCTGTCCTGAGAAATATTCTCAGACGGGTATTTTTTCTTCAGGCATGTATAAAATTTATTAAGTTTTTCTGATTTAACGGTTGTTAAGTTGTTCTTTTTCTTGAAAAGAAAGTCAAGCATATTCACACTCCCCTTATAAAATAATTCCGTATTGACATTATAGCATAACAAAAATAATATTCATAATTAAAAAAATAATTGTATTTTTTACAATAAATTAGACAGTAGGGTAATGGATTAATACATATAGATATTATTAAATAGTTCTTGGTTAGTAGATTAAATGCGCATGCATTTATTGGAAAGTGGGGTAAATAAACATGGTTCAAAAAGCAGCAGAAACAAAAACAAAACCTATTAGTGTGATTATTGTCGAAGATTTTAAACTTACCCGTGTGGGTTTAAGATGTGCATTAAATGCAAATGACGATATAAACGTCGTGGCGGAGGCTGAAGATGCGGTTGAAGGTTTAAAACTTATTGAAAAACATAAACCGGATGTAATACTAATGGATCTCGGGCTTCCGGGCATGAACGGTATTGAAGCTATGGTAAAATGTAAAGAGATGATGTGTGATTCTAAAATTATTGCATTGACTTCTCATGACCGATGTGAAGAAGTTATTGCGGCTTTAAGTTCAGGCGCAAGTGCTTATTGTTTAAAGGATATTGATCCGAATAAACTTGCGGATGTTGTAAGAGATGTATCAACCGGTGTCTGCTGGATTGATCCGATGGTTGCGCAGATGACCTTGAATGCATTACCTAAAATTGATAATATAGGATTTTTACCGAATAAATCAAATTCAGAAGGCCGCGTGCCTTTAACGGAACGAGAGTTTGAGGTCTTGAAGCATCTTGTGTCAGGCAAAAGTAATACTGAAATTGCAAAAGAACTTATTGTAAGTGTTCATACAGCAAAAGCTCATGTCTGTTCGATTTTACAAAAAATGTGCGTAAATGACAGAGTACAGGCAGCTGTAAAAGCGGTAAAAGAAGGTATGGTGTAAATTTGTTAACTTCCATATATTTGCTGAAAAAAGAGGATTAAACTTTAATCCTCTTTTATTTTTTTAACAATATTTATTACCTTTGATTTGAAAGTTTCATAGTCTGAATTATTTTCTATTATATAGTCCCAGTCTTTGATATTATCAAGACCGGTTTCGGTAATATCATTTTCCCCGATAAGTTCGCCTCTTGCCGCTCTTGTTTCACGTGATGCTTCGACACGGATTGCAATTGCGCCGGCAGCTTTAAAAACTTCATATTCATGCGGCACTCTGACATCGGTAACAATGATATTACCTTCTTGTTCTATTATTTTTTTTAGCCAGTAATCCGGATCCTGTGCGCGCCCCCAGTTGCCGAGATTGATTAAATCCTGCCTGTATAGCGGTTTATTTTTTTCTATTTCTTCGTAAGTAAGACACTTTTCTTTGCCGTAAGTTAATTTTATAATATCTCCCATTGCACACCTTCTGTAATCTGGCATTGCTTCCAGCATAATTTTACCGGCTGTATCTTTGCCGGAATATTGTTTCCCTGAAAAAATTATTATTTTATCTGCCATTTTTCTCTCCTTTACAAATGCATATTACATTATTGACAATTTTTTGTAAATATTGTAATCTTTTATATAAAAAACAAAGGAGGTTTGTTTATGAAGAGATTAATTGAAAAAATGCAGAGCTTCGGGGGGGGGGCACTCGTCGGCTAAATAGAGGGCAAGAAGCCCGGAGGTCAAGAAGTCAATCTATTTCCGTCATCCTGAATTTATTTCAG
>CALVEM010000021.1 GCA_944326605.1 Candidatus Gastranaerophilales bacterium
AATAAAATTACAACAGAACATGATGGATTATTTTATGTAAAAAATGAAAATTTAAAAAAATACTTAAATCGATATAAACCAGTTGTTTTGGTATATGGCAAAAATTCATGCAATGATTTAAAAACTAGTATAAAGACAATGAATTTTGGAATATCAAAAGGATTGACTTTCGATAGGGTTTTAATAAAGCCAACAGAAAAAATTATGAATTTTCTTAAATATGGTAGCATTCCGGAGAAAGCAAAAGAAAAGCTCTATATTGCTATAACAAGAGCACGATATAGTGTAGGTTTTATTGTTCCTAATGATGTAGATTTAGATTCTTTTTATAATAAAAAGATTGTTGAATGGAATGAATAATTAGTCTTAAACTTGACCGAAAGCGATAGATTTTGGAGCAGAATTTAATTATTTTGTAATATGTTTTGTAGGCTAATTTTACTGTTATTCAAACGTTATAAACACTTCCGACTTGTTTCCAACTTGAAATTCGATATTATTAAATGGGGCTTTTGTGTCTTAATTTTGTCGTCAATACAATGTAGATTATGTTTGAGTTTTAGCGACTTGCTCGGATTTATACCGGATTTTTCTGTGACAGAAAGTGGACAAAAAGTGACTTTTCGTTACTTTCCAGTCAATCTATACAAAACCGCTATGTTCTAAACACGTTAGGGAATACAGGCTAATTAATTACAATTCAAATGTACCAAATAAACTCCAGTGTGTCAGGGAGTTTGAGAAAAAGTGTCGCAAGTTTAACTTTTATGCTATCCTTATAAAAAAAGGAGATTTGGAATGAAATTATCCGGCATTGATATAGATGGAAATGAACAAGGGTTTGATTTAAAAGATTTTGCGGGTGAAAGAATTATTTTGTATTTTTATCCAAAAGATAATACTTCCGGTTGTACGCAGGAAGCGTGCGATTTTAGAGATAATATTAACCGCTTAACTAAATATGCAGCAGTTATCGGCGTTAGTCCGGACAGTATAAAAAGTCATAAATCTTTTAAAGAAAAACAGGGTTTAAATTTTATTTTGCTCTCTGATCCGGAGCATTTGCTGACAGAAAAGTTCGGGGTGTGGAAGGAAAAATCCATGTATGGAAGAAAATATATGGGTATTGAACGTTCTACATTTATTCTTGATAAATCAGGCAGCATTGAAAAAGAATGGAGAAAAGTCAAAGTAAAAGGACATGTTGACGAAGTTATCAGATATTTGGAGACTTATATAGCAGATTCCACTAAAAATGGCTAAAATTGTCATCCCCGAAATAAATTCAGGGCAGGCTCTGAACTTGTTTCAGGGTCTCGCAGTTTTGAGATGCTGAAACAAGTTCAGCATGACAGTATTACGCATATTTAGTGGAAACTTGTATATTATTCCCGATATTTGTTGCATTAATTTATCGAATATTTGTGGTATTATTTTAATTATTTTTATGTATGTTATATTGCCACTTTAGTATAGTTATATGAATACGGAATTTTTAAAGAGAGTAAGATTAGAGCGTTATTTATTCGGCATACTTATGGCTATATCAATGGTATGGCTTGCTGAACTGAGCGGAGAAAAAGAAATTATTTTTCCGGAAATTTGTGCTTTGACAATCGGAGCATGGATTTCAGAACAGCAGCCCTGGGCTGTTAACAAGAGAAGAATTTTTCTTTTAATGTCTGCGGCTTCTTTGTTTGGTGTTTTAATCGTAAGATATTGTCCACTGCCGCTAATTGCTCAGGTATGTATTTGTTTCGGGTTTTCCGGTTTTATTCTTACCGCGTGTAAGACAAATTTTGTGCCGATTATTTCTGCGTGTATACTTCCCGTGTATTTAAGAACGACAAGTTTTGTATATCCTGCAGCTGTTATGGTTATGGCTTTAATAATTATTGCCGCACAATGGGTAATGGAAAAAAATCACCTTCGCCCTGTTAACAAATTTCTACCTTGTGAATTTGATTTAAGAAAACAAATAATAAAATGGTCAAAGTTATTGGCGGTATTTGGTTTGATTGCTTTAATACCTTTTAAAACTCATCAAATATATTTTTTAGCACCTCCTTTGATTGTAATGTTTACGGAACTGTCAAATCCTAAAAGTCCTGCAAGGACAAAACCTGTCTATATTGCCGGACTAATGACTTTTGCTGCACTTACCGGCAGTTTGTGCAGATTGTTGTTAAATGTGTATTTAAATATCCCGCTTTCTGTTTGTACGGCGTTTTCATGTATAGTTTTATTTGCGGCGTTAAATAAAGTTAGGATAAATTTTCCGCCGGCAGGAGCTGTATTGTTAATTCCTATGATATTAGATGAGAAGCTTTTGCAGATGTTTCCTGTCGAGGTGTTTATAGGTTCAATTGTATTGACCTTTACGGCAATGATTTTATTCGGAGATGTAAAATCAAAATCCTGCGGAAGTTAAAACAGGCTCAGTTGTTCAGATTTTTCCCGTTCTTTTTGTTCTTTTTCATATTTTGAATATTCGAGCAAATCCTCTTCAATTTTTGCCAGAAACGGCGATATTTGAAAGTGTTCTTGTTTTCCGTAAAGGTTTCTTTTTATTGCACGGCTTAAAAACAGGCGTTCTTTGGCTCTTGTCATGCCGACATATAAAAGTCTGCGTTCTTCGTCAATTTCTTCAGGTGTCTGTGCACGGTAAAGCGGTAGAATTCCGTTTTCCAGACCTGCAATAAACACGCAGTTAAATTCAAGTCCTTTTGAGGAGTGAAGCGTCATAAGAGAAATTCTGTCTGCGCGTTTGTCAATCGTGTCAGATTCTTTTATAAGCGATACTTCATGGATAAAATCTTTTTTGTCGGGATATTTTTCTGACAATTCAAGAAGATATTTTTGAATATAATCTTCTATATCTTCGGTAAACTTTTCTTTCAATTGCAGTGAAAGCGGTTTGTCATCTGTCAGGTTTTTGAGGAGTTTACGTATAGAACTTTTTTCACACAGAAGATCATCTGAAAGTTTAACAAAAGGCATTGAGGATCTTTCAAGCGCTTTTAATAACGGATTTAGCTGTGCTGAAGTTCTGTAGAGGATTGCAAAATCCGAAAAAGTATAATCTTCTTTTATCCCGTCTGATCTGTCAGAATCAATTGAGAAAAAGCTGTGTCCGCCTATAAGATTTTCGATAGTACTGACTATAAATTCCGCTTCTGCATTGTCTGTCGGCGCTGTATGAATTGTGATTTTATTATGCAATCTGTGATTATGCGAAATAATATTGTATGTATTGATCATCTGATTAGAAGCGTTCACGATATTTTCTGTTGAGCGGTAATTGTTTTTGAGGTTAATTATTTCAACATTTTTGTAGTCTTCTTTAAAGTTATTAAAGAATTTTGAACTGCCTCCTCTAAATCCGTAGATTGCCTGATTAGGGTCGCCGATTGCGCAGATATTACCGTTTTGGGGTACAAGCAGTTTGATTAATTTGTATTGATTTTCGTCAATATCCTGATATTCATCGACGGAAACATATTTATATTGTGACCTGTAATGTTCTTTAATATCGGGATATTCTTCGAAAAGTTTTACCGTAAATTTGATTAAGTCGTCAAATTCAATCATGTTTTCGGGAATTTCTTTATATACAGCTTTTTCCTGTTCGCTGATTACATTAAAATCTTCATTCAAGCCTGCTTTTTCATAATTCTCTTTTAAAACTGCGAGGCAGAGAGAGTGGAAAGTATGGATATTAATATTATCAGCTTTAACAGGAAGGAGTTTTTGAAGCCGTTCACGCATTTCATCAGCTGCACGGCGGGTAAAAGTTATTGCAAGACAATTTTGCGCGGGCGCGCCGTTTTGAATTATATGTGCAATACGCCTTGTTAGAACCGTTGTTTTACCTGATCCGGGACCTGCAACAATTAATAATTGGTTATGCGTGCTTTCAACTGCCGCCTGTTGAAATTCATCAAGGTTATAATGTTTCTCCTGTTTGTTTTCTGGCTCATCTGTTTTGTTTTCCGCAAAATTAAATTCTTTGTGAGAGATTGTATAATTTTCAGCCGGTTTTGTAGGTGTTATCGGGATATTAATATCAAATTTAAGGTTTACGAAGTTTTTTTTTACAAGTTCGTTTTCTTCAAAAAGTCTAATGACACCGTATTCTCCGTCATAGCCGGCAAGTTTTATAACCTGACCTTTGCGCAGGCGTGAAATTCCTTCGCCCAGAAGCGGAAAGTCTTTTGATAGATCTTCTGCGGGAACCTCTCTCAGAATTGAAAATTCTGAGCCGAATTTTGAAATTAAGCGTTCGTATTCTTTTGTAACTGATTTGGAAGCAGGTCCGACCCCTAAAATTTCCGAGATAATTTCAGGCAGCGGAACGAGACTGTAGACTTCTCCCGCGGTTTGGGGTTTAAATGTGTTGTTGTTATCTCTGTCTGCGAGTTCACAAACTCTGTTCAGAACACCTATTGTCATAGGTTTCCCGCAAACAGGGCAGATACCGTTGAGTTTTTTTGTTTCTTCGGGTGTCATACAGATATTGCACTTTCTGTGTCCGTCCTCGTGGTATTTTCCTTCTTCGGGGAAAAATTCCACTGTACCGACGTATCCTTTGCCTGTTTTCAGAGCATTCATAATACTGTAATAATCCGGATTTGTGTCGAATACTGTTGCTTCGCGTGCAAGTTTTGACGGCGAATGCGCGTCAGAATTTGAAACAAGTCTGAATTTGTCGAGTTTTGATACTCTCCAGTTCATTTCAGGGTCGGACGAAAGTCCTGTTTCTACGGCAAAAATATTATCAGCTAAATCCCCGTAACATTCTTCTATAGAATCGAATCCTGATTTTGAGCCGAGAACAGAAAACCATGGTGTCCAGATATGTGCAGGGATTATAAATGTTCCTTCGCCTGCTTCAAGTGCTGTTTCAAGAAGATTTCTCGAATCAAGCCCTAATATCGGTCTGCCGTCAGAATTTATGTTCCCTATTGCATCAAGTTTTTGTCTGAAATTTTGCGCTGTCTCAATATCGGGAACAAAGACTACATGATGAACTTTTCTTGTCCTGTCGCCTTTTTTGTAAATCGTTGAAATTTCAACTGAAAGTATAAATCTGACAGGATTTCCGTTTGTAAAAATTTGTTTTTCTATTTCCGGTTTAAGTCTGTAAGCTCCGCTGCCGTCAGGAATGAGTTTTTCTTTTATCTCATTAAACCATGCGGGATGTGTAAAATCTCCTGTTGCAATCAGGCTCAAGCCTTTTTTTTGCGCCCACATTGCAAGATGTTCAAGGTCGCAGTCTTTGCTTGTAGCGCGTGAATATTTTGAGTGTATATGTAAATCAGCATAAAAAAACATAATTTTTATCCTTACTCACCTGTTATCTGCCATTGTTCAAGCATTTTGTCAAGTTTACCGGTCTTTTTTAAATGGTTCATTATATAATCAACCTGCTGCAGAAGCCTTTCTGATTCAGCTTCTTTTCTCAAAACAACGGCATAGGGTTCTTTTGAATATCTTTTTTTTAGAAGTCTGACGGATTTGTCATTGATTGTATAACGCAAAAGAATAGAATCATCGGCAATCATACCGTCAGCCTGCCTTGCTTTTAAGGCATTATAAGCTTCATCATATCCTCTAAAGCCGAGAACTGAAATCCCCGGAACATTAGAACGAAGATTTCTTTCACTTGTCGAGCCGAAAACAATAATAAGTTTTTTGTTCTCAAAGTCGCTCAAACTTGTAGCTTTACTGTCGCTGTTAACCATTATTGCCTGTCCTGCAATATAATAAGGTATTGAAAAATTCAGAATTTGACGTCTGTTATCCGTTATTGACATAGCTGCCGCCAGCATATCAACTTCTCCCGAGGCAAGTTTCATTATACGGTTTGATGCCGTAACAGGAACAAATTCGACCTTTGTTTCGCTGCCTAAAAGAGATTTTGCAATATATTTTGCTAGATCAATATCAAAGCCTACCAGGTTGCCTTTTTTGTCTTTGTAACCGAAGGGAGCGGCATCCGTTCTTACGCCGACAATAATTTTATCTCTTTTATATATATTTGATAAAACGTCCGGTTTTGGTTCTTTTTTCCCGCATCCGCAAAGAATAAAACATAAAAGCAAAATAACTAAAAAAATCTTCTTCATAATAAGAAATAATATCTAAACAAATGCCGAAAGTCAATTATAAAAAGCGCTGGCAATATTCAAATAGCCTGCGTGGATAACCGCTTTTGGCAATGTTTCTTACAATAAATAAAGTACATAATCAAGTATCAGTTTTTTAAAAAAAATTTTTTTGGGTTTTTTTTGAAAAAGCCCGCAACACAAGGAGGTAAAAATGACTATTAAAAAACTTACTGTGGCAGCTGCAATTGCCGTTGGAATAGCAACGTGTTCCTTGAATCAGGCAATGGCGGCTTGTCCTTGCGCAGCTCCGGAAACTCCGGCACCGTGCGCAGAACCGTTACCTGTAGTCACAGGTCCGGCTTGTCCATGTGAAACAGCAAAACCAAACACATGTTCAAAATGCAAAAAAGCAATGCCTGACTGTGACTGTCAGAAGCCGGATCCATGCGAGGATCCCTGTAAAGATCCATGTGATCCATGTGAAAAGAAATCTGACTGCGGTTGCCCTGATGAAATCAGCTGTGATGAACCGGCAGAACCTGCTTGCGCTATCTGCCCGCAGACAGGCAAGCCTGACAGAAAAGATATGAAACAGGTTTACGGCTATCCTAATGCCATTTACGGTACAAACAACTATGTAGGTCAGCCTGCAAACTCAATCTTTTCAACAGATACTCCGATTGCAAGCACCCCGAGAGTTCTTTCTTCAAACGTGAATGGTACAACTGTATCTTCACAGGGTCAGGTAACAGGTGCAGCAACCGAAATGCCTTGTCTTAATGAAGCACCTACACGTCATAACGGTATTCCGATTGACAGAAACGAACGCTTGATGGACGGCAACAACTGCCCTATAGATTTTCAATCAACAAATTCAATTGATGCAGTGAGAAAATCTTTTGTACCCTATGAAATTCCTAATCAAATAATGCAGACAACAGGTGCTGCCGCAAACCTCGGCGGATGCCAGTTTCCGGATGTGCCGAACGGTTTCTGGGCAGCATGCGATATTGATAAATTAGCTATTAACGATGTTGTTGTAGGTTACCCAGACGGATATTTCAAACCTAACAGAAATATCTCGCGTGCAGAATTTGCAACAATGCTTGTTAAGGGTTTCAATCTTGACAAATGCGATATGCCGAGAGAAGGTCTGTTCAAAGACGTTCCTATGAGCAACTGGGCTAATGCTGCAATTGCAAAAGCCGTTGATGAAGACCTGTTAAAGGGTTACCCTGACGGCAACTTCAAACCTAATCATCCGGTAACAAGGGTTGAAGCATTAACAACAATTGCTAAAGGTATGACATGCGACATTGATCAGTGCAAGGCTGATGAAATTTTAAGCAAATATGCAGACGGAAACACTATTCCTAACTGGGCAAGAATTCCGGTTGCAAAATCACTTGAAAACGGTGCTTTAAAAGATATGCCTAATCCTAATATGATTATGCCTAACAAAGAAGCAAGCCGTGCAGAAGTGGCTTCAATGATGCAGACTGTTCGTGTTGCACTAGGTTATGACACTAACCCGAAAACCGCTAACAATATTTGCCCTGCTTGCCCTGTAAACAAAAACGCTTTTGTTGAACAGGAAGAAATCGTTAAAATTCCTACACTGAAAGTTAAAATGATTGACCAGTTAACCGCAAAATCTTCTCACGTAGGACAATACTTCAGAGCAAACACTCTTGAAGACGTAACTATTAACGGTGTTACATATCCTTGCGGTTCAACTGTTACAGGTCAGGTTGTAGAAGTTATCAGACCTTCAGGTTGTGATAAAGGTGCTTTGAAACTTTCATTCACAACAATTAAAAACGGTGACTGCAAAACTCAGTTACCGAAACAAATCCTTCAGGCACAGGTTAACAAATCAAAACAGGTTAACCCTGTTGCAAGACTGGTTGAAATGCCGTTTACACTTGCAGGTTCACTGGTTGGTGTAGCAGGCAGAACAGTAGGCGGTGTTGTAACTAACCTCGGTAACGCTGTAGAAAACGTATCTAACGATGCAGGTTATATGTTAGGACACGTATTCCAGGGACAATTCGGAGCTGCCGCACGTAACTTAGGCGACGGCTTATGGGAAACAGTTAAAGCTCCGGTTGACGTTACAAGAACTGCACTGTCAGGTACAATGGGCTTGTTCCAGACTACAGGCGACGAATTTGCTTACCTTGTTGACCCGCGCGGATACAAAATCTCCGCTGTAAATCCAAGAGAACACATTACTATTGCATTCGGCTGCTCTGAATAACGTGAGCGAGCAAGATAAAAAACAGTAATTAATTTGTTCGAAGCCTGGGAAAACCGGTATCTTTCAAAGATACCGGTTTTCTTTTAACTAGATTATACTCTGTCAAAATTCAACAGCTTAAATCCGCGTTTTTTCTTTTCAAGTTCAACATCAGGAAGTTCGTAACATTTTACACAGCGTGCTTCATAAGTTTCATCTCCGCCTATCATAATCAAAGGCGAATTTTTATCGGCGGGTTTGCCGTCAATAAGTCTTTGTGTGCGTGTTGCGTTTTCGCATCCGCATTTCATACATACAGCATGTAATTTGTCGACTTTCGTTGCTATACACATTAATTCCGGCATGCTTCCGAAAGGTTCGGCTTTAAAGTCCAGTTCCAGACCGGTTCCGATTACTTTTTTGCCTTCATCCATCAATTTTGAGATAACTTTTACAATGTTGCTGTCGAAAAATTGAAGTTCGTCAATTGCTATAACCTCATCTTCCGGTTTTACAACACTCATAATCTGTATTGCATGCTTAACCTTTATTGCATCCAGCCATAAACCGTTTCTCGATTCTATATAATCGCCGTTTGATCTTGTATCAATATCTGGCGAAATTACTTTAACTTTTTTCTTTGCAATAATTGAACGTCTTATTCTGCGCAAAAGTTCCTCTGTTTTGCCGCAGCTCATAGGACCCGTTATTAATTCAAAACTATACCCGTACATCCCTATCTCCTTACAAAAAAATTATACATCTTTAAAAAATTATTTGAAAGTAAATTAATGTAAAATTTTATCGCGCAGTTTTTTTAAGCCGGCACCGTAAAAATATCGCAGCTGTTCAGGGAAATTGTTTTCAATATCAACGAGATACATGCTGAAAACGCTGAAAGCCTTAATGAGAAAAACGATTTCCGTATTTTTTGTCCACGTCAGTGAGGGCTGCGAGTTTCTCAGGGATTTTGTTACCCCGAAAATTCCTTCACTGTTATCTGCCGTAAGAAATATAAATTTATCATTCCTGTAATGGTCAAGCATGGAAATTGTCGAGTGTTCAAACACTGTTCCAAAATTACAGATAAAATTGTCATATTTGACTATTTTAATATCAAGTCCTCTGTTATAAGCGTCCAGAAGATGAGTTTCAAGGTATTTGAAATCATGCGACCACAGTGCGACAAAAATATTATCCCGTGCGTTTTTAACAATTTCTGTCAGTTTGTCATAAATTTTTGTTGTTCCCGATATTGTCAAAACAGGTTCTGTATAGCTGTCTTCTTTAAGATCGGGAAGTTTTTTTTCAAGAAAATTTATTGTGGAATCAATTTTTCTCTTATATCGTTTTGTTAATTCTTTCGGACGAATTGGCGTGTAAGTTACGGGTTTTGTATTAGAAGGTATTACAATATGCATTGTTTCAAGAACTTTCAATGTATCGTATGCTCTTGACTGCGGAATACCTGCAAGTTTGCTTATTTCATAACCGGTTGCCGGAAATTTTTTCAAAAGTGCAGTATAAACCTTTGACTGGTACTCATTCAAGCCTATTTCTTTCAGTTTTTCAATAATCTCGTCCATAAGAAGAGTTTAACGGATTTTTTAATTTTGGGCAAGAGGATTAAGAGTACAGATGCAAATATGCATAGAGGCATAGTCTGTTTCATGCATCTAATCTTCTATTAGGCTCTCGGGTGTGCTTCGTTATAAACTTCTTTCAAATGCTGGGTTGAAACGTGGGTATAAATTTGTGTGTTTGAAATGCTAGCATGTCCCAAAAGTTCCTGTACAACTCTCAAATCAGCACCGTTTTCTATTAAATGTGTTGCAAAACTGTGGCGAAAAACGTGCGGAGTTACGTGCTTTGGCAGACTAATTTTTTCTACAACATCATTTATGACATTTCTTATTGTTTTTGTTTGCAGGCGGTAGCCTGTATTGTTTATAAAAACGGGAGAATTTTCATCCTCGGGCGGTGCCGGAAAGCCTTTCGGAATTAATGCTCTTGCGCTTTCGATGTAACGTTCGAGAAAATTTTTTGCCCTGTCTGTTACAAGGATAATCCGTTCTTTTGAACCTTTTCCGAAAACTCTGATTTCGTTATTTTCAAGGTTCAAATCGCCGAAATTCAACCCTGCAAGTTCCGAAATTCTCATCCCTGTTGCCCATAAAAGCTCCAAAATTGTTCGGTTTCTGTAGCCTGCCGGTGTTTCGATTTTTGTGTTGTTTAAAATTTGTTCAACCTCATCAGGGGTAAGAAATTTTGGCAGAGATTTAGGACGCTTGGGGTTAATCAGGCTCATTGCGGGGTTTGAGTCAACTTTCCGTTCACGGTAAAGATATTTGTAAAAAGTTCTTAATGATGCAATTTTTCGTGCTAAAGTTGTTTTTTTATAGTTGAATTTTTGTATAAAGTGTAAATACTCTCTGATTTTTTGAAGATCAATATCTTCGCATGAAGTTTCATCCATCCAGACAAGAAAACTCAAAATATCTGAACAGTATGCTTTTGCAGTGTGTTTAGAAAAATTTTTTTCTGCGATTATATATGACTTAAAATCTTCCAGATCCTGTTTTGAAGTTGTGTTAATTCCCATCTTTCTACACCGTTTACATTATTGCTTTTTTATTAATACTATTATACAATATTTTTAGAATAATTAAAATAGTCAACTTATAACCGGTTGCAGGAGATAATATGAATTATAAAAAGTTATTAATATCATCTATTGTCGTTATGGCTGCTTTGTCCACACAAGTTTATGCTAAAGAACTTCAGGCTCAGGTGCAGAAGAATACGGCTAAAGCTGCAAAACAAACAGCTGTTGCGCCATCTCAATCCGCAACTCAGATTTACCCTGAAATTGCAAGATTAATTGAGTATAACCACTGTGCGCAGGCAGATCAAAAAATTCGTGAACTTCTTAATTTAAAACCGACTGACGTAAATCTTCTCGCTTTGAGAACCGTTTCAATGGCAAAACAGCATAAATTGGATCCTGCACAAAAAGAACTTGACAAATTATTGAAACAATATCCGAAAAACCCGACGCTTCACTATGCTCAGGGGCTTGTTTATCTTCAGAGAACAACATCTTCTGACGTTGACTACATTAAAAATACAAGAGAACTTATAAATTCATCTTTGAGAGAATTTGTTAATGCAGTTAATTTGAACAGTAAATACTATGAAGCATACAACGCAATGGGCGTTGCAACTTTAAAACTCGGCAACACAAATGATGCAATGGATTTGTTTAATACAGCAATAAAAATTAATCCTTCTTTTGCAACAGCATACGACAACATCGGTGTTGTTGAAATGATGAACGGAAATCTTGATTCTGCTGAAAATTACTTTATGAAAGCTATGAAATATAATTCCCACAACCCTACGGCCTGGTATCACATGGCTCAGGTAGAAACACGCAGAGGAAATTATTCAAAAGCTTTGACATGGGTTAACCACTCGGTGCATGTTAATCCGAATTCTTCACCTGCTTTGACTTTGCAGGGTGAGTTGTATTTGAAACAGGGCAATCAGGCTGCAGCTATTAATTCATTCAAAAAAGCACAGCTTGTAAAACCTGAAAACGCAAGACCTTATTTGAATTTGGCAACGATTTACGAAAACCGTGCGGATGAAGAATTTGCAATGGAACAATTGAAAACCGCTATTGCTATTAACCCAGGTTATACCGAAGGCCGCTTGAAAATTGCCAATATGGCTCTTCATATCAGAAAATACGATCAGGCTCTTGATTATTATTCAAAACTTGTCGGTGATGAAAACTACAATGATGAAGCAATTATCGGGCTTGCCAATACATATTATGAAATGGCAAAAGACAGAGGCGGAAACGAAGGTATTACAACCAATAAGGAAGTTTATCTTGCTTATGACTATGTAAACAAAGCCATTGAGCAATGTCCTGATGATTTGAAACTTCATCTTGCAAAATTAAAACTCGCAAGACTTGTTCATCAGGCTCCGCTTGCAAAAGACAGTCTTAACTATATTATTCAGGCAGCAGGCAACAACCTTATGGACAGCGTAATCAAAGGTGAAGCTTACCTTGCAATGGGTAGAGAAAAAGATGCTGTTTATACATTTGAAAACGCAATAAATTTTTCAAATTCAGTTGATGATGATCTGTATCTTGCAGAAATTCTGGTTCATAACAAACAGTTCAGAACAGCAAGACAGGCTCTGCAAAAAGCTTTGATGAAAGATCCTGATAATGTAATTGCTAAAAACGGTATTGCATATATTAATCTTTGTGAGATCAAATCAAACGAATTCTTTGATATTGCACAAAGACAGTATCAGGAAAAGAATTACGCATCGGCTATTGAATATTGCAACCGTGCTATAGACTTCTATCATAACAGTTCTCAGATTGCTAAACTCAAAGCAATGTCTTATGAAAAAGAACTCAATTACAGGGGCGCTGTTAAATACTATCAGCAGTATCTTGCTATGAACCCGAACGCTTCTGACAAAGCTGAAGTAATGAAAAAAATTGAGAAATATAAGGTCAAAGCTCAATAATTAACAAAAACAAAAAATAACACCAGACCGGGATATGAAAAAGTTCGATATAAGAAAAACATTTGAAATATTTTTGAGAGAGCCCATCAGTGTACTAACTGAAGGGCTGTTTCAACTTGTAAGTATTGAGAATAATATTTTTAATAAAAAACCTTATGTTAATGTTGATTTTGTAAATAAAAAAACTCAGATTACGGTTGTGAACAGCGAAAAGATGTATAATATTTTCCAGAAAGTTTTATTTAAGAATAAATTGAAAGAGCAAAAAGAAAAGGTTTCAAGCAAATGATAAAGTATATGCAGGCAAAGTTTTTAATAAGCGCGGAAAAATTGTCACAGTGTCCGCCTTACACTCTGCCGGAGTTTCCGCTTCTCGGGCGTTCAAATGTCGGAAAATCTTCGTTTATTAATGCGCTTGCAAACCAGAAAAAACTTGCAAAAACCTCAAATACCCCCGGTAAAACAAGATTGATAAATTTTTTTCAGTTTTCCGACAAATTTATGATAGCTGATTTGCCCGGATACGGTTATGCGAAAGTTTCTAAAGAAGCACAGGACAGGTGGCAGAAATACTTAGAAGAGTATCTTTTAAAACGTGAACAGATTATGTCGCTTGTGCAGCTTGTCGACGGCAGGCATGATATCCAAAAAAATGATTTCCAGATGCGGGAATGGGTTGAGGCATACAACCTTCCGATTTTTACGGTTGTGACTAAGATGGATTACGTGCCGAAATCAAAGACCTTGAATGTAATAAAATATGTTGAACGTGAATTTGGCGGAGTTGTTCTGCCTTTCAGTGCGGTTGACAGCAGATATAATGAGAAGATTTTTGAACATATTTTAGGTTTTAAATCCAGTCAGGATAATAATTTATCTCTATAATTTTATTTTTTTTCAGTTTTGCATGCCCGCCTTTAATAAAATTGGTAAAAGAACCCGTCGGAGGAAGTATGGTAAGCGCCCATTTTAAAGGGAATACCCATAAACTTCTGTCCTGCCCGAAGCGTTCGTATGTATAATCAATTTTGTTTGTGTCAATATTCTCAAATTTGAAGTCCCCGAAAATTATGCTCGCAGGTATGCCGTTCATACCGCTTGAGATTATTGTTTCAACTCTGGCGGGAACAGTTGTGCCTTTCTGGATAATTACGTTTCCGTTATATATAACATCACTGACAACTATAAATGTTACCGGTTGGCCTTCAAAAACATAGGTTTCATTTTTTATATCTTCTGTTATGTGAAGTTTTATGGGAATTTTTGTCATACTTTCATAATTGTAATTTAAATGAGGTTCCGGTTTTGCAGGCTGAAGGTTTTTGAAATATGTATCTGCAAATTCATCTTGTACAATTTGCGAAAAACACGGGAGAGATATTGAAAACAAAAGTAAAATAGTCAAAATTATCTTATTCATATTTTAGCTTTTCCCTTGAATCGTTTTGGATTTTTTCTTCAAGTAATTTTCTGTTGTTAATTGAAGTCAGAAGAAAATTCTGGTAATTAGGATTTTCTAAATATTCATTATTTGTCAGAAAATACGGGTATTTTGTGAAAATATACTCATAAATATGCGCAAGTCTTTTAGATGTCAGGTTTTTATTTGAGATTAAATCCTGATAGTGCTGGGGATAAGCTTTATTTATAAATGTTATAAGTGCCAGCGGGTTATATCCTGCTTTAACCATATAATCAACAGCTCTTTTATCAGCAACTAATTCAAATTTTTTAGGTGCAGCTTTAATTTGGAGTGCGGTGAGCCAGCCGTTTCCCATTCCGTCAAAAGTTCTTGAAGCATTTGATATTTCTCTTGCAAGATAAGCAGCAAGTTCATTTTCATCCGCTATGTGTTTGTAATACTCTTTATACATTACAATCTGTCTGCTTGTTACGGTAGTATCCATTTTCAGAAGAGAATCTTTAGCGTCTTTGTCATAGACAAAAATAATTCTTCCGTCGATTTTATTTGCATTTAAAATACGGGTTCCCGCTATGTTAATTCTGTTTTGAATACTTTGTTCCTGAACAATTTCTTCATCAGTAACGGAAAAAGCACCGGATGTTATAAAAAACAGACAAAAAATTGTTAATATATATTTTTTCATACTTAACTCCGATTATATCTTTTAAATAATAATATATTAATTTACGATATTAGTCAAAATAAATGACCCCTTTTATGGAGTCATTTCCTTTCCAATATTGTTACTAAGTTAAAGTTAATCTTTGTTGGATTTATATTTATAACTCAAAAGGCTGTATGTATCAGCGGAAGAAGATGATGAGTCGCCGTAAAATACTGACATATCAGTTGCACGACGGTTGTTGAATTCATCTTCCACTTCCATTCTTGCGCAGTTAATATCGTAAGCGGAGATTTCGGCGCTTGTAATTCTTCCGTCATGGTTTGTGTCCATTTCATCAAAGTGTTCAAGAATTTTTGACATTGTGCTTTCGGAAATTCCGCTTGCACCTGAGGCATAAAGCTGAGTTAATTCTGCCCTTGTCAAGCCTTGAGTTGATATTCTGTTTGAAAGATTGTTCATTTCTTCTGCGGTAATAGTACCGTCGCCGTCATCATCAATTGCGGAGAAATTATTTTGTAAATAAGATGCAAAAGTCTGATTTAATACACCCAGATTAGATGAGTTTGTTCTTGCTTCTGTAAGGTTCTCCAATGTCAGACCATTCGGGTACTGAGATGCAAGATAAGAATATGTGTTTGTCAATCCGGCATAAACACCGGCAAGTAAATTATTATTAGCCATACTACGCCCTCAATTTCTACCTTTTCAATGTCATGTTAATGATTTTCAACAAAAAGTCAAACCTCTAAACGAATGATTTGTAAAAATATGTAACAAACTTTATAAAAATTCTAAAGTTTTTCCTAAACGTTACCGATATAAATTTTGTTAATAGATTTTATAAGGAGTGTGTACTCATGGAAGACAAAAAACTTACGGATATGGAAGATTTAATGGTAGATTACGGTGAAATGACAAGTTTTGATTTCAATTCACTTGACTATCAGCAGGTTAGAGATTTGCAGAGAATAACAGAGAGCGAATATTCTAATAAACCTTACGCGTTTAAATACGGCAATTTTGATCTTGTCGATATGATCCACGCATTTATTACTCAGTATAAAAAGAAAGAAAACGCATAATTTCAATTAAGGAGTGTGCAATGAATAACAAAGAACTTTTTGAAAACAACTGTTTTCCTATTTCGTGGTGCGAAGATGAGGAACATTTTGCTCCTCAGACTTTAGTCCGCAAAGATTTGACAACTCTGCTTGCAGAGCTTGAAGACATTAAAAACAGAATAGATGAACTGGATGCAAAAGAATGGCATCTTGCAAAATTGATGAAGTTTCATAAAGAAGGTTTTACAAAATAACCGCTTACTGTTAAGAAGAACAGCTGCCGGGACTTGGGATAGTAAAAATTTATAACAATACATATACATTTACACCGCCGAAAACATCGGCGTTTTTTTTTGCTATGTGCTTCATCAATAAAAAAATAAGACGGATTTATAAAAATCCGTCTGTTAAATATGTTGCATAAATAAAAGGAGCTGTACATTATGCGGGGTTGATGCGAGGTTTTCCGACAGAACCGATTAGTATATCAATAACTTTCGGCATCTGGCATTTGAAAGAATAGTTTCCGTTTTTGAGTGAACATTTTGAGCAATCACATTTGATTGAATAACATTCCATAGCCTGTTCTGTCCAGCTCTGGGTAATCGAACTTGAGATTTCGCCGTTATTTTGCGGATAAAAAATTTCCTCCATAAAAGCCACTCCTAAAAGATAATTACTAACCCATTTATATTTTAACCTGTCAGAAGTATATTTTAATCCTTCAAAGAGAGGAGATTTTTTAGATTTTAGAGGCATAGATGCAAAGATGCATAGTCCATTACAGTAGGAGCTATGCATCTTACTTTTTTTGCTTTTTAGGTTCTGCTCTATTTTTGTCCGTTGAATGCCTGCAGACCAATATATTTTGCTGCAGAGCCCAGTTTTTGTTCAATTCTTAAAAGCTGGTTATATTTAGCCATTCTGTCAGAGCGGGAAGCCGAACCTGTCTTAATTTGTCCGCTGTTTACAGCAACAGCAAGGTCTGCGATAAATGTGTCTTCTGTTTCCCCCGAGCGGTGAGAAATAATAGTTGTGTAGCCTGCCGCATGCGCCATTGAAATTGCATCAAGAGTTTCTGAAAGTGTACCTATCTGATTGACTTTAATCAGAATTGAATTTGCGACCCCTCGTTTAATTCCGTCTGCTAATCTTCTTGTATTGGTGACAAAAAGGTCATCTCCAACGAGCTGGCAGTGTGAGCCTATACGTTTGGTGAGCATTTCCCAACCTTCCCAATCCTGTTCTGCCATACCGTCTTCTATTGAAATTATCGGATATTTTTTTACCCACTCATCTAAAAAGTCTGTCATTTCTTTGTTATCAAAAGATTTGCCTTCGCCTTTAAGATTATATTTACCGTTTTCATAGAATTCTGAAGATGCTACATCAAGACAGATTTTAATCTGGTTTGTGTTATATCCTGCTTTATCTATAGCTTCAAGGATAACTTCAATACCTTCTTCGTTAGAGGCTAAATTCGGAGCAAAACCGCCTTCATCTCCGACAGATGTTGCCATCCCTTTGTTTTTAAGAACATTTTTCAGGGTGTGGAAAACGTTGCAGCCCATTTCAATAGCGTGTGAAAAGCTTTCAGCCCCGACAGGCGCAATCATAAATTCCTGAAAATCAATATTGTTATCAGCGTGAGCTCCGCCGTTGATGATATTCATCATAGGTACGGGCAAAGTTAAAGCATTAATACCGCCTAAATATCTATAAAGTGCCATGCCGTAAGCTTTTGCGGCAGCCTTTGCAACCGCAAGCGATACGCCTAAAATAGCATTTGCACCGAGTTTGGATTTATTTTCGGTTCCGTCCATGTCAATCATAAAAGTATCAATTTCTTTTTGATGAGAAGCTTTTTCACCGATAAGTTCCGGAGCAATAATGTTGTTTACATTATCTACGGCTTTTTGAACACTTTTGCCCATATATTTTGATTTGTCGCCGTCTCTGAGTTCAAGAGCCTCAAAAATTCCGGTTGAAGCACCGGAAGGTACAGCGGCTCTGCCTTTTACCCCGTTTGTGAGTTTAACATCCACTTCAACCGTCGGGTTGCCGCGGGAATCTAAAATTTGTCTTGCATAAACATCTTCAATATAAGTTGACATATAAGACCTCCGTTATAATACCATTTTTGATGACATTGCGGACGGTGAACGCCGCAATCTTTTATGCAATTCTGTCATAAAACCTTCAACTTTGCAAGTAGTTATATGGTTCAAATATATGATGTGATAAATTAAATTATAATATAGACTTGTCTATTATGGATAAAGCAGAATTGCAGAAAAAATTCGAGCAGATTTATGTTCAAAAATTGGAACCTAAAATTATACCGCTCGAGAAGGAAAGAAAGTCTGTTGCAAAAAGTTCGGGGATTTTTGGGTTGAGTGCCTGCCTTTTATTTTTAGCTTCTATCGGAGCGTATTACCTGTTTAAAAATGCTTATATATTACTTTTGCTTATTCCGGCTATTATAATATGCATAATTTTAGCCAAAAAACAGAACAATTTTAGACTTAAGATAAAACATCAGCTTTTGATGGAAATTTTTTCATTGTTCGGGAATTTTACTTATTGCGATAAGGAACTTATAACCCGCGATGAAATCAGAAAAACAGGATTATTCCGTAATTTCAGATATAAAAGAGATGATGACAGAATTGCCGGAAATTATAAAGGCATGGAAGTTATTATTGTTGAGACAAAATTAACGCACAATGAAACAAGCGGACATGGCGAACAGGAAAGCAGTACTGAAGTTACTGATTTTAACGGTCTAATTGTAAAAACAGTTTTAAATAAGCCTTATAAAGGGAAAACTATTTTACATCAGAAGGCTATCGGCCAGGCAGGAAGAAAACAGGCTGTCAAATCGCTTTTGTCTGAAAGTCTTGGAGAAGAACAAGCTGATAAAATAGCTAATTCAAAAGTTGTTGATGCAGTAACCGGTGTTCTTGCTTTTGCGGAAAAACTGCCTGTCAAAAATGTCGGTTTATCTCAGGATGGCATTTCCTGTGAGTTTGGCAGAGAAAAAGAAACCAGAATCGATTGGAAGTTAAAAGAAGTTACTCTTGAAGACCCCGAGTTCAATAAAATGTATGAAGTGTATTCCGATGATCAGGTGGAAGCAAGGTATATAATTACACCTACTTTCATGGAAAGACTTAAAAACATTAGAGAAGTTATCGGCGGATTTGACGTTCACTGTATGATTGAAGATAGATATATTACCTTATTTATTGACACTCCTCAGGATTTTTTTGAAGTTGGTAATATGTCTGTGCCGCTTGATAATAAAAAACTTTATGAAAGTGTATTTACACAGCTAATAACAATATTTAATCTTATTCATTACTTTAAATTAGATAAAAAGTTAGGTTTATAAGAAAGGGTATTTAAAATGGAAATTTTACTTTTAATAGTCGCAATTGCAGTTATCGGTCCTTATTTTGTTTACGTTCAGCTTATTCAGAAGAAAAACAAAGTTAAAGAGGCAGAAGGCAGTGTTGATGTACAGCTGAAAAAACGTTACGATTTAATCCCTAATATTTTGACGATTGCCAAAAAATTTATGGAACATGAAAGATCGTTGATTGAAGATATTACAAAACTCAGAACGCAGGCTGCATCAGCCGGTGATATGTCTGAAAAAATTAAGCTCGACAATGCAATTAAAGGTAAAATGGATCAGTTAATGGTAAGCGTTGAAAACTATCCGCAACTGAAATCAGATGCAACAATGGTTCAGGCAATGCAAACTTACGCGGAAGTTGAAGAACATATTGCAGCTGCAAGAAGATTTTACAACAGCGCAGTTAATGATTTGAATAATGCTGTTGAAATTTTCCCTTCATCCGTTATTGCAGGCATGCTTAATATTAAAGCCAAACCGTATTTTGAAGTTCAGGAAAATGAAAGAAAAGCTGTTAATGCTGCGGATATATTATAAATTTATCATTTCGAAAGAATAAAACGAACGTCAAAAATTCCTTCCGGTTTATATCTGAAGGAATTTTTTAATTATCTGACAAATAGCTGTGAAGTTTGCTTTTAACTTTATAAATAATATGCTTCATGCTTCCGAGATATCCGAAGAACATTATTGCGGAAGCACTGATCCATGCTATCGGACCTGCATAGAATATTCCGACATAACCGAATTTTATAGCCAGATAAACAGCCGCAAATACTCTCATTACAAGCTCTGCAATACATGCTAAAAGCGGAAATAAGGTTTCTCCCATACCTTGAAGTGCATTTCTGTAAATAAAAATCTGCCCGAGGAAAAAGTAAAATATCGTGCTTATTAATAAATAATTATGCGCAATGTCGATTATTTCTTTTGTCCCTGTGCCAATAAATGCTCCGATAATATCAGTTCCCCATATCCGCATTACAAATGCCATAACAATGCTCAATACAATGTTTATTATAGAAGTTTGTATAACCCCCAGTCTTATTCTTTTAAATTTTACTGCTCCAAAGTTTTGTGCAACATAAGCAGCGAGCGCAACTCCGAATGACATCATAGGTAAAGTTGCAATCTGCTCAATTCTTAATGCTGCCGTGAAAGCCGCTATAACGTTTGAACCGAAAGAGTTACATACACTCTGTATTATTAAAACACTTATCCCGATAATTGAAAATTGAACAGCCATCGGAACACCAACACGAAGGTGTTCATAAGCGGAATTGAAAAAGTCTTTATCAAATTTAATAAACCATTCTTCTCTGTGAATTCTTAAAATCGGCATTTTGTATTTTACAAATAAAAGACATAAGATAACCGAAATTCCCTGTGATAACAAAACAGCAATAGCAGAGCCGGGAACGCCCATATTAAAAACTTTTATAAAAATTAAAGCCAGAACAATATTTGCAAGAGACGCTATAATTAAAAAGTATAAAGGTGTTTTGCTATCGCCTAAAGCCCTGATTATACTGGAAACCATATTATACATGGTGGTAATGATTAACCCGAGTATAATAATTTCAGCATACCAGAATGCATTGTGATAAATATTATCGGGAATATTCATCCAGTGTAAAATAGGATTTATAAATATAGTGCATACGAGGGTAAAAAGAATAGTTACAACCGTGCTTAAAATTGTTGATACAACGACAGAATTCCTGACACCTTCAATATCTTTAGCTCCGTACCTTTGTCCTGTTATAACAGCAAATCCGTTAGTCAAACCAACAATAATGAAAGTTATAAGAAAAAATACCGGTGCAACAGCTCCGACAGACGCAAAAGATTCAACCCCCAGAGTTCTGCCGACAATTACAAGATCGGCAATGTTGTATAACTGCTGGAAAATGTTGCCAATAAGTAACGGAACGGAAAATAAAAGTATATGTTTTAAGGGGTCTCCCTTCGTCATATCGGTAATCATAAAAAATAACCTTTAAATTTATGTTCTAAAATAATTATAACTAAAAATTATTTTGTAATTCAATAAAAAATAAAAAAAGCTTGAAATTTAAAATTTTTTATGCGAATATTGAACTCGGCGGTTGCTAAAAACTGTGAAAAATATGGCAAGGTAGCTCAGTTGGTGAGAGCGCACGGCTCATACCCGTGAGGTCGAGAGTTCGAATCTCTCCCTTGCTAATAAAAAAAGAGATAGGTTTAATCTATCTCTTTTTTTATTAGCTATAATTGTATTGAAGAGAGTGTTTTGCGTAGGGCAGATGGTGCGATTATTTTGGGTAATTGGCTTGTGTAGCGGATTTCAGGGGCGGGAAATAATCAAACCATGTGAACCGTAATTACTCTTTTTACTCTTTTTCTACTCGGTGCAGATGGTGTGATTATTTCGGGCAAAAGGATTTTAATCCTCTTTGTGCCTGTGTTTTAGGGTGATTAAGGCTTGGTTCAAATGGTATGATTATTGCGGGCAAGTGAGTCTTTTGAGGTTTTTGAAAATTCTGCTGTTCTGTTCAAATTTTTAATTGATACGAAACCGACACAA
>CALVEM010000022.1 GCA_944326605.1 Candidatus Gastranaerophilales bacterium
TCTGGGATATCGAAAGTGACTTCGTCTGCTATGCATACTGGCTCATTCTTACCCACCTTCTCATAAGGCAAATTATCAGAACCAAAAAATGTTTAAAAAGTATAATTATTATGGTATTTTTAAAGACAGAAAGGGGTAAGAGTGTTAATTCATGAAGATTTCAAAAGTTAAAATAAAAGGTTTTAGAAATTTTAAGGACATTACCGTAAATTTAGGTGATAAGAATTTAATTTTTGGTGCTAATAATATTGGGAAATCAAATTTTATATATGCGTTAAGGCTACTATTAGACAGAAATTTATCAGAAAATGATATAGAACCAGAAGATACAGATTTTTATGCATTTGAAGATACAAATAAATTTGAAATTACTATTTATTTTAATGAAATTCTTGAACCTACTAGCAGTGACGATTGTATAAGGGCTAAGTTTAAAGATAAAATAGGAGATGATAATACATTAATATTAAAATACGTAGCAACAAGAAGCCCCTCGACCGGAGAAAAGCAGTATCAATTGTTAGAAGGTTATGATGAAAATTCTTTGACAGAATTTCAGAGCAGATACTATCTAAGAGTACTAAATTTAGAATATGTAAACAGTAATAGAGATTTAAGGAATTATATTAAAAAAGAACAGGCTAAGATACTACAAGAAGTTAAAGATTCTCGCGATGATGAAACAAAAGATAATGACTGTGTACTAGAAAATGACATAAAAAATAAGCTTGAAGAAGTTAGTGTTGATGTAAACAAACTATCATATGTAAGCTCCGCAACTAAAAGTTTAAATAAGGAATTATGTGAACTAAACTTACAAAAAAGTGAAGACATAACATTTAGTGCTGGAGATATTGATACAAACCAGTATATCAATAATTTAAATTTATTATCTTCTTTTAAAGGAAAAGCTATTAGTCTTGGCGGTGATGGAAAAGCTAATCAAATATATTTAGCAATGTGGGCAAATAAAAATACTTCTAGGGAAAAAGAAGGTGTTACCTTCTTTTGTATAGAAGAACCAGAAGCACACTTACATCCACATAAACAAAGAGGGCTGGCTAAATATTTAACAAACAAATTCGATTCTCAAATAATTATTACTACGCATTCTCCGCAAATTGCCTGTGAATTTGATCCAAACTTTATGATTAAATTATATGCAACTACCGAAGGTACCAAAGCCGCAAAAGATGGAGTTTCCAAATTAATAGAAGAATCTTTCTCAAATTTTGGATATAGACTTAATATTATTCCGGCAGAAGCATTTTTTGCGGATGTTGTATTTTTAGTAGAGGGTGTGTCAGAATGTTTATTTTATAAAGCATTTTCTGCAATGAATGATGATTTTAATATAGATAAGTATAACATAAGTATTATTACCGTTGATGGTATCGGATTTAAACCATATATAGATATTTTTTCTAAGCTTAATATTCCTGTAGTTATTAGGACAGATAATGATATTTTTAAAATAAAAGACACTTCTGAATATCGTTTGGCGGGATTGGAACGTTTATTAGATTTCCACCATATTTTATCACACGGTAAAAAACATAATAAAACATCTTTTTCTAGAAGTTGTGTAAAAGAAGAATTAAAGACTGATGCTATAAAAAGTAAAATTAATTCTTATATGAAAGTGTTAAATAAGAACAATTTATTTTTGGCTAATGTTGATTTCGAAATAGATTTGTACAATAGTACTTTGTCTGAACAATTAAAGAAGCATTATCAAGAAGAAGATTTCAAAAATTTAGTAAATAAAATGAAAGAACATAAGGGAATTAATATATATGATTTTCTTGAAGTAAACAAAGAATTATTGATAGGTTTTCAAAATAAATCATTACTAGCCCCTTTGTACAAATGCAAAGAGATCGTTGAAAAAATGTATGGAGAAGAATAATTGGAACCAACTGATGAACAGAAAAAAATAATAGATTGTCCTGGAAATATTGTTGTTATTGCAAATCCTGGTAGTGGCAAAACGTATACTTTATCTGTTAAAATTAAAAAAATGCTTGAATCATTATCAAGTAATAAGGGAATAATTGCTATTTCATACACTAATAAAGCCAGTAACGAATTAAGGCAGCGCTCTCTTTCTGGAGGTATCGATAAAAAACAATCGTTTTTTGGAACTATAGATAAATTTTTTATTTCCGAACTTATTTTTCCATTTTTACCAAGATTATTTGGGACTCCTACAGAAGAATTGAGAATACAATCTTATAAAGAAATTTTGGAAAATAGACCCGAGGAATATCAAATCGCATCAGAAATTGAAAGATTAAAAAATAAACCCAATGACATACAAATTTCTTTTATGAATAGCTATTACAAATCTGGAATTATATTTTTAGAGTTAATTGGTGCTCTTGGCTGCTGTGTATATGAAAGAGTAAAAACTGCTAGATTATATTTGAAATCTAAATATGATTACATTATTATTGATGAATTCCAAGACTCTGGGTATTTTCAATATGTTTTATTTTGTTATCTTGTTGGTTCAGGAATCAGTGGTATCGCAGTAGGCGATGTAGATCAAGCTATTTTTGGATTTGCACAAAAAAGTTCTGAATATTTAATAACTCTTGATAAACGAAAAGATTTCAATTCTTTACGAATTACAAAAAACCACAGATGCCACCCTAGTATTGTCAATTATTCTAAAAACTTTTTAAGTCCATCGGAATCAACTACAAAAGAAGTAAGAGTTTATCATATTAATATACAAGGAACGCAGGCTGATATTGCAAAATATATAGATACTCATATACAAAATATTAAAAAAACTTTTTCGATACTAAATAACAGAGACATAGCTATTTTAGTTAGGGGTGATACAACAGGAAAACTAATTAACGAAAATATGAGAACAACACACAAATATATAATAAACACAGTCTTAGATGAATGTTCTGAAATATGGGCGACATTGTTTATCGAAATATTATTTTTTATTTTTGACACAAAAGCTTTACTAACAGATTATATGGATAAATATTTTACAGAAGAAGATAGCAATAGGGATAAAGTCGTAAAATATCTAAAAAAACTTAAAAATACTGATAAAATAAAATTAATAGAAAATGTCGATACCTTTTTAAAAATTGCAGAAATTATTGCCCCTAATAATAAATCTTCCATTGCTATTGATCATTTAAAAGCTGTATTAAAAAATTCAATCTCTTTATCATCATATGAACCCGTTGCAAACGATGAAATTCAGATTATGACAATACACAAATCTAAGGGTTTAGAATTTAAATTTGTGATTCATCTTGATTTATATGATTATATAATTCCTTCTTATGCTTCAATAAAAAACAACAACTATGACGAAGATATTAATTTGCACTATGTAGCAATTACAAGAGCAAAAGAAGTATGTATTTTCATTACTTCTTCAAAAAGATATAATGCTCAACAGCAGATTAAAGATGGAATTGTTTCAAGATTTTTAACAAGAGAGGATTTGGTAATCCTTCGTAAAGATGTATATTTAACTTGACTTTCACTTTGGTTAGAGTGATGTATACGACACTATAAAGGAGGTTGTATGGAAAAAGTCGGATTGAATATTACTCCGAAAGAGTTTAAGCAATTAAGCAAGTGGTCGGAAAATATTTATAACACAGCAGTTGTTATTGATTATTTTGTTGCAAATCAACCGGAGATTGAAGAGTGCTATAATTTGGCACCGGTAATTAAGCATCTGCGGAATGATGCAGATGTTTTGAATGCATTCTTTATAGACCATGAAAAAGATGTCGAAATTTAAATGCCGTTTAAAAGGTGTTTAATCGGTGTTCAAATCGTGTTCACAAATTTCCTCGTGAGTTATGCCGAGAATTCGTTCTTCAATTTCTCTTATAACATCCGGAGTTAATCCTTTTGGCTTTTCCTCTTTAGTTTTTTGTTTTTCACTTATCACTTCATCCTCATAAGATTTAACCGGTCCAATCAATTTCAGCATTTTAGTAACAGCATAATATCTTGCAGGCTCGACTTTACCGTTATTCTCCATATCCTTTTCGATAGAATTTATCAAACTTCGGGTAAAATTATATAAATCAGAATGCAATGTCGTTTTAGTCCGAATATATTCAGCTCTTTTGGTTTCCCAATTATCAGACTTTTTCCATCGACGGAGCGTTCTTTCGTTCAAATGAAGCTGCCTCGCGATATTTTCTAACGACATAAATTTTTCAGCATAGAGTTTAAAGGCATCTTGTGCCAATATTTGTTTTTTCATAATTAACCTCGGGGTAAATAAAGTTTTGGTACACACAGAATAACTCTGTTTTGTAGAAACATCAAGTCCCAAATATGTCTGTATGATACGATTTCGAGATTTAGAGTTGATGTTTGCTGTTGAAAGAGCGATGAATGGTGTAGCTTGAAAGGAGCATACTATGATTGAAATCGGTAAAAAATACAGATTGAAAAAACTTAAAGGATGGTTTGAAAAAGATAGCGAAGAATTTACGGTTCTTTGTTTCGGCGAACACAATATTGTCGGCTGCGTCGCACCGGATGGTGAAAGATATGTATTTGATAAAGATTTTTTGATTGATCCTGATAAGCCGGATGAGATATACGCAGATATTACAATTACGAAAGGATAAATTATGGTTGAAAAAGATTATAAATTATACGGAACAAAGATTTTAAATTTAAAAACTCAAGAAATAGGTTTATTAATTTGTTTATGGGAAAACAAGTTCGCCGATAAAACAGTAGATTTTGCAACTTGTGTTGATAAAAACGGCAAACGCTATAACATAGAGCTTGATAACATTAGAGGATTTGAAGATGATTTTGAAAAATAAATTGACTAAAGAAACACTTGATATTCCGTATTCTGAATTCAGGATAAAGTTTGCCAAAGAAATTCAGGAGGCGTTTGAAAGTTATCGCAAAACACAATTGAATAAATATTCTTGGAACTTTAAAGATGACAATTCTTTGGAATTTAATTTTTATTTTGAACTTCATTGGAACTTTAACCATTTTGGTAATAGCAACTGGTATATAGAAAGAATGTAATCAACCTTCATCAACAAAGAAATCTTCATCTAGCTTTTTAATTTCTATTGTCGTTTTAGGCTGAACACCAACATTATGTTTTATCATTAATTTTGTTAGTTCATCACCATTAATGAGTCTTATTACTTTTCCCTGAACAGAAGCAGCTTTTTGTTTTGCTTTTTCATCGAAAAAACTTGTAGTTATAAATACACCTTTACGTACGGTTGAACAGCCAAGTGCTCCGGCAAAATTTTGCATTTCCTTTTCATTAACTTTATTATCTGAATATCTTTTTGCTTGAAGATAAATTTTCTCTAGACCTAATTCATCTTCGTCAATGATTCCGTCGATACCACCATCATGGCTCATTTTTGTCATAGACCCGATGCCATAATTCATCTTTTCCATAAGTTGTAAGACTATTTTTTCAAATTTAACAGGATCAACTTGTTTTAATTTTTCTAATAGTTCGCTTTGAAGATTATCAGAATATAAAGCTTGCGCTTTTGATATCATTTCATCAGGAGTTTGACATTCATCAGTTTCGATAATGTTCTCCGCATCAGAATTTTTCTTATTTTCAATATTTGAAAAATCTACAAAAGATGGAAATTTCTTTAAATACCCAATATTTATCTTATTTCCTGTTTTATTTTCTTGTACACCAGCCTCACTAATTTTATAATAGCCTCTTTTAGGTCTATCTAATAATCCGGCTCTAAATAAGTAATAGACTGCCCAATTAACACGATTACGAAGGATAGTTTCAATATTGCTAGGTATCATTTGATTTTTATCTTCTTCTGATAAATTAAATAATTCAGCAATTTCATCCTCAATATCACGTGGACGCAATTCTACATTTTTCTTTTCATACAAATTTAAAACAGGATTCATTAATGATTGAAAATCAGGTACAGCCATGTCTAACTCCTTTTTCTTTAAGGGTATCAAAAAAATAAGTTTAAACATAGTCTAAATATTTTAGCTGTTTTTAGATAACGAATGAAAATAATATTAAGTGCATCATCTATTCTATTCACCCAATGCTCGTTACAATACGCATTAGTATTAAAAATAATTTAAAAATTTACCATATTCATCTATATCCATTGCAGGAACTGTGCCTATCTTTTGTAGTTCTTTAAATAATTTTAGAAAGAAATAAATTAATGATTCATCTGCAATACTTACTTGTAATCTATCAGATTCTGAATTTATATAAAATGTCCCTACTGTCAATGAACAACCTAAATTAAGAATTTTACTGCCTTGCAATGTTTTTAAATTTGTTATAAATGTGTCATTCAACCCATTTACCCATTCACAATCATATGTTAATATTCCTGCTATTAGTGGTTTTGGACTTATTGGAGCAAATTTGCCCCCTGCATGAATAATGGAGGTAGAAGTTCTATGTAAATTTCTAACAGATTCCGCTTTTTCAGCTGCATATTCTAAGTTCTCTTTATTGAGGGTTTGTTTAACTTCAAAAACAGCATAAACACTTTCTGCTGGAACATAAATTGCACCACCATCATTAAATATAAAAGGAGTATATTGTCTATCATAAATAACTACATCTATTTGCTGACTTAAATTTCCCTTAGAATCAATAATAAATGCTTTATCTATACAATATCTTTCAGGTAAATACTTCTTTAACCAATCAATCCATTTTAATTCGCAAGTATCGCCTAATGTCGTTGTATGTTCCAATACTGCCCTGGCTCCCTCTAACTCTGATTGCATTTTCTTTTGTAGAACCATAAACAGATGTTGCATTCTTTCATTTTCAACGTTAGTTTCTACCATACTATGTGCTCCCAATATTTTTGTTGTTTTGATTCTTTTGCGTTATTAACTATAACGGCCTTTTCATTTTGTGTTAACTCATCAGATATAATATTATTTGAATTTGAGATATCGATAACTCTTGCCGTTAATAAATTATCAACTATATATTGAAAAACAGTCATAACATTTCTTCCTAAATAATCATTGCCTTTGTTTTTGCCTTTGAGAGCGTCTATAACTATATGTTCAAGGTAAATCGAAGGGAAATCTAATTTGAGCAGCTTCGCCCATATTTTTATAATTTTTATTTCATTTATTCTTCCTGAATTTATAACATAATTTATATGTTGTTGTATGTTAGTTTGCATCCAAGAATTACGTTTTCTACAATATAAAGAATGATAATTTGTATGGCCAGATTGTTTTCGTGCAGGTACTAAATCAATATTATATCCATAATATGCTATGCCCAAGGAAACATTTTGTTTTCGTACTTGATATCCTTTTGTATTAAGCCAACTATAAAGAGAATCATAAATTTCACATAATGTACCAGGGGTCGTTGAGGATAAAGATATTAAGAAATCAATATCAGAATTACCTTTTATTGCCGTACCTTTGGCTCTTGAACCTGAAATATAAATATCTAATAAGTAAATGTTTGCCCACTGTTGAATTTCAAGTAATAAGCCCTGTAATGTATTCCTTAATATTATATCTGAAATTTGTGATGCTATGTACTTATTGATGATATTTAGTAAGTACTGATTTTCTGTCATTTAATACTCCCCACACAATATTATCATAAATATACTTATATTGATTACTATAATTGTAAATTAATCCATTCCATAATGACAGAAACAAGATATTCTTGTTCGGTTGCAGTTAATTCTCTATGTTGCGGAAATTTGTGCCATTTTTCTATACATCCGCGGCAGCAAGTTGCGGTTGCGTGTTGAGCAATAAAAACTGGATGTCCACGCATTGGAGTTTGTTTTCCATCGTTTGCAGGTTCTGCCGGAGCAACTCTATCTCGAATAAAATCGCAGGCATGAGAACAAATCTTATCAAGACCTTTTTCCTTAATATATTCAAGTTCTTTTGCCCTGAGCTTAAATCTGCTCCTGAATTTTGATTTTGCTAATTTATCTAAAATTTCCATTGTCAATTTTATTGTTGTATCGTTGTTTCAGCTATATAAAAATTTCCAAGTTTACTAATTAAATCATTTTTTATATTGTTTTTTCTATGGTTATAAAAATATTCAAAATTATCAAATGCAAAATTCATATTCTCATCAGTTATAAATTTATCTTTAAAATTAGGGTTTTCCGCAACCCATTCTTCAAGAGTTATATCGTTTTTAGATTGATTTTCATCACCTTTTAGAATATGTAAATTTGGAATTGAATTCCTTATATCAAACCAATTTCGTCCTTTGCTTTCTAATTCAGATTTATTAAATTTTGATTCTGGGTGCATATGGTCTTGATGGAAAGATATTTGTTCATATTTCATTTCAGGATATAGGAATGTCAATATCATTAATGAATAGGCATCTTTTTTATTTCTTGTCAGAATTTCTTCTAGCGTTTCGTCTGTAATTATAAAATCATTTTTGTATCTATTCATTAAAGCTGAAAAAGAATTTTCTTCATTTAAACTCTTTTTAAACTTATCAATGACACTATTAGAAGCTCTACCAAATATCTGATTTATAAGTGATATAGTTATATATGTTCGTATATTTTGTTTAGCTTGCTCTGATTTAGTATCCCCATTGTTATATATGTATAAAGATATCGGGATAGTTGCTAAATAAGATGTCATGGTAGAATTTGTAAAACCAAAGCTTTTTAAAATATCTGCCATTTTTTCTATAGCCTGCTTTATTTTATCCCAGTTGTTTTCAATCTCGCCTACAACTCTGCTATTAAATTTTTTAACTTCAACCTTTGCGGGTTGTCCTATTAAACATAAAGCTGTTCTTACTATCAAGTCTGTATCAAATCTAAATTTTTTGTCTTCATTTAATTTTTCTACAAATTCATCGAAAATAGAGCGTGCCTCTTTCCAGTGGACAACGATAGTAGACATTAACAAATCTGTTTTTGTTAAAACTGTTCCTCCGCTATTAACTCTTACAAAAATATCAAGAATTTCATCCAATGATTTTTGCTTAACATTATAAAAATTGACTATTTTATTTTCTCCACATAAAACATCATATACTCGTCTTAAATTAGTGCGAATGGTCTTTATATATGGTTTTAATTTTTCATTTTCATCGCTAATAGAATCTGCCAAATTGTTTGCATCTTCTATATCTTCAAACATTAAAATCTTTTTTATTTCTATCCAATATTCATTTTCTTTAGGCTCATTAATTTCAGCATCGGTTAGAAAATCTAATTGGTATGTTAATTCATTTTCATCATCAATATCAAATTTATTTGCTTCTTTTGTTAAATTAATACATAGCTTTCGTTCTCGAGCAATTCGCTCACGATATTTACGAAATTTATAAGTACCCTGTAGTGCCAAATATATTGAGGACAATCTCTGTTGTCCGTCTAATACGCCGTAATAACCTTCCTTATTTTCTAATTGAGGAAATGGAGCTAGTTCATTGTGTTTATTTGAGTCTTCATCGTAATGAGTTAAAAATTTATAGAAAGAATATTCATGAATATTTTCTGCATCAGCGAGATTCCAAAACAAAAAAGTACCTATCGGATATCCTCGCAAAATTGAATCAAATAGTTTTATAATTTGATCTGCTTTCCAAACAAATTTTCGCTGAAGTGCAGGTAAATACATTTTACCATTATCAATCCTTTGAATAGTTTCTTTTATTGTCCAATCAGTATATCCACTCATAAATGCTCCTTTACAATAACAATATATTATCATAAAAAATTATACTTTATTGCTATATCAGATATGGACATATTAAATTAAATATGTATCAACTCATAAATTAGGTTCAGCTGATCTTCAAAATTTGGGTTGAGTTCTTTCCATAAAAATACGGCGAGGTGGTGGTCAAGATATTTTCGCATACTTGCCATAAATTTTTTGCGGTAAAGAATGTTATACAATCTGCGTGCTTCTTTTACTTCATCAGGCTGTTGGCGTCGTTGCGACAACTTTGATTTTAGTGGTTTTTGAGTGATAAAAACTTTGTCACCATAACAATAAATGCATATTGGAACATCGTTCAAAAAAATCCTGACTTGCGGGATTTGTGGGTCAGAGTCAAAATGTGCCGATAGTTTCTGAAACTGTTGATCATAAATTTTAGCTCGTATGTACTGATAAAAAGTTTCTGTTGTTGTGTTTCCCAGATTTGCTATTTTTGCGGTTTGAGAAGCCGGTATTCCAAAACAGAAGCATTTATAAATAATTTCAATTTGTTCGGTTGTCGCTAAATTATAGACTTTAGGCAGTCTGTTCAAATTCCTGCGGACTTCAGGCTCTTCGCTTTTATTATCCGGCATGAAATATTTAGGGAAGATTCCCATCATACCTTCTGTTTGATACTTTTTACGTTTAGAATGAAACGCAGCATAAGAAACTTTTAGCTTTGGATTCTTGAGAGGAATTAATTCCAAAAAGCTCCGCAGTTCTCTGCAATTCATACCTTCTGTTAGTTTAAAAAGTTTCAGGTACCTATAAATAAATTCCTTACCCCTGTCTGAAGCCACAACATACAAACGTTCTTCCTCTTTATTGTGGAAAAGTTTTTTGACTTCTTTATCCATCGCACGCCGTTCGGAATCTTCTAAAAAATCGTAGAGTTTAAGAGACGAGCGTTTAATCAAATACTTTCCCTCTAAATCAGGTTTTTTATTTGGTTTAACAATGTAATTCCCTTTTAAGCAGTTTCTTTTAACGGTTTCTTCTTGAATATTTAAAAGCCGAGCAACTTCGGGTATTGTTAGCCAAATATCTGAATCGCTGCTTTGGCTTGCGGGGAGAGGTTTATTCACGCGCTTTTTGAAATTTGTATATAGATATTCTGTATTTGATATCTTTTTAATTTGGCTTAAAAGCTCTAAATCCTTGAGTGCTTTTTGAATTGTTTTTTCGTTTTCTTCAAGCATTGGCAGAATGTCAGGCAGAGTAAACTTGTTAAGACCCTTTGCTATTTTAAGAATTTTCATTTGTAAGTTCAATTTCTTCTGCGTCAGCATCGTCATTTTTTAGTACCTCCTTCAAAGTTATTTCGTCAATTTCTTTTATTCCGTTTGATTTTGCGACTTGTTCCGCTTTACTGATAGTTTTTACCAATTGCCTGAATCGATTTGTGCGAGTGTATAAAAGCTTTTTGGCACAATCCGTAAACGGAACTTCTGATAATTGGTCGATTATTGAAGTTATATCTTGTTTTGAGAACGGCTCAAATTTTATAATTTCCAATAATCTATCGTATAAATGTTTATGCCGTTGAAGTCTTTTATTTGCCGTACCCATACCAACCAAAACAATAGGGACATTCGTTTTGTCGTGAATGTCCCTTAATGTTTCAACTGCCCGAGAATCAATCGTCAAATAGTCAGTTTCATCGACAATAATGGTTCTTGGGGTTTTGATTAATTGCGATACAACTTGATTGAAGATATCGGAAAATTTATTGTATGGAATCTCTCCTAATTCTTCAACCATTTCTTCCAGTAACCACCTCGCGGACATAAGGTTGGCACTTCTGATTAATATTGCATCATTTTGTGCCGCCCACCAAGTGATTGCATAAGTCTTGCCAAGTCCCGGTTCGCCATAAACAAGTCCCATTCCGGGGACCCCGTCTTCTCTTTCACGCAGGCGGTTCATCATCGAGATTAGTTGTTTTACATTCTTTGTTTTTACGAAAACTTTTTTCATTACTGCTCCTTTCCGTATATTTCTTTGTATTCGTCTGATTTTATGTAGTTTGTTAGCCAAGTTCTGTCCTCTTGGCAGATGCAGCCATTCTGCATATGCCATTCATATCTTTCATAGGCACTTTTAAATATTGGTCTTGCAACAATTGAAGTTTTAACTTTTGGTTCAAAATCCTGTTTTTGTTTTGGTTCAGGCTGAACCGTTATCTCTTTAATCGGCTTGGGTTCAGGCAAGCGGACATTTTGCATCAATTCTTTTTCTAGATAATCCATATCTTCTAAATTGAAATGCTCTCGAACCGCTTTAATCGTTTTTCTTCGAAGCTTTTGCTGTTTTTCAATCTTTTGCTTGTAGTCCTCGATATCTTTAATATCGCCCATTTGATAAGCAAGCGGATGAGTTTCGGTTATGCGGTTTGCCTTACAGATAAACTCACCCTTCATCGAATAAACCTTGATATAAGAAAGGTCAAACAGACTGTACTTTATGACGGTTTTCTCTTTGATACCATAAAGTGCCTCGTAAAAATAATCCGCTTTCAAAAACCTGATTCCGTTCCTGCCAATACTCTTGATTTCTTGTGCCATCATTAAATCGTCAAGCGAGTTTTCGTCAATATTTTGTTTTTCAATTTCATTTAAAACTTCTTGAATAGTTTTATCTTTAGCGTTCGGACAAGGTTGCGAATGTTTAGATTCAAGCCATTTTTCAATCATTTTAAGCGCTTGTTCAATGGTTGGAGTAAAACTGTATTTTTCATGGATATTTTTGTGTAGCTTTTCATTTCGCATTAAATATGCCGGCTTATTTTCAATACTTGTCCCGATATAGCTTGGAATCAGCTTTTCAAAACTTTCCTGAAAATCCAAAAAGAAACGCTCGATGACTTTTGCTCGAGCGTTGTATGGAGTAGCATAGACAGGCTTTATTCCGAGTTTATTGTAGACTCCTGTAAACCCTAATTCCTCAAACTTTTTATCCCCATTGAAGAATTTGCTTTTAAATGCTCTGCCGTTATCTTGGTAAACATATTCAGGAATATGGTCCATTTTTAAAATCGCATTACGCAGAGCCGATGCGATATTTTGCGTACATTCTTCAAGCATAATGTCGTAGCCTACAAGACCGCCCGATTTCCAATCTAAAAAGCCGAGCAGAGTTGCTCGGCAGGGTTTACCTGTGAACGGGTTTATTACTTGAAAATTTAGCGTATGCCCGTCTGCGACAAGCACTTGCCCAGGTTTTAAAAGTGCTGCGTTTCTGACTATAAACGGACTCACTTTATCTTTAAGTGCTTTCTCTCCGTCACGAGCAAGTGTCCATTTGTCAAAATTATTATCTCTGAACCATTCTGCGTATCGTCTAAATGTAATGTCTTTGGGCAAAATTTCTTGCCCGCGTTCTTTTAATATATGTTTGGTTAAAGAAATTGCTTTACCAATTGAAAACGCACTAGGCGACAGCAGAATTTGTATAAATATTTTTATCTGCTCCTCGTTTAAAGTTGTTCTATATTCTTTTCTTGTTGAATATTTATATTGTCCGACTAATGCCGTCCAATCTTTGTTATAGTCTAAAAGCGCTCGCCAGCGATAAAGAGAACCTATGGAGACTTTACCCAAGATTTTGAAAATCTCTTCTTGAAACATTCCCGTATTATATAATTGCAAGAATTCTTTATCTGGAATATTTCCGCCGGTTTTCAATTTATCACGTTTATATTCTTTTCTAAAATCAAGCCAAGCATAAATTAAATCATATTTTGCAAGTGCAATTTTTCTTTGGTTTTCGGATATCAGTTTTTGCTGTTTTATGTTGAGATTAGATAGTTCAATAACTTCATTCTCACACGTTTTATAATCATCATAATATTCCTGAAAGTATTTAAGCTGAAGTTCGTCTTCAAGCGTTGATAATTTAATTTTGTATGTTTTACCGCCTCTGATATTTTCTACTTTGTATTCATATTTATTCTGATTAAGTGCAAGCCGAACTGCTCTGCGGGTAATGTTTTTGAGTCTTGCGAGAGTTTCAACATCAATCCAAATATCATTATTATTAATGTCTGCCATACCGTATCCTTATTTATTATTGAAGCTACTGTATGTTAGACTGGTTTCTCTTAAAATGGAAGTGTTTGAGGGGGAAATGTGTTGTTTTGTGTCTGATTATATCTGAATTTTAAGCAGAAAATTTTATAAAACACCTATAAAACTATTTTAAAACGCAATTTAAACAGGGTTTGAATTTATTCTTTGGCAAAAACCTGCTATTTTCTCTCAATTCTGCTTCCGTCTTTGAGGGGTAAAATTAATCCGATATTTTTTACACATACTTTTAGAAAAGTCATACATAAGTTTTGGAATTTATTTCAATAAAATATTTGAAAAATAAAGTCAGGGAAGTGATTTCCCACTAAATTGAATTGGATTATTGCTTCACACTCCGTAGTCGCTCATTTTATTTTGCTTTGCAAAATTACATTCGCTATACTCCGTGTTACTTCGGCGTTTCGTTCGCTTTTGCTCACTTCAGCCTACGCAAAATCCAACTTCCGACTTAGGGGTAAATATCATAGAATTATGCAAAATAATTAAAATTCTAAATGAGCCAATTTGCGGGGTTCTTCCGAGTTTAGTACAATTTTTCATTAACAAATTACATAAAATGTCAGCTTTTTGCACTCGGCTGTAATTCAAATATAATAAGAAAACTCGGCTGTTTTATAAAATTTTATGGAAAGATACCGGACATTTTCGTCCTAATAACCGGACATTTCGGACTTTTCAAAACCCCGACTCTCAGACTCAGGGAAGCGGGTAAAATTCAAACACAACGCCATATATGGCGATTAAGAATAGCAAAAACCAATTTCAAAAGTGTCCGAAAAACTATAACATTGCAGGAATTTAATTTTTTTGAACTAATAGGGGTGTGTTTCAAATATATCTTGATTTTTTTAGTCGGAATTTGCTAAAAATAAAATTCCTGAACTGGCAAAAAAGTCCGATTACTGTCCGTCAATGTCTAATATGGTTTGACAGACATTGCAGGAATTTGATTTTTTTGAACGAATAGGGGTGTGTTTCAAATATATCTTGATTTTTTTAGTCGGAA
>CALVEM010000023.1 GCA_944326605.1 Candidatus Gastranaerophilales bacterium
TGTCAGTCGCTTCGCTTTTCGTGAAATTTTTATAATTCTATAAACTATTTCCTCAACCGCTCACTCCCGTTTTTTTTACCCTTTCCGACAATTACTGTCAGCTCTTTTTATATTTTTGTCAGTCGCTTCACATTTAGTTTAGCTTGTATAAGTTTATACAAAACCGGTATGGCGGGTGGAGCGGCTACGCTCCCTATTTGCCGACATTAATTACGGTTTTCATTTCCGTAATTATATTAGACATTCTTCTTGTTGCCATCGTGTAAAATATGGAATTTTCCTGAAGTTCCATTAATTCATGTGCCGGATCAATTTCTTCATGCTGTTTTTCTTCAATAATTCCGGACGGTCCAAGTTTTTCTGACAACTTAGTTTCCAGCGGGCTGTTCATTGAACCGAGATAATCCGAAAAATTAATATCACGGCGGACATAACCCGGGGTATCAATATTGGCGAGGTTTGAGCCGAGAGCTCTTTGCCGCTGGGCTATCAAATCCATCATTAATGAAACTTTTCCCATATTATCCAGTGATGTGAACATCTTTCAACCTTTCTTTTTTTACACCTGTGTCGCTGGTGGAGCAGCTACGCTCTTTCTTTAGTTTAGACTGCATAAGTTTGTATAAAACCTATGTGGCGGGAGGAGCGACTATGCTCCTATTCACGAATATTTATAGCTTTGTTATACATATCATCGACCACCTTCATCATACGCATACTTGCAATCATTGAAGCATTCATACGAAGCATATCATTAACAGAACTGTAAATATTTGTATTTGCATTTTCAAGATTATTCTGGCAGAAGCAGTCGTGTTCTTTTACAAGCATCGGCTCTCCTGAATCAGCAGTCGGAACAAGTTTGTTCATTCCGAACTGTTCCAGATTTTCCTGCGACTCAAAACGTACAAGAGGAATTGTGCCTATTTGTTTAGGTTTTGCTGTCGCTCCGTCATAGACTAAAACTCTGCCGTCAGGTTTAATCTCAAATTTGTAGCAATTTGCAGGAATTTTTATACCTTCGCCGACTATCCAGTCATCTGTAGTCATCAGATATCCGTTTTTACCCTGTTTAAACGCTCCGTCACGGGTATAGGCTACCTGTCCGTCAGGAGAAACAACCGGAATAAATCCGACACCATTGATTGCCACATCATAAGGATTACTTGTAATTTGAATAGAGCCCTGGCTGTAGTCAGAACGTACGGCTCCTGTAATATAACCGTCCTCTTTTAAAAGTTCTTCAAAATTTACGGCTTTGTACCCTCTTGTGTTTAAATTTGCAAGATTATTAGCAACATAACCAAGTCTTTCAAACTGGTTTGTTGCGTTATTAACACTTTTTCTTACTATACCTTGCATGCTGTACATAATTTATTCCTCACTATGAAGTAGAACCTAACTGGGATATAACTTTTTGCAAATTCTGGTTTTGAATCATAAAAATTTGCCTGTTTGCTTCAAAATTTCTTATAATCGGCATCATGCCCAAGAATTCGTTTTGTAGAGATACGTTTGAAAACTCATTATACCCCTGCTTTACCTGCGGATCCATAACTATTACGCCGTTTGAATCAACAATACCGAGATAGCCGGCATTTTCAAACTTTTTAGTATTTTTATTTAATACGCTTACAAGACCTTTTGCATTAATCTTGATATCTTCAATTTTTTCAGGAACAACAGGGAGCTTGATCGGCACACCGGCACTTGAAAGAACTCTTTCATCTTCAAGCGTTAAAAGGTTTCCTTCTCTGTCAATTTTAAATCTTCCGTCACGTGTAAGTTTTACACCGTCCTCACTCTGGATTTGAAAATAACCTTTGTTTGCCAGAGCAAGATCCAGAGGGTTGTCAGACATTGCAATACGTCCGATTTTATCATCAACAGTCTGAGATAGTCCGTGAACACCTAAAAATTCCGTAAATGACGATACTACAGGATCTTTTCTTTGATATCCTATTTTATCAAAACCTATAACGTTTTCATTATACATTCCGATAAGTTCGCTTTGAACATGCATTGCTCTAAGCGAAGTTGTAATACCTTTTTCGCTGTATCTGATTCCACCGTGAATTATCATGACTACCTCTTTTTCTAATACAGTCGGATACTTTTGATTATTAATCAATTATTTTTAATAAAATCATCCGTTTGTATTAGATATCAGGTATTTAATGATTTATTAAAAAAAGTCAATGGGATTTTACGGCAGGCAATCAAAATATCCCTTACCGGGATCGTCAGGGCAGGTATTTGCAATTGCATACTGCGTGCAAGCAAAGCCATTTTCCGGGGTATCAGAATTTTTTGAACAGTTTCCGTCAGTCCATTTAAAACCCAAATTATCATCAGAAGCCCCTGCACAATCCGTATCATCTTCCGTACAAGTACGCCACTGTGCAGTCATCGGTTCCAAATTACAATTATTCAAATTCAGATGAAAGAAGAACAAATCATGTCCGAAAGCATTCGGTCCTTTTTCAAAACCGTTTGTATCAATGCTTATCATATTTCCGTAACTATTATTAGTACAAAAAGCTATTGTCACACCGTCTGCAACAATTGTTTCAAAACCGGTAAAAGCAGGTTGTACAGAAGGATCTAAGCAATTGGCATGTATTAACGCGGATGTTTCTTTTTTGGTATATGTTTTAAACTTATTGTTATAACGTTTTGAGTTCTTATTTACATCTATTTTTTTAAACTGCTCAAACAGTAACTCTCTTATATCATTTTTGTTTCCTGAAGGACAGCTTAATAATTGAGTTTGAATTGGAATAACAGCCTGCGACAAAGTTGAATAAGCTTTTTTAAATTGAGTTTCGAGTACTTTGTGTCTGTAATGAGAAACCAGTGTTGGCATTGTCATTGCAGCAACCACACCGATGATACCGAGAGTGATTAAAACCTCTGCAAGAGTAAACGCTGGGCGTTTACGAGGAGAATAAGGAAATAAGTGAATAGGTGAATAAGTTCGTTTCAAAAAGTTATTCTCGTCATCCTGAACTTGTTTCAGGATCTCTTGAACGTCAGATTGACCTCTGTGTTTCAGAAGTTCCTTTAGTCCTTCTCCCCTGTGCGGGAGAAGGTGGCACATCGTGCCGGATGAGGGGTGACCCTCTCCCGCAGTTGTATGCTCAACTTGTTCGCACAACTGCTCCCTCTCCCAGAGGGAGAGGGTATTTTCTTCTCCCTCCCTGGATGGGGAGGGTCGGGGTGGGGTGCTATCGGAAGAACAGAAGTTCGGAGGGCAGGAAGACAAGCTGTTTTCATTTACAGTTATTTTTGTAAAATTGCAACATAAGTTATTTTTGATAATAGCTTTGCATCTATGCCTCTTTGCGTCTTTGCCTCCAGCGGAGCCTACAGTGCCCCCCCCCCGAAGCTACACAACATTTCTAATAATCTTTTCATAACCAGACTCCTTTTAACATTGTTTTACATAGGAAATTATAACAATGATTGAAAAATTTTTCAAGGAATTTATTTTTCAATCAATTCATATAATGACGGTGCTTCCTGAACGCTCACATTGTTTTGCGGAACTTTTAATACCCGTGCACAAACAGTTCTGTTTGCGTATTCTATCTTTATTATATCTCCTTCTTTAATCTGTTTGGCAGGTTTTGCAGAATTACCGTTAACATAGACCCTGCCCGTGTCAGAAACCTCGTTTGCAACTGTTCGTCGCTTTATTAATCTTGAAACTTTTAAAAATTTGTCTAATCTCATAATTAACTATATATTATAATTTATGTTATAATTTGTCCAGAGGATATAAATGAAAAAGAAAATTTTTTTTAGTTTACTTTCGTTTCTTTTATTACAATGCACTGTTTTTGCAAATACCATAAAATTTGCTCAGATATCTGATGCTCATTTTGTAAAAAATGACAAATACAGAACAGAGGTACTTGAACAGGCAATAAAAGATATCAATAAAGAAAAAGATATAGAATTTACCGTATTTTCCGGAGATAACATAGATTCTCCGCATGCTGAATATCTGCCCGAATTTATTAAAATAGCAAATAAGCTCAATATGCCTTATTATATTATAATTGGCAACCATGATGTATTCCGCAATAACGGACTTTCTAAAGAACAGTATCTTGAAATAGTTAAAGATTACAATGTATTTTATAAATACAAAAAACCTAATTACGTATTTAAGAAAAACGGATTTGTTTTCATAGTTGTTGACGGTGCAAAAGAAATTATCCCAGGTTCCAACGGTTATTACAAAAAAGATACTCTTGACTGGCTTGAAAAACAGTTGAACAAATACAAAAAGGATCCTGTTGTTATCCTTCAGCACTTCCCGTTGGTCGCCGAACCTGAATTAAAAACACACAGTGTTTATCAAAAAGAAGAATATTTAAAACTTCTGGACAAATATAACAATGTGATTTCCATAATAGCAGGTCATCTGCACACAAACAGCGAAGTAATGCGCAACGGCGTTTATCATATAACAACACCGACACTGCTTTACAATCCGCCTTATTACAAGATAATTACAATAACAACTACAAAAGGCTTTTCTCCGATGATTTACACAGAATTAAAAGAAATAGAATTACCAGAGCAATAGGATTGCTTTTTTTATAAAAAAATATTATAATTGATTTAAAACTTGAATATATAAAAGGAAACTAAAAAATAATGGATGAGACGGGTAATACAATATTTAATTTGTTTGTAATAGCATTTTTGTTATTTTCAAACGGCTTTTTTGTAGCTTCAGAATTCGCAATGGTAAAGGTTCGAAAAACCCGAATTGAACAACTGGTTAATGAAGGAAACTACAACGCTAAAATTGCTTTTGAAGCTTTAAAAGATTTAGACAAATTTATTGCGGCAGTTCAGCTCGGTGTAACAATTTCGAGTATCGGCTTAGGCTGGGTGGGAGAAGGAACACTTGCGCATATAATTGAACCGATGTTTGTCTTTTTGCCCGGAATAAGCAAAAATATTGCCACACATACAATGTCAGTTTCCATTGCTTTTGCTCTTATAACATTTTTCCATGTAGTACTAGGCGAACTTATTCCGAAATCTATCGCACTTGAATATACAGAAAAAACCGCATTATGGGTTGCAAGACCAATGCAGGTTTTAACATTCATATTTAATCCGTTTATTTGGCTTTTGAACGGATTCGGCAATTTGGTACTTAAAGCAATGAATATTCCGCATTCACACAAAGGCTCTCTTGTCCATTCAACAGAAGAACTGGACATGCTTGTTAATGCAAGCTATGACGGCGGGGTTTTAAACGAAACAGAAAAAGACATGCTCCATAATGTATTCAAATTTTCTGACTTAACAGCAAAACAGGTTATGGTGCCAAGAACAGATATGGTTTGTATTCCTGTTGATATGCCGCTTGAGGAACTTAATAAACTTGCAGCGGAAAATCAGTATACAAGATATCCCGTCTACGAGGAAGACATTGATCATATTATAGGACTTGTTCATGTAAAAGATCTTTATTCATTATCAATAAAAGATGAAGTCTGTCCGATATCTAAAATTTTACGCGAAGTTTTACTTGTTCCGGAAACAATTACAATGGACAATCTTGTTCTTGAATTCAAAAAACGCAAAGGACAAATGGCTATTGTCGTGGATGAGTTCGGCGGGACATCCGGTCTTGTTACGCTGGAAGATGTTATAGAAGAAATATTCGGCGATGTTCAGGATGAATTTGACGAAGAAGAGGAAGAGGAAAGCGAAATTAAAGAAATCGCACCGAATACTTATCTTGCAAATGCCATTACCAGACTGGACGAATTTGCGGAATTTTTCAATATTGATGAAAAAGAAATTGACGATGAAGATATAGACACTATAGGCGGTCTTGTTGTAAAACAGCTCGGACGTTTGGCTGAAGTTAATGACACTGTTAAACTTCATAATTTAACGTTTATTGTAAAAGAAGTCGACGGCGCAAGAATTACAAGACTTGAAATAATAAAATCTGAGGAAGAATCTGAAAATTCCGAAAAAGAAGAGGAAAAAAGCGGTCAATAATAAATGATTATATAAGGCTAATACACACTCTTTAGAAAATTCGAAACAATTCCTCTTTTTAAATGATGTAGCAAATCCCTTATTGTATAGAATAAATATGTAAACTATTTTGAACAATATTCGGGAATTTTAATGAGCCAGAGTTTTGATTTTACATCATACAATAATATAAAAAGACTTGCGGAAGATGAACTGGAAGCCCTGTGGGAAGAATACCTTAAAGACAAATCAAATAAAGCCGCACGTGATACTTTAATTGTTCAATATATCTACCTTATCAGGTACGTTGTAGGACGTGTAAAAGTAACTCTTCCTGCGACAATTTCTATTGAAGATATTGCAGGTTACGGGGTTGAAGGACTTATTAACGCAATTGAAAGATATTCGCCGCAGAAAAATACCCGTTTTGAGACTTATGCACTTATTAGAATTCGCGGTGCAATCCTTGACAAAATAAGAGCTCAAGACTTTTTACCGAGAAGCTTGAGAAAGAAAATCAAAGATATCAAAAATGCTCAGGAACACTTAAAACAAGAACTCGGACGGATGCCGACAACCGCAGAAGTCGCGGCTTATCTTGATATGGAAGCTGATAAAGTTACGCAGATTATGTCTGAAGATACGACAATGACCTCTATCTATGACAAAAAAGGCTCAACTGACGACAGTATTGAAATTATTGATACAATAGAAGACACAAATAAATTAAATCCGCAAGAACAGGCTGAAGAAAAAAATGTAAAACAGGAACTTGAAAAAGCTCTCCAAAGACTGCCTGAACGCGAACGTATTATAATGGTTCTTTACTATCAAGAAAACATGACGCTAAAAGAAATCGGCGAAACTATTAGCATGTCAGAATCCCGCGTTTGCCAGCTGCATGCACAGGCGATTATGAAACTCAAAAATATTCTCAGTGAAAACAGAACAACCAGACTGCGCCAGAGTATTATCGCTTAGCTTCATATTCAAGAATTACAAAATCAATCCGTTTATTCATCTTATTTTTTATATCGTTTGATGCAGCCATGCCTGTAGTTACACCGCTTTTATCATAAGATTTTACATTTCCTCTGAAAGGCATATATTGTCCGTAACCTAATGCAAATAATCTGTCAGGCGGCACTTTCCCGTATTTAATCATATATTGAACAATGTTTGTTGAACGCGCAAGAGATATTTCACAATCATTGTTATAATTTGTGCCTGATAAATCGTTATTCTCTGTATGATTTTCAACCACGCAATAATTCGAAAGTTCATGTAAAAGCACAATTATGCGATTTAATATACATAAAGAGCTTTCTTTAATTCGCGCCTCACCGTCGCTGAAAAAATATCTTTCATCAATACTTACAATAAGACCTCGCGGTACTTTAGTAAAAACAATACCGTCATTTAAAGGCAGTGCAGCTTTGAAAATATTTTCAAGTTTGTCAGTCTTCGGCTGGAAAGAAATGCACAGAAAATTTTTAGCAGAATTAGAACTACCGGTACAAAATATCATTATAAAAATTAAAAATATCGTATACAGGAATTTCATATTTCGCCTCAAAAATATTATTTATTATATTTATAAGGCGCGCATTGTCTGAAAGGATTACGGCTTTAAGACAGATAAAACAAATGTCTCATTAAAATATTTATTAGCACAGGTTAAGATATCCTGAGCCGTAACTTTTTTAACCTTCTCTACAGCTTTTTCATGAAAATCAAAACCAAAGCCCATTATTCCGTAATGGGCAAGCCAGTTTGCCTGTTGGGAATTAGTTTCCGAAATAAATGCCCATTTCCCGAACAGATTATTTTTAGCATTTTCCAGTTCTTCTTCCGTAACAGGAACTGTCTTTATTTTTTCAATTTCTTCTTCAAAACCTTTCAAAGATACTTCAATATTTTTGGGCTCTGTAGCTATATATATTGAAAAATTAGCAGAAAGCCTTGCTACATCATAAGCACTTCTTACAACATAAGCAAGCCCTTTTTTATCCCTGAGTTCCAGAAATAATCTGGACGATAAACCACTTGCGCCAAGAATTATATTCAAAAGAGAAATTGCGGCAAAATCATAGCTGTCCGCGGTGTCAACAATCCACCCTTTTAAAATATGCGCCTGATTTAAATCCTGCTGAATTAATTCCACTTTTTTAGTTTCCGACAAAACAGGCTTTTTTAAATAAGGAAGTTTATTAACAGAAGGAGTTATATCCCCTAATTTTTCATCAATAGCTGATTTAACTTTTTCAAAATCCAGATCACCTACAAAAGCAGCTACTTTTTTACTATTCTCTACAATTGCAGCATAAGCATCAATAATATCCTGCTTCTTTAAATTCTTAAGATTTTCGAGAATAACAGTATTTGTGTAACCGTAATTATGACCTTCGTAAATATTTTTGTAATAGCTGTCAATAATTTTTGCCCGCGGGGAATCAAGTTCGGCTATAATTTCGCCTTCAAGTTTTGTCCGCTCTTTTTCAAATTCTTCAAATGTCGTATTTTTTACAATATCACTGAATATATCCAGCGCACGTTCAAAATCTTCATTCAAACAGACGAACTTAAACTTTACATAATCAAGCTTCATTTCTGCCGTAAATTCTATTGCATATTTATCAAGTTCTTCTGAAAGCTGTTGCGCATTATATTTTTTTGTACCCTGCATAAACAATCTGACCATAAGAGAATAAACTCCGGGTACTGGAAGCGGATTGTTTAAAGAAAAATTCAAATAAAACGCAACTCTGGGGGTATCCGGATTTCTTTTATATACAAACTCAATATTATTCTTCAATTCTGAAACTTTTATATTCATATAACTCTCCTCTTAAGCTGAATTTTAGCATAATATCAGAAAAAACACAAATAACATATACTTTAGTATTATTTTTTGCTATAATGCAGAAAGCGAGGTAATTATGAAAAAGGGATTATTTATAACATTTGAAGGTGCTGACGGCTGCGGGAAAACCACTCAGATGAAACTTCTGGCGAAATATCTTAAAGAAAAAGGAATTGATGTTGTTTTAACCCGTGAACCGGGCGGCAAAGGACTTGGAGAAAAAGTCCGGGAAATTTTGCTAAACTATGACGGTCCTGTATCTGACAGATGCGAATCTTTTTTATTCCTTGCTGACAGGGCTCAAAATATTGACATTATTGTAAATCCGGCAGTTGAAGAGGGAAAAATAGTTTTATGCGACAGACATATTGATTCGACGGTTGCCTATCAGGGTTACGGCAGAGGGCTTGATATTGAAAGAATAAATATGCTCAATAATATTGCAACAAACGGGAGAAAGCCTGATCTGACATTTGTCTTTGATATTGATGTGGAAACTTCCATGAAACGTGTTGGTAAAGAAAAAGACCGTATGGAAAGTGCCGGAATAGAGTTTCATAACCGCGTAAGACAGGGTTATCTTGAACTTGCAAAACAAGAACCTCAAAGAATTAAGGTTCTTGATGCAACAAAATCTATAGAAGAAATTCACAATAATGTTATAGAAATAATTAATAAGTCATTTCCCAGTTGTCATTAAGGAGTTTACCGAAACAGCCGTGATAATTTGAACCGCTGTCTGACATACAGATATTAGTAAAACTTGTTTCTCTCTGTTCTTTCGACATTGGTATAGAAGCAGCCAAATCATCTAACCCACCATTATTGTACATATACATTACAAAAAAATCTCTGCCGACAATATTTGGACCTTTAGTGCCATTTGTATCAACCCAGAATTCAACAATAGCACCATTACTTAAACTATAATATGTTCCCAGCGAGGTACCGTCAGCAAGGACAAAATGTCTTTTTGGATACCAGGTTGTAATTGTTGCTCCTGAAAGTTTTTTATACTCTCCGGTTGACGGGAAACAGGGTGTTTGATCTGTTCCGCAATCCTGTATTACATTAAAATAAGTTTTTACAAAATTTGCAGCGGCATCTTCACTGTTTATACCGGCTTCCGTAAGATTTAATGCATTTCTGTCATTTGTATACTGCAAAGCTGCTTGTTGCAATTGATTATAAATTTTATGCAATTGGGTAACATAAACTTTTCTTTGATGATTTTGCATCAAAGTCGGAACGGTCATGGCTGAAACAACGCCGATAATGCCGAGGGTAACGAGAACTTCAGCGAGAGTAAAGGCAGCTTTCTTATAAGGTGAATAAGTGAA
>CALVEM010000024.1 GCA_944326605.1 Candidatus Gastranaerophilales bacterium
TTCAATGACTTTACTAAAGACGTGCGGAACAGCTAAACAAAAACTCTAATAAGAAAAATGAAAATTTTTATAACTAAATTTTTTTTTGTTTCCTTTAATTTCTTTTAACGACCATATGGGGTCGTTTTTTTATTACTCGGATTGTATAGACAAATTCATAAACTCAATATCATCGTAATCTATATAAGCTGTTTGTTTCATATTACGACCCGTTCTTATAGTAATTTCATTAATTTGAGCGGGTTTTAAAAGCCTGTTTGGGATCATTATCCTCTGACCGTCACCGTTTAATTGTATTTCTGCTATTTTGGAACCGTTAAAGTAAATCTCCGGTGGACTTGAAAAAGAATTTACTACAGCATTTTGTCTTACTGAACGAGCCATTAATGTATCTATACCAATAATTGAACCTATTACAAGATAATTTTTCTTTGTTAAAGCATTAGCAGCTATCATAAAAGTTTTTGAATAAAAAGGACCGATAGATTTTCCTTTAAACTCAGAAGAATTCGCAGAATTAGCCGAAAAATTGTCATCCCCTAAATGAAACATTTCAGATGATATAACAACATCCTGAACATTACTTTTCTCAATGCCTATCACTATAGGTTTAGCAGCAATCTTTTCATTAATTGTTAACGAAAATGGTCTGTAACCCTCTTTTTCGACAGACATTATTGTTACATCTTTAATTTTGGCATCCAGATTAAAAGCGCCGTTATCATCCGTTGTTGTACTAAAATTTTCTTTAGGTAAGCTGACACGTGCTCCGGACACAGGCAAATTTGTGTCACTGTCAACAATCCTGCTTAAATTGCCCATGCCTGTTTTAGAAACTCCGCCCTCCATGACTGCAGCCTTAGCTGACAAATTTATTAGAAAAAAAATAAATATAAAAATAAAATATCGCTTCATGAAAATCCCCGTCTTACATTTGGTAAAAATATTTTAATGAAAATTAAAACCTTCAATAATTCTCCGTTAGGACATTAAAATAGTTATAAAAAATATTTTTAAAATTTTATTTGAATTTTGAAATGTTTCTGATATTATAAATAAGTAACAATTTAATTTATGCCGAAGTGATGAAATTGGTAGACGTGCTAGACTCAAAATCTTGTGTGGGCAACCACGTGCCGGTTCGAGTCCGGCCTTCGGCATTTTTTATTGACAACTTAAGAAAAATTTCGAGGCCTCTTCCGGCATGATTGCTCCGCAATCGCTCGGTTCTTCCCTCTCAACAGAACTGACATTTAGTCAGTTCCTTTTCGGCAGAGAGGCCTTCGGTATTTTTTCAAAATTAAATAAAGTTATAGCATAAGGGATTTAAGGGGTATTAAATGAAAAAAATTATAGGAATAACTGTAACAATTGTAGCAATTTTGGCATTATTAAGCTTCTCTTTCATTTATATTAAAGACAACTATTACGTTATGCTGTATATAGACCCGAACAACGACACTGCACCTTATCCTTACCTTGCAAAAGTCTCAAAAAAAATAAATAACATAGCTTTCAAAGCTTCTGAAATTACAAACGATAACATTTTCGGAATTAAAACTAAAGTCATATACACAGACGCTTACGGATCAGGTACTATAAAAAATAATAAAACTTCAAGTGACCTTGATTACGGTGTAGGAATATATCTCGGAGAATTTAAATACAACGGTCAAAATTCTAAACAAATTGCCTATATGATTCTAAGAACTATCCAAAATTACCACCTTAACCTTCTTAACGAACTTGATGAATCTGATAACTTTTTTAAACAAACAAAAAAGTATACAGTTTTAGGTTTTAGAAAAGATAACAACACAATTATTGATATATTATCTAAAGGAGTTGAAAATACAGCTGCAGGAAAAACTTATTCAGTGACTGTAGAAGGGAAACAATTTAAAATCCCGCCTAACGAAATATTATTAATGGATTATAATTATATTAAACTCTTCACTGATGAAATTTCATACGCTAAAGATTACCGAAAAATGCTTAGAGAGCTTACACTATGTACATCATACTATGCAGATATTACTGATGAAGAAACCGGAATAACCAGATCTGTTGAAATAATAGAAGAAACATTCAACGGTAAAAGATTCCAAACAAATTTCAGACAATTTGTACCACATGTATATACAGACATTTCATCATTTGATTTTGTACAAAATATTGTGCCCGAGGATAACAAACACTATTTGAGCATGCGCCTCGGTGACTATCTAAGACACTACAAAGATATACACTTTATTAACGGAATCGGAGAAGTAAGTCCGCTAAAAGTTGTAAAACGTATTTCGCAATGTAGTGACATACTCGCTCCACTTATTCCTGAAGATAAGTTAAAAGAAATCCGCAAAGACATATCCGCTGTTCTTTCTGATAACAAAATGGCACTGATTAATGATTACTATATAGGATGTGAAAATCTTTTGAGCATAACCAGATCAAAGATCCTCAGAGAAACGATTTTTAACAACGGAAAACTTCAAGAACTAATTGATGAAATGGGTTCAATTCTTACGGAAATGGAAAAAACAGAAAATATTCCACATGAAGAACTTATTCCTCTCTATAAATACCAGCAGGCACTTAATAACAATAGAAATGATTTAGATAAATTAATGGATTATATAAAGGCAAATACAGAAACAAATGAGGTTTATATTGATAAATTAATGTCCGTACACTTAAAAAATAAAGAACATTTTATAGAATACAGTAAATATCTCGCAGATATCTTAAGATCTGGCGGAGTAAGAATAATTAAGCTTTATAAAGACCCTCAGAACCCTAATATTGTTTACGTAATAAAAGACAATAATTCTAAAGACATTAAACTCTCTGAATTTGACAAAATCGGGTTAGAAAACGCATATTTCACATACATTTATGATAAAAATACAGTATTCAAATTTATAGATGAAAAAGATTTTAAAGGAGAGATATTAAATATAGATCCATGCTGGGTCAGATACAAAACAACAAAAGCAGAGGATGAAAAATGGCAGCAGATACAAGACGCGCTTATTAAAGACAAAAAGAATTATCGGATGAAAATCCGCTTTGGCTTAATAAAATCATAATCCCAAACGCTTTTTTAACTGAATTAAAGTTATCATGTGGTCAATATATTGAGGGCAGTAATTATAAGGCGTCATCAAAGGTGTTGTAATTTTGAATTCTTTAGAAGCATTTTCTCTGTCATACATTTCATGCACATAAGTATTAACCAATAGAATTATAGAAGTTGTAGAAGAATCAAGGACCGAACAATATTGATCATCCTGAGATTTAATAGCTTCTTCTTTATTGTTAATTAAAAGTACATTACAATCGGCATTTCTTTTCTTTATAAATTTAAACTTGCTGAAAGGATTAATATTTTGTTCTATTAATTTGAACACTAACTCATCATCCTGACATATATTAGTTTTTTCAATATTATCCTGCTGAATTTTATAAATATAACCGCCCCATACAACCCCTGCAGCAAAAATAACAGATAACGATATTATAATAGGTTTCCAATACCTTTTCATAGCTCACTCCTTATTTACAAAATTATTATACATTATTTATTGTTAGAATGCAAAAAAACATATTTAACATTTATACATACTTTATACTTTTTTATTTTATTTCTGGTAACATTAATAAAAATAGTTGGCAAAAATTTTTATGTTCATTTTTTATGATTAATAAATAAGGATTTATCAATTGCAAAATACTATTACAAAATCATATAGCAAAATTAACCCGAATACATTTAAACATTCTGTTAACAACTCTCTTTTAGAATATATAGAATTAAGACTAAATAAAATATTTAGTGATGAAATTAATTCTGAAAACTCAATATTCGTAAATGTAAAACCCGGAATTGTCCATAAAATGGCTTTATTTTTATCAAATAATATTACAAGATCGTGTGCTGTCGGCATTGCCGGAGAAACTGCAAGCGGGAAATCAACAATAGCTCTGGATATAATTAATACCATTCAAACATTTGCGCAAGAATACAAAATCAATAATGTAATAACACGAATTAATACGGATGATTACTATTATGACCGCTCTGATATGGTAAAACAGGCAGGGAGTTTTGCAGAATTTGCAAAACATTATGATCTTGATGTACCGGAAGCTCTTGAGCTGGAATTAATGAAAAAACATATTAAATCATTGCTTTTCGGCAATACAGTCTATCTTCCGGAGTATGATATGTCAGGAACCGCAATAAGGCGGAATAATGTAAAACTGGCTGTTCCTTCTAAAATTATCATTTCGGAAGGTTTATTTACTCTTACAGACAAAGTCGTTGACGCATTTGATATTAAAATTTACGTTGATGTATCAGTTAGTACACAAAAAGACAGATTTTATAAACGCGCAGCAGAAAGAGGATTGGGCGATTCTGCTGATGAAGTATACGAAAATGCTTCAAGCAAAGCAAAAACTCACATTCATCCAACCGCTGCAAAAGCTGACATTATCCTATCGGGAGAAGCGGACAGAGCTGCATACAGGGAATTTATAAATAAAATAATTGAGCTTGTTGAAGAAGTACATTTCAAGACTCCGGTGTTGTGCTAATTTCCATATTATTAATATAAAGCTGACAGAGGGCAAAATTCAAGAAAGGAGAGGGCAGGAAGAGGTCAGAAGAATGAGATTCAGAGGGCACAGCCGAAGAATCGCACAAGTGTGCCAAGGAGAGCGGAAGGGGTGAGGTCTGATTATTTTATTTCACTGCCTGTATTAAACCTTAATCTTTACTACAACCTTTTTAACCTTTTTAGATATTCCGGAAATATTCATTTGAGGTCTGTGTGCTTCATAAGGATATAAAACTGCAAATTTAAAAGGTGTTAATGACACTGTGTCAAAGGGCTCCTCTGAATTTTTAAAAAACATTACATCACGTTCAGGGTCATATTCTTTACTTACAATAAGCCCATCGACATGCGTATAATCTAGTCTTTCTTCTCCAGACAAAAGCATTTGAATATCTATATATTTTTTATGAGCTTCAAATTTACATAAGTCTATGTCTCTTGTTTGATAAACATCAATATTAGCATAAGCGGTATTATCTATTTCATAATGACCGATAGCAACATCAGGTTTCAGACTTTTTAAAAAGTCTGAAACCTTTGCTGAAACTATATTGTATTTAGTTATATTTTCGAGTTTATCACTTAGCATATTATTAGAAGAATTTGACCGGTTTTACTGTTTTCAACGTACATTTGCTGCCCGATACGTTTGATGAACATTCCGCATGTTCTGAAACTCCAGAGCAATAAGGTGTACTGCTGTTTATATAGCCTGAGCCGCAAGCGCCTTCTTTGAAGGACACGCTCTTATCCAGCCAGGTTATGCTCCGGCGTCCGTTCGCATTGATTTTTTCGTACTGAATACTTGTTTGCAAATATTCGTCACTATTACCGCCGAAGTTATCGCCATCTGATGAGTGGAATGCAGGAACTACCTGACCGCTCAAGGTGATATAGAACGGGTAGAC
>CALVEM010000025.1 GCA_944326605.1 Candidatus Gastranaerophilales bacterium
AAGAAAATTAAACCGGATAAAAATCCGTCATACATTTTTAGAGGTTCCGATAATTTGCCTTATGAGAAGGTGGGTAAAAATGAGCCGATATGCATAGCAGAGGAAGTCCCTTTCGATATCCCCGATAGTTGGGAATGGGTAAGATTGAAAAATCTATCTTGCTATATTTTTTCAGGTAAATCTCCAAAATATTCCAAAATCCCAACAGAACATAAAATCATTGGACAACAAGCAAACCAAGATTATGGTATTGATTTTAATTATGTAAAATATGCTACTAATGATTTTGTTGTTGATATGCCAGAAGTATATTATTTGAAAGATTATGATGTTCTTCTAAATACATTGGGGAATGGAACGCTTGGTCGGTCAGGAATTTTTAAAATTCCTGTTGGTGAAAAAATTTTAACAGATGGTCACTTATTTGTATTTAGAAATATTAATCCAATAATTTCTGAATATTTATTTGCATTTTTAAAATTAAAGCGACAAGAGATAGAAAAATCTGCCAATGGAACAACAAACCAAACTTTTCTTAATCTTACAAAAACTATTGAATGGTTAATTCCACTTCCTCCTCTATCGGAGCAACAACGGATAGTGGAAAAACTAAAAGAACTTGAACCATATATCAATGATTATGATAAAGCCTATGAAAAAATAGAAAAATTAAATACGGATTTTCCTGACTTATTAAAAAAATCAATATTGCAAGAAGCTGTGCAAGGGAAACTGGTTCCACAAGATCCGACAGATGAACCTGCAAGTATTCTCATCGAAAAAATAAGACAGGAAAAAGAACAATTAATAAAAGATAAAAAAATCAAAAAAGATAAGAATGAGTCGTACATATTTAGAAGGGATAATTCTCATTATGAGAAGATCGGTACAGAAGAACGTTGCATAGATGATGAAATCCCATTCGATATCCCTGATTCTTGGGAATGGACTAGATTAGGAACAATAACAGAAATATTAAGAGGGAAAGGTCCAAAATATGCAGACAATACCGATTTTAGAATTTTAAATCAAAAATGTGTAAGATGGGGTAATATTGATACATCATTTTGTAAAACTGTTGATAAACAATGGTTTGAATCTATTTCTAAGGAATGTTTAACAACGCAAAAAGATATTTTAATAAATTCAACAGGAGAAGGTACTATTGGCAGAAGCAGTGCAGTAACATCTGATACTATAAATATGCCTTACGACTCTCATGTATTATTGATTAGACCATATAAATGTCTGAACAAATACATAGAGATTTTTATTAATGGTATTGAAGGTCAAGCTCAAATTAATCGTTCAAAAGGTGCAAAAACTACCAAACAGACAGAGCTTGGAGTTGATAAAACAAAGAATTTACTAATACCTCTGCCTCCATTAAACGAACAGCAAAGAATTGTAGATAAAGTTAATCAACTACTTCCGCAAATTTCAAAGCTTTAAATCTATTTTTTATAATCGTGGTGAAAGGAGGCTTTTGCCATGACTATTAAAGATTTTGAAAAGTATCTTCAGAGTACTAATTTATCTGAAAACACAAACGCATCTTATTTATTTGCGGTTAAGCAGTTTAAAAACCAATATGATGCTGTATCCAAGAAAAACCTTAGGACTTATAAGGTTTGGTTAATAGAAAATTTCAAGCCAAAAACTGTGAACTTAAGATTAAGAGCGATCAATTTTTATCTTGAATTTATAGGTAAATCAAGCTGGAAAATTCCATTCGTAAGGGTTCAACAAAAAGCATTTTTAGAAAATGTAATAAGTGAAGCAGATTATGCTTATTTTAAGAGTTCATTAAAGCAAGATAATGAACTCTTTTGGTATTTTGTTATTCGCTTTCTAGCAGCTACAGGAGCTAGAGTAAGTGAACTTATACAAATTAAAGTAGAGCACGTTAAAATAGGACATCTTGATTTGTATTCAAAAGGAGGTAAATTAAGAAGAATTTATATTCCTAAAAAATTGCAGGAAGAAGCACTTGCTTGGTTTGAAAGTAAAAAACAAAATAGTGGTTTTATATTCTTAAATAAATACGGGGAAAGAATAACTACTCGCGGAATATCAGGACAACTTAAAAAGCTTGCTGTAAAATATGGTATAAATCCGGCTGTAATTTATCCGCATTCGTTTCGGCATAGATTTGCAAAAAGTTTTTTGGAACGATGTAACGATATTGCTTTTCTTGCAGATTTAATGGGGCACGAAAGCATTGAAACTACAAGAATCTATTTAAGAAAAACAAGCACCGAACAACGAACTATTGTTGATAGCATAGTTGATTGGTAATTTAAAACTCCTGCTTTATGCAGGAGTTTATTTCAAATCTTTTATTTTGGGTAATATATTTTTGTAATATTCTACAATTCTTTGTTGCTCATTTAATGGAGGTAGAGGTAATCTTAATTTACTTAACGATTGCCCGTTTACATTTGGCTGTCCGGTCCCCATTGAATATGCTTTTAATTGTTCCCAATATAATGGAGACTCCATAAATAATTTCAAGTACTCTTCATTAACCAATTGTAAGGGTATAGCACGAATAAGATAAGAAGCAAAAACCGCATTTTCATTCAAATTACGGACAATATACGTTTTACCGATAGTTCCACCAGTTCTTGCAATTAAAATGTCTCTGTTTTTTAGTTTATATTTGGGTAAATTTTCTTTAGATATTGAACAATATGGAACAGTTTCCCACATAATTTTATTATCTTGAATATCTGTTATTCGTGCCAATTTGGCATCACCTACTGGTGCAGCAGAAGCAGTATAGCCGTAATGTATTTGTTCCGTAACAGATGCTAGTGTACACCATTCCCAAGAATCAGGAATCTCAAATGGAATTTCATCATCTATACAACGTTCTTCTGTACCGATCTTCTCATAATGAGAATTATCCCTTCTAAATATGTACGACTCATTCTTATCTTTTTTGATTTTTTTATCTTTTATTAATTGTTCTTTTTCCTGTCTTATTTTTTCGATGAGAATACTTGCAGGTTCATCTGTCGGATCTTGTGGAACAAGTTTTCCTTGTACAGCTTCTTGCAATATTGATTTCTTTAATAAATCCGGAAAATCCGTATTTAGTTTTTCAATTTTTTCATAGGCTTTATCATAATCATTGATATATGGTTCTAATTTTTTTAATTTTTCTACAATTCTCTGTTGTTCAATAAGTGGTGGAAGGGGAAAAATTGCATTTGCGACTTTATCACTATTTAAATTTTTAACTACAGCGCCACTTACAACACTACAAAATTGGCAAAAAGCAAATCTTGAAGATAACATGAAATATAAAAAATCTATATTATATGCTTTTTGGTAATCACTTAAAACTAACCAACCGTCATGAATACATCCATCAGTATTTAAAATATATGGGCGACCAAAACTCATAGAATTTGTTAATAAAAAATCTCCTTTATGAACCATTCTACTTTTGGTAATACCCTCTTTTTTAATTTTTTCTTTTGTCTTGCTTATATATTTCCCGCCAATATCAGAGTCTCCAATTTTTATCCAATTTATGCCATCATCATCTTTTGTAAGATAATCTTGGATAGGTCTTGGCGAACCTCCTCTCGCTATGTTACAAACATTACCCAACCTTACCCATTCCCAGCTGTCTGGGATATCGAAAGTGACTTCGTCTGCTATGCATACTGGCTCATTCTTACCCACCTTCTCATAAGGCAAATTATC
>CALVEM010000026.1 GCA_944326605.1 Candidatus Gastranaerophilales bacterium
GAATAATTTTTGTTATATGTAATTTTTTAAAAATTGATTTTTTTATTTTAATATAAACCAGGTAATCAATTCCAAGATGAAGATTTGTCCTTCAAGAACCTTGCAATCAATTTCACGTTCTTTGGCACAACTCCAGTTATCTTTAACCAGATTTGCATCGGCAAACTTCAATTTTGCATCGTTCAAACGCTCTTCAAGGTCAATTTTTTGATTTCTGATTAATCCCATCATTGCACATTCTTTAGGATCATCAGAACTGTGAGAGACTTCTCCAAAAAATTGGTTTTTCATCATTGAACCCATTGAATCGGTTGTTTTTTCTGCTGTTAGCATCATTTTTTCTCCTTTACTTTCTCTTCTACTACTCAAGTGTGGCCGCACTTTTTTCTTTTAATTTCTTTTTTATTGCCGTTATTGCCTGAATAACTTTACAGGCTTTGGCTCTGGTCAAAAACATAATGTCATCGACCTTAAACTTTGATTTTAAAAACTTTCTCAGGGATTTTTTCGCAAATTTATCATCATTGAAATAGCAGACATCTCTCCACAATCCCTCAATCATTCTGAGTTGTGCATCAGATGCCATATTTTCTGTGCGATTTAAATCCGCATATTTTTTCGGCTGCTTAATCCATTTGTTTATAGCAACGGCTTTATCTTCAAGAATATCTACAAAAATTGCAGCTTCAGTAAATGTCAAATCCTTTGATGATGTAACGTCAAAAGACATAAGCATGTCACGATATAAATCGTCATCCATACCTATAACATTTTTTAATGCATGAATTTTTCTAATCTGAAAAGTCGTAGCCATACTTTATCCTCATATCCTCAAGCTGTAACTCACGTCCGTGCTTGATTCCGATTTGAACTCCCAAAATAAAAATGGCTAGAGCTATTAAAAATATGTGTAACCATAATGAAGTGTCGGGTTGGAATTTCTTACCGTTCATTTAATACCCCCTATGCCATTAATAATTTGGAAGTTTGTTTAATCACAGCATCATCGACCTCAGCCTTACCGTTGAATTTGGCAATGCTGATACTGTGGGAAATTAAGTGTTCTAATCTTCTTGTGTTTCCATCCGAATACTGAAGATATGTTTCAGCCAGTTTTGTATTCTGTCCGATAGACTCAAGAATTTTTATGACGTCTTGAATTAAAATTTTGTCTATAATTTTTGTAAATTTGACTCTTGAATAAAGTTGGTCATACTGATTGTTGTAACCTTTCAGGTTTTCAAGCAGAATTCCTCTGCCCACTAAAAGAATACCAACACCTGTTTTGTCGTGAATTCTGCGAGTAATTTCTAAGGCTCTATATGGAAGATTTTCAGCCTCATCAATAATTAAGAGTCTGCCTGATTGGTTTAATTTTCTTACAACTTCATCCATCAAGTCATAAACCGAACCCTTGCCGGAAAGTCCTAAACGTCTGTGAATTTCCTTGAGAAGAGATTTTGCGGTGTAACCTGAATCGCTTTCAATAAGGATTGAATCCATAAATTCTTTGGTATATCTTTTTACGGCAACGGTTTTACCAAGCCCGGCTTTACCCACACAAACTCCGATTTTACCCTGTGTATGGCACAGTCTGCCGATTTCAGTGATGTATTTTACCGTTGAAATATCTACAAAAGGCAAATCGCTGTTGCCGGAACGTTCGTATTCACGTTGGATAAAATTATTTATAGCATCGGTAATTTTATCGTTTTTGCCGTTGTAATTACCGTTCATCCACATACTGATTGTAGATTTAGCAATCCCTGTAGCGGTTGAAACGTATGCTATACTGTAATTTTTATATTCCATCAAATCTTTTAATTCGGCTCTAATATCCATTGGCGACTCCTTTTAATTCTTGTTCAAGGATTTTGTCGGTTTCATATAGATAAAGCGGTTTTTCCTGCGGTTTGTTTTCATCTAAAAGCATCGACAAATCCTGCCGACCAAAAGCGTCCATCTCTTTGCTTTTACGGATAACTTTGTCCATATTTGTGTTTGCAATTCGTGAAACTTTTGGTTTAATTTCCTTTTCAACGCTTGCGTATGCGGCTTTATAATTTGCACATTTTTCTTCAAGGCTAATCTCACGAGTTTGTTTAATATATGATTTTGCAATCTTCAAACTGCGTTTTTTGATAGCCATTGCATCTTTAAAGGCTTCTTTTGAAATTTCGTCTGCGTGAAGTGCCGCAACGGCTTTAACCGCCGTAACCTTACCAATAAAGGCATTATTGTCGGCTCTGAATACCCACGCAACCTTGAAATTTTGAATATCTCTGCGTAGGTAAACTTTCAGACCTGTTTTTGAAATCATCCAATCTGCCCAATAGGTAATACCCAGTTCATTATCTTTAATTCCATTTCGTCTTATAGTGTAATTTTTAGAAGTCCTTGTGCAGAATAATTTCAAAGCATCGGATTCTACTTTTATAACTTCAGCACATTCCTGATTAAAGAGTTGATCAGGAGATAAGCCCTCGTGGTTTTTACCACGAGATGGACGTTTATTTAAAACATTAATTACAAAATCATCAAAGACTTCTTTAAAAACCTCAAACGGAATAATTTTTCCTGCTTTAATCTCTTTTGCAAGTTTTTCCGGACGTTCAACAACATTACCTCCCCTGTAGCCAATACAATGTTTTGAAAGTAATTCTTTGATTTTTAAAAAATCTCTCTCAATCGGTTTTGTCTGAGCATTATATGGAAGAGCGAAGTGTACATTGACATTCAATTCTCCAAGCATAGACCTTGTTTTGCGTTGATTGGTTTCAACTTTAAATTGACGTCCGCCGGCAAAGTCTTTCGAACGATAGTCCTTGCCGTTATCTATGATGACATCTTTAGGTAAGCCAAATTCATTGACCGCATAATAAAATGATTGAAAAATATGATCCGAATTTGGATTTCCTGATTGCAATATCCAACCGAGCCATTTCCCTGATTTATAATCTCTCCAAGCTGTAACCCAAGGAAATACAACGTTGCCGTCTTGAGTAAGGCAGGCAACGTCAATTTGAGCGTGGTCTGAAACCCACACCTCACCGCATATTACTGAAGAATAATCTCTATCAATGTAATTGCCGTATTTCCTATTCCAAGCGGATTCCCCATATCTCGCTAAATAAATACTTTGTTTTGGTACTTCACGTCTTAACCTGCGTTTAAAGGTTGAACAACTTGGGAAATTGACTCTTTCAACTCCGTTTTCTCTCATTGCATAGCCAAGTGTCAAATCCCAACAGGTTTGTAAAGAGGGAGCACCCTCCATCAAATACAAATTTTTGAAGTAATCAAAATAGCAATCTTTTATTATTGATCTGCCTGAATTGTTTCCATATCTTGATAGTAAACCATTTATTCCACAAGCAAAGTATCTATTTCTCATTCTAATTAAGGAAGAATAAGACGTTTGGTTATCAGGATTATTTTTATTCCAATTTTCGATGAACAGTTTTAAGGCTCTGCCTCTCAAACAAAGACTTTTTTGGATCGGATGCACTTTTTGTACCCTGTGAGCCACGCATAAAAATTCACCTTTCATTGAATAAACATGAACCTTTGAAAG